>OZ246413.1:0-237052 GCA_965231085.1 uncultured Candidatus Saccharibacteria bacterium
ATCCCTCCCTCTCCGCCAATAAAATTGCTCACCTGAAAGGTGGGCTATTTTATTGGTTGGGAATGGTGAAGCAAGCCAACTGCTTGGCTTGCGGGATTTGAACGGGCGGAGCGTTGTGTGAGTTTGAGCCAGAGGCGAAAGGCGAACACCGCGAGCCGGGCCCGAAAGAATTTGCCGTCAGGCAAATTACTTGTGGGGCAAATCCCTCCCTCTCCGCCAATAAAATTGCTCACCTGAAAGGTGGGCTATTTTATTGAGATTGCTAGCGTAGTTTTATAAATTAGTATCGGCTACAATAAACATTAGAACTATGGCAGAGCAAGAAACATCATTTGACTACAAACCAGATAACCAAGCCGCAACCGCCACAGACAAAACTCCTAATGACGGTTTGTCTTTTTCGTGGACGGCCTCCGAATATATTGACCACAAACAGGGCTTTGCCTGGTTTGTCGCTCTGGCTGTGGCGACGGTTCTGTTGGCTGTCGGTCTTTGGTTATTGTCCGGTGACTATTTTGGCAGCGGCATAATCATAACCCTTGGCGTGGTTGTTGGTATTTTTGCTCGGCGTTCGCCCAGACAACTTAAATACGAGGTTTCTGGTGATGGCCTAAAAATCGAAGAAAAACTTTACCCGTTCAACCTATTTAAGACATTCTCAGTAGTCCAGGACGGAATTTTAACAAGTATTGACCTGACGCCGATTAAAAGGTTTATGCCGCCGGTATCGGCTTACTTTGATCCCGGTGACCAAGATAAGATATTGGCTGTTCTTGAAGAACACTTGCCATACGAAGAAAAGACGCTAGATAGAATTGAAAGCCTAACCAGGCGTCTACGTTTCTAACTGGTAATAAACAGATAAGCCTGCTATAATCACCCCTGTTCGAGCCTATTTTTCTCACGGAAAAATAATGGCAAGGCTTGGTTATCCAGCACTTTTGAAGTCCTCATAGTTCAATGGATAGAACACTGGCTTGCGGAGCCGGCGATAGAGGTTCGAATCCTCTTGAGGGCACCATCAAAATTATGAAAAGCTTATTTAAGAGTTTGATTTCGATTATCAAGGTTATCTATAATGACCTGTTAGTCAAAAAGTACAAGGACCAGCATTTCTGGATATTGTTCACTTTTATCCCAACCTTTGTTATCGCTCGACTAATGGTTAGACTTGACCCCAATATATTCTTGCAGGCTCACGGCCAACATGTGCATCATTTTACTTACGGATTTCTAATTCTAGCCGTCACGGGATACTTATCCATAGTCAGAAAAGACAAGCCGCCAATCTGGTTAGCCATGTTATTCGGTATCGGCTTGGCTCTTGCGGTTGACGAGACTGGCATGTGGCTGCATTTAACCGATCATTACTACAATGAAACATCAGAAAACGCTCTAATTATCACCTCTGCGTTCTTGGTTAGCGTAGTTTATTTCAGGCAGTTTTGGCTAGCGTTAGTACGGGAAATTGTAAAACTACTAAAAAGCCTCTAACTCGCTCCGATAGCCTCCTGGTACATTAATTCGGCTGCCTTTAGCATGGTGTCTTTAGGATTATAAAATAGTCTGAACACCGAGGTATCGAAGTAGATTTGCTGACCAGTTTTTACCGCTTTCCTACCAATTCCTACTGGCAACTTATCGTTGGTTAGGCTATCTCGATGGACCAGATCCAAATAGTCATTCATGGTTTTGGCTGAGTTTAATTTTTTTGATAATTCTTGGATTTCCGTTCCACCCCAGTAATCTATGGCTTTGGCCTCTGGCTTATTGGGGTCGATAGATCTTTCAGCGTCCTGTTTGTTACGCTGGGCCAAACTAGCAATTATGCGACTTCCCTGTTGGCTTGCGGGATCAATTTTCTCTCTATTACATTCACGCAGCCCAGCTTCAAAAGAAGAGCAATGTACAAAAGTTTTGAGTAAAATTTTTGTGTTTGGAACGGCTTCTAGCAACTTAGATAGCGATCGGCCGTCTATTAGCACTGCCTTGCACTCGTCTGTGTCTCTGAGTGTCTCGATCCGTTTTAGAAACCCACCCTTAACAGCCGACCTAACAAGTTCTACCTGGCCAAGAGTGGCAACAAAATCATTAACGGCTGGTCTGTAGAAAGCTTCGCGGCCAAATTTTTCTACAAACTGGTCTCTCGCAATCACGAGATTAGTTAATTTTTTTAGACCCAACTTATTAATTATGGTCTCTACCTCTTTCAGACTATTTGTGCCCTTTATAGAACCATCATCCAATAAAAGTTTTGTTAGCAGCCGGTAATCTATGCCTGTTTCCTCGACGCAGACACCAGAGTACTTATCGGCCAAATATTTAACAATTGTTCCTTTGCCGCTTCTCGCGGTCCCCGCATACTCCAGAATCAGTAGTGGAGTAGCGCGGCTCACTATTTAGCGGCCGCCTTTGTTAGCTGCGACGTACAGAACTTACAGCGGCTGGCTTCCTTGGGGATACTACTTATGCAGTGTGGGCATTTCTTGGTTGCATCTTCAGGAATTTTGCCGCGCATCGCTAGCTCCGTTAGTTTGTTAATAGGTTGAACTACGAAGAAGAAGACAACCAAGGCAATTACCAGGAAAGACACTAGAACATTAATAAAATCACCATATAAAAATTGGCTACCGCGGATAGTAAAATGAGCATCGGCAAAGTGTTGCGTGCCACCAAAGGTCGAGATAATCGGAGTTATCATATCCTTAACCATTGCCTGAACAACATTGTTAAAAGCCGCACCAATAACTACACCAACTGCCAGGTCCACAACGTTGCCGCGTAGTATGAATTTTCTAAATTCGCTAAACATAACTAAAGTTGCCTCCTAGCAGACAATTTAGCACAAGCAAGCTAACTATTGGATGCTGATTGTTTTTTTCTTGGGAGATTCTTGTGGTTTTTCGGTTGGTTTCGTTGCTTCGGGGTTTGGCCCATCTAGGTCTTTAGGAGCCGGTTTCTCTACCTCAGTCGTTGCTTTCGGGGCTTTTGGTTTTCGGCCACCCAAGCGGCTCATAATAAACGGTGAGCCTAGTCCAATAAGGCCAAGACCGGCGTACACGCCACCGAAAACCCAGTAGTTTTTGTCGATAATCTTGGTTATATCTTTTGCTAATATCTGGACTTTCTCCTGCAGAACCAAATTATTGTTTATGTTGATGTGCTGCGAAAGCTTACTAGAAACTAGCCAGTTAAGAGCCCAGGCAAAGGCTAACATTAAGGCTCCAACCCATATCAGAGTAAAGCTAATGTGTCGGATGCCTTTAGCTCGACTGCTGCTTAAGAAAACTATAGCTGCTGCGAGAAGCACAGTTATTAACCCAAGGATCAAAGGGGCCTTCTTTAACCAAGAGAAGTACTTAGGCGCCTTATTGAGCTGGTCAGTAAATACGGAGGTATTTGAACCGTTTAGCTTGAGATCATTAGCGGTAAGCACTGGATTATCCAAAAAGCCCTTACCGTTTAACAAATTGGACTGCACTTGTGCAGCGGCTGTAGCGGCTGTGGTACCTTTCGGTAAACAGGTGGCGCTCAAGGCATCAAAACTGTCAGCCCGAACATTTGTGGGACAGGCTGGTAGACTCGCTAGGTTAGTCTGTACATCGGCCGCAACGTTGGCTGCAAAACTGTTTTTGTAGCTTGATAGGTCTAGTTTGAAGTCTGGTAACTTGGTATCGCCATTAAGCCACTTATAGGTGCTGTCTAGAATCTTTTCGGTTGTATCTTTCAAAACCTGAGGAGTAAAGGTTTGGTTAGCAGCCTTTTTGACTACCGGATCAGTTAGCGACACCTCACCGCTACTACTGGTACTTTGTTTGGCTTGATCCAAAAAACTACCTAGCACCGAACTATAAAGGCCACTATCGTTCAAGGTCTTTTTAATTGGAGCGGGCGTACCAACAGTACGGATGACCCCAGTTGACCAAGCGGTTGCGAACAATAAAGTTGTAAATAACGAAGCGACCAGAACGAGTAATATTTTTTTGAGTATAAGCATGAGCTTAATTGTAGCCATATCTACAGGTTTCGCCAAGTTGAGCTATAATACCCCTGTTAACACGAGGAGAGGTGCAAGAGTGGTTGAATTGGCTTGTCTCGAAAACAAGTGTGCGGTAACGTACCGAGGGTTCGAATCCCTCCCTCTCCGCCAATTTGCTATGATGGGATCATGGGTTCATTAGTAACCAGTTTCTTACTAGCGCTCGGGGCCTGCATTTGGCTCTACCCTAAGATTTATAACCGCAGCGGGGCTGACAATATTAGGACCACGATCTATACCACAGCACTAATCGGTTTTGGTTTGTTTGTTTTATTTTTACTATTTTTGAACGTTATTTTTTAAAATACCTCAATCATTTATCACAAAACTGGTATTATATGGCTAGATGGGTGTGGACGAAAAGACCTTAGGTAAGCGTCTTGGACAGGCCAGAAGACAGGCCGGTTTAACGCAGGAAGAACTCTGTAAAAAAACAGGGCTCAGTTATTCTACGCTTGCTAAAATTGAGCGTGGGGCAATAAAATCCCCGTCAATTTTTACAGTCGCAGCTATTGCTAAGGCTACGGATTCCAGCTTTGAACAATTGCTCGGCATCAAGGCCCCAAGTTACAACAAAAAGGTCTCCAGGAGTGGCATTCGATTTATTTATTTTGACTTAAACGGCGTTTTAGTTCGCTTTTTCTACCGAGCGTTTACCCAAATCGCTAAAGAGGCCCATACCTCGGCCGACGTTGTTGAGACTCTTTTTTGGCGTCATAACGACCGAGTCTGTAAGGGCAAAATCAGTCTTAAAGACTTTAATGAACTGATGAGTCGTGAGCTTGGGTTAAAAAATTTTGATTGGATGAGCTACTACTTAAACGCAATCGAGCCCATGCCCGGCATCAAGGAGCTAGTTGAGTGGGCTGCCAAACACTACGATGTCGGTATTATGACCAATAGCATGCCCGGCATTCTGGACAAACTCAGAACCAAGGGCCTAATACCGCGGGTTAATTACCGGGCCGTGATTGACTCATCTGAGCAAGCGGCTATAAAGCCAGAAAGTCGAATTTATCAGATAGCCCAGAAGGCGGCCGGGGTAAGGCCCGAGGAGATTTTATTAATAGACGATGGCCGCACTAATCTAATGGCAGCTGATAAGCTCGGCTGGAGGGTGCAGTGGTTCGACGATTACCAGCCCGAAGAAGGCATAAAGCGCACTAAAGAAACTCTAAGCTTCGACTGACGCCACAAAAATTGCCAGCTGCTTTTCTAATACTCCCAGAACTTCTTGGTTAGACTTGAGTTGCTGCTTAGTCTCGGTCACTAGGCTCTCAGGCGCGTTATTTAGGTAAGACTTATTAGCCAGGCGAACCTCTAAATGCTTGATAGACTCCTCACAAGCCTTTATTTGACTTTCTAATTTAGCAACGTAGTCTTTTGCCTCTTTAGCTTCCAATGCTAACCAGACAGGCTGTTTTGAGCTCACCAGGCGTATACCTTGGGCAGACTCAAGAGCTTCTATGCTGCCAAGTTTTGCTAACCGGCTGATCAGATCAGCGTTGGCGCTAATAAGCTCGGACTTTTTGTATGCCAACTTGGGCTTATTAAGGCCAATATCAGCAGCCAGGTTCCTAACCTCACTAACAATTTTCATCAAAGACTCAAATTCACGGGCTTTGCTTGGGTCGTAGGCTGGTAGCTTTAGTTCCCAATCCTCGGTAATTAGGACTGATTTGCGCCAACCCAGTTCTTGCCAGATTGCTTCTGTTACAAATGGGGCAAATGGGTGGGCAAGTTTAAGGCTTGATTCTAAAACCAGAGCTAAAATCCCAGCGTTCTCCCCTGCCTTGCTGGCTTCGATGTACCAGTCGGCAAAGTCATCCCATACAAAGTGGTAGAGTTTTTCATAAGCGCCAGCCAGGTCGTAGTTATCGATAGCTTGACTAATCTCCTTGCTGGAAATACTTAACTTGTTAAGTATCCAGTGATCGGATAAGTTTTTGGGCTTGGGCGAGGCCAGATCGGCGGACGTCACTTTGGGTTCAATAAAGCGCGAAATATTCCAGAGCTTGTTGGCAAAATTGCGGGCGTCCTCGACTTTTCGGCTGTCATAACCCCTGTTAACTCCTGGTACGCGTCCAGCAATGATACCCATCCGTAGGGCGTCGGAGCCGTATTTTTCTATAACTTCGGTTGGGTCAATTACATTACCAATACTTTTACTCATCTTAGATCCGTCTTCGGCCATTACATAGCCGTGAATATAGACCTCTTTAAACGGAACCTTACCGGTTACGTACAGCCCAAGCATTATCATGCGTGAAACCCAGGGGTACAAAATCTCGCCACCAGTCTCCATAACGCTCAGAGGGTAAAACTTCTTAAAGGCTTCACCGTCTGGGTAGTCGAGGGTTACATATGGCCAGGAACTGGATGAAAACCAGGTGTCAAAAACGTCGGGATCGCGGCGATATTTTTTGCCTTTGAACTCTATAATTTCTTCTTTTACTCTTTCGTCAAAAATCCAGTCTTGATCGTCCTCAACATTCTGAAAAGCAGGGATTGGTATGCCCCAGGCAATCTGCCGGCTAATGTTCCAATCGCGAAGACCCCTATAGTAGGTAATGAGCTGTTCACGCTTGGTGTCGGGATAAAAGGTTATCTGGTTGTCCTTAAGAGCAGCAATGGCCTTTTTGGCTAGGGGTTGCATATCAACAAACCACTGGTCACGCAACAGCGGCTGAATAACCGTTCCGCACTTATAGCAATGGCCCACGCTGTGCAAGTAATCTTCTGTTTTTTCCAGGCAGCCCTTAGAATCTAGGTCGCGTACCACCAACTTTCGGGCGTCTTCTACAGTTTTACCTCTGTAAAGTTCGGGCACTGAGTGCTCCATTTTGCCTTCATGACTGATAACTGTAATCATTGGTAACGAATGCCGCTGGGCTACATCGTAGTCATTAGGGTCATGAGCCGGTGTTATCTTAACTGCCCCGGTACCAAAATTGGGGTCCACCATTTCATCAGCTATGATCGGCACTTCCCTACCCGTTAAGGGCAGCGTAATGGTTTTGCCAATATATTTTTTGTAACGGGCGTCTATAGGGTTAACGGCAACAGCTGTGTCGCCAAGCATAGTCTCGGGGCGGGTTGTGGCTACCACCACTTCCCCGCTACCGTCGGTTAAGGGGTACTTTATGTACCATAGGTGCCCAGCGACGTCCTTATATTCAACTTCTATATCGGCAAAAGCTGTACCGTGAAAAGTACAAAAATTCACAAGTCTTTCACCTCTGTAAATAAGGCCTTCATCCCACATTTTTTTAAAGGTCGAGTAAGCCTGTTTTATAACCTTATCGTCTAATGTAAAAGTGTAGTAATCCCAGTCGAAACTAGCGCCTAAAGTCCTGAACTGCTTTTCAAAATTACCCCTGTTTTTGGCCACAAAATCCCAGAGCTGTTTGTAGAGCTGGTCCCTCGTAAAATCAAAACGGCTCTTCCCTTCTTTGGCCAGCTGTTTTTCGTAGACTGATTGTGTTTCAAAGCCGGCGTGATCGGCCCCTGGTACATAAAGTGTGCTCTCACCCTTCATGCGGTGATAACGAACAAGAATATCCTCTATAGCGTTTACTAATCCATAGCCAATATGAAGGTTGGCATTAGCGTTTGGCGGAGGGGCTACAAGGCTAAAGTACCCTTTGGAGGCATCATGTTGTGGCTTGAATGCCCCGCCCTTTTCCCAAAGGGAATATATTTGGGCCTCGTGTTTACTGGGGTCGTACGCTGATGAAAATTTCATAATCTAGCTGCTAGTATATCAGTGTTTTAACAGAGGTAATAGTAGCTAAAAATGGGAAACGAGCACTAATCAACAGACCTTTCACGTGAAAAGCCCACCAAATAGTGCTCAAATTGATGTTTTGTTTCCCGTTTTTGTTTTCGGACTAAGCATAACAAGTATGCTAAAAAAGTGCAATTTACCTCTGTTATAAGGCGCTGTCCTTACATTTCTAGGCTTGGATCTGGGGGCAGGGAAGATGCATCAGATAAAGTGCCGGTTTGGTTATAAAAAGCATAGGCTGCAATCATAGCGGCATTATCGGTGCATAACTTAACATCGGCTAGTATGGGAGCAGGCGAGATATTGGTTAGTTGGCGTCTGAGCTCTTGATTAGCTGCCACTCCGCCAGCCACAATAACAGAGGTAGGGGCATATTCACTTATAGCTAGCTGGAGCGGTTTTAATAGCATCTCAATAGCATTTTTCTGGAAGCTGGCCGCGATGTTATTTACCTGTTTTTTGGAAAGTAGGCTGGGCAGTTGGTGGGAGGGCAGTGTGTAATCAGCTCCGACCATCTCTTGCGCGGCACGTAAGACGGCGGTTTTTAATCCAGAATAACTAAAGCTGTAGGGGTTGTTCAGCTTGGCACGAGGCAGTTTTACTGACTCGGCGTCGCCCGATTCAGCTGCCTTGGCGACAGATGGACCACCAGGGTAGGGAAGCCCAATAATTTTAGCTACTTTATCAAAAGCTTCGCCTATGGCGTCATCTGATGTTTGACCGAGCACTTTGTAGTCACCATGACTCTTAAAGAGAACCAATTGTGTGTGGCCACCAGAGACGATTAAGGCCAGGGCAGGGAACTCCGGGGCAGCTTTGGGTAGCTGTAAGCTTGATACTTTACCATCTGTAATAAAGGTTGCGTAAGGATGGGCAGCAACGTGATTAACACTGTACAAAGGTATATTTTTGGCGATTGCCAAAGTCCTGGCAGTTAGAACACCGATGATTAAGCTGCCAATTAGGCCAGGACCTTTGGTGACCGCGATGCCATCTATCTCGTCCCAAGTTGTTTCGGCGTCGGCTAAAGCTTGTTCAATAACGGGGATAATCGACTCGATATGACTACGTGCGGCAATTTCTGGCACAACTCCACCGTATTTTTTATGGAGATCCAGGGAAGTAGCAATGACGTTAGATAATAAAATATTTCCGTCTTTAACAACGGCGGCAGCGGTTTCATCACAGCTAGTCTCAATTCCCAGAATATTCATGCAACCTCAGTATTTTAGCTCAAAAGATATAATTTTGCCCCGTAACTTGGGCAGGAATTGCTACGACTGCCAAAAGGCAGGAGCCAAAGACCATTGAAATTACGGGGCGGTAGGTGGAGGCTAGTGTTTGCCTCCACCTACATTCGTCTCACGAGGCCGCGCCTCACCAGGAAGACGACCAGGCCAACCAGCAGAACCGACAAGCCGATGAGAACGATGGTCTGGTCACTCATCGTCTTCCTCGAGGCCTAAGTTCTTGGCCATCTCCTTGGCCCACTTTAGGCTGGTGGGGTAGAGGTGGTGGTGGAGCAGAAGGGCTACCAGAGCAGCGATCGGTAGTCCGATTTCGAGTCCCAAGATCACGTGAACTCTCCTCTAGTAGGGGCGGTAGTACCTCGACCGGCGTCGGCGGGCCCGCTGGAGGCGGCTCTGCCTGAGCTTGTAGCTCAGGCTGTCGAGGGGCCAGAGTGCGACCAGCGTGCAGCAGACCAGCCGGGTCAGCCCTAGGGCCACCGGGCTGCTTTGAAGCAGAGAGTCTGATGTCGTTCGGGGCACCTAACTTACTCCTTGGCTCGGACAACTTCCTGAGCAGGAAAATCAGCTCAAGACTAAACATACATTACAATAAAAGTAGCCAATACGCAATATAGCGGCATAGCCTAAAGGGCATTAGCTGATATAATTTCATAGACAGATATGGCTGGAGTTAGAACAATCGTCAAAAAATTAGTCCCAACCGAGTTATTTCGGACGATTGAACCATATGGTCATCTAGGCGAGGCGATTATTGCCGAAACTTTGTATGGCTTTCCGGCTAGAAACCTAAAAGTTATAGGCGTGACTGGCACCGACGGCAAAACTAGCACCGTAGCTTTTATTGCCCAACTACTCAAAAGTGCCGGCAAGAAAGTTGCCTACATTACGACCGTAGAGTCCGATTATTGCGATGGCAGGGGCCCAATGGCCAACAACACTAGGATGACTACAAACGGCGCTCTGAGCCTCGCAAAAACTCTCAAAACCATAAAAAATAATGGAGCTGAGTGGCTAGTGCTTGAAACCTCCAGCCATGCGTTGGCTCAACACCGCGTCTGGGGTGTGCCGTACGCCCTCGCTGTTTTTACCAATCTAAGCCCTGAGCATTTGGATTATCATGGGACTTTTGAGCGTTATCGAGAAGCTAAGGTTAGTCTGTTCAAACAAGCTAATCGCAACCGACAGGGCCTGAGGGTAGGGGTTATAAACGCTGACGACGACAATGCCAAATACTTTGTAAAAGCAATTGCCAACCCGCTAACTTACGGTGTGAAAAACGGCGACCTTAGAGCTCAATCGGTTACTACCACCCAGATGGGCAGTAACTTTAAAGCCAAGATCGACGACGATATTTATGACATTAGAATTAACGTGGCTGGTGGCTTTAATGTTTATAACGCACTGGCAACGGTGGCTGTCGGCAGAGCGCTCGGTCTTAGTAAGGCCCAAATTGAAAGCGGGGTAGCTGGCATTAGGGGCGTAGCCGGGCGCATGACCAGTGTTGATGCCGGCCAGAACTTTGCAGTAATTGTTGACTATGCTCATACACCAGATAGTTTTGAAAAACTTTTAAAGGAAGTAGGGCCGGTTACCAAAGGTAAAATCATTACTGTTTTTGGCAGTGCCGGCCGCAGAGATGTGGCCAAGCGTCCTCTGCAAGGGCAGGTGGCCGGAAAGTATAGCGACATAGTAATTATTACTGAAGAGGATGACCGCGACATGGACGGCCAAGAAATTATGGCCGAAATTGCCGCCGGAGCCAAGAAAGCCGGTAAAACCGAAGGCAAAGATCTATTCACGATCCATAAACGGGAAGAAGCAGTCGCTAAGGCGATTAGCTTGGCTAAGCCAGGCGACA
Source organism: uncultured Candidatus Saccharibacteria bacterium (assembly GCA_965231085.1). Lineage (GTDB taxonomy): Bacteria > Patescibacteriota > Saccharimonadia > Saccharimonadales > UBA10212. The sequence goes on from OZ246413.1 coordinate 10,935, forward strand.
GTGTCTTGCTGCTGGGCAAGGGCCACGAGACTTCAATTTTATACAATGGGCCAAAAGCTGAGGCGCTTCGGCACCAGCCGCAAGACGATAACAACCCGGAGAGAGTGGCCAAACGATCGTACAACGAGGTTGAGGTTGCTAAAAAAGCCATCGACCACATAAAAAACTAACATTGACAAGTAAAAGTCTCGGCAGTAGAATTGTGCAATCGTACGTTCGCTAGAGGTTAGCGATTCGACGATCGACAAAAGAGAGGGTCAGGTGTAGGGTAGATGCCACATCCGCCAGCACGCGACATCGTTCTCGGAGACGACCCGGACGAGCTCGATGAGCTCGACCTGAGCGACCCCGACGCAGTCGAGGAGGCCCACGAGCACGTCATCACCCAGATCATGGGCGCCGAGGCAGTGCTCGATGACCCGGCCATCACCGGAGACGACCGGGCCGGGAACTGCGGCTTCCTGTTCGTCCAGGAGGGCGACAAGCCGGCTCCGATCGGCTCGAACGCCTCCACGCTGAGGAGGGCCGCCATCGGCCGCCAGCAGCGTGAGCTGGATCCGGCGTTCGACGTGGAGATCCTCCCCGGAGCTCGCCCCTCCTGGGTGGGGACCCACCACCCGGGGCGTGACGCCACGACGAGGTTCCCCAACAGGGGGCTGCCGCTCTAGCAGCATCGCTCCGCCGCAACTCTTTCTACCACTGATGGTCGGCTTCGGCCGACCATCAGTGGGCAACACACTCACCGCCTAGATAGGCGGTTTTTTGATAGCTTATAACCATTGACAAAAAGTTATTGACATTGCCTAATCCGAAGAGTAAAATTGCATGCATCATCACTTTTTAAGGTGATTCGGTGAGTTATTAGCTCCCTATTAAGGTAGAGCCGATAGCTTGCATTTTGACAACTAGTTGAAGTTAGAAATCGAAGCGGGATTTGGCGCTGTTACTGTGGTAGCATCGCCCAAACCCCGCTTCGATTAAGTGCTGAGCGAGACTCAGATATCGAAGCCAACGCACGACAAAGGAGGATGGGCATGCCGCCCAACCACACGAGCACCCGCACCACCGGCAAGCTGATGGAGAACTTCTACGCGCTCGGCGACAACGACGTCGGCTTCTACGGCTACCCGCCCACGCGCGGCGCGATCGCGGGCAGCAGCTCTGGCGGCGGCGCCGCCGACGACCTGCCGGCCTGACCGACGCTCGCCGCGCCATGTAAGCTTCTGGCCTACACGGCCATGTAGGCGATCATGGCGCGGCTCTACCCCAACACCAGCAGCCTCCGCGCTCGCGGAGCGGGAGGCTGCCATCGGGGCTAAGTCGTTGCTTGCGGACGCCAGGTTAGAGACCTGGGCCGCGAACTACAAAAGGCAGCGACTCGCTCCAACTCCTCGTGCAGACCGTGCGCTACGACAGGCAGGTCCAGAGGGGCCAGCAAGGCTTGAAGACCGTCAGGGTCATTCCGGATGCCAGGCAGGCTGCTTCCACAGAGCCTGCCCACAATGTCCGCTACGAGCCGCGTTGGCCCCTCGCGCACGAGGGGTGAACCAAGACTTCAACTAGTTGTGCGTCCACCCCCACCGGGACCCCCGGCTGGGGATTCTTTTTATCCTGAGGGTACTTGAAAATTTAAGCCGTTTATGCTAATGTAACAGTAGTAAATTACAAAAACAAAAATAATTAAATGATTATTAACTCACAGTTTCATAACCGCAAATATCGTGTAAGGGCAAGGCTGTATAAATAATGGCAGCAGAGGAAATAGCCGATAAAAAAAGTGAAGCCAAAGACTTAGAAAAGGTCAGTAAACCGCTTGGCGAGCTGGCTACTTCCGCCGAAGAAAAAAAGCCATTTGAGTACTCGATTTTAAAAGATCCGCTAATGAGAATGCGGTATGTGCTATTAACCTCAATGCTCATTGACGAAATATTGGAGGAGCGAGCTGACACGGTAATATTTATGGATAAGTCCGCTCGGCCAGTTTCATGGTTAGTTAGTTATTTGTGGCCACTACTTGCTGCTGATAGAACCGGCAACGAAGCAGTTGTGCCGAAAAAGCCAGACTTTAAGTTTTTAAATATCGATAGACGCCAATGGCTAGAAAAGACAGGCAGCTACGAAGACGAAACCGGTGGTCTAAAAGTTGACCGAACTACGGTAGGCCAGGACATACAAGACTTGAGAGCCGCATTTATGGTAAGTCGTGGTGATATAGAGAAAGGCAAAGAAACCGAAAATTTACCGGCTCGCCTCGACAACCAAAACATTATGATAGTCGATGAGGTTCGGGTATCTGGTACCACACTTGATATAGCAAAAAAATTGGCCGAACAGGCCTTTCCGACATCGAAAATTAGCGCCACCCACTGGATGGTGCCACCCATAGCGATAGATAAAAGCGGCACTAGGTACAATGCCGATGTACCTATTTGGTATACCGATAAAACAATTCTTGGCAGGGGTATTGGCAGCAAAGATTCTGAATCCAGTAAAAGGTCGCCTTTTGCGGTTCAAAGAGTTGGGCATAATTTTTTTAGTAGGCCACTGCGTATAAGGGACCCAGAACGACCGCATCAGACAACAGACCCCGAAAGTGTGTTGCTAAGAGAAGAAATGAAACAACTGGCCAAAGAAGTGTCGACCGGAGATATCCCATTAAGAATGGGGACTCGCCACTTGTCGTTAGACGCTTTGGAAAAAAGACTCAAATTTATGGAAGAAGTAAACGGAATATCAGCTCAAAAAGTAGTTTCATTGCTAAAACAAGCCAACAATAACCCAACTAGGTTTATGGAGCTATACAAGGAGGCTCGCCAAAAAGGCTAAAACAAGAAAACCGCCTAGTTTACTGGCTGATTTGTGCACAAAGATTATAAAAATACTCCCTTGACGTTATAGAGGCACAGGACTAAAATACTAGACTATCGTTAGGCTATTCTGTAAAGGCCTATTCGATGATTCGTCCCGTCAACGAGGGGAGCAATACGTGTCTGCTGACGCAGCACAGTTGTCGCTGTCCGCTGTCGGCCCGGCCGAGCTCGATGCGATCGAGGAGGCTGCCGCTGCCATCACCGCGGCCGAGATCGCCGCATTCTTCACCGAGGAGTGGGGCAACTGCCACACCTCCGCGGCCAATCTCCACCACGAGGCCTCGTGCTGTCTGCTCGGGCTGCACTTCGACAAGGCCCTGGACCTGCCTGGGTCCAACGGCCACCCGCGCGTCGCGTCGGCCCGCCGGCACACGACCGGCAGGATGGTCAAGGGCGCCCGCCAGGTCGCCGCGCGTCTCGAGGCACTCGAGAACTCGACTCCCGTTCACCGCATCCGTCGGATGCCGATGCGTCACCAGCTCAACATGCTCTCGGGCCGCAAGGTCGACCCCGTGAAGCCGCCGACGCCCCGGGGTCGCAACCCGAAGCTGCTGGAGCGTGTCGCTGACCTGCTCGGCTTCGACGAGTTCTTCTGGCGCGAGCCCCAGGACCCCTGGGCGGACCTCGCCGAGATCTAGGACGAAGCGCAAGGGGGCCGGCTACGGCCGGCCCCCGAACACTACTTTTTTATAATCAAGCTTAATTTATAAAGTCTATAAAGGAAAAAGCCCGCCGTCCCCAGATGGGATCGCGCGGACTATATGTTTTGGCGGGAGCTCGAGTTGCTGCTAGAGCAACGAACTTGCCGCTGGGGGCCCGGGCGGATGCCCGGGCCCCTCTTCGCGTTGGTCGCGTCAGTTCTCGCCGGAACTCACGCGACTACTCGCCGGCAGCGAACGGGCGGCTACGAGGCCCAGCTCGCCGCGTTGGCTGCGATCGGCGCCACGGCCGCCGCGATGGCGCCCAGGCACGTCAGGATGAGCAGCTTGTGCTTCCTCATGCTTCACCTCCCTTCGGAAGATGTTCGGAGGCTCCCGGCTTCCGGGTCCAGAGGATAATAAAACAAAAACGCAATAAAGTCAATACTGCCTGTGTATGAAAAGAGCCGCGTCGGCTCAAGCTGGTTAAAGCGAGCGGACACGGCTGTAGAGAACTGGCAATCGAACCCTTGGAGGGGGTTGGGGTGCCTCGCGTTGCCGCGCGAGGCACCCCTGCTTTCTGGGCTCAACCCCCCGAAAGGCTGTTCGGCGTTCGGGTCGCCACGGGGCGTGGCTGGTTGTGCGGGGCGCGATCTGCGAAATCCGCCGAAGCGGAATCGAGCCTCACGACCGGCAGCAGCCAAAGCCCGGGCGGGAACTTGAACAGGAACATTCGGGAGAACACCTCCTCTCGTCCTCGCGAGTGGTTTGAACGGATCGAGCGTGGGCTTGGGGCGCCCGTGCGCGTGCATCTTCGGGGCACAGGCACGCCTCACCCGACCGGTTGCGCACTTGCACTGTAGAGTTAGTTCGTCCGCCGAGAGTAGTTCAGGGCGGTCCTCTAGCAGTCTGGCTGACGGCCTCAGCTATCCGGCCAGGCCGGGGCAGTGGCACGTCCGACGGTACGTCAGGACCGAAGTAGAACCAGGTAAGGTACCTGAGGGGGTCCTCGACGATCGTTGTCCAGACTAGGGCTACGTCCAGCGGGACGTAGATGCAGTTCACCTCCCTTCACGCGGTTGCGGGTGGATGTTGAGCGCGAACGAGACGCTAGAAGCACAGGCGATGACCACGAGGCAGAGCTGCCTAGCGGCTCCAACCCCGGTCTGGCCCGGCCGTCTACGGCGTTCGTTCGATTGACAGATAATAAAACAAAAAGGCCAAAGCGTCAACTACATTTTAAACAGCTACTTGACTAAAAAACTGGCACTCTTATATTATGAGTGCTAGACAACTAGCACTTTGATAGGCAGAGTGCTAGTGCTTAAAACCGAATAAACAAGGAGGAAAACGTATGAGTTCACAACTTCAACCATTGGCTAACTGGGTAGTAGCCGAGCCAGAAGAGGCTGTAACTAAAACTGCCAGTGGCATATTTTTGCCAGACAAAGCTGCCGAAAAACCAAAAACCGCTAAAGTTGTAGCTGTCGGCAAGGATGTTAAGGAGATTAAAAAGGGTGACCGCATAGTTTACAAGGCCTACACCAATACAGACGTTAAAGTAGACTCCAAAGAGTACATGTTAGTAAAAGAAGAAGATATAATTGCGACCGTAAAATAGGAGGATATAAAATGGCCAAAAAAGTTTTTTACGATGAAGATGCAAGAGCCCGAGTATTAAAGGGCGCCGAAATTTTATATAACGCAGTTAAAACCACTATGGGTCCGAAAGGCCGTAACGTGGTTATTAGCAAGAGCTACGGTGGTCCAACTGTGACTCACGATGGTGTGACTGTTGCCAAAGGTGTTGAGCTAGAAGATAAAGATGATGAAACACTAGGCTATAAGGTTGGCGCTGAGCTTATCAAGCAGGCAGCTAGCAAGATGAATGATGTAGCTGGTGATGGGACCACTACCGTTACAGTTTTGACCTACCATATTTTAAATGAGGCCAACAAGCTAATTGCTGCTGGCCACAACCCAATGCTACTTAGAAAAGGCCTAGAGGCCGCAGCAGCCGATGTTATTGCTCGCCTCAGCACATTATCTGAGGATATTGGCAGTAAGAAAAACCGAGTGGCAGAAGTAGCTACCATTTCAGCTGGCGACGCCGAGATTGGTAAGTTGATTGCCGAAGTCATAACTAGCGTTGGCAAAGACGGAGTCGTAACTGTAGAAGAAGGCCAGGGGTTGGCACTGGAGAGTGAAGTCGTAGAAGGCTTTACTATGGACCGTGGCTACGTTAGCCCATATATGGTAACGGATACTGCTCGCATGGAAGCTGTGTACGATAAGCCAGCAATACTAATTACTGACCAAAAAATTAGCTCTATCCAGGAATTTTTGCCGGTTTTGGAAAAACTAGCTCAAAGTGGCAAGAAAGACCTAGTGATTGTAGCTGAGGACGTTGAGGGTGAGGCTCTTGGCACGCTTATCCTTAACCGCTTAAAGGGCGTATTTAATACTGTAGCCGTTAAGGCTCCAAGCTTTGGTGACCGTCGTAAAGAAGTTTTGGCTGATCTGGCCATTCTAACCGGCGGCGAAGTTATTACCGAAGACCTTGGTGTGACCTTTGAAAACGCTGAATTAACCGTAATTGGCTCAGCCCGCAAGGTGATTGTTACTAAAGACGAGACAACGATTATCGAGGGTGCCGGTTCCAAGGCAGCGGTAAGAGAGCGAATTGCTCAAATTAACAAACAAATAGATAGCGCTACCAGCGAGTACGATAAAGAACAGCTAGAAAAACGCCGAGCAGCATTAAGCGGTAAGGTAGCCGTAATTAAGGTTGGTGGTGCAACTGAAACCGAAATTGAGGAAAAGAAATTCAGAGTAGACGATGCCGTAGCGGCTGTAAAAGCAGCCCTAGAAGACGGAATTGTGGCAGGAGGTGGCGTAACCTTAGTGAATCTAGCTAAAACTATCAAAACTGATGGTAACGATTCAGTGGCTGCCGGGGCTCAAATACTTAAAAACTCTATGGAGCAACCGTTTAGGATTCTTCTTGGTAACGCTGGGATTAACGCTGACGAATGGCTGCCACAGGTTAAGACCGGTAAACCCGGACTAGGCGTCAACGTAAATAGCCCAGACAAGCTTATTGATCTTAAAGCTGGCGGTATTATTGACCCAGCCCGCGTAACTCGTGAGGCCCTGCAGAATGCCGTTAGTATCGCCGGCACAGCTATGACCATGGGAGCGCTAGTGGTAGACGTGCCAGAACCAAAATCTGCGACGCCAAGCCCGGATATGGGTGGCGGCATGGGAATGATGTAGGAATATAGCGAGAATAGATGTTGCCCCAAGCCAGACAACATGAGCTCAAAAGAGGGGTGGTTGTTGAGGGCGATTCTGTAGCTACGGCGCCCGTAGAGCGGCCGCTTGGTGGTCTTGCGCTTGGGGGTGCAGCCAATGAAGCTAGCCCAGTACTACTCAAAACCGATTATGTAAACGGTCTATTAGCAACTGGCTACAAAATTCACGAAGCTTTAAGCCCTGATCAAAATAAAATGGCAGTGCTAGCCGGAGCCGGCTTCACGTATGTTGAAATTGGGGCTTTGTTAGGTTGCTCAGAGCACGTTGTTGGCAATAAAATGTCGGCTGTCTATAAAATCTTAAACACGGTTGGTATTAAAAGAAAGCGAGATATTAGTGCGGCTTTGCCAGATGATTTTTGGGAGCGGGTTAGGCAAGCACCCAAACAGCCAATCGAGGCCTGGGTTAACGAAACCAGCTTGAGCAGGGAGGAGTTTGATCAAACCTTAGGCTTTGACGGCCCAAAACTCGGCCAAATAATTAGACCATTAGTTGAGCGGGCATTAGAGGTTATCGACCAAAAGTTTGAAGTATCTAAGCAGGGGACTCCGTACCAGGTAGTGCCAAGCACAGTAAATCAAACACCAGCATTTAAAAAACTGGTCGAGGAGGGCTTAATTGAGCTTGGCAGTAACGGACGGCCGAAGTTTGATAACCTGACATTAACCGAGTACGTAATGCTTAGTTTGGCGAGCGTTGACCGCAGAATGTTAGATTTTATGACCTGGGGGCCAAATAAAGACCCCATAACTAAAATAGTGGCCGATGAGGTTGTAAGGTTTATCTTTGCAAAAACCTTACAGTAACTACAAGTACAGATTAATTGAGCGCCTGTCATTTTTATGATATAAATTAGCTCTAAGCTATTGATAAGGAGTTGATGTGGAAGAAATAAGACCAGACGAAGAGCTAGAAGCAAAAGAGTTTGAAGAAGCTACTAAGTCGAGATGGAAAAAACCAGATTGGAAGATATCGGAACTGGACTGGGCCCTCAACAAATGGGTGATTGGTTTAGTGCTAATCTTGATTGTATTGTTTGGCGGTCGCTGGGTGCACCATGCCTTAAAAAATGATGACACTAAGAAAGCCCCGGTTGCTGTACAAACAACAAAACCAACTACTAAACCGGTAACCACCACTCCAACGGCTACTGAGCCTAAGCCAACCCAAACCCCTACCGAAGTACCAAATACCGGCCCTGGCTCGACAGCCGCTGTATTTTTAGCAGCTGTGATTATAGCCGGATCGGGGCATTACGTAATTACCTCACGTAAAACTCGGTAACTTCCGCTAAAATAGGTAGCAGAAGAGGGGAACTACTTAAAATATGCTTGATGATCTTAAATATATTCACCAGCGCGATGCCCAAGATGCTCTTGGGATTGCTGAAAAACAATGGCAGCAGCTCCAGCACGACTTTGATGCGGACTTAAGCTCTATCGACAAAAGTAAAATACAGAATGTTGTTTATGCAGGCATGGGAGGGTCGGCTTTGCCGGCTGTGTTTATGCAGGCCTGGCCGGGGGCCAATCTGCCCTTTGAAATTGTTAGAAACTATTCAATCCCAGACTATGTGAATCAGGCAACTCTATTCATCGTGGCTAGCTATTCTGGCAACACGGAAGAAACGTTAGCTGCTTTAGCAGTCGCAGAAAGCAAAGGTGTTCAGTTAGTAGTTTTTACGGCCGGCGGCAAGCTTCTAGAAATAGCAAAAGAAAAAGGCTACCCAACCATCCTTATACCGTCTGGTATTCAGCCTAGGATGTCGTCTTTTTACTTTATTGCGGGATTTGTAAAACTGGCGGTTGAGCTTGGCTTAGTAGCCAGCGACAAAACCCAGGAGCTAAAGACTGCCGCGGTCTGGCTTAGCGAGCAAATTGCTGATTGGCGCCCAGACGTGGCTGCTAAAGATAACCCCGCCAAGAAGCTAGCTATAGAGTTAGCTGGTAAAACAGTCATAGTTTATGCTGGTCCAGCAATGGCTCCGGCGGCTAATAAGTTCAAGATTTGTATTAACGAAAACGCCAAGAACCTAGCTTGGTTTAACCAATATCCGGAATTTAACCATAACGAATTCATCGGCTGGAGCAGCCACCCAGTTGTAAAACCATTTGCAGTGGTTGAAATTCGCTCTAACTTAGAAAATGACAGGATTAAAAAACGTTTTGTAATTTCCGATAAGCTACTTTCTGGTAAGCGACCCAGCCCCCAGATCATCGAACCCAAAGGCGAAACTATTTTGCAGCAACTGCTGTGGACATCGGTATTCGGAGACTTTACATCTATTTACCTAGCGCTTCTAAATAATATAGACCCAACACCAGTCGATTTAGTAGAACGACTCAAAAAAGAACTAGCTTAGGCTCTAAGAGCTTCGATTGGATCTTTGCGCGCGGCTTTAAGTGCTGGTGCTGTGGAGAAAATAATACCAACTACGACAGAAATCGACCCGGCGGTGAGAAGCAAGCGGACCGAGATAATAGGATCAAGATGAGTATAGGCTTTAAGGCCTAAATCGATAAGCAGAGAGGTGATAATCCCGATTATCCCACCCCCAATGCTTAGAAGCAGCCCTTCTGTAAGAAATTGCGATAGAATTTGCCGGTTAGTCGCGCCAATAGATTTTCTAATTCCGATTTCGCGAGTTCTTTCAGAGACGCTAACTAGCATAATATCCATAATTCCGATACCACCCACCAGTAATGAAATGGCAGCGATGCCGGATATAAAGCTGGTTAGTCTAGTTATAACGCTGTCAGCAACCTTAAGTAGTTGTTCTTGTTTTAAAACTGAGAAATCGTCATGGCCATGAGTTGCTTGAAGAGCCGAAGTTATATTCTTAACCAGTGCGTCCGGCTTAATTCCTGGTTTAGCCTTTACGAGTATCTGCAAAATATTTGTATTACCGCCGGCTACTTCTTTAGCTGTGTCATTCGGCATAAAAATAGAGGAGTTAAAGTCTATCTGGGCAACTGATAAAGCTCCGCCTTGGGAGGGCGCCAGCACGCCGTGAACTATAAAATCCTGGCCTTTGATAGTTATGCTACGTCCGACTGGGTTAAGTTGACCAAAGAGGTCCTGCGCAATGTTGCGACCGATTACCACGAAGCGTTGGTTTTTTGCGTCGTCCCCAAAAAATGACCCGTATGCAACATTTTTGTTCAAAACACTGGCCATTTGACCATTAGTACCAATAACGTAGACGTTGTTTGATTCAGTAGAGTCAACGCTAGCCGAATTAGTAATAAAGTTAAATGGAACAACGCTAGCTACGCCTGGTGTTTTTTGGATGGTCGCTACATCATTGTTGGTTAAGGTGCTAACTCCAAAAAAGCCCAAGAAGCCAAGGTTATTGTTCGAATTATTGTCTGTTAATTTACCAGATCTGACAGTTAAAACGTCACTACCCAGGTTGTCTATTTGGCCAACAATTTGGTGTTTTAGGCCTTCGCCAAGGCTAACGATTGTTACAACCGAACTAATGCCAATAATAATCCCAAGCATGGTAAGCAGCGATCGCCACTTGGAGGCCCAAAGGTTAGCGGAAGCCGTTTTAAAGTTGCCACGGGTTATCATTTGCGTGGCTTCCTGGATTTTTTAGGTGATTTTTTGCTAGGCCTGGGTTTTTTGGCGAGTTCCTTACCTGGTACGTTGTGAAGCAACGCCGATACTCCGGCTGCTACATCCTCTTCAGTGACTATCTTTTTATCATAATAAATCTTTTTGGCACCCCGGGCCACGTTGCCTAGACTGGTGCGCTCATCGGCTACAATTTGACCGTCGTGCATGTAGAGAACGCGGCTGGCATAGCGGGTTAGTTCTGGGTTGTGGGTAACAAGTAAAATAGTGTTACCCTGGCGGTGAATGTCGGCTAAAAGCTCCATAATGACCTTGCTAGCAGTGCTGTCTAGGTTGCCGGTGGGTTCGTCGGCAATTATGATACTAGGCTTATTGATTAATGCCCTAGCTACAGCTACGCGCTGAGCTTGTCCCCCAGCTAACTGATTTGGCATAAAGTACTCACGGTCGCGTAGCCCGACAACCTCAAGCATGTCGCTGGCTCTCTGTTGTCGGCGACTCTGGCCGAGACCTTTGTAGGCAAGCGGCAGGGCAACATTCTCAAGTACATTTAGTCGGGGCAGTAAATTATAAGACTGAAAAATGAAGCCGATTCTGTCTCTTCGGATTTTAGCCATTTGGTGCGGTCGAAGCCTGGATACGTGGCGTTCGTCTAGCAAATAGGTACCGTGAGATGGGCGGTCCAATAAACCTATCAAATTCATTAATGTAGATTTACCTGAGCCGCTAGGCCCCATAACGGCCACAAACTCACCTTTTTCGACAGTAAGATCGACTTCGTCGAGGGCTAGGGTCGTAGCGTCTCCGAAGCCATAAATTTTTGAAATTTCTTTTAACTCAATAATAGCCATGGTTTATCTTTAGTCTACGCTCGAAATACAGAGATGGGCAATTATAAAAGGTTGTAAAAATTTTTCAGGGCCTCTCTGTTAAAATAATGAGCAGCTGGAGAGGTCGCATAGTGGCCTAGTGCGCCGCCTTGGAAAGGCGGTATGGGGGCAACCTCATCGAGGGTTCAAATCCCTCCCTCTCCGCCACTTTAGTAAAACTCACGTGATAAAATTGTAGTAGCGGAAGTTCTAAACTTTTATGGCCGCTTTCGATCTTTTAAAGCCAATTTTCAGGAATAGCCATTAAGCTAAAACTGAAAATAAGAAACAAAGGAGCAAAACATGAGTGACAAATCTGACAAAGAAATGATCAAAGAAGTAGTAAACAGTGTTTCGTTCCTGCAAGACATGAAGCAATGGGAACAGCTGGAAGAGTATTTTGTAAAAAATCCATATGTAGATAACAAATCAGTTAGCGGGGAAATGCCCGCCGCCATGCCCAGAAAAAGATTAATTGATGGCTGGCGCCGCGAGATAGGTAGCTATTTTTACGCAACAAGACATTTCATAAAAAAATTAGTTGTACGAATGGTGAGTTCGAGACGGGCTAAAGTATCAACCTCGGTTGAGCATGTGCATTATGTAGCCGACCAGGGCGAGCGTTACGCCTGGACAGTGCGGGGCACAATCGACTACATGCTAGTAAAAACATCGACCGGCAGTTGGAAAATAAGCCAGATGATTTTCCGTATGACAGACCAGATGGTCCGGCCAATCGGCGCTTAAAACCATAAGTCCTAGTAGTTGGTTTTCAGGTACAATATAGCTATGAATAGGTGGGCGTCTTAGAAGTGAATATTTTAATTGTTTATGCACACCATGAGCCGACGAGTTTTACATCGGCTATGAAAAATGTAGCCTATGAGACCCTGAACTCCAAAGGCCACAAAGTAGCAATTAGCGATCTTTACGGGCAGGGCTTTACGCCTGTTGCCCAAAAATGGGATTTCGCAACCACAACCGGCAACCATTTTAACTATATGCTTGAACAAAGGCATGCAGCAGCGCTTGAAATGTCTTTTTCGCCTGACATTGTCGGTGAGATTGAAAAATTAAGAGCCGCAGATCTAGTACTATTCATTGCGCCATTTTGGTGGATGGGAGTACCAGCCATCATGAAGGGTTGGTTTGACCGAGTATTAGCCATGGGCGTCGCCTGGGATGGTGGTAAATTTTATGAAAACGGTTTAATGCGCGGCAAGCAAGCCATGATGGTGTTGGCGAGCGGTCACCCCACAGACTATTTCCAGCCTAGTGGACTACACAAAGCTACCATTAACCAAATGTTACACCCTATAAACTTTGGTACTTTGGCTTTTTGTGGCTTTAATGTTCATGAGCCTTATGTGGCAATGAACGTACTTGGCTCAGACCAAAACACCTTGTCTCAGGCCCTAAAAGATCTGCAATATCGGCTGGAACACTTTGTAGATAGCCCCCAGTGGCTTACTTACTACAAGTAGTCACTTACGAGCTGTTGCTAGAGCGTTGCTATACCATTTGAGCTCATCAAGCATGGAGCTAAGAGAATGGGCCGGCCCATAGGGCTGAGCCTTAGCCTCCTCGGATAGTTCGCCGGCTTCGTTGAGCTTCTCTCTTGGGCTAGTCATAGCGATTTGTTTAGGGATAATTGCTGCTCCTGACTCGCTCAAAATCTCTTTAAGATGCATTGTTGCCCGGGCTCCACCAACCGTCCCATGCGATACAATCGTAGCTGGTTTTCTGGTAATTTCACTAGTTATGTAGTCTATGGCGTTTTTTAAAACACCGGGGATTGAGTGGTTGTATTCAGGAGTAACAAAAATGTACGCGTCAGCTTGGGCAACTTTATCTAGCCATTTTTTCATGGCGGGGGTAATCTCTCGGTTTGGATTATAGCGAGGGCTGGCTGGCTCGTTGAAAAATTCCAGAGGGTAGTCTTTAAGGTCAACTAGCTCAGCTTCAACTCCCTCTAAAGTTTTGGCAGTACTTACTACCCATTTTGCTATTCGCTCGCTAACTCTACCGGGGCGTGTGCTACCCAATATTACCTGTAATTTCATAATCATAGACCTTTCTTATAACTTATTTACATTGATCCCAAGTTCACTTAGCAGCTTGGTGTTAAGTGAATATAATTTTTGTGTCCCCAGTTTTTCTTCGCTGACAATGCCAGCCATGCTGAGCTTGGCGAAGTGGTGACTCATGGCCGGCTGACTTAATTCTGCCTTATTTGATAATTCGCCACAGGTCTTTTGGCCGGTGGGGCAGGAGGCCAGTACGCGCACCATCTTTAGTCGAGTAGGGTCGGCCAATGCCTTAAGCACAGCAATTGTTTGGTTATCTTTCATAGTAATAACAAGTGTTACATAAATATAGAAAGATGTAAATATATAAATTAATAAATGTTTATATTACTTCGGTATAGCTGTATAATCAGCTTATGATTGGCTTGAGTGAGGCGGCTAAGAGATTTCTAGAGGCTATGGGTATTATGACGCTTCTTTGCCTTGGTTTATTACTTTTTAGATCAATTGCCGCCGACAGTCTTAGGTACTGGTTTATCCCTGAAAATTTAGCCTTGGCTTGGCTCGGCCTCGGCATTACCTGGGTTCTAATTAAAGAATTAAAAAATAGACGTTGGCTAAGTTGGCAGAATCTGGGCCTAAGCTTTGTGTGGCTGTTTTTCTTACCTAATACATGGTACGTGTTAACAGATTTTATACATGTCAGCGCGACGGGCGAAATAAGTGAGTTGTATGACATTGTGTTGATGATCACGCTTGTACTAACTGGCTTTATACTAGGGTTTGCAAGCGTCTGGCTTGTTCACAGGGAGCTTTTAAAAAGACTACGACCAGCTAATGCCTACTGGGTTGTAGAACTGATTTTACTTACCTCTAGCTTTGCAATTTATCTAGGCAGAGTTTTGCGCTGGAGTAGTTGGGACGTACTGGCTAACCCCGGTGGGCTGCTATTAAACATCTCAGACAGGGTGGTTGACCCACTAGGGCATCTTCATTCCTACAGCTTTACCGGGCTATTCTTTGTGTTGCTCAGTGGGCTATATCTAGCCTTCTACTGGGGCCTGCAAGCAGTTGACACTTCTAAAAGTCGTCCTTAACACTTATTATAGGAAGTATGCAGGAGTTAAAGAGCGCGCTTGTCGCTGCAGTTCAAAAACTTTATGGTTCACAAATTGAGCCCGAATTAGAACGTCCCGAAGAAAAGTTTGGCGATTTTTCAACCAATGTGGCGATGATAATTGCCAAAGAGCAGAGCAAAAACCCAAGGGAAGTAGCTCAAGAGCTAGTTGCTGAGCTAAGCAGCCTGACGATATTAGCCAAGACGCCAGAAATAGCTGGCCCAGGCTTTATAAATTTCACGCTGGCTGAGGAGACACTTATAAAAATGTTGGGCGATAGTGCCAACATAGCCCAAGCCTTCAAAGACCAAAGCATTGTGGTTGAATATTCTGACCCCAACCCCTTCAAAGTTTTGCATGTTGGGCATCTTTATACGAGCGTTGTTGGCGATGCCGTTTCTAACTTGTTAGAACTAGCAGGAGCCAAGGTGCACAGGGTTAATTTTGGTGGTGATGTAGGCTTGCATGTTGCAAGGACCATGTGGGCAATGATTCAAGACCTGGGTGGTGAGCAGCCAGAAAAACTAGCAGACGTTAAGGATCGACCACAATGGATGGCCGATAATTACGTTCGTGGCAACAATGCCTACGAGGACGATCCGGCCGCAAAGACAGCAATCGACCAACTAAACAAAAAGATTTATGAAATTCAAAGCACAAAAGACGAGCACAGCCCGCTGGCCCAAATTTACTGGACAACCAGAAGCTGGAGCTATGAATATTTTGACGAGTTTTACCGAAAAATTGGCTCTAAATTTGATAAATACTATCCAGAAAGCCAAACGGTCGAACCTGGCCTGAATCTTGTAGAAGCCAATATTGGCAAGGTTTTTGAGAAGAGTGATGGAGCAATAATATTTAAAGGGGAGGTGCACAATTTGCACACCCGAGTATTTATTAATAGTGAGGGTTTGCCAACTTACGAGACCAAAGATATAGGCCTGGCCGTTCTTAAAGACCAGGATTATAACTATGATCGCTCAATTATTATCACTGGCAATGAGCAGTTCGAGTATATGCAGGTAGTGCTAAAGGCAATCGAGCAAATTAAGCGTGAACTAGCTGAGAGAACAATTCATATGACGCATGGCATGGTAAGGTTACCCGGTAGCGAAAAAATGAGCAGCCGAAAGGGTAATATAATTCGTGCTGAAGAGGTCATAGAAATGGCCTATGAAGCTAATAAGAAAATTAATCAGAAAGAGAACGCCGATGTTGCCCTTGGCGCCGTGAAGTACGCATTTTTGAAGCATAGAGTCGGGGCCGACATAATTTACGACCCAGCGGAATCAGTGAGTCTAGAAGGTAATAGCGGCCCTTATTTGCAGTATGCGCATGCTAGAGCCATTTCTATCCTAGAAAAGTCGGGCCAACAACCAGGCAGTCTGATTGGCGCTAATTTTGATGAAGCAGAGCGAAGCTTAGTCAGAAAAGTAACCGAATATCCAGAGGCTTTCACCAAAGCAGCTACCGAGTTGATGCCTCACCATATATGTACATACTTGTATGAACTGGCTCAAGAGTTTAACCGCTTTTACGAAAACAGCCGAATAATTGGCGATAAGCGGGAAGGGGTTCGACTCTCATTGGTAGAAAAGTATGCAAAAGTATTAGAGTCGGGCTTAACAGCCCTAGGCATAAAAGCACCTGAAAGTATTTGATGAAGGTTAACGACGACGAGCTAAAAAAGAAACTTACGCCCGAGCAGTATCATATATTGCGAGAAAAAGGCACCGAGGCGCCGTTTAGCGGAAAGTATTTGAATCACAGCGAAAAGGGTATGTATACTTGCGCGGTTTGCGGGGCCCAACTATTCTCTAGCGAGTCTAAATTTGAATCAAAGGCTCCAGGTTTGGCAGGCTGGCCAAGTTTTAGTGAGGCGGCCAGCAACAAAGCCTTGAAGCTAGTAGATGATAATAGTCTTGGGATGAACCGCGTAGAGGTAACCTGCGCAAACTGTGGCAGTCACCTTGGCCATTTATTTAAAGATGTACCGGATCATCCAAGTGGCGTGCACTATTGCATCAACTCCGCCTGCTTGGACTTTGTTGAGTCAGACAAGAACTAGATAAGTTTACTTTTTATTCTTTTTTGGAGCTTTTGCTTGGCGATAACCGTAGTTGTACGAGATTATAGCTACTACGGCTGTACCTGCAGCTATGACAAGCCACCAGTACCACTTAATGTGAGCCTTAACTACTTCTACGCTTGCACTTGAGGTTAGGGCTTGTCCTGAGGTTTCACCCAAGACTCCACTAGCTTTTTGGGCATAGGTAGTGAAAACAGTAAAGTGCTTTGTCCAAACAGCTAGGTCGGCTCCGCTATCGATCTTACATTCGTTAGCACCAGCTGGCATTCCGCTCGCTGAATCGGAGGTGCAGTTAGCAGTTATGAGCGAGAATACGCCCGCGCGTGACCAGCCAACCGACTTGCCGGCTTTACCCGCGAACACCAGCCGCACAGGCTGATCAAAGGTTAAAGGTACATCGCCAAAGCCGACTTCTATAGAGGTTACCTCTGTAGCTGTAAAACCTGAGTCGGCTGGCAGGGTGACCGTAGTGGTTACGACCTTGGGTAGATTGATAACTCCGTTCCAATCGGTGGGGCCGCTGATGGTGATGCCGGCCGGGATAGCAACCGTTACTTGGCCAGAGCTGGTGGTGGCATTGACGTTTATGTCCCCAGCCAAGGTAGCGGCTTTAGTTCCGTCTGTGCTGGTTAAGATTGCAGCAACGCTCAGGGTGGCATTTGTAACGGATTCTGGAACATTAACTGTTGAGCTTGTAGTTTGCCCACCAACCACTACTTGAGTAACGCTACCCGACAGTTCGGTAGTTGGTTGCAGCAATACCTCGTGGGTTGTATCAACTGGCGGGTTGACCGTAACCGTGAAGGTGGATGTCGCAGTGTTGCCAGCCGCATCAGTTTTGGTGCAGGTGACTGTTGTAGTGCCAAGTGCAAAAGTTGAGCTGGAAGCTGGAGTACAAACCGCTGGAGCCGCACCATCTACGATGTCTGTTGCGGTCGGAGCTGTGAATGTAACTGCCGTGGCGGTTGCTGAGGTAACCGTGATATTGGAATGTGCGGCAATAACTGGCGCAGTTGTATCTCGGACCGTAACCGTGAAGGTAGATGTGGCGGTGTTGCCTGCAGAGTCGGTTTTAGTGCACGTTACGGTGGTTGTACCAAGCGCGAAGGTTGAGCCAGACGCTGGGGTACAGCTAGCTGCGGCCATAGCGTCAAAATTGTCTGTGACGTCTGGGGAGGTGTAGGCAACTATTGCACCAGCAGCCGAAGTAGCCTCAACTGTGATGTTGGCATGTGCTGCAATTACCGGCGCAGTTGCGTCTATAGTGAAGCTACCGGTGGCCGAATAGGAGCCATTGCCTATTGAGTTATGGGCATACACTTTCCACGCGTAGGTTCCGTTAGACAAGTTGGAGCCTGGGGTAAAGCTGGTGCCGGCCTGATCAATGACTGTAGTTGATGAGTCAGGATTGGTTATCACTAAATGGTAACTGCTTACTGCTGGCCCCGCGCTCACCGCATCCCAGGCGAAAGTTGGACGTGGGTTGTTGGTAGGGCTTGTAATTGCGTGCAGAACTGGTGCAGAAGCTGGTGCCGCGGAGAGAATTGTGCGATTTTCATCAACATACCATGTGGCGTGCGAAGCACTGCCGTTAATAAGAGATGCGAAGTTAGGATCAGCCGAGCCCCAGTAGTTATTTGTAGCATCAAGCGTGCCTGTCCCCGCGTTAAGTATTGCCGCAGCTGTGTTGCTAATGAATTTGTTGGTATGGGCCGAAATCGTTGCACCACTGATATTTGCGGCGGGCTTAATTGATATGCCGAGGTAAGAATTGCTGAAAGTATTACCTGTAATGCTCGCAACTGTTAAAGGATTGGTGCCATCATAGAAGCGGATGCCTGCACCCCAAGTTGGGACACTTACAGAATCTGGATTCGTAATAGCGTCAAAGATGTTGTCTCTGATATCTAGATTCGCATTGCCATTAACGAGAACTCCATAGTATTGCACTCCGTTAAAATGGTTGCCAGAAATTGTTCCGTGGATATCGCTCAAATTCAACCCCCCGCTACTAGTTATGGAAGTGAAGTAGCTATTGGTGAACGAGACAGTGCCGACTGCCGGCATATGTGATACCCAGAGCTGAATTAGGTCAGAGTTAGGTGTATCTATGCCCGTAAACAAGTTGTCATCGACAGTCAGGTTAGGATCGTCAAACCCCATGCCATCGCTCATGTTGCCGGTGAAAATATTCTTGCTTAGTGAAATCGTCGCACCAGGCGCATCACTTCGCATCGCAGCACCCATATTCTCGAACTTCAGACCTTGGAAGGTTACGTGGGCAGAGCTAGAAGTTATATTAAAAGTTGCCGTTGAGCCTGATGCTGACCCATGGATTATGGCTTCCGTAACGCGCGTACCACCATTAGGGCTAATTGACGCGTTCGGACCTTGGAATGTGACAGACTTACTAACGGAGATTTGTGTGGAGCCTTGTTCGTATGTACCTGCTGCTATATTGACCACTCCACCCGCAGCTACGGCATCGTAACCAGCTTGGATGGTTGTGAAAGCATCCCAACCAAAGCTATGACCGTCAGCTGAACCGTCGCTGTAGGAGCCACTTATATATACAGTGCTTGGCGCGGCAGTATTTACAGTTCCCGTTCCATCTAACGCACCTGTCGATCTAACGAAGTATGTTGTGTGAGTTACTAGCCCATGAATTCGTGCATCCACCGTTGAAGCCACTGCGCTGCCCCAGTAGTTGTTGGAGGCGTTGAGTGTGCCCAGCCCTCCATTATTAACGGAGTAACTAGTGTTTGACGAAAAGATGCTGTTATGGACACTTATGTTATCTGCGGTCATGCCGGAAGGCACATTAATACCCATCGTATTGCTTGAGAATGTTGAGCCAGTAATAATTACTGTTGGCGAGCCAGTGGCACCTGCATTCTGGACATCAACCCCAATATTGTTGCTGGTGAAGGTAGTGCCAGAGCCAATGGAAACTACAGGGTCGGTGCTCCCGGAGGCTACTGCAATTGCAATACCTGCCGAATTGTCCGTAAGCACATTATTCCCAGTTAAAGTTACATGTGTCCCGGAGTCATCCCACACGGCGATAGCTGCGGAGGTTGAACCGTCAGATGTGGCCACGCCTCTGTTATGAGATATTTGGTTGTCTGAAACTGCAATGTGGGAGCCATACTCTATGTCTAACCCATAATCTAGCCAGTTGCCAGCACCTTTGCCTGTGTAGATGTTGTTGCTAAATGTACCAGTACCGCCCTCGGCTAAAAGTCCGTATCGCCCCATGTTGCTGAAGGTTGAATATGTAACATCCACATTGCCCGACGTGCCTATCCTGACACCACCCCCGTTGTATGTAGGTCCGCTTTGTTCATAGGCGATGTTTGTGAAACTTACATGGTCAACAGTTCCGCTGCCGTTATAGCGGATGGCCTGGTATATCTTGTGTCCTGTGCCGTCTAAAGTAAGCTCCGAGATATTAAAATTCACACCCGGATTTACAAGGAACCATCCTTTTGAGTCGACTGTGTTGCCTGTGTCGCTATTCGTCCTTACTGTCGTTGTACCAATTCCGGATCCTACAATAGTTAGGTCCTTGTCTATGACAATTTGCCCAGTCTCTGTATAAATTCCCGAGCCAACACTAATAGTCGAGCCGGGTGAGGCTGCGGCTACCGCCGCGGTTATTGAGGCTTGGTCACAGCTAGAGTCGCAGACAGTGATTGGCGTGGCATAGGTGTGTGGTGATAAAGCAAGAGAGGCTAGCGCGAAACTAGAAAAGACGCCGATTGTTAATAAAATTTTATTGAGGGTTTTGGTTGTTTGTTTTGCGGTCCGCGACAAAACTGTCCAGCGCATACCAACTCCTCCCCGCACCCTACCTCGTTACATCTTCATTATACTCCTTATATATGAGTGTCAAACAGATACTTGTAATCAACAACATCTGATAAAATCAGGATAATGAGCCACAAAGAAGTGGAAGAATATATATTGAGTATGCCTGGCGCCAAGCTAGATTACCCGTTTGGCGACGGAGTTGCTGTTTATAAAACAGGCGACAAGATGTTTGCATTAATTCAGGAAAAAAGCGACCCTCTGCAGCTCAGCCTAAAGTGTGACCCATTACTGGCCCAAACCTTAAGGGAAAAATACGAGACAGTGTTACCTGGTTATCATTTGAACAAAAAGCATTGGAACACAATCCTGCTAACTGGGCAGTTGCCCTGGGATGAAGTGCAGGGCTTGATCCGTCATTCCTACGAGCTCGTTAAAGCCCAGTAGACAGTGTTTGGGCGCTTTGATAAATACCGGATAAGACCGGTTTAGCCTTAGAGCTAGCCGAGTCGTAGGTAGTTTGAATGCCTGTCTGATACGTGGCAAGCGCATCTTTTAGATATGACTTATAGTAACTTGCAAGTGTGTTGTTTTGGTCGGCGGAAGTTACCTCAGTGTCGGTAGTCGTCTTTTTATAAGTTGCAAGAGTTGCGGGGCTAATCTTGCCCGCGCCATTTTTTGTTAAATAGCTCTGAATTTGAGCAACAGCGCTCTTCATTGTTGTTTCGCTAGTTAGGGCTAAAGACTTTACGGTCGGGTCATCGGAGGCTTGATTAACTAGCTCGCTCACTCTAGATATCTCTTGGGCCCGGGCTGCAATACCAGCGAATCCGCTTGTTTTATCTCCACCCCCAGTAAGTAGAGAGTAGATGATTATTATTAAGAATAGGCCGACTACAGCAACAACCGAAATAGCCAGGGGCTTAGGCATAGGGGGCAGGGGCAGCCTAAACCGGCGTTTTGGTTTTGGGCTATCCTGCAATATAAAGTTATAGTTTGGAACTTGCGGCTGGCTATTCTGGGGAGGCATGAGTTAATTCTAGCAGCAAACTATAAAACGCTTAAGCTGTAAGCTAGGAGTCATTCGCTATATACTGATGATATGGATGCGGTTACAGAGGTAAGAAGCAGGCTAAATATTGAGGACGTAATAGGTGAGTACGTCCAGTTAAAGCGTACCGGCCGTAACTTTAAAGGCTTAAGCCCGTGGACCAACGAAAAAACGGCCAGCTTTGTTGTTAGCCCAGAAAAGCAGATCTGGCACGACTTTTCTAGCGGCAAGGGCGGTGACGTTTTTAGCTTTGTTATGGAGGTTGAGGGCCTAGATTTTAAAGGTGCTCTCGAACAACTAGCTCGTAAGGCTGGGGTTGACCTGGAGCAGTTTAGAAAACCCGGCCAAAGTTCATCAGGAGCGAGCGCTAATCTAAAAAAACGAGCTCTAGAAGCCCTAGAACTAGCTGCTAAGTTCTACCAAAAACAGCTAACCGTTAATAAGTCAGCCCTTGAATATCTTATAAACAAACGCAAACTAGAAAAGCAAACAATACTTACCTGGCAGCTTGGCTATTCACCTAATAAGGGTGATGCCCTAGCCGAGTTCTTGACTAAAAAGGGCTTTACGACAGACGAGATGAAGCGAGCTGGGTTGGTTGTCCCGTGGAGCGGCGGCTTTCGAGATATGTTCCGTGGCCGGATTATGATCCCGCTATGTGACGCCTCGGGCCAAGTTGTTGGCTTTACGGCAAGACTATTGGCCGACGAACCTAACGCGCCAAAGTATATTAATACTCCACAGACCATTGTTTATGATAAAAGCCGCCAAGTGTTTGGACTACATCTTGCCAAAGAAGCGATTAGAAAAAGTACAGTCGTTGTCGTGGTGGAGGGCAACATGGACGTAATAGCCAGCTGGCAGGCCGGTATTAAAAATGTCGTAGCCAGCGCTGGCACAGCCATGACCGAACAGCACCTAAGAATTCTTAAACGCTTTACTAGCGATATCCGTCTTAGTTTTGATGCCGACAGAGCCGGGCTCGCGGCTACGGAGCGCATAATCCCACTAGCCCAAAAAATAGAACTGAACCTAAAAATTATTACTATTAATGACGCCAAGGACCCCGATGAGCTGATCCAAAAAGATCCAAAGGCATGGCAAAAAGCCATCGATTCAGCTGTTTACGCACCCGACTGGCTGATTGAGCAGTATAAAAGCCAACTCGATTTATCAACTGCGGCTGGCAAGAGAGCTTTTAGCGACGTAATAATCGCTGTGCTTAGGAGGCTGCAGGACCAAGTCGAACAAGAACACTATTTAAAGAAAATAGCCGAATTAACAGATACGACATTCGATGCCATGAAGGCGAAGTTTACTAACCAGCCCAGCGTTAGCGCGGTTTTACGTAAACCAAAAGTTCAGCAAGCCGATATAGACCAGAATCAAGTTGAATATCAACGGCTGCAAGACCACTTTTTATCGATGATGCTGATGCAGCCAAAGGCACGCAAATTGTTAGAGGGCTGCAAGGAGGAATTCTTTACAGATGGCCCAACTAGGGACCTACTAAAATTCCTCAAAGATAACCCCAAATTTGATGGTTCGGCAGGGCAGGCTAACAGATTGCAGTCCATAGGGGATTATGTTAAAATTATAACGTTACAGTTTGAGGAATTATATTCGGCGCTTAGCCTTAGCGATCTAGAAGATCAGGCCGCCCAACTCAAACGCCGGTTGATAGACCGATACGTTAAAATCGAAAACCGCAAACTAGCAGAAGAAATGAAGTCCGCAAAAACAGAAAGTGAGATCAAAAGCCTGGCTCGTAGGGCTGATGATCTTAATAAGCTACAAATTTATAAATAATCCGGCGTGGGAACAATCCGGCCGCCAGCGAAAGGTAATATGCCAAAGAAATCACTTAAAAAAGTTGAAATTAAGAAGCCTGCCAAGACACCGGTTAAATCGGTAAAAGAACCAAAGGCAGCTAAGACGTCAAAGGTTGAAAAAGACCAAAAAGCAGCTAAGGGAGCAAAGCGGACTACTAAAACTTTTGATAAGGAAATCACCCAGCTAATCGAGCAAGGTCGCAAAGATGGCAAGCTTGACCAGCGTGATATTTATTCGGCGATTCCTGATGTGCCAGCAAATATCGATGTTCTAGATAGGGTTTATGCTGAGCTAACTGAGAATGATATCGAGCTTGTGCCACTAGCCGAACCAAGCGTTGTTGAATTATCTGACGAATGGGCGGCCGAAGACGAGGAAGAAGAAATTATCATCGAGGATAACTCTTATATTGACGATATCGCCGACGACTCCGTACGGCTTTACCTTAGAGAGATTGGTAAAATCCCCCTATTAACAGCCGAAGAAGAACTAGCTCTAGCCAAAAAAGTTGTATCGGGCGATAAGCGAGCCAAGGATGCTATGGCCGAGGCTAACATGCGCCTTGTGGTGTCGATTGCTAAGCGCTACGTCGGCCGCGGCTTAGACTTACTAGACCTAATCCAAGAAGGCAACACTGGTTTGCTACGAGCAGTAGAAAAATTTGATCCGGATCGTGGATTTAAGTTTAGTACTTATGCCACTTGGTGGATCCGCCAGGCCATTACCCGTGCGATTGCCGACCAAGCCCGCACAATCCGTATCCCGGTACACATGGTTGAAACCATCAACAAACTACTTAGAACGCAGCGCCGCTTAACCCAAGAGTTAAATCGTGAACCAACCAATGATGAAATCGCAGCCGCCATGGAAATGGATGTCGATAAGGTAGAGCATATCATGAAAATCAAGCAGGATATTTCTAGTCTTGATGCCTCAGTTCGAGACGACGAAGAAGATTCTGTACTAGGTGATTTTATCGAAGACGAAGACCAAAAAACTCCAAGCGAGTCTGCATCCGAACAGCTCTTAAAGGAGCAAGTTAAGCAAATACTGGGGACTCTAACCGAGCGTGAACAAAAAATTCTGAAACTGCGCTTTGGTCTAGAAGATGGTAAAAGTCACACCCTGGAAGAAGTCGGCCAAGAATTTAGCGTTACTCGCGAACGTATAAGGCAAATCGAAGCTAAGGCTCTAGCCAAGCTGCGTAAGAATAAAGAGACCAAGAGACTCCACGAATATCTACAGTAATGGAAGCATCATCAGTCACACATCACGAGATTGATGGGGGGCCAGTTTTTGATGATGCCGAACTGTTAGATTTTGACGGAGATGAGCTAGAATTAGCCGCTGCTGATATTTCAGCCGAGGACGATGATTTAGAGGACCTTGATCTAGAATTCGACGAAGATGATAGTGAGCTTGATGCCTTAACACTGTTTATTCGTGAGGTCAGAAAACGTAAACTTCTAAATGCTGACCAAGAAGTTGCGCTAGCCAAAAGAATCGAGCGCGGAGACATGGCGGCTAAACACGAAATGATTGAGCGTAATTTAAGACTAGTTATTTCGATTGCTAAAAATTACCGTAATCAAGGGGTGCCATTCTTAGATCTAATTCAAGAGGGTTCTATTGGTCTGAATCGTGCAGTCGAAAAGTTCGATTGGCGCAGGGGATATAAGTTTAGCACCTATGCCACCTGGTGGATTAGGCAAGCTGTTCAGAGAGCGGTTGTATACAAGAAAGTGGAAGGTTTAGCTTTGCCTCTCCACGTTGTTGAAAGAATTTATAAAATCAATACTTTTAAGGGTAGATTCGAATCAGAAAAAGGTCGCGAACCAACCCTGCAAGAAATAATTGACGCTACCAAAATGCACCTACGTCATGTCAAGGAAGCACTCGATGCTGCAGCAATAAAAGATATGACTTCACTCCAAGCCGAAATTGGTGATGGCGACGGTGACCTATTAGATATAGTATCTGACCAAAAAGAATCGTCGGTTGAAGACCAGGTAATAGAAGAGTTGCAGGAGAGTGCAGTACTTGCTCTACTTGATAGGCTGTCGCCAGTCGACAGAAGATTAGTAGCTGGCTTTTATGGCTTAGATGGGCAGCGCAGGTCATATGCTGAACTAGCCCTAGAGTTGGGGCTTAGTCGTGAAAAGGCGCGGCTAAATTGCAACAGAGCCATAGAAAGGCTCGGTATGCTTGCTGCTGCCGAGGGCCTGGAGGATATATAAAATGACTCAGGAAGGGCTAAGGTTTGGCGACCTGGACCAAGCAGAAGCAGAACTGCCGGTGGCAGTGAGCGATGAGCTTGACGACGGGGGTGATCTAAAAGATACCTTTTTACTATATGTAGATCAGGCTGGCAAAACGCCCCTACTAACCGCTTTTGAAGAGTACAGTCTAACTCGCAGAGCCCAAGCTGGCGATCTCGATGCTAAAAGGCGAATAATTGAAGCCAATCTGAGGCTGGTGCTTAGCATTGTTCGCCCATACCGCAACCAAACGCGCGTACCACTTTTGGATTTAGTGCAAGAGGGCAACATTGGATTAATGCGTGCTGTAGAAAAATTTGACCCAGCTCGTGAAACCAAATTTAGCACCTATGCCACTTGGTGGATTTGGCAAGCGGTTAATAAGGCCCTCGAAGAAAAAGGCCCAGGCATAAGGGTGCCTCATCACATGGCCGAGAGGTTAAAAATTCTCCGGAAGGCCCAGGCAAATCTTGAGAGCGAATATGGGCGTGAAGCAACAGAGGAGGAGCTGTTAGCTAGAACTGGGTTTACCAGGCAGATTATGGCCAAGGTCATTAAGGCCAGTGTTGTGCATGCTGATCCTGATTCTTTTGATAGAGTTGTTGACACGCAAGATGGCGAGGGCAGCACCTTGGGTGAGATAACTCCGGACGACGTAGATGGCCCTGAGGAGTTAGTGCTCGATTTAATTACAAAATCTGAGCTTATGGCGATAATCAGCAGTCTAGATAAAAGAAAGGCCGAAGTCGTAATTGAACTTTTTGGTCTGGAAGATGGTGTTCCAAAGACCTTAGACGCCGTTGGGCAAATGCTTGGTATTACAAGGGAAAGGGTAAGACAAATTCGTGTACAAGCTCTTAAAGAAATCAAAATAGCCTATGAGTCGGTGAAAGTCCCTGCCAGCAAGCCACAGCGGCAACCTATCCCAGAAGCTACACCAGAAATTCGACAACCTATTGATAACACAAGCCTAGTCAGCAGGCTAACCACATTTATTAGATTTAACCCCGATAGCCTCAATTCGCTGAACTTTATTGAAGCTTCGTTGGTTAGAGAATGTTTAGGTCTTTATGGAAGTGGTGAACCCCTAACTTTAAGCCAGATAGCCCAGAGGCGCAGTATCCAGGTTGAGGACGTAGAAAGTTACTTGGCAGTGGTGCTGCAAAAACTTGAGAGAGTAGCAGCAGCCTAGCAAGTTACGCTAGACTAAGATTGATGAGAATAATAGGCATAGCCGGTACCAATGGGGCAGGTAAAGACACAGTTGGCCAGATACTGGCCGAAGACTATAAATGGATGTTTGTGTCTGGCTCAGACATTTTAAGAAAAGAGCTTGAACGTCGAGGTTTAGAGATCGAAAGAAGTAATCTCCGTGCGTTAAGTGGAGAATGGCGAAGAACCCACGGACTTGGCGTACTAATTGATATGACAGTTGATATCTATAATAGATCCACTGGGCAATATCAGGGATTGGCTATATCAAGTATTCGCAATCCAGGGGAGGCAGCCAGAGTCCATGAACTTGGTGGAAAAATAATCTGGGTGGATGCAGACCCCAAAATTAGGTACCAAAGAATTTATTCACGAGGTCGTAGTGCCGAAGATAACAAAACTTTTGAACAATTTTTGTCAGAAGAGCGGGCTGAGATGTCGCATTCTGGCGACGAAACCACCCTAAACATGGCTGGCGTAAAAGCCAAAGCCGATATTTTTATAGAAAACAACGGCAACAAACTCGACGAATTTAAAAGAGTAATTGCCAGGAAGCTCTCTTTACAATAAATAAATAATCTGGTATAATATCCCCAACTGGAGTTTACACCCAGACGCACCTACGTTTTGAGAGAGGAGAGAAGACGAATGCTGCCCGGAAGCAGCTGGACAACGTGGCGGAACGCCTACGACCTCATCGGTCATGTGCGCGAGCTCGCCATGGTCAGCGGCATCCTGCTGACGCAGGACCCGACGATCGAGCAGATCGACATGCTCTTCGGCGAGTGGGGGACTGAGAAGGTCTTCGGCAAGAACGTGCCGAAGGTCATGCAGTCCTGGCGCCTCGGCGACGACGGACTTCCCACCGAGGACATCCAGACCACCCTGGAGCTGTGCACCAACACGCACGGCGGCCAGGGCGTTCGAACCGTCGACGCGCTGCACTACGTGCAGTGGTTGCCGGAGGTCGACGTCATCGTCACCGGTGGTGTCGCCAACTGGATGGAGCGGCGGGTCAACGAGCTGCGCAGGCAGTCCGAGCCCCGTCTCGGCCGCTACGGTCTGCGGACCGGCGCGGTCTACATGCTCGTCAGCGACCGTGTCTGCAACACGGACACGGAGATGAGCAACCGCTACGTGCAGGCCTACCACAAGATGCACAAGCGGTACCCGACGGAACGCGAGCTCCTGCAGTACCTGCTTTGGACGCGCTGTCGGATCAAGCCGACCGGCGTCTTCGTGGCGAAGAGCCTCGAGGAGCAGGTGCGCCTCTTCGCAGCCAAGATGAAGCGGCGCTCCAAGAGGGAGTACTACGTGCCGACCAACCTCAACGCCGAGTTCGTGCCGCTGCTCGTGCGGCGCGTGCTCTGCGAGGTCTGGGGTCGGGAGTTCGACACCTGGAGCGGCCGCCGGTTCTGGTTCAGCTACTCGGCGTTCCCGATCGCGAGCACGCCCGAGCAGCTCGCCGACTCGGCGAACTACCAGAATCCGTTCACCATCCCCAGCGGCCTCGCCCGCCTGATCAAGGAGATCTACCTCCTCCACCAGGAGGCCTGAGCTCCTCGCACAACAACGTAGGTTTGAGCCCCCGTCACCGGACGGGGGCTCTTTCCTTTTTATAAGATAGAGTATACTAATTAACAGATGAGTGAGCGGCGTAAACGACTAGCAATAATAGACGGTAAGAGTGTTTTTTACCGCGGCTACTATGCTATGCCAAATCTTAGCACTAACGACGGTGTGCCAACTGGCGGTGTTTATGGCTTTGCGGCCATGAGTCTAGAACTTATTAAAAAACTAAAACCAGATTATGTGGCAGTAGCGTGGGATAAGCCCAAAACTAACATTCGAGCTCGCCTAAAAATCTACCCAGAGTACAAAGCCGGGCGCAAAACTCCACCACCAGACTTTTATACGCAAATTCCAATCTTGCACGATCTACTAGACGCTTTTGGCTGGCCACTATTAGAGCTAGACGATTACGAAGCCGACGATATTATGGGCGCCTTAGCTACTGAGGCACGCAAAAAAGACATCGAAACCATGCTAATTACTTCTGATTTAGATGCGCTGCAGCTAGTAAACGGACATGTTAAGGTTTATGCGCTTAAAAAAGGATTCAGCAATATTGAGGAGTTTCATCCAGAAAGTTTTGAAGCCAAGTACGGCATAAAGGTTGAGCAGTATCTGGACCTTAAGAGCCTAAAAGGCGATAGCTCCGATAACATCCCAGGTGTACCCGGTATTGGTGAAAAAACAGCCATAGAGCTGCTGCAAAAATATGGTGACATGGATGGCATATATAAGCATTTACCAGATATAAAAGAGACAGTTCGTAAAAAGCTCGAGGCTGGCCGAGAGAGCGCCGAGATGAGCAAGAAACTGGCCCGCATCTGGGTGGAGGCGCCGGTAAAGCTGGATCTTGAAGCCATGGATGTAAACAAATTAGACCCAGATAATCTTCGCACGTTGCTGCAAAAGCTGGAATTTAGGAGCTTGCTTAGAAACTTACCAGAAAATATGCGTAGTGATGCTTCTCCTAGCGAAGACATCGTTAATGCAAATATAACTATTGGTAAAAATACTGTAATTTCTAGTAGCAAGGATTTACCCAAACTTGGTGATTCGGACTACTTCTATATTCATTCACGCTCGGCAGACAAGCATGGGGCTAAGCCGGAAGTGTTGATTATTAGCTTAGATGGCAAAGACACCTATACGCTAGACTTGCGCAAACTAGATACAGCACTTATTGCCAAGCAGTTTACTAATGTTATGCCACTTGTCGGCTACGACATAAAAGGCACCATGAAGATGCTTCGCCAAATGGGAGTCAAGGTCCTACCAAAGGTTGGTCACGATGTTTTAGTTGGGGCATTTCTGCTCAACCCTCTAGTTAGAGCCCAGTCCCTTACCGAGCTAGCCATTAGCCAACTCAAATACAACGGTTCAAGCCTAGAAGACCTAGACCCCGACGAGCTTATTACCAAAGCTCCAGAAGTTATGGCCGTGATTCGTGAGCTGTTCCATGGGCAAGTAAGGGCTCTTGAGCAGGCACCAAGCCTAGAAAAAGTAGCGGCCGAAATTGACTGGCCAATAATACCGGTCCTCGCCGACATGGAGCTAGCTGGTATTAAGCTAGACCCTGGATATTTAAAAAATTTCTCAAAGCAGATAGATGGCACAATCTCAGATCTTGAACAAAACATTTATGGCCACGCTGACCAGGAGTTTAACATCAGCTCGCCCTTGCAGCTGGCCGACATACTTTTTGTAAAACTTAACTTGCCTAAAGAGGGGATTAAGAAGGGTAAAACTGGCTACAGCACGGCAGCCAGTGAGCTAGAAAAGCTCAAAGGCCTACACCCGATTATCGAACTTATTAGCCAGTACCGCGAAGTCACCAAATTAAAGAACACATATGTTGATACTCTGCCAAAACTAGTGGACGAAAACAGTAGGGTGCATACAACTTTTAACCTCACTATTGCTCAAACCGGTAGATTATCTAGTACTGACCCAAATTTGCAAAATATCCCAGTTAAGACCGATCTTGGCAAAAAAATTCGCACAGCCTTTATAGCAGAAAAGGGCCATAGTTTTGTTAGCGCAGACTACTCACAGTTTGAGCTACGTATTGCCGCCGCATTATCGGACGACAAAAGCATGATAAAGGCCTTTAATGATGACCAAGACATTCATGTAAAAACCGCAGCCGAGATTTATGGAATTAAGCCCGAGGAAGTTACAAAAGCTCAGCGCTCATCCGTAAAAGCCGTTAACTTTGGTATTTTGTACGGCCTTGGCCCGCATGCCTTAAGCCAAAGCACAGGCATGACCTTTGGTGAAGCACGCGAGTTTATAGCGAAATATTTTGAGATTCGCCCCGAGCTAAAAGCCTTAATCGAATCAGAGCGCAAAAAAGCCGAAAAGCAGGGCTACGTAGAAACTATGCTTGGCCGGCGTCGCCCAACGCCAGATGTGCATTCATCAAACTTTGCGGTACGTGAGGCCGCGTATAGAGCAGCCGTGAATATGCCGTTCCAAGGTACCGCGGCAGACATTATGAAACTTGCCATGATAGCCGTAGCTAAAAAACTTCCAGAGGGCGCACAAATGCTATTGCAAATCCACGACAGTATTTTAATTGAGTGCAAGGATGGGCAGGTGAGCGAAGTCAGCAAACTTCTAAAAGAAACTATGGAGAGTATTTATAAACTACCCGTGCATTTAAAGGCGGATATTAGTACTGGCAAAAATTGGGGTGAACTGTAATGGACTTGAGCAGTGAGATTTTTGACTTGGAGATCGTTGATTGGCAAGGGGCCAAGGCAGTTAAAAAAACCGCTAAGCCAGATGCACCACAGGCAAGGATAGATCGTCTGCAAAATGATGTCTATGGCATGCAGTTTTTTGACCAGCTTGCTGGCAAGCATCCCGCAATTGAACTTTATATTCCAGAGGTGTTTGAAACTAGCGAAAAAAGTTATACACGAGAATACATTCCAGGCCAGCCGCTGATAAATGAACAAATGGATTTATCAGAAGCAGCACCCAAACTTGATAAACTAGCCCAGGTTTTAGCAGAAGTAGATAAAATTGAACCCTACGGCGACATAAAGTTTGTAGGTTCAAGCGATTACCGCAATATACTAAGTAGCGTTAACAAATGGTCATCTCAACAGATACATGAGGGCGTTAATACTAAGGAACGGGTTGATGCAGCGATACAAAAAATAGTAGAGCTTAGTAAGTATTTGCGGCCAAGAATTGCTCATGGCGACATGTCGCCGCACAAACATGTCTATTTAAAAGACGGTAAAATTGCTCTGATAGATTTTGAAAATTTCACACCAAATGCCGCCCGCTATTACGACGCGGCCTGGGCCTATGCGCGGCTTTATGCGGTTGCTAAAACTCCAGATATTGCTAAGTATTTTTTAAAAAGTTTTATAGAAAAATCTGTGGAAACAGAACATAAAGAAGAACAATTACTAGCCGTATTAACACAGCGCATTCTGGGCTTGCAGTACGATGCTTCGGTAGATTACCGCAAAGGTTTGGAGTACCGCACTCGAGCCGTAAAACTAATGGACATTTGCCTAGAAGGCAATTTAGATCTACTTTACTGAAACTACGCCGGCGTCAGCGTCAACGCTAATTAGCTGGCCGTTTTCTAGAATCTCTGTAGCGTTACTACAACCCACAATGCAGGGCACTTTAAGCTCACGGGCGACAATTGCGGCGTGAGACAATATGCCGCCCTGGTCAGTCACAATGGCGGCAGCCTTTTTCATTAAGGGTACGAAGGCTGGGGTTGTAACCTTGCACACTAATATTGAGCCTTTGGGAAAAGGTTTATTGATATCCTGGGCATCAACAATGCATACTTTGCCCTTGGCCTTACCCATACAGCCAGTCTGGCCGCTCACTAAACCACTGCTAGCGGTAGTTCTAAACACAGTATCTTCGTACATTTTGCCTAAACTCTGGGAATAGTCGATAAACCAAGTTCCGGCGTCTGAATCCGTTGATTCAAAATAGCCTTCCAGATAATCATTGCTAAAAGTTGAGCCTAATTCAGATAGCAGTTTTTTTTGGATAGTTTTGTTTGGCACGTGTAGGTAGGCGGCAAGTTTTTTAACGTGCTCTAGGGCTTTGTCGTTCTTTGGTAGCATCTTCCAGGTCTTATAGTCGTAGCGAAAAACGTGTGGCGTGGCTGTTTCATGAAAGCCTTGCGTTAATTGGTGGTGCCCCCCAGAAATTATTTCGCCCTGAATGCCATGTTTATTAACTACAAAAATAGCGCCCCAGTGGTTGTGCTCCGAGTGGGGAACAAAGTCAGCCTTGTATTTGCCGGCATCAATGTTTTGTTCTAGAAACCATTTATAGGCCTCTGCAACAGATTTGCCCCGCATTCTTAACTTGGGCAGCCCTTCTTCTTTTGGCATGAGCCTAAGAGCGCAAAGTTCAGAGCCCGATTCTTCTAAATATTTTTTTAAAGCCGGGGTTTTATTTGCCAAATCTAGGCCGTCAAACTGAACTGGTCTATCAAAAGGGAGGCTTATTAACTCATTTAGAACTTTTAGGCGCTCACGTTTGTCGTTATCTTCGCGGCGAATTAGAGCTGCATCTTTGTGTTTGATATCCTCTAGCCATTCCGTTAGTGACTTTTGGGTGTGCCAAATTGCGGCTAGCTTGTGATCTGACATTTACTTACATTCTATCAGGCAATAGTCGTGATTGGACGGCTTTGTAGTACATAAAATTTACCACCGGCGTATGCCCACTCAACATCTACGGGAAATCCAAAGAACGCTTCAATATCTCTAACTAGCCCAGATAAGTCACCTATTTGTTTGTCGGTGAGCAGTGGGTCGGGGCTACTTCTTGTAATATTAGTCAATTTGACTACGTATGTGTCCGGAGTTATATCGCCTGATACGAGCTTATCGCCAAGACCTTTGGTGGCTTCAATGACGATTTCATCTTTAGAATTATTTATAGGGTTGGCCGAAAAAGCTACACCAGCAAAGTCTGGGCGAACCATCTTCTGGACAATAACAGCCACCTTGCCTGGCAGGGTGTCCATATCTTTGGAGTAAGCTAAAGCTCGAGCCGAATTTGCTGAAGATATACATTCCTTTATTTTGACGATAAGCTCGTTTTTATTGATATTCAAAAATGATTCAAATTGGCCAGCCCAGGATGACTTTTGCCCATCTTCGGCTACTGCACTAGAGCGAACCGCTACACGCTCTAAACCCAATGCTTCAACCCACTTCATAATTTCACTTTCTAAAGCAGGAGACATTTTGGCGTTTGTGCCGATAACGAAACCTGAGGGGACGTTAAACCCGCCTCTCATCAGCTTTGCCAAACTAGCCGCTTTGCCGCCAAATAGCTTTATGTCATCGGCCGTTTCGAGGTTTATAATTTCGGGCATCGTATGCATACTATAGATAATAAATGATTAAAGCTGTAATTTTCGATTGTTTTGGAGTCATCATTAGCGATGGTCTTAAGCAGTTTATGGAAGAACTGGATAAAACCAACCCAGAGGCTCGGCAAACAATAAATTATTACGTGCGGCTCGCAAATAGTGGGCAGATCCCAGAAAGTGAATACGGCAAGGCTGTGTCCGAAGCTCTTAATATTCCGATAGAAGAGTGGCGTTCAAAAATTAAATCTGGCGAGCATAAGGACCCTAGAGTAATCGAATATATAAAATCAACTAGAAAGAATTATAAAACTGCTTTGCTTAGTAATTTAGCGAGTAAAGAAAGCATGAACCGCCGGTTTAGCGAAGACGAACTTAAAGAACTATTCGACGTTATTGTTATATCTGGCGAGGTTGGAGTGCAAAAACCTAACCCAGAAATATATCAAGTTACGGTCGAAAGATTAGGCGTAGATCCAAATGAGTGCGTATTTATAGATGATATCGAGCGGTTTTGTACGGCTGCAAAAGAGGTTGGTATGCAGGCCATTTGGTATAAAGACTTCAACCAAGCTAAAGGCGAGCTGGAGACGCTTTTAGCTGCCGACTCTGATAACTAACTTATCTTTTAACCTGAACTTATCTTTTATTTTGCCCCGCTCAAACTGCAGAGTTGAGGCGAGCGATGAGCTCCGCACGCTGATAATTATTGCGCCTCGGTCAATCTTTATATTGCAGCGGCTATTATATTTGCGGAAAATGTAATCTTTAATTAACTCCATCTCGTTTGGCGGGGTAAAATCTTTTTTGCCAAGAATATCTTGAAGGCTATCCATAACTACAACAATCAGTATAACTCCTTACAGTTATAATTAGGATATGCCGGAGCTTCCAGAGGTAGAAACAATTCGAATTGGGCTAGCCAAGCTATTGCCCGATCTTGAAATTAAAGATGTGTGGCACGACTGGCCAAAGTCTTTCCCGAACGCACCAGCTGATGTGGCTCGGTTTTTAATTGGGGCTAAAGTTACCAAGGTCCGTCGTCGTGCCAAGGTGTTGATTATTGAACTTTCAAGCGGTTGGTCCTTAGTAATACATCTAAAAATGACTGGCCAGCTTGTATATATAGGCGATAAACGTTTCGGAGCAGGGCATCCAAACAAAGACTTGGTAGAGAGTTTACCGGCTAAGGCTACACGCGTAGTCATAGATTTTACAGATGATTCTAAACTATATTTTAATGATCAACGTAAATTTGGTTGGATGAGGCTACTGCCAACAATTGAGATTCCAGAGATTAATTTCTTTAAAACCGTTGGTCCCGAGCCTCTAGACGATAACTTCACGGCTGCCGCTTTTATAGATCGACTCATGAGGCGCAGTAAAAGTGGTATTAAGGCTGTTTTGCTGGACCAGACTGTAATTGCCGGTGTGGGCAATATTTACGCCGACGAGGCATTATGGGCGGCTAAAATACATCCTTTGAGCATTGTCTCGGACATTTCAAAAGCCAAATTGGTGTTGTTACACAACAAACTGCGGGAAATCCTTAGCTTAAGTATTAAGTTGGGCGGCAGCACCGACAAAAACTATGTTGACGCCGAAGGAAAAAAAGGCAGTTACTTAAAGTTTGCTCAGGTGTTTAGGCGCGAGGGGTTGGCTTGCCCGCGCTGCGGCAACATTATAAAGAAAACTCGCGTCGCCGGCCGAGGTACTCACATATGCAAGGTATGTCAGAAGGTAAAAATCAAATGATAGTTACATTAACAGGCAGTAACCAGTATCAGATAAAGCAGAAACTCGACCTACTTATTGGTGAGTTCGTAAAACAGCACGGCGAATTGGCGCTAGAAAAGTTCGATGGGGAAGAGCTAGAGGTTAATCAGCTAGTAGATGCCGTTCAAAACTTGCCTTTCTTATCTACCAAGAAGATGGTGGTAGTTAGAAACTTGAGCCTGAATAAGACTGGCGCAGAAACCATTGAGCAAATTATTAGTGCAGTTCACGAAGGCGTAGACTTAATATTTTATGAACCTCACATAGACAAACGAACCGGGTATTATAAGGTATTAAAGTCTAAAACTGACTTCCTGGAAATGAGTGAGCTAGACAACAGCACTCTGGCTAAGTGGCTCGTGGAGGAAGCCAGTCAGACTGGGGCTAGATTGAGCCAAGCGGACGCTATTTACTTAATTGATAGGGTTGGTACCAATCAAGTGTTGCTAGCAAACGAGCTGACCAAGCTTATCACTTACAGCCAAAAAATTACGCGCGAAAACATTAATTTATTGACTGAAAAAACACCCCAGAGTAAAGTTTTTGACCTAATGGACGCGGCTTTTGCAGGCAATCGGGTTAGGGCACTGGAACTTTATGATGAGCAAAGAGCTCAAAAAGTTGAACCACAGGAAATTATTGCTATGTTTGCGTGGCAGCTACGCCTTATAGCAGCCGCCAAGTATGCAGGCAATAAAAAACCCGCTGATATAGCCAAAGATTTTGGCATGAGCCCGTACCCAGTTACTAAAGCTTTCGGGTTAGCAAAAAAAACAAGCGAGGCTAAGCTTACTCAGATGGTTTCAGAGCTACTAAAAATCGATAGGCTAGGCAAGACTAGTCCTATCGATTTAGATGAAGCTCTAAAGAATTATATAATCGGTCTTTAACTACTTCTTAGCGGCTGGTTTTTTCTTGGCAGCAGGCTTTTTGGCTACTACTTTTTTGGCTACCGGCTTAGTAGCTTTCTTGACTGGAGCGGCCTTTTTAGCCGGAGCTTTTGCAACCTTACCACCGGCTAATTTGGCCTTGGCAGCTAATTGAGCCTTTTGACGGGCAGCTTTGTTCTTATGAATAACATTCTTTTTTACGGCTGTGTCGATGGCGCTAACAGCGTCACGCTGAGTTTTGGCAATCTCATCCGCTTTACCGCTAGCCAAGGCTTTAGTAAAGGCTTTGATAGATTCGCGAAGTGTACGCTTAGTTTTTGCATTGCGAAGATTAGCCTTAGCGGCTGTTTTTACTCGCTTCTTTGCTGATTTGATAATTGGCACTAGTTATAACTCCTTAAATATTATTATCTAAAAACTAGATTAAAACTATACCTGTAAGGAGTTAGTTTGTCAAAGAATCTTCTTGCGGGGTATATACGGTTATGCTAATCTGACAGATAGAAGTAACTAAAATAAAAACACAAAAATGGACGCTGCAGCCAAACAACAGATAATTGACCGCGTTAAGCAGGCTAATAACATATTGGTCACTGTTAGTGCTAACCCCTCTGTTGACCAGCTGGCTGCCTGTATTGGCCTAACACTACTGTTAAACAATATGGATAAGCACGCCACAGCAGTGTTCTCCGGCCAAGTTCCTTCGACTCTAGAGTTTTTGCAGCCAGAAAAAACAATCGAGACCAACACCGATAGTCTACGAGATTTCATAATTTCTCTGGATAAGAATAAGGCTGACAAACTGAAGTATAAAGTTGAAGATCAGGTTGTTCGAATCTACATAACTCCTTATAAAACTAGCCTTACCGAGAACGATTTAGTGTTCAGCCAGGGAGACTACAACGTGGAAGTTGTGATTGCTCTGGGTATTGCCGATAAGAACCACATCGATGCGGCTATTACAGCCCACGGCAAGATCCTACACGATGCGACGGTCATAACTATGAACGCGGGGCAGGCCAAGGCTGAGCCACTAGGCCAGATAAACTGGCAAGAGCCCACGGCAAGCAGTTTGTGTGAAATGATTGTTAGCCTTAGTGAGGCCTTTGGGAATAATTTGATTGATAACCAGATGGCAACGGCTTTTCTAACCGGTATAGTTGCCGAGACCAACCGGTTTAGTAATAACAAAACATCGCCTAAGGTAATGACCATGAGTGCTCAGCTGATGGCCGCTGGAGCTAACCAGCAACTTATTGTTAGTAAACTCGAACCACCGGCCAAGCCAGTCATAAAATATGTTCCAGGACAGGCGCCGGTTAAACCAGCATATAACGGCAAGCCGGAGGCAACACCGCAAGATGGAACCCTAAATGTTCATAAATCAGGTAGTAAATCCACAGAAGTCGAGATTAAGCCGGAAGAAATACATATTGATGCTCAGGGTAATTTGAAAACTGCAGCCGATCTTTTGCAGCCATTGCCCCCGTTAACGCCACCGGTAACTTCTCCTCCTGTGCCACCGGCTCAGGAGCCAGCCCCAGGCCCCAGCTACATGAGTGCCTCACCAGTTGGTAAGACCGTTGTGCCACCAAAAACTGTAGCGCCAGAGCCAGATGTTGGCCCGCACGCGCTTCTTAGCCCTGATAAACAGTCTCAATATGATCAAGGAGCTTTTACAGCTAATACTCAGCCAGAGTGGGCCGATCCTAACCTAAACACTTCTTTTGATCCTATGAGTATGCCACCACCACCGCAGCAAACTCCACAATCTCCAGAAGCACATGTTGATTCTGCTAGAAACGCAGTCCAAAGCGCGCTTGCTGGCGCCCCACCACCTGTTCCGAACGCTGAAGTTTTTACGAAACCCGAGTCGATAATACAGAATTCGGAACCAGCCCCCGATATCAGTAAAGCAGCTGCACCACCGTTTCCACCACCGTTGGCTCCCGTTAGCGGGGCAGTGATCCCTGCTGATAGCTCGCAAAGCCGAGCTTAGTTTGCTATTAGTTAAGTAATGGACGGATTATTACTGGTCGACAAACCGGAAGGCATATCCAGCTTTGGTGCATTAGCCAAGGTCCGTAAGATTATTAGTCAAGCCGAAGGCAAAAAGATAAAAATTGGCCACTGCGGCACCCTAGACCCAGCCGCTAGTGGTTTGCTATTGCTGGTTATTGGCAAATATACCAAAAGGGCCGGCGACTATAGTAAGTTGGATAAAACTTATGAAACCGAGGTAACTCTTGGTCAGGTCAGCACAACTGCTGATAAAGAAGGCCAACTAACCAGAATCTCAAGTGAGCAACCAAATAAAAAGCAGGTTGAGGAGGTCTTAAAAACATTTATTGGCGAGATAAGCCAAACACCGCCAGTTTATAGTGCGATAAAGGTTGATGGTCAGCGGGCCTACAAGATGGCTCGGGCTGGCAAAGAAGTAGTAATCCAACCGCGAAAAGTGAAAATCTATTCAATCGAAAATATTAAATATAACTACCCCAAAATCAGCTTTACGGTATCTGTTAGTAGCGGTACTTACATTCGAAGTTTGGCTGAGGACATAGGCAATAAACTGGGCACAGGCGCCTACTTATCGGCTCTTCGTCGTACTAAAGTTGATCATTTTGATATTAAAGAATCCCTGGACCTAAACAGCATTAGTTTCGAGGATATTTTGGGTAAGATTCAACAGGGGTTGTAAAGATAGGGATTTTCTGCTAGAATTGAGCTCAAGAATGATTACTAGTGAGAAAAAAGCGGAGGTCGTAAAAGACTTACGTAAGCATGAAACTGACAGTGGATCGCCTGAAGTTCAGGTTGGTCTGCTTACTGCTCGTATTGCCGAACTAACAGCTCACATGAAAACAGCCAAGCATGACTTTGCCGCCCGACGAGCTCTATTAACACTGGTTGGCCAGCGCAAGAAGCATCTTAAATACATTGCCGAAAAAGACGGCGATAAGTATTTAGAGCTGATTAAAAAACTCGGCATTCGCCGCTAAAGTGCCCAGACTATAACTCCGCGTGATTGCGGGGAAAGCTTGTGCACATTAAAACACTAATAGTTCGTGGTCAGAGTTTCAGATATATTGCTAAACTTCATTTAAACGCACAAGTAGCATATATTTGCCCCCTGATCACGACTTACTTTGCCAGAAAGGAAAACATTTAAAAATGGCAACAATTAATCCACTAGGGAAACAAATAACTTCAGTTACAGCTGATTTTTGCGGTAAGCCCTTAACACTAGAAGTTGGCCGTGTAGGCTTTAGGACTAGTGCTAGCGTTATTGCTCGCTACGGCGACACAGTAGTTCTTGGAACAGCTATGGTCAGCCCAAATTCAGTTAGTGGTCTAGACTACTTTCCATTAAGCATTGATTACGAAGAAAAATTTTATGCAGCCGGCAAGATCAGCGGCAGCCGCTTTATTAAGCGAGAAGGTCGCCCCAGCGACGAAGCCATATTAATTGGCCGCTTGATTGATCGCCCAATCCGGCCTCTATGGCCCAAAGGCTATCGTCGAGAAGTGCAAGGTGTGGCTACCGTTCTTTCTATGGACCCAGGCTTTAGACCTGATGCCATTGCTATGATTGCTATGAGTGCGGCATTTATGCTAACCGGTGCTCCATTTGAAGGTCCGATAGCCGGGGTGCGAGTTGGCTTGGTAGACGGCAAACCGCAAGCTTTTGCCACAACCGAGCAGCTTGAAAACGGCGAACTGGATCTGGTAGTTGCTGGCACCGAAGACGCAATTATGATGGTTGAAGCTGGTGCTCGAGAAGTGTCAGAAGACACTGTAATTGAAGCAATGGAATATGCTCACAAAGCTATCCAGCCAGCTATTGCTCTACAGAATGAACTAGTCAAAAAAATCGGTGTAGAAAAGCTGGAATACGAACTAGAGAAGCCAAATGAAGATGTTCAGGCTAAAGTCGATAAATGGGTAGACGGTAAGTTGGGCGCAGCCCTAAGAACACATTATCCTGAGCGCAATGAGCTTGTTGGTGAGCTGCGTGAGCAAATGCACGCTGAGATTGCCGACGAACTTGGTGAAGATTACGATAGCCAAAAAAACGAATATGACGAAGCTTTTCAGATGGCCATCCATAAAGACGTCCGCAAGGGAATCGTTGAGGATAATGTTCGACCAGATGGCCGTAAGTTCACAGAAATTAGAAAACTCTCCAGTGAAGTTGGATTTCTACCTAGAGCTCACGGGTCCAGCCTGTTCGCTAGAGGCTTAACCCAGGCTATGAACGTGGTGACGTTAGCGCCACTTAGCTATGCTCAACTAATCGATACCATGGAGCGTGAGACAGAAAAGCGCTACATGCACCACTACAATGCCCCAGGCTATACGGTTGGTGAAGTTAAGCGCTTAGGCAGCCCAGGCCGTCGAGAAATTGGCCACAGCTATCTGGCAGAGCGAGCTTTGTCGGCTGTTATGCCTTCTGAGGCTGAGTTCCCGTACACAGTTCGCTCAGTAACCGAAATTATGAGTCAGAATGGTAGCACCAGCATGGCTGCGACTTGTTCTAGCTGCTTGGCCTTAATGGATGCTGGAGTTCCGCTCAAGGCTCCGGTTAGCGGAATTGCCATGGGTCTGATCATGGAAAACGGTAAACCATTCATCCTGAGTGACATAGCTGATGCCGAAGACTTTGCCGGAGATATGGATTTTAAAGTTACGGGTACCTCAAAAGGTATTACGGCTCTACAAATGGATATGAAAGTTCATGGATTGCCGGTTGAAATTTTGCGCCAAGCTCTCATGCAAGGCAAAGAAGGCCGTGCCGAAATTTTGAAGCACATGCTCGAAACTCTACCTGAGCCGCGTCGCGAAATGAGCCCATATGCTCCACGAGTTGAATCAATTACAATCAACCCAGATAAAATCCGAGAGGTTATTGGTAAAGGTGGTGAAACAATCCAGAGAATTACTGCCGAAACCGGCGCCGACATTGATATCAAAGACGATGGAACAATCTTTATCGCCAGCCCAGATAAGAAGAGCATTGATGCGGCTCGTCACTGGATCGAGAGCATCACAGCTGAGCCGGAAGTTGGTAAAATCTATGAGAATGTACCGGTTGTGAACGTTATGGATTTTGGAGCCTTTGTGCAGATCATGCCAGGCAAAGATGGTCTGGTACACGTCAGCGAACTTAGTGAAGAGCGCGTTGACCGCCCAAGCGATGTAGTGAAAGAGGGGGACAGAGTTACCGTTAAGCTAATGGCGATTGATGATCGTGGCCGTTTGCAACTTTCAATGAAGGCCGCCGCTCGTGAGCTTAAAAAATAGGGGGTAGGGCAGATGGTAAAAATGACCAAAGAATCATTAATTGCAGTTGCGTTAGGCGCTATCTTAGTAGTTAGCGGCTTATATGGTTTTGCACGCTACGGTCTTGAGACCGAGCATCATTATCTGTTTAGCATTAAGAATTTGAGCTCAATAATCATTGGTTCGATATTTCTAATAGCTATATACAGCAGAGGCAAAAAATGAAGAACAGGCTACTAACTACTTGGTGGGGAATGTTAATAAGTTCGGTAATTCTATTGGGCGTTGCTTACTGCTGGATGTTACTGGCTACGGAAACCGGTAACCTATTTGAGTATGCACTGTTAATCGCCTTTCTAATTGCTGGGATTAATCGCTTGAGAGCCGCTATCAAAATTCTGTTTCACAAATAAATCATGACTAAACAAGCCAAACTAGATAAAATAAAAGCAGATATTTTAGACAAAAATATTTGTCCAGAGCTAGCGAGCAGTGCAACTCAACTTGTTTTTGGTGACGGCAGTGCGGACGCCGAGATCGTGTTTATTGGTGAGGCCCCAGGCAAGAACGAGGATATTCAAGGCTTGCCGTTCGTGGGGGCAGCCGGGAAATTTTTAAACGAAATGCTAGAGACCATCGGCATGAAGCGAGAAGACGTGTACATAACTAATATAGTTAAGTACCGCCCACCAGAGAATCGCGATCCCAGCCCGGAGGAAAAACAAGCTTTTCTGCCATTTTTACAATCCCAGCTAGAGACTATAAAGCCCAAATTAGTGGTAACACTAGGGCGGCATAGCATGGATAGTCTCTTGCCGGGTTTGCAAATCAGCAAAGTCCATGGCCAGCCCAAAAGGTTTAACGGCCAGGTTTTCTTGCCTTTGTTTCATCCCGCAGCCGCTTTATATAACGGTAGTCTGCGCAACACTCTTATAGAAGATTTTGTGCGCATACCAAAGATATTGGCTGCAATTAAATAAGAAATTCATTTTATATCTCTTAAATAAGAAAGGAAAATTAAACATGAATCCAAAATCAAATAATCCCAGCCGCCCTCGGCCAAGTGGTCCACGACCACCGCGCCAGAGTGGTATAAAAAGGGAATCAACAACCGGCACTGGTCGCAATGTGTCGAGGGGCGCCGCTATACGTGCCCAAAAACGTTCAATCCAGGACGCAAATCGTGTAGCCAACCAATATCAGGATGCTGCGAGCAAACAAATGGATAAGCCGCGACGCGCTAACTTTATCGATGATACCCCGGGCATAAAAATTGTCGGATTGGGCGGTTTCAGCGAAGGTGGTGCCAAAAACATGATGGTTATTGAGTACAAAAACGATGCAATTGTCATTGACTGTGGTAACGATCTTGGCGTTGACCTACCTGGTATTAACTACGGCATTGCCGACACTACCTACCTAGATCAAATTAAAAACAAGTTACGGGCCTTTGTGATTAGCCATGGCCATCTTGATCATATGGGGGCCATGCCGCATATTTTGCCAAAGTACAATGTACCGGTTTACGGTAGCCGTTTTACTATTGGCCGAGTTGAGGAAATATTCCAAAACTTTGGGCTGCCAATGC
The DNA here is from genome assembly GCA_965231085.1 of uncultured Candidatus Saccharibacteria bacterium. Lineage (GTDB taxonomy): Bacteria > Patescibacteriota > Saccharimonadia > Saccharimonadales > UBA10212. The sequence goes on from OZ246413.1 coordinate 54,081, forward strand.
CTGACGGATTTGAGTTAAAAACCGTCGTCATGAACGAAGATACCCATGAAAGGTTAAAAATCGGCGAGTTCTTTATTGAGCTTATCCGGGTAACACACTCAATTCCTGGCAGCACAATGATAGTTGTCGATACACCAGTTGGCCGCTTGATTAACACTGGTGACTTCCGACTTGATCCAAACCCGCTCGATCATGAGCGGACCGATATAGATCGTCTGCAAGAGCTATCTAAAGATGGCGTGTTGCTCCTAATGAGCGAAAGTACGACAACCGAGAGACCAGGCCGTACCCCAAGTGAAAGCTCTATTGAAAAAAGCTTTACTGACATCATGGATCAGGCCCCAGGCCGTATTTTTGTGGCCATTTTCTCCACCAACGTTAACCGTATCCAGATGATTGTCAACGCTGCCATTAAACACAATCGTAAGATTGCGCTTGATGGACGTAGCATGATGAGCACGCTTGAAATGGCTGTTAGAAACGGCTTCATGAAAATACCAAAAGGAACTTTCGTACCGATTGCTAATGCCGGTAGCTTTAAAGATGATGAAATTGTCGTTGTTTGTACCGGTGGACAGGGCGAGCCAAATTCAGCGCTCGTGCGCATGAGTATGGGCGACCACAAACATATCAACCTTAAGCCGCAAGATACCGTAATTCTATCTAGCACGCCAATTCCGTACACCGGAAACGACAGTCTGGTTCGCTCCATGGTTGACGATTTGCTAATCAAGGGTGTTCACGTCTTTAGGCACGAAACGCGTGAAGTAGACAACTGCGGCCCATTGCACGTGTCTGGCCATGCTAGCCGCGACGAATATGCTGACATGATTAATTTTGTTAAGCCAAAGTTCTTTATGCCAATTTGGGGCGACTTTACGGCTAAAAAATATCATGAAGATCTTGCTATCGAGCAGGGGATGCCGCGTAAGTCAATCGTAAATCCATTGAATGGCCAGGTTGTTTCACTTACTAAGGACAAGATAGAGATCGTTGGCGATGCGCCACACGGTACAATCCTGGTTGATCAAACCGGTGCGATTGTAAGCAATATAGTGGTTAAAGACCGCGTGCTTCTAGCCGAGGAAGGCTTGGTGGCGGTGGTGCTAACTATCGATAAAAAAACTGGACAACTGCTAACCAGCCCAGACATCATTAGTCGAGGATTTATCTACATGAAAGATAATGAAGAGCTAATGAATGCCTTTAGGGCAGAGTTGCGCCGAGCCGTAACTCAGCGATTCAAGCGCGTTGATCTAGATCGCTTTAAAGCCGAACTCAAAGATTACGTTACCCACTTCTTGTACGAGCAAACGCAACGAAGTCCGATCGTCATTCCAGTGGTTAATGTTATTGGTAGCCGAGTAGAAAAAACCAATAACAACGGTATGCAAGGGCACACCAGCGCTCAGCAGAAATCCCCGGAAGAAGCCGCTCTAGAGCAGCAAAAAAGATTTGCGCAAATGCGTCAACGGCTTCTAAACCAAGACGCCCGCGTAGACTAGCCATAGTTAGCAGAGCAGGATTGACATTCTTAAAGTAGTTATGTTATAATTACAACATTAGTCTTATCTGTTCGGATAAGCTTAAACAGGTTATAATATTAGCTTATGGCAGCCAAAAGAAAAACTTCTCTAAAAAGTCGCAAGAAGGCCAATCAGGACCGCAAAGATAGAACAGCATTTTGGCGCAGTATTGGTGCAGTCAGTCTGATAATAGCCGGTATAATTTTAGCCTTTGGTTCATTTATATCTGCCCCAATACCGAAAGATTTTTGGGACGGTGTTTGGTGGGCGTTTGGCGCAGCCACAATATTTGCTCCGTTTGCTTTACTTTATCTTGGCTCACTTAAGTTTTTGAGCGAGGACCGTCAGATACCGTTACCTAAAATGGTAGGAGTACTTGGTCTACTCGTGTTTTTTGCGGGTTGGATGCATGCCCTATTTATTCATCATGACAGCGTGGGCCTATGGGTTGGCGGCCACGGTGGAGCAGTGGGGAAGGCAATCGGTGCATTGCTGGTAAGCGCTCTCGGAAAATTTTTGGCCACCTTGGTCTTCTTTTTACTAACTGCTTTTGCGGCATTATTTACGTTTGCTATAGATCCTAGGTCGCTGGGTAAAATCATTGAATTCTTTAGACGCGAAAAGCCAGAAAACGGTGATGAAGATCTAGCTGAGCTTAAAAAGAAAATGAACCCAGACTTCCAGCTTAACGAGGGGGTGCCAGTAGAGCATCATAATCAGGGGCGAATGACTAGTATGCGTAACACTGCTCAAAAGCTTGCTCCAGAGCAGGATCATGCAGCATTGACTATTGCCAGCGACCCAACCTGGCAATTTCCATCAATTGATCTACTGGATTCAAAACAAGACAAAGCCGATGCTGGCGATGTAAAAGGTAATGCAGAGATTATTAAAGATACGTTCTCTAACTTTAATATCGATGTAGAGGTAGAGGGAGCCAATGTCGGCCCCCGAGTCACTCAGTACACTTTGAAACCGCCTAACGGGGTGAAATTGAGCCGCTTAACGGCACTTGAAAATAACTTATCTCTGGACTTAGCGGCTAGTAGTATTCGTATGGAAGCGCCAATACCCGGCAAACGAGCGGTTGGTATCGAGGTGCCTAATGTAAAAGCTGCAACTGTTACCATTCATGGCATATTATCTGCACCAGAATGGCACGAGTTGAAAACTCCTCTAGCCTTTGCTATCGGTAAGGATATTACTGGTATCCCGGTTGTTGGCGATCTAGAACGAATGCCTCACCTTCTGATTGCTGGTCAGACTGGTTCTGGTAAGTCGGTCATGATTAACACCCTCTTAACCAGCCTTCTATACCGTAACAGTCCGTCGGATTTGAAACTTATATTGGTTGACCCCAAACAGGTTGAAATGGCGCCATATAAAGATATCCCACATTTACTTAGCCCGGTAATCACTGAACCTGAAAAATGCATAAGTGCACTTAAGTGGTCGGTTGCCGAGATGGAGCGTCGACTAAAAGCTTTTGCCGAAGTCGGCAAGCGAAACATTGGTGAGTACAATGCCCTTAAAAAAGATGAGGGCATGCCATATATCGTAATTGTAATAGATGAGTTAGCCGATCTCATGATGATGGCGGCTCGTGATGTTGAAGCCTTAATTGTAAGACTTGCCCAAAAGGCTCGAGCGGCAGGTATTCACCTCGTTGTGGCCACGCAGCGTCCAAGCGTAGACGTTATCACAGGTCTAATAAAAGCCAACGTACCGGCCAGAATTGCCTTTACGACAGTAAGCCAAGTGGATTCCAGAACGATTATTGATCAGGTAGGGGCCGAGAAGCTGCTTGGACGTGGAGACTTACTATTTAGCATTCCAGAATATATGAAGCCAAAGCGTGTTCAGGGCGCACTCATTGGTGAAGGCGAGACAGCCAAGGTTTGTGACTTCCTAAGAAGCCAAAGACCGCCACAATATGACGAAGAGGTTATTAGTCAGCCAGTTCAGCTCACAGGCCGGGGCGGTATGGTATCTAGCCTTGGTCATGAGGATGAAGACGACCCAATGCTCAAAGACGCTGTGAACGTAGTGGCTACGGCCGGTAAGGCCAGCACTAGCTTGCTACAGCGCAAATTACGTGTAGGCTACGGTCGTGCCTCACGCCTTATGGATATTATGGAAGAGCGGGGTATTATTGCCGGCTCAGATGGTACAAATCGCCCACGTGAAGTCCTAGTGTCTAGCGCAGATGATGTCTTTGGCGGCCAAGACGAGACACCAGCACCAGCAAAGGTTGGGGGCAACGACGAAGACGTTTACGATGACATGCCAGAAGATAATTAATTCAAAGCAGTTATAACTAGCGCAATAACAATAACGGCAAACCCGACCAACTTATGGCCTAGTTTTCGTTCGTGGAAAGCAATATTACCAAACAGAATCGCAAAGAGCAGCTCGGTGCTTCGGGAGAAAGTCGTAATTACTGAGGCGGGAGCGTATAAAAATGCAAAGCTACCGATTGTTGTACCGAGGCCAGTAAATAATGACTGTGTTTCAGTGCGGGCTTTGTATAAATATTTCCAAGTTCGTTCTCTTTTATGTATCCATGCAGCAACTGTAAAGTAGGCTGTCAACACTAGCCCGACTACGATTTGTTCGGCAGCTATTGAGTTAAAGTGAGTGATATCGTACTTAAACAAAGTTATGTTAATGACAGCCAGTAACGCCAGTGCAATCACGTATCTACTGCCTTTCTTACTTAATGTTTTATCACCAAGCAGGAACAAAACGGTTCCAAAAATTATCATCATCCCAAGCATGCTCAGAGCGCTTATTTTATATCCCAAGATAATATCTACCACAAGTAGGAGGGGAATTGTAAGTTGGCGTAAAAACGAAAAAGTGCTTAGCTCTGCTTTATGGATAGCAATAGCGCCAATTTGGGCCATTATGATTTCAATTACGAGTCTTGGCAAAAAGTACGGCAGGGACGATCGGGAGAAATGGAAATTTGCTCCAAAGGCTACAAAGACCATCAAGAAAATAGTAAACCAAAAAACATTTAAGAAAGCATATCCATAGATCGTCTCTTGGCGCTTTGCCATCGATTTCTTGCCGATGGCAGTCCCAGACTGTTGCAGCAAGTTGCCAAAGGCCATTATAAATAGGGCAAACATATTAAGTGCCATTATAAGCTAAAAGCATAAAAGACAAGAACTGCTAGACTAATATCGCGCACTTTACAAACAGGGGTAAATAAGTTAAAGTAACAGGGTTAACAACTAATTCAGCTCAGGGCATCTATGGCGCCTGGGCGAAACCCAAAGGAAGGAGTTCATTCATGAACCAGTACGAAATCGCTGTACTATATCACCCTGATCTAGAAATTGACCTAGAAAAGGCTGAATCTCGGGTCAAGAAAATTATTGACGAGAACGGCGGGAAAATAATCAAAACTGATAATTGGGGCAAGCGCAAACTAGCCTACGTTATCAAAAAGCAAGAGTTCGCAGTTTACGTTTTCTACACAGTAGAAATGCCAGCCGAAGGTGTAAATAAGGTGGAGCAAACCCTGAATATCACCGACGAAGTAATTAGATTCCTAATTACCAAGCCTGATCTTAAGGCAATGGCTAAAGCCGAAGTCGCTAGGGCCGAAAAGGCTAAAAAGCAGGCTGAGCGTGGTGAGCGAACCGAAGAACCAGCAGAAGAAGAGTAAAATAGGGATATAAGAGGGAGCTCAAATTATGGCACGAAGTTTTAACCAAGTAGTTTTAATGGGTAATCTCACCCGCGATCCAGAACTACGCACAACGCCTAACGGCAATAATGTTTGTTCGTTTAGCTTGGCCCTAAACCGTAGCTACAAAGCAGCCGATGGCAGCTGGACAGAAGCCACCGACTTCATAGATGTAGTTGCTTGGGGCAGTCTCGGTGAACGAGTGGCGCAGTATCTAACCAAAGGCCGTCCGGCGCTAGTTAGCGGCCGCTTACAGAGCCGCAGCTGGGAGCAGGATGGTCAAAAGCGTAGCAAGGTGGAAGTTATTGCCCAGGACGTAACGTTCCTAGGTGGTGGCCAAGGTGGCGGGCAGGCAGCAGGTGGTGCCGACAACGCAGACAAGCCAGCACCAAAAGCAACTAAAAAAGCCGATGATGAAGAAGTAGTTATCGAGGATATTGGTGACGAGCCGATCAACCTTGACGACATACCTTTCTAGCACTTAGGTCGTGTCGGCCTGCTTCTGGCAAAGCCAGAATGCCGCCGCCACTCTTGACGCATTGCTGCGTCGGCTGCCTAGAAAATCTCGCTCACCGTATCCTGATACGACTCGCTCGACTTTCGTGGCCTCCTTGCACTGCACTCAAGCCTAAGCACTAGACAAACTTAACAAAGCAAATTACTAAGAAAGGAACAATTAATATGGCAAAGATTTTTAAGAACAGAACAGACGTAGCATTTTTTGACTACAAAGATTTTAAGACGCTTCAGCGTTATGTGAATCAGTATGGTCAGATTGAGCAGCGCAAGAAAACTGGTTTACCAGAAAGCAAGCAGCGTCAATTATCGCGTGCTATCAAACGCGCACGTCACCTCGCACTATTACCATTCGTATCTAACGCGTAAATTGTCATGGCCTTGAGTATTACTGACCTAAAAAAGGGCACAGTCTTTCAACTGGACGCAGTTCCGTACAGAGTTTTAGAGTATAGCCAAAAAGTGATGGGTCGCGGCGGTTCAATTGTAAATGTGCGCATTAAAAGTTTGATTGACGGCAAGGTACTAGAAAAGACATTCAAAGGTAATGAGCAAATAGATACAGCCGACGTAACTAATAGACCCACCCAGTTCCTGTATGAAGCTGGGGGCCAGTATTTTTTTATGGATAATGAAAGCTACGATCAGTTCGAATTGTCCTTGGAGGAAATGGAGGGCAAAGCCGGCTACCTGAAGGAAGGCGACATAGTTACCGCCCAAATGTTTGATGGTCGAGTTATCAATGTGGAACTGCCTAAGAATGTGCCGCTAAAAGTTACCTATGCCGAGCATGCGGTTAAGGGCGATACTAGCAGTGCCATTACTAAGGAGGCGACTCTAGAGACCGGCATTAAAGTAAAAGTACCAGCCTTTATAAAAGTCGGCGATCTTATTAGCGTTGACACTGCAACTGGCGCTTACAGAGAACGCGTTAAGGATTAATATGGGCAAGAAACGGCTTGATGTAGCGCTAGCAGAAGCTGGGATTGTGTCTAGCCGCTCGCAGGCCGAAAGCTATATCAAACTGGGTAACGTTAGAGTTAACGGACAGGTCCAGACTAAGGCCGGAATATTGATTAACGAAACCGACAAATTAACAGTCGAGACAGCCGTTCAGTATGTTTCACGAGCCGCTTTGAAATTAGCTAGCGTAGCTGATAAGTTTAAACTGGATTTTGCTGGTAAGACCGTTTTGGACGTTGGCAGTAGTACCGGTGGTTTTACGCAATTCGCGTTGCTTGGTGGTGCAAAAAAAGTCATAGCCGTTGATGTTGGCACAGACCAGCTTCACCCCAACTTGCGTACCGATAATCGAATTGAACTCTACGAAAAAACAGATGTTAGAAACTTAAAAATTGATGAGAAAGTAGACATTGTGGTTATTGATGTTAGTTTTATTTCAATGCGACAAATATTGCCGGCTGTTAAAAAGTTGAGCAATAAGGATACTCAGATTATTGCAATGCTCAAACCTCAGTTTGAGGCGAGTAAAAACGAGGTTAATAAGGGTGTTATAAAAAACTCCAAACTTCGACGTAATATTATAAAAGAGTTTGAAGATTGGACGAAAAAGTACTTTAAGACTCTGGATAAAGCCGACAGTAAGGTCGGTGGCGCCAAAGGCAACATAGAACGCTTCTATCTACTAAAGATTGTCGTCTAAGGAGTTATTTGTTACACTATTTATGGTGGTTGTCGTGAACCAGTCCGAAATATAACGTTTCGCAGGGAGTCTGCAGGGTCTAATAAGACCGGGACGCAAACTTGAGAAGCTCGGACTTTAAGCCTAGTCGATGGTTGAAATACGCCGCGGCCGCAATGGCTTACAAATCTGACAATTAAAATGGTTTATTCAATGAACCGTCGATCTTTGATAAGGAGGCAGTATGCGCCTGTTCGCACTATTGATGTGCTTGGTTGTCGTGGTTGGCCTGACGGCCTCCTCGGCTAGCGCTGAGCGACGCATGGCAAGATCTATTGCCGGAGATTTGCAGAACTCCGCGCGGGAACGGTCTTGCCTCCGTTACAACGAGACAAGAGGTAAAAGCCAACCCTATGTCGCTCTAAATGACCAGGGGAGCGGTGCTAAGGGCGCCTACCAGTATATGGATGGGACCTGGCAATATGTACTAGCTGTGGCCGAAGTCTATTACGGGGTTGAGATTTCATCAGCCCGTGATGCTCGTTCGGCTTCGCCGCTGGCCCAAGACATCGTTACGGCCTTTGCCGTTGAACATCCCCAGATGCTCGACCATAGGCCCTGGCCTTACTGCTACTAGCCTACGAAGAAGAGGGGCGTGCACTATAACACCTAGTGCGCGCCCCGTTGTCACGCGATAACCACCAAAAATAACCTTTTTGTAATTATTCTCGGGAAGATAGCCCGAGAGTCGGATTCATTCCGCTCCCGGCTCTGGTAAGAAACCTCATAATGAGGTGTCTTATAAGGCGAAGCCGCTATACATTAAATCGAAACTCGACCACATCGTCGGGCTGCATAAGGTAAGTCTTGCCCTCGGTCCGGATTTTACCGGCTGCTTTAGCGGCTGTTTCTGAGCCCGCAGCCAATAAGTCCGCATAGCTAACAACCTGAGCGGCTATAAAACCTCTCTCAAAATCAGTATGGATGACGCCAGCCGCCTGCGGAGCAGTCGATCCTTTAGGAATTGTCCAGGCACGAACTTCTTGTTCTCCAGCTGTCAAATAACTTTGCAAACCAAGTACGTCGTAGGCAGCATGAGACAGTTGGTCGAGCCCGCTTTCGTTTTGACCATAGCTAGCCAAAAGCTCCTTACGGTCAACTTCATCCAAACCTTTTAGCTCGCTTTCTATTTTGGCACAGACGAATAGGGCTTTTGCTGGAGCTACGACCTGGGCCAGCCCCTGCTTTTTGGTTTCATCTTGTAAGACGCTTTCGCCAACGTTGAATACGTAGATTATTGGCTTGGCGGTTAGAAGCTGAAGATCGGCGATGTGGTCAAGATCAATGGTTGGATCTGACCAGACAGGTCTGTTGTCATCAAGCATAGTTTTGACGCGTAAAACTGTGCCATAAACTGGTTTCAATTTAGCATCTATACGAGCTTCTTTCTCGAGTCGGGGCAGACGTTTTTCAACAGTTTGAATATCAGCTAGAACAAGCTCAGTATTTATAATCTCTATGTCATGCTTTGGGTCAGTTGATCCTGAGCGTTGGACATCTGCGCCTTCAAAAGCCCTAACCACTTGGCAGATAGCGTTACAGGAGCGAATGTGTGATAAAAACTGATTGCCTAGACCTTCGCCCTGGCTAGCGCCAGCCACCAAGCCAGCAATATCCACAAACGTTACGGTTGCTGGAATTATCTTTTTGGATTTATAAATTTCGGCTAGCTTTGCAAGCCGTTGATCAGGTATTGGCACGATCCCAGTATTGGGCTCAATCGTGGCGAAAGGGTAGTTGGCTGCCAGTGCATTGGCGTCTGTCAGCGCGTTAAAAAGGGTGCTCTTGCCTACGTTTGGCAGGCCTACTATACCAATAGATAAACTCACAGGAGTTATTCTACCTCTTTTAATCTTGAAAAAACAGATCTATCCGGCTACAGTCTAAGTAACTTAATAGTGGAGCAGCGACAGATGTCCGAAATAGTAACCAGCCACGGCAACGAAGAAGCATTCGAACAACAATTCAAGCAAAGTAGGACAATCGAAAGCCAAGGAGGAGTAGTAAGGTTCGTTGATATAGCGCCCTCTGCTGAGAAGATCGAAGATACAGTACCCGTAACAGTAGCTAGTGGTTTTGGGCTTGGTCCGGATGCGTATAAGGGCCCTGCTGAAACTATCTATAATTCTGGGCGTAGAGGCATACTGTTAGAGCATGCTCGAAGAGGTAAATCAAAGCTAATGGATGATTCAAGGTCATTGGAGCATCTCAGACAAACCATGGATATGGTCAATATTCTTGAAGCCGCCGGCATTAACCCGGATAAAATAAAAGAAGAGTTACAGAAGGCACGAAGCATGGTGGACGTACTACGGGCATCAGGAGTTGAACAAACCGATGTAATTGCTCACTCAGAAGGAACCATATATACCGTTTTAGCTGCACTTGAAAATCCAGAACTATTTCGTTCGGTAGTACTTATTGGCCCAGCGGGAATGATCGGAGAAGATAATATCCTACAACTCGGTAAACGTTTTTCATCAGCTGCAAGGAGTAGCCTTTGGGGTAAGGATAAAAAGCAGAATCCAGAAGCCGCCAAAGCAACAAACAGGAGCGTTAATAAACACGTTGCTAAAAGTCTGCTTAATTTTAAGTTTCTTCGTGAAGCGAATCAGATTGCTAAAACGCCTATCGACCAACTTCTATTTTCGCTAAAAAAAGAATCTAGACAAAAAGGCCGGGAAATACACGTTGGGTTAATACAGTGGGAGAGCGATCCAGTCTTTACATCCGATCGAATAAGACAGCATGTAGCACTGGAAGGTGTGGAAAAAGTACTGGACAATGGTGATGTTGAGAGCGTTGTTTACAATGCCAACGTTAGTGCCAATTCCGCGCCCGGTAATATTGACGCATGGGCTTCAGTTGCTGATCGAGATGCTGGGCATGGGGATTTGCAGATAGACCCCAATTCTAGTACAGTTGCCGCTCTTGATATGCTCAAGACACTAAACTCACAATAAACAGCCATCGACGGGTATTAACTGTTATATAATGCTTATGTATGAAGTTAGCTAAGCCAATTGGTCTTTTGTTTATTCTCCTTGCTTCAATTATTGTGATTCCCGCCTCAGCCTATGCCGATACAAAACCATATTTCAAAGTTTTTGGCGGGGATGTTTTTGTTGGCGGTTGGTTTAATGCGACCACTACCCCTTGTACCACAGGTGATACAAATTATCAGGCGCCAACTTTTAACCCCCTAAGTAACCAATTTAAAGGGGGCATATTAGCATTTGCCAATGGACGGCATGGATCCTCCAGTGATTTTGGCGCCTTTGCTATGGGTCTAATACAGGGTGATCCGGCTAATACCTATGGATTTTACACAGGCCAAACAAGCGGTGTAAGTACTTTGAGTTTTTCTAACACGAATAGCGGAATAAGCTCCAATTACTGGGGCGGATATTTAGCCGGTGCTACTCAACAAATACACTGCATACCAGACTACTTTACTAATAAGCAAAACAAATCAACCCCACCAGCACCTACGCCGGGAGGCACTAGTTTTAATGTTGGTTCTTTAGCTAACGGGCAATATTTAGCTCCAAGTGGTCAGACCAGTGATATTACGGCTGGTGCCAATGCAACCATTAACCCAGGCTCAGCGGTTACTGTTTTTATTGATGGCAACGCATACATTAGCCACAATATTGCCTACGCAGCGGGCTATACGGCCGATAACGTACCAAAACTCGCCATAGTCGTACGGGGCAATATTTTCATAGCTCCTTCTGTGTCTAACATTGATGGTTTATTCATTGCTCAACCTAATCCATCTAGTGTGGCTACGACTGGTAGCTTATGGACCTGTCATGATAGCTCAAATACCACCCCGGACGGCTACTGGGTTTATGCTAATTGTGGCTCAAAACTAACTATTAACGGCGCAATAATTGCCAAACAAGTTAATCTAATGAGAATTAATGGTGATCTTCCAGCCGCTCCGGATAATGAAGCTTCGGGCTCGGCTAATATAGCGGAAACAATTAATTACATCCCGGCGATGGTTATCGGAGGGTCATTCTTCAATCAGAGCTCTAGCGCGCAGACCCCCAAGATAAATAGTTTGATCAGTTTACCCCCGATTTTCTAGTAGTTTTTTGATTATCAAACCATACCCCTTATGCTATACTGAAGAACAACTATGGACATACTAAGTGGTGGGCAAACCGACTTTTTTGGCCTCGACCTAGGAACCACGGCTCTGCGAGTTGTGCAGCTGAGGGGGACTGGTCCTGTTAAGGTGCTCGACAAATATGGGCAAATGCCGGTGCAGGGGACTGTAGCGGTCAGTGATGCCGCTGAAGACCAGGCTAAGATTGGTCAAATGCTAAAAACTCTTATAGCCCAAACCGGTATTACTACAAAAAACGTAGCGGTCAACCTACCTTCATCTAGAGTCTTTACGGCCGTTATTGATATGGACAAAGTTTCTGATGCCGAGCTTGCCAAGACCATTAATTATCAGGCTGACTCACTCATTCCTACACCTCTGAGTCAGTCCAAAATAGACTGGGCTGTGATTGGAGCCTCTCCAAAAGACCCTAAGAAAGTTGAGATTTTACTCTCGAGTGTTAGCAACGATTACATAGAGCGTCGTATGAATATGTTAGAGACAGCCGGTTTCAACGTTATCGCTATGGAGCCCGATAGCATGGCGCTGACAAGATCGGTCGTTGCGCCTGGCACAATATCGCCTCAACTTGTTTTGGATATTGGTAGTATCTCCACGGACCTGGTAATCGCTATGGGTGGGGCGCCACACCTAACTCGTTCGATACCTCTAGGGTCTAGAGCCTTTGTTAGTGCCGCAGCGCAAGGCTTAAATATTGATGCAGCCCAAGCTCAGCAATTTGTCTATAAATTTGGAATAGGCAAGGATAAACTAGAGGGCCAAATATATAACGCCATTATCGGTACAGTTGAAAATCTGATGGGCGAAATAGACAAATCCATAAAGTATTTTATTGGGCGTCATCCTAATGAAAAATTAGACCGTATTATAATGACCGGCGGGGCTTCTAGCCTACCGGAATTACCGCTTTACGTGGCCAATAAGTTTGGACTAAACGTAGAAATTGGAAACGCTTGGCGCAATGTTAACTTTCCGCAAGAGCGTCAGGATGAACTAATAAAAACCTCGAACCACTTTGCGGTTGCCGTTGGTTTAGCCGAAAGGACGCTTATATGAGCGGCGTGCAGTTTAACCTCCTTCCATCAGTTAAGTTGGACTATATTAGGGCCCAAAATACTCGCAACCGAGTTACAGCGATTGCCACAGCTGTTTGCGGCATATCCATTGCCATACTTGTGATAATTGTTTTGTTTGTTGAAGTTGTGCAGAAAAAGCAACTTAACGATGCTTCTAACCAAATAAACACAGCGGTTAAAGCGATTCAGGCAGAGCCAGATATCACGAAGATATTAACAGTTCAGAACCAGCTAATGACACTATCGACCTTACATGCTAATAAACATGTGAGCTCACGGGTTTTTGACTATTTATCTCAGCTCACACCAAACGGAGTTAGTCTGAGCCGGCTGTCTATTGATTACTCCAAAAATAGCATGACAATTGATGGTAATGCCGACTCAGCTGCTAGCGTTAATAAATTCGTTGATACTCTAAAATTCACAAACTACACAATTGGTACTGGTACAGCTACGACCCCAGCATTTTCTTCGGTCGTGGAGAGCAATTTTAATATTAGTACAGCCGCGGTTAGCTATTCGCTAAGTGTTATTTTTGATCCTACTTTGTTTAGTAATAATGTCAAAGATTCTTCTGGTGCACTATCTGCTCCTAAGCTTTCGGTTCCAAATCAAACAACAACCCGGTCAACCATATTTAGTGGGGGTCAGTAAAATGGCAAAAGCAACTACTAAAAGAGGCCAAATTAGCGAAGCCCAGTCTCGCATTATGTTAATTGTTTCGATTGCTACGGTTGTCACCGTTTTCTGTTTGGCTAGCTCTAAGGCACTTTTGAGCCAGGCTGGATATCAGCGCCGGTTGATTAATGCCAGACATGCATCAGTAAAGCAGCTAGAGGCTAACAAAACTGCCAGCCAGACATTATCGGATCAGTATAGTAACGTGTTTCTAAATCCAACTAGCGCTACAAATATAATTGGCGGCAAAAACGACAAAAGCACTAGCGCCGTACCGCCGGATGGAGACAATGCACGGATCGTTTTAGACGCTCTGCCAACCAGCTATGACTTCGCTGGTTTGATTTCTAGCGTAGCTAACATATTGTCTAAAAACTCGATCGGTAGCCCAAGCATTACCGGGGTAGACCAATCAGACACCGCCAGTACCTCCGCGTCGGCTAATCCGCAACCAATAGCTATTAAATTGAGTATTGCTGGGCAGGGGACTTATACGAACGTTCAGAACGTGATAAAAGATCTGGAAAGATCAATACGACCATTTGATATATCTACAATGCAGATAAATGGTACCAACGCCTCTATGAGTTTTACGGCCGATATCACGACCTACTATCAACCAGCAAAAACATTAGATACAACCACGAAGAAGGTGCAGTAAAATGAAGAAAAAAGATATTCTATACCTCGCTCTCACAGCTTTTATCGCTGCAATCTTTTCCTACCTAATTGCAAGTGTCGTCTTTAAAGTGCCGCTTAAAAGAACTGGTAGCGTGCCGATAGCCCAACCTATTCAGTCGAGCTTTCCAGACGTAAAGAATGATGCTGCTTACAAATCGTTCCTGAATGATCAAGCTCTTGATCCCACGCAGCCAATCCAGATAGGAAGCGGCCAAAATAGCACACCATTTAACACGGCTAGGTAGGGAGTAGGCTCCAGGTGAACATTTTACTACCAGCAACCCAGTCAAGAGTTGAGGAAAACCTAGTCAAAGAAGGTCTGATAACTGAAGATAGGTTAGAGGCCCTAAAGGCCGAAGCGGCGACAAAACACACTCCTTTCTTTAGTCTTCTAATTACTGCGGGGCACATCTCTGACGAGCAGTTAACTAAAGCTCTGGCCGACGCTAACAACACACCATATGTAAATCTTACTAACGCCCGAATTAATGCTAAGGTTCTAGAACTTTTACCTCAGGATGTAGCCGAGCATTACATGGCCGTACCACTGGGGGAGATGCAGGAGCGACTAGTGGTTGCAATGCTCGATGCCGGTAATGTACAGGCAGTAGACTTTTTGAGTAATAAAATTGGCCGCCCGCTCAAAGTGTACGCGGCCAGCGAATCAGGGATCCGGCAGGTCTTAAAACAGTATGATAAAAACATTCAAAGAGGAGTCTCGTCTTTATTGGAGGGGACTGATCAGGGAGCTGAAGAGACGTCAACCAAAGTAGAGCCAGCTGATAAAAATGTCCAGGTTATAGTTGAAGATTCACCGATTAGTAAGGCGCTCAGTGCAATCATGGATTATGCCGCCAAGAACCGAGCTAGCGACATACATATTGAACCGCTAGAAAAAGAGCTTAAAATTCGATGCCGAGTTGATGGCGTGCTCCGCGAAATAATGAAGCTACCCAAAAGCACAGAGGCTCCGCTGATAAGCCGTATAAAAATCTTATCTAATCTAAAGATAGATGAACATCGAGTTCCGCAGGACGGTCAATTTACTGTTAAGGCTGATGGTAAGCCAATTGATTTGCGTGTCGCGATTAGCCCAACCGTGTGGGGCGAGCAGATAGTAATCAGGCTTTTGGATAAAAGTGGCTCAAGCTTTCAGCTAGAAGATATGGGCTACACTGGCAGGTCGCTAAGGCTACTTAGAAAAGGCTTGCAGCGACCATACGGCATGATCTTGACCTCAGGCCCTACCGGATCGGGTAAGTCCACTAGCATGTATGCTATGGTCCAGGAAATCAAGACCGATAATATCAATATAGTAACTCTTGAAGACCCAGTTGAGTACAAGATAGAAGGCGTTAACCAGATACAAATCAACCCTGATGTAGGCCTAACTTTTGCTACCGGCTTGCGTTCAATTTTGCGTCAAGATCCAGACGTTGTTATGGTCGGAGAGATTCGTGATAAAGAAACGGCCAACCTGGCTGTACAAGCAGCTTTAACCGGACACCTAGTATTTAGTACGCTGCACACCAATACAGCGGCTGGTATTTTGCCTCGGCTTCTTGATATGGGAGTCGAGCCTTTCTTAATAGCAAGTACCGTCAACACCGTAATTGGCCAGAGACTTGTGCGTAGAGTTGTGCCAGGGGGTGAAACTTATCCATCCAG
Source organism: uncultured Candidatus Saccharibacteria bacterium (assembly GCA_965231085.1). Taxonomy (GTDB): domain Bacteria; phylum Patescibacteriota; class Saccharimonadia; order Saccharimonadales; family UBA10212. Next base: position 69,763 of record OZ246413.1, read on the forward strand.
TAAGGCTGAGACAGCTGCTATTCATGCTACTCTTGGTAACCTTTTGCCCAAAACAAAAGAAGAAATGCCGGCTATAGCCCAGGATCTGGGATATAAGAGCTTGCCGCTTGCCACCCAAAACGCTTATACTTTGGTTAAGGGTAGACCTACACAGGAAAACCCAACGGGGTATCAGGGCCGAATGGGATTATACGAGGTTTTCGAAGTAACAGAGCAGATACAAGATTTGATTATCAAACGTTCTACCAGCTCTATTATTCAACGTATGGCCCAGTCACAAGGCATGATAACCATGCGTCAAGACGGATATCTTAAAGCTCTAGCTGGACTAACCAGTTTGCTAGAAGTCGACAGGGTAGCTGCGAGTGATGAGTAAAAATAGAAGGTGGGAAGATGCAGCCACAGCCAAAAATTGAGTTATTGCTAGAAGAGGTTATAAAAAGAAAAGCCTCTGATTTGCATTTGCAGGTTGGCCTACCACCGGTTCTTAGAATAGACGGTTCTCTAAAGCATCTTGAAGGCCAGCAGCCTCTAACCGAACAAGCGGTTGAGACCTTGGTATTTTCTCTACTAGAAGAGGATCAGAAAAAACTCCTATTAAGAGACAAGGAGTTTGATTTTAGCTTTGCTTTTGGTGATCTTGGGCGATTTAGGGTTAATGCTTTTCACGAAAGAAGCAACCTAGCTGCCGCACTAAGACTTATACCCAATAAAATAAAAACCATAGATGAGCTAGGGCTACCAAAAATTGTAGCTAATTTTGCTAATTACCCCAGGGGGTTGGTGTTGGTTACCGGGCCAACTGGCTCAGGAAAATCCAGCACCTTAGCGGCAATAATCGATAAAATTAACACCGAACAGCCAAAGCACATCATAACTATTGAAGATCCCATTGAGTACACACATGAATCTAAAATGTCCGTTGTGGTTCAGCGTGAAGTCCATTATGACACTTATAGCTTCTCTGCGGCCCTACGTTCTAGTCTTCGTGAAGATCCAGACGTGGTGATGATAGGCGAGATGCGCGATCTGGAGACCATAGCCGCCGCTATTACCATTGCCGAAACTGGCCATCTAGTCATTGCAACGTTACATACTAATAACGCAGCCCAAAGCATTGACCGCATGGTTGATGTTTTTCCGCCACACCAACAGCCACAAGTCAGGGCGCAGCTGGGCAATGTTTTGCAGGCAATTTGCTCACAAAGATTGATCCCAGCGCTTGCCGGCGGGAGAGTAGCGGCTACAGAGGTTTTGGTAGCCACTCCAGCAGTCAGAAATATCATAAGGGATGGTAAAAACTACCAGCTTGAAGCCGTTATCCAAACCGGGGCGGAGAGCGGTATGCAGAGTATGGACAGAGTATTGGTTAATATGGTGCATGCCGGCACCATAAGCTATGACGAGGCGCGTAATTATGCCGTTGACCTTGAGCAGCTTGATCGGTTGATGAGGGGCTAGCCAATGGAAGTATATAAATACAGCGCCCGGGATACTAAGACCGGAGAGATAGTCAAAGCTGAAGTCGAAGCCCAAAATGAGCGGGCTGCCGGCAAACTTTTAATCGAAAAGGGTCTTACCCCGATTGAGATAAGTCTAAAAAACCAGTCCAAGAGCTTATTATCATTCCGAGATCGGATTAACACCAAGCAAAAGGTTATTTTTGCCAGACAACTTTCCACACTTGTTAACGCCGGGCTTCCATTAGTCCAAAGCCTGCAAAATGTTCAGGAACAGACTCCGAATAAAGAATTCCAAAAAGTAATTGCCAAGATTGTTAATGATGTCGAAGCAGGAGGGACGCTGGCTGATTCTCTTAGTAAGTACCCAAAACTGTTTGACACAGTTTATGTAAGCCTAGTAGCCGCCGGAGAAACGTCGGGGACTTTGGATAAAACGTTGGAGCGTTTAGCTAATCGCCAAGAGGCTGATGCTGAGATAGTTGGCAAAGTAAGAGGAGCGTTGGTTTATCCATTAGTGGTTATGCTGGTTTTGTTTGGTGTAGTAGTCTTTATGCTTGTGGCTGTATTGCCTCAAGTTCAAAATATATATAAAGAACTGCCTGGCGCCAAACTACCTTTTATCACCTCTTGGCTGCTTTCCATATCACACCTAATGACTCAGCTATGGTGGATATTCCTTCTGATCATTATTGGGATTGGGTATGGTCTATATCGTTGGCTTAATACGGCCGAAGGCAAGGAAGTCGCAGATCATCTAAAAATGACTACCTGGCCAATGGCGCAACTGTTTAGAAAATTATATATGGCGCGTTTTTCAAGAACAGCTTCAACCCTGGTTGCTAGCGGGGTACCATTGATTCAGATGCTTGAAATAACATCTAGGGCAGTGGGGAATGTTCATGTCGCCGCTTCGATCAATAAAGCAGTAGAGCAAGTTAAGGGCGGCAAGGCGCTTTCTGAAAGTTTAAAAAATGACCCGAATTTTCTGCAACTTGTACCGGGGATGATTAGTATTGGCGAACAATCGGGCCAGCTCGACACCATGCTTTCCAAAGTAGCCGATTATTATGAGAAGGAAGTTGATAATCAAATAAAATCAATATCATCGATCATCGAACCACTATTGATGATTGTGGTCGGCGCCATAGCTTTAATAATTGTTGCAGCTGTTCTTCTGCCTATATATAGCCTAGTTGGCAGAAATGTAAATGTGGTATAATCCGCTTATGGTTAAATAGCTTAAAAGGCGCTAAAATTAATAATTATATCGAAATTAAAGGGGTAAATAATGAGGGCACCACTAGGTCTAAAAGAAAAAAAGCAAAGCGGATTTACGATCATCGAAGTCATGATTGTGTTGGCCGTTGCAGCGTTAATTATGCTAATAGTTTTCTTAGCCGTTCCAGCATTGCAGCGTAACGCACGTAACACATCAAGAACAGCTGACGCTTCAAAGATCGCAGCAGGTGTTAACGAATGTTTGAGTAACAAAAACGGCACAGTATCTAGCTGTAACGCAACCGCATCAGTGGTTGGCCCAACATTGGATGTGAATACCTTAAGCCAGCTTAAGACTGTTACAGTTGCAGCCGGTCCGGCTGCTGCGTCCAAAGCTAGCTTCCCAGCTGATACAGGTACGGCCGCAGTATTCTTTAAAACAGCTTGTACGGCCGCAGGCGACGACTACACAACAGGCGCCACTGTCAACGCTAATCAATTCGCTGTTCTATATAACAACGAAGGTACGGGCAGCACAGTTATTAACCGATGCGTCGGTAACTAGTAACTAGCCAATACTTTAGGCTATACTCATAAGCAATATGGGTATAGCCTTTTTGTTTGTTATCGGCTTGTGTATGGGCAGCTTTGTTAATGCTCTAGTCTGGAGGCTTCATGAAGGCAGGGATTGGGTTAGGGGAAGAAGCATTTGCCCAAATTGCAAACATACATTATCTGTCCGAGACCTTGTTCCTATAGCTAGCTGGGCGGTGCTTAAGGGCCGCTGCCGCTACTGCAGGGCATCAATATCTAAACAGTATCCGGTAGTAGAATTACTGGCAGCTATTTGGTTTGCAGCCTCCTACTATTATTGGCCAGTCAGTCTCTCTACTACAGGTGGCTGGGTACTTTTGGTGACATGGCTTGTATGCTCCGTTGGCTTACTAGCGCTGATGTTGTTTGACCACAAATGGATGCTGCTGCCTAGCAAGATAATATATTCATCATTGGCCATTGCTGTAATAGGTAGGTGTATATACATTTTTGGTTATAGCAGCCAGGTTAGTCATGACCTAACTAGCTGGGCCCTAAGTGTTTTAGTCGCGAGCGGATTATTTTTTGTAATACATGAAGTTAGTAAGGGTCAGTGGATTGGTTTTGGCGATGTACGACTCGGTTTGCTAACCGGTACGTTAATAGCTAGCCCCTCTAAAAGTTTGCTTATGATCTTTCTAGCCTCTGTGCTTGGCACTATCTTTGCGATCCCTGGGGCCATGGCCAAGAAGAAGTTTCTAAACACTCGCTTTGCCTACGGGCCCTTCTTAATTGTTGCCACAGCCATTGCAGTTCTTTTTGGTCAAAGAATAATTGATTGGTACCTTGGATTTTTAACTAAATAACAGTTCTCAAATCTGTTATACTTATGCTTATATGAGACGCCTCATGGGTGGGTATACAGTTGTCGAAGTAATGCTTTTTCTGACGATAAGCGGAGTTATATTTGCTGGGGCGGCATTTGTTTTTAATGGCCAACAGTCCAGGACTAGCTTTGAGCAGGGCATGAGAGATCTAAACTCGCAGCTTCAAAAATACGTTGATGAAATCAGCACAAGTGTTTTTCTAGGTGGCAACAATTTTACTTGCGCTACTTCCGTCTCGACCGGCCGACCCACCTTAACGGCTGGCGGTAATGGCCAAGGGTCAAACCAAGACTGTATCTTTCTTGGGCGAGCCTTTCAAGTTGTTCCAACCCAACAAAAGATATTTATCTACAGCGTTCTAGGCAATAAGAGTACCTCATCCGGTGAGCCAGTTACTTCCTTTGCAAATGCTTCACCAACTCCAGCTGTTTCGGCCGGCACGGATTTAACGGAAGAATACGTTACCTCTTGGGGGACCGTAAAATCCTCAAAAGTCACCTACACCAATGGCACAACCGCCGATAGTGACCTAGTGGGTTTTTATAATAGTCTGCAAGATGGTTATCAAAACTCAGGTGTTACTGGCGCCCAATCCGTTTTTGGCAAGGGTTATGCCTATCAAAGTACGGACATTAACAGTGCCCGTAGTACTGGGGTGCAAAGCTGTCTGCAGGAACAAAATGCCAACGGCGTAAGTTGCGCCAACACACCCATAATTACTAGCTGGGCAGTTTGTTTTGCTAGCACAGGTTCTGCCCAAACCGCGCTGCTTAATATCACAAGTGCCCCGACCGGTGTAACTACCGACATTAACTTTACGAGTTGCTCATGAAAATATTACTAATAAAATTAAAACTGCTGTTCTCTGGCGATGGGGCCGGCCCCTCAAAGTCTAGCCGAGGGGATACGATTGTCGAAGTGATGATGTCGCTAGTAGTTTTATCGATGATTCTTACTACTGTCTACGCACTGAGCTCTAGGAGTCTTAGAGCTGGCACGGAGGCCAACCAGCGAACAGAAGCTCTTAATTATGCACAGAGCCAAGTAGACCTACTAATAAATGCTAAAAACACTGATCCTAATTTTGCTACTAACTATCAAGTAAGCCAACCATTCTGTTTGAATACCGATGGCACAAAAAATACTGCTGCTCAAGCAACGACCAACAAGCTTTGCAACAGCTATAACGGCAGCCAATACAATGTGGGCGTCAGCTACAACAACAATCTATTTACGGTAACCGCTCAATGGGATAACCCAGATGCCCCGAACGGAACAGCAAACCTAAATCTTTACTACAAGCTACCAGGAGTTTACAAAAAAGCTCTAGTTACGGCGGGTACTGGCTCAGCTGCTGGGACCTCGGCAACTATCAATGGCACGGTTAACCCTAATGGTAATGTTATTACAGACTGTTATTTTAATTATGATACGACCACTAACTACACCCAGCCCAAGAAAGTTAGTTGCTCGAGCTTGCCGGGAGGCTCTGGTACGACAGATATTGCGGTAACCGCTACTATTTCTAACTTAGACCCAGACACTATATATTATTTTCAGCTGTGCGCTACGAATCTCGTAGGTACCTCCTGCAGTGTTAATAACGGTACGTTTACGACCCCAGCTAGACCGACAATCAGCAATGAGGGGGCCAATAATACGGTCAGCGCTTCAGGCAATACGGCCGACCTTGTGGCTCAGGTCAACCCCAATGGTACAGATACTACCTGTGTTTTTGAGTGGGGATTAACTACGGCCTATGGGGCTAATGGTAGTCCAAAAAATTGTGGAGGCTCGATAGGAGCGGGCACTACACCTGTGCCAGTTACTGCCAAGGCTGCCAGCTTGAGTGTTGGTCAAACCTACCATTTTAGAGTAGTAGCTACTAATGCGGCGGGCACAACAACTGGCACCGATCATACTTTCGTTACGTCTTTACCCGCCAAGCCAACCGTAACTTTAACTGCCGATTCAGGATCTAACACAATTGCTTATAATTCAGGCACAACTTTGCGGTGGACGTCCACGAACGCCACCAGTTGTACTGGTAATGGGTTCTCCACGGGCGGAACAAGCCCAGTCTCAGGTAACGCCCCAACCGGTAATTTGCTGGTGACTACTAGCTACAGCGTTACTTGCTCGGGAGCCGGCGGCACAACAACAAGTAGTCCCGCAACAACAGTGCTAGTTGGCTCACCGCCACCTCCGCCACCACCTCCGCCACTGGCTTGGTTGTGTGGTAATTTTTGGAATAACGGCTATACCTGCGCTGGCCCATTTGGCCCTGGTGATTATGGCTGGGTAGAACAGTATGGTGTTCAAAATGATAATCTTTCATGGGTGAACCTACAAAACACAACCATTGCACTTTATGCTGGAATATATTTCAACACCTATGACGGAGGCGGGGGAGTATGTATCACTCTTTCTACATCGAGCTGGACACCAGTAAGCCTCTGGGCGTCAAACATGGGCGGTACGTCTTCTTTCAAGGTTGGTGTAGGGTGTTAGGAACTGTATAATTAAACATAAGCGTTAAAGAGGTAAATATGCAACCACAGACTCCCAATTTAAAAAGGAGAATAAATCTCCCCAAGATAAAACTGCCAAGATTATCTAGCATGCAAATAAAAGCGGTATTAGCTGTGCTAGTATTAGCAATCGGCGGGTATTTTGGTTACAGATGGTATGCCAATAGAACACCAGCACCAAGTGCCTTCACCTTTACTTATAACAAGACAGAAGCAGTTAAGCTGCCGGGTCAGCAGGCAGGTTCGGGTATGTCCTTGGTCAGGCCAACCGATCTTACCCTAGCTCCAATTGAGGCTAAAGCTACTCAAGCCAGTATGTACCACGTTCTACTAAAGAATAATCAGCCAGTTACGGTGGCTCAAATTGCAGTTGCCTCGGTTTACGCTGGTATAGAGTTAAGCAGCGATTACCTAAAAAATTTAAATACCGCAATGACTGACGTAAAGTCAGCTAATCATGCTGGGGTTATAAAGCCCGTCAAAGAGTTTGTGACCAATAGGGCTCAAACGGGGTACAATATTACCTTTTCAGATCCTAAGACCTTTACCTCAGATACCATTAAATCAAATGCTTGGTATATGACTTTCACTGGTACCGCAAAAGATGCAAAAGCAGTGCCCACATTACCGCCGCTTAGTGGTGAAGTTGTTCTATCTACCGGGAAAAGCACTTTTTACTACTTTATGGTTGATTCTATTACTGTTAACTGGCAGCCAAACCAGAAAGTATGGGATCAGGTTATCAATAGTCTAAAAATTGACCAGTAGGACGGCATGATAAAGACCAAGCAAGATAAGGGATTCACGCTAGCGGAGCTGATGATAGCTACTAGTGTATTTTCCATAATCTTGCTGGTAGGTGCAGCGGCTTTTGTGCAGCTGGGCCGCTCTTATTATAAGGGCGTAACAGTTACTCAAACTCAGCAGATAGCCAAACAAATAGTTTCAAGCGTATCGTCCAATATTCGTCTAAGTTCAAGTGTTTCCGGCTTGAACACCGCTACCTCTGGCCGCAACTACTACTGCATAGGAGGCCACCGTTATAGCTTCAAACTCTTTAATTTAGTAGATACCTCGGCTCACAATAATACATCCAATTTTGGTCTGATTGCCGATGAACCAAATGGCGATGGTTGTGGTAACCCGTTCGATGCACCAATTACAGCCATGGTCAATCCAGCAGAACTCTTGGGCAATAATATGAGGCTTCTAGCTTTTTCGATATCGCCCATAGCTGGAGGGGGTACGGCTTATTCGGTGAATGTTACCGTTGCCTTTGGCGCGGACAATGTCTTAACTGATCCTAAATCAGCCAGCGCCGAGTGCCAAGGTAGTGGCAATATAACCCAGTTTTGTGCTGTCACTCGATTAAGCACCGTCGTTTATCAGGGGGCTAATATATGAGACGGCATAATCAAACCGGCATGGCCTCCCTAGTCGTTACCGTTGTGCTTATTTCTTTATTGAGTGCTGTTGCTGTGGCCTTCTCGGTCATTATGAACCGCGAACTTCAAAGGTCTCTCAATAATCAACTCGGGCAAGCCGCATATAACGCCGCGGCTAGTGGTATCAACGACTCAATCAGTTTTTTGCGTGATAATCCGAACACTAATGTTACCCAATGTAGCGATCTAGTGGGTAGCGGTAAGCCCCTTAATGCTGCCTCAAACCTGTCTGGAGATGGGAATACCAAATACACCTGCGCTCTTATTAATACCAAGCCGCTAGACATTGTTTATCAAGCAATAACGTCTAATCAATCTCAGGTTATTAGAACCAGTTTTTCGGCTCCGGCGGGCAAGATGATGGTTAGCTGGCAGGCAACCAACAGGGGTTATAACAACTTTGTGCCATCCGCACAGGCTGGCCAATTGTTTGACGAGACTGCTTGGCTCTCAGCCAAGGACACCCCAATGCTAAAGGTTAGTCTTTACCCGGTCCCAGCCGATACTAAGGATGCTTCTTATGCTACGGCTAACTCAAAGACCTTCTACCTTTACCCTATTAAGGCCTCGGGATTTAGTGTTAATGCTCTGTCTTATGCAGCAACTTCAGGGTCTTTACAGCCGGTGGAATGCGGACTCAAGAATTTAAACGGTGCATTTAATGGATCGGCCGATTATGATTGCAGCCTGATAATTAATAATCTCCCAACGGCTAATCCGGCTGGCTATATGTACTACATCCGGCTTACGCCAATTTATGGTGCTGCTGATGTTAAGATTAGGGCTAATGACGCAACAGCTTCAAGCGCGCCAGTTAGTTTTGTTGGCACTCAAGCAATTATTGATGTTACGGCGCAGTCTTCCAACGCAGTAAAGCGCTTACAGGCCAGGGTAGATATAAGCGGCTTAAGTAGTGCTAGCCAAAATATTACCTCTACGGATGACGCGTTTCCAGAGTACGCGCTGCGGTCAGCCAATGCAGTTTGCAAACGTTTGTATAATACCAACTCGGTTGATTTTCCTGCTTATATAAACTCTGACACGATTAACTATTGCGGCTTTGATCAGTCTGGTTTTGATAAATTAGTCCCACCCACAGTTAATGGTAGCTGTAGCAGCGCGGGGGACTACTCTAATGCTAATTGCAGCTTTTCTATCAATCCAAAAAACGGTCGTATCACCTACTGCAAATTGTTGATAGACGGTTCAGAAGTAGCAAACTGCATATCACTATTCCCAGCCACTCATTCAAATCAACCACAAACCCTATCCGGGACGTATAATCTTGGTTCCGGCGAGCATAGTTATAGTTTGTGTGCGGATAACCCAGCTGGCAAGAGTAACCCGTGCGCTACCGGTAATTTTACTATACCTACGCCTACGCCTCCGCCGGCATTTCTATCAAGCTTCACTCAAGATACCAACTGTGTATACGGAGGCGTAAGGCACGGCAATTGCTATAACTTTACGGGTAATAATCTTGCTGCCTGGCCCTGCACATATACTATTGATGGCGGGCAGTCTCAGAGCGGCTATTCATTAAACGGTGCTGGAACGGCTGGTAGCTTTACTTACGGTAACGATGGGGTAGTGGCAAAAACAGGGAACATTACTTGCGGTTCCGCCAGTTGCAATCTTAATGCTGCTGACTGTACTAATGTCCCACCAGTTCCAAGCGGTGGTGGAGTCTCTGTAGCAATAGGTATACCATCTGGCTTTGGCCAATATGCTTTCTCCTGGAGTGTGACTCGCCCTAATGCCCCTAACGACTGTAGGGACGATGCCCACCATACATTTATTGGGTGCTTTGATATTACCGCTAGTCAAAACGGCGACTATTCAAAAATTGAACGCTGTGCAGTCAACACAGACACAGGTAACGCCTATAGTTACGGCTTGAGCGCTTTCTCTACGTTTCACAGAGCTAGTATTGGGCACTGGATTGATGTAACGGTTGGTTGGCCCGGTACCTCCGTTTACTCTCTATATAGCACTACCGGAGCAAGCGTAAATAACCGTGGAATGCCGGGCGCCGATGGCAACGGCAATGCCACAGTTACCGTTATTTGTTACGCGTTTGACGGGAGCAGTGGTACCGATAGTAAAACAATGCACTGGAACACATGCTACGATGTCGGCAAGGACATCCTGCACCAATCATGGGAGGGCACTTACTATACGGATGTAGCCTCTAATGGCTGTAGCTCGCCAAGACCAAATTAAGACATTTACAAAAGACACATTTAGTGAGATAATATATTCACGTTCTAGTAGTTTTAGAGCGCAGTTTTTCACAGCCGGTAGAGAACACCGGCCACTCCCGTTAATTCAACGCTGCGAGGTGAGAAATGCGCAAGATGTTCGTAGCAATTCCCCTGGCAGCCGTCGGCGTTCTGCTGGCAGCTGGCGGGGCCAACGCAACGGTCCCCAAGGCCAAGCTCAAGCTGGTCTGCAGCGTGCCTGCGACTGGCTTCAAGCTGGCAGGCGACGGCGTTGGAGTCACCAACCCCAACGTGGTCTGCACCGTCGGCAAGACGCGGCTCACGCCACTGAAGACCCCCGGGGTCTTCAAGTTCTTCTGGAAGGTCGCCGTCACCGATCCCTCGGGTGGCGCCTGTCAGAAGCTCTCTGGCCTGTCGCAGAAGCCGGAGTGGATTGCGGCCAACCCGCTCAACGGCGATTCGGTTGCGGTTCCCTCTGCCAAGGCGATCCTGACGGTCACCGCCCGCTACAAGGGCATGACCGCCAAGGCCACCGGTAGAGGGGTCGTCAACAACCCCGCTGCTCGGGTGATCTGCAACATCCCGACACGCGTGATCGCGACTCCAGGGCCAGCAGCCCCCGTATGCACTCTGTCGCCAGGCTCGAGCTTCAACGGCTTGGTCGGCAAGAGCGCCCCTGTCATCTGCACGGGGGGAGATGGGGTCTGTACCGTCCAGCCGGTCGACGCTGGGGCTCTCCAGGCCCAGCAGTACTTGACCATCGGACCGGACGGGTTCACCTGCACGATGGGGACTGCCAAGTACAGCTACTGGATGCTGTCGGCAGTTCAGTACAGCAGGGACGGAGTCAACCCAGTCTGCAAGGGCTACTTCGACCATCTCACAACGCTCCGGACGGATGATGCCAAGAGCTGGGCTCCGGGCTACTTCCGGGTCGTGTTCTATGTCTACAACAGCGACAACCAAGACCACTATCCGGCTGCGGGCATCTGGCGTAGCCAGTGGACTCGGGTTGATGGTGCGTCTGATCCGTGCACTGACGGAAGTCTGCCAATCCCCGCTAACTAGGACGAGTGCGGGCGGACGGGAGAAGGCGAAAGCCAACTCCCGTCCGCAAACGAAACATCAAGCAAGATATTCACCCGATCGGGTGTTTTTTTATAAGAAAAGGCTCTGAAATACATCAGAGCCTATGCGCTTCTTTGTCGCTCAGCTAGGGTGGCAGCCTGCTTTCACTGCCACCCTTTAGAACACATTACCTCTAGTTCAGAAAGAATACCTTCACAGCCTCTTCTGGCTCCCCAAGCTGGTCGTAGTTGTTGTGGTACTTAAAGCCGAACCTGAGCAGTTTGCGTAAGGAGCCGTGGCAAACTGGGTCGTCGTAGTGGCAGAATGACCTAACTTTCAAGGTGTTGAACATCGCTCTAAGGCCAAGGCTCCCAGCTTGAGCGTTGATTTCGCTTTGTTCATCACTGCTGTCGAGCGGGTTGAGCAGCGGGTCGCCAAAGAGTGCCACGCCATCTACGTTGCTGTAGGTACCGCCTTGGTAGACGTTCCCGGTTACTTGGGCTCCTTGGCTGTACCCAGTTAGGTACACCTGAGTGTGTCCGCACTTCTGGGCCACATCAGCCAGCTCTTGCCGTAACCACTTCTCGCCTACGGATACGGACAGATTGTATGGGACCAGGAGTCTTAACTTCAACTTGGCAGATATTTGCGAGCTGAGTACGGCCATCAACATATTCATGAAACCGCCGGTGGCCGGGTAGGGGTTAGCGATTGGCAGGATTGCTGGGCCGGTCTCTGTAAAACGGGCCAGGTTGTACAGGGCGAGACCCTGTGCGAACTTCTGGCCAGGCGGGCTGATCGTGCCCGGCTTGGCGCCAGACCCCCGAGAGTCAATCACGACCATCTCGGGGCAACCTATATTCCAGGGCTGAACAAGCCCCCTGGCTTGATCCAGTGTCCATAGTTTGACGGTGACCGTTGGTTTTGGCTTGGTCGCACAATCTTGCTTGACCGTCAGAGATTCGGTTTTGCCTGGACTCAGTTTGTCCTCAACGTTGAGCCAGTAGGTGAAGTTGTTGTTGCCAGGCCCAAGGGCCTCCTCGTTGCCAAAGGGCCCGGCGTCACCTGTTAAGCTAGTCTTCACCGTCACGGAATTATTCGCCACCAACACCAAACGGAATTGGTAGGAGTACGTACCATCGGGGCGGTGTACGGTCAGGGTGTTGATGAATGTCCCGACGCTAATATCCGGGCATACTTTAGGCCCATTTGCCATGCTAGCCGAAGTACCAACCCCGCAGATTACGGCGATGCAAGCCGCTACCGCGAGTGTTCTCAAGCGAATAAACAACTCTCATCACCGAACCTTTCAAGTTGTGGAGGTCTAGTTATCTAGGTGCGAGCATAACTAAAGAAGTCGCTAAGCCGACTTTATAATAAAAATCTAAAAATACCAATAATAGCCCAGAACTAAAGGTCGATAGAGATTCTTAAATTTAACTAGTTATATTTGAGATAATGCTTCTTGAACAACGACCCCAGCATTACCTGGTTCCGCAACATAAATTCTCTGCATTCCTTCGGAGCCATTGGCTCCCACTACAAATGCAAATGCGGACAAAATGGTTGCTTCAGCTGGCTCTCCGTTGGTAGGCCCAAGAAGTTCGCCGTAAAGTGCAACTTGGCTAGCGTCGGGCCGTTTAAAAACTACAGATAATTCTTTTTGGGTGGAATCGCCAGGATTGGCAAATTTAAAAGCAGGGCCCATTTCGGCAGGGACGGTTGGCTGTTGGCCTGTTTCGGCGTCTGGTAAAACGACTTCCCATCCATCTAGTTCGGCATCACGTTCGCCTGGCAATGCCGCAATTGTCGCCCAGGCTTCAGGCGCTAGAGTCACAGAGTCTCTTACGATTAAGACTTTATCGCCGGAAGTATGACCTGCCTCTGCTCCTATACTCATAGTCATTTTTTATCACAGGACAATAATTATTACAAACACCAATTTCAATAAACTACGTTTGACAGATAGAAAATATAATTTTACTATCCTCAATATGGTTAGAGGAGCAGAGGACAACCCAGACGTACCCTTCGCCCTAAGTATCAGGGGACTGGTGCCGGCAGAACATGCCGAGGCTTTTTATGCGCATATGCTTTTTCTGCTTCAAAATATTGGCCGCACATCTACAGCCAACCAAGTAGAGATATCGTTTAACGTCCCAGCACTTGATCTTGGCTATAGCAACAAATTAGCTCTTGAAGGGCAGGCTAACCCGGTACCAACAGAAATGAGCCCCGAGCAGCTGGCAGAACTGGTAAAAGCTTTTGGCGAATATGTACGGTCTGCAAGAGTTGCAGCTCATGTTTCACAAGCTAGAGTAGCTGCCGAAGCTGGAATTAGTCAGAGCTATCTGTCGCAAATAGAATTAGCAAAGAGTGGGGCCAATGGCCCCTTGCGCCCCTTGCCAAATGCGGTTTTTGGTTTGGCGCGAGCACTTAATTTGGATCCCGCGGATCTATTAGCAAGAGCTGGGTACTCTCAGGCCGAGCAAGACCAGCAGTAAATCATCGGCTATTTGACAAAATTGTCCCCGGGGCACTATACTTCTCTTCGTATAAAGCGTTATTAGTTCCAGTCACGCCGGAACGAGCTGAGCGTCAAAATACGCTACGGAAACTAAACCGTAAAATATAGTAACCGAAATCGCGTTTTACGTTGAGCCGGTGCCAAGAGCTTTAAGATAGTAATATCCTAAAGAACAAGGATGGGACCGCGAGGGGTCCTTTTTTTATAGCCTCTCGTTCCTTGGAAGAAAAATAGACTACGAATGGAGTGCTTCCAATGGTTGAGAGAGTATTACAATCAACGCCAATAAAACCTAGCCCCTCTGAATTAGCCGAATACGGTGGATCGTTTGAATTAATTCAGCGCTTCATGGAGGCGCCCGTGAAGATCGCCCTACAAAAAGATGGCGGACTAACGGAGATATCCAGAGCAATTTATAATGAACGGCTAGGAATTGGTGTGCCCCCATTGCCTCCCGACGAAAGGGACTTAGTCAGCGTTTCGCCGGATGGGTTTTTTGGATATTTGTTCGTGAGAAATAAGGATATCTGTAATTTAGTGGCGTCTGGCGCAGTTGATCAAGCGATAGTCGGACTTGATAGACTAGTAGAGGATCAAGATTACGACAAGGTCGAAATGGTGGCAACGTTTCGTGAATACGGTTTATGGTCGATTGTGCTGGCAACGGCTAACGGATCAGGAATTGTCTCATTAGATCAAATACAAAGAGTTGCTTCAAAGTATCCCGTAATTACAGGGGAGTACTTTAGGACTCTTGGCATGCCAAACGTCGAGGTCGTAAGTGTCAACGGCGCTACAGAGATATTCCCGTATCTGCAATATCAAGAGGGGCCAATCGATGCGATAGTGGATCTTACGGTTTCAGGTAGATCCCTAAAGCAAAATAACCTAGTTGTTTGGGACCCACCAATTGGGGAAGTTTATCCGGTGTTAATTAGAGCTAAGGAGGGGGTGAAATGAGAAAGTATCAAATTGGCGTAATGGGCTCGGCTGCTGATTTAAAGTACAGCAAAGCCTTAGAAAAAGCTGCCACAAAACTCGGCGAAGTAATTGCCGAGAACGATGCCATTTTAGTATTTGGTGCGGAAAAAGATACCGATTCGCTTTCAACAGCTGCCGCTAGAGGAGCGAAAAGCAGAGGTGGCTTAACAGTTGGTATAACCTATGGCAAAGGAAAAGATATTTGGCAAAAGGATGCAGATATCGTCATACCAACAGGACTTGAAAGAGGCGGTGGTAGAGAAATGGTTCTAGTTTTGTCGTGCGATGTGGTGATTGCGATCAGCGGCGGTTCGGGGACTCTTACAGAATTAGCTATAGCCTACCAAGCTGGTATTCCTGTTGTGGTGCTTTCTGGCTTTGGTGGTTGGTCCGATAAACTTGCGGGTAAATTTCTCGACTCAAGAAAACGAATAAAATTTGTTAACACAAAGACTCCTGAGACAGCGGTCAAGAAGGCCTTAGAGCTTGCCCGAAAGGCAGGCAAATGAAAAATAAAAAAATATCTGTAGTTTCGTCATTCAGTGACGACGTTATTATTGATGAAAACGATGTACTTATAGGAGTTAAGCCTGGCGGCCCAGCTTTATTTATTAAAAATGTACTCGAAGCTGAAAAAGTTAAGTTTGATATGTACACGGGTGACAAAATTATTGTAGAAATAAAAGTTATGAAAGGTAATGAATTTGGTAAATTGGACACTTTGCCAGCGACTCGCAGTGTAAGCAAGTTGGATCTGGAGCAGTGGACCTTGATATCAACAATCACCAACGAATGGGATATCAGCAGGATAAAAAAGTTGGATAGATTATTCGTAGATATACAAGGCTTTGTTCGCGAGGGTAAAAGCTTTGGAAAAAAGAAAAAATGGCCCGAGATTAGGCAGATAGCCGATAAAATTTACGGGCTCAAAGGTACTGCCGAAGAGGTGGCTTGTTTGCCGGCCGATTTTGTAAAAAAACAGAAGAATAAGCTATTAGTGATAACATATGGTTCAGACGGGGCAGAAGTCTACGAAAAAGGCGAAAAGTACAAAATATCAGCCGAGCACATAGACAATCTCAAGGATACAATCGGTGCCGGAGATACCTTTTTCACCTATTTTGTAGTTAATCTATACCGAGGTTTTGACTCAAAGAAAGCTGCAGAAGATGCGGCAGAGAAAACAACTAAATTTTTAAGGCAAAAAAATGCTTAAGCAAGAGGGCGCATTCCCAATCCCAGATAGTCGGATCGCACTATTTGATCTAGACGGAACATTAATTGGCGGTAAGTACGAAGTTACTGATGATAAAATTTATCCCGCGATCCAGCAAGCCCAAGAAACTGGTTGGCAGATGGGATTAAGCTCCGACACTCCGTTTGAAGCTTTGACCCTATGGCGCCGCAGACTAGGTATGAATGGCCCAATAATCGCAGAAAAAGGTGCCGTAACGGTGGCCAACCACGAACTCTATTTTAACCGAGCCGAGGCCTCGATTTTTACAAGGTCTAGAATCCAAATTTGTGAAAGATGGGAGGATATGGGAGCCAGGATGTGGTATGGCAACCCGGTAGAAGCGTTACGAAACGGGCAAGTCTCGGGAAACCCCGGAGAGATAATCGCACTAGTAAATATATTAAGAAGAAACAGCATAGGCTTCCATATACGTCAGGTTCAAGAAGATGGTTCTTTAGCTATCAGCCCAGCTTTGCTTGACGGTTTTGCTAAAGCTGCAGAACCTTTTTATCCGGCCTTTGATGATCTACATATTGATCTTAACCATGACTACGGATTATTAATATTGTCTCGTGAGGCAACCACAAAAAGGTCGGGCACCGAAAGACTTGCCTCTGTCTTGCAAGTAGGTAAGTTCGCTATGGTTGGTAATTCGATTGCCGATTTTCTCGGCAGAGACCTAGCTTTTCACTACGCGGTAGGTGATTCAACAGATGAATATAAAGAATCAGCAGATTATATATCACCGTACCCAGTGACCAGCGGCGCCGTAGATATCATCGAAAAAATGACAACAGAGTCTAGATAGTTTTAAAAATAATCGTGCTACAATTGGCGTACGATGGCAAGTCCAGAGGGGAAGTCTCCATACGTTGTTACGGCTGATGGGCATGAACTTCTGCATGCCTGGGGTAAACAACGAGGTATAAAAACCCCATCTTCACGATACTTCGAAGACTACACCTCAGATCTACTTGCAATGTTGGCTCAATCAACTGACGCACCTGTTGAAGTAGTCGATCACGATGAGCTTCAAGAGGGGCTTGCTTTACTCGTTAGTAGAAGTCGATTGCCAGTAATTTCATTAGACAGGGCTTACACAGATGGTATGCATAATCTTGCAGGTTACATCGACGCTACACGTGCTGTCGATCCAGACTACAACGATATACCCTTATCAAATAGGCCAGGCACTCCTCATTTAGAGGCTCAAATTAAGGAATTTAGAACAAGTGAAATTGCACCGGTTACTGTTATGGAAGATGTCGTATTCTCGGGCGGTACGATACTCAAACTTAATGAACTGCTGACAGAAGCCGGTAGGCCAATACGGTCGGTGATTGCTGGCGTCGCAATCCAAAAAGGAGTAAAGGCCTTAGAGGATGCCGGAATAGCAGTAGAGCACGTACGATTTTACCCAGAAGTTGAGGACGAAGTATGTCAGCGAGATTTTCTGGCCTGCATGCCATACTCTGGGCGAACAATAGTTGATGGTCAGGATGTTTGGTCGGCACCGTATTTCTGGCCTTTTGGTGATCCAGAGGTATGGGCAAGCATAAAGGGCGAAGATAGAATAAGAGCATTTTCTAGATTTTGTTTAGGCCGGTCACTTGACCTTTGGGACGAAGTTTCAAATATTTCAGGCATTAACGTATCAACTATCGAAGTACCAAGACCCCTTAAGGGGATGGCCGGTCGAATTGAACCAGTTACTCACTTCTTAAATCGTCATCTTCGACAAGTTATAGAGACTGAACCTATAAAGGAAGAAGTATATGGCTAGAGAATTGGGCCCAATGTCAGGATTTCGTGATTTGCTGGCTGAGCAAATGATTCCTAGACAAGCTATGTTAGATACGATACGTGGTGTTTATGAATCATATGGTTTTGTACCCCTTCAGACTCCAGCTTTAGAGCTACTTTCTACAATGCAGGGCAAGTATGGAGATGAGGGCGATAAACTTATGTATAGTTTTGAAGATAACGGCGGCCGGGCCGTAGCTATGCGCTACGATCAAACCGTGCCATTTGCTAGGGTTATCGCTCAGCACAGAGGCAGAATCCCTATGCCTTATAAGCGTTATGCCGTTGGGCAGGTTTGGAGGGGCGAGCGCCCGCAAGCAGGGAGATATCGAGAATTCACCCAGTTTGATGCCGATACGGCCGGTACAACAAGTCCAATTGCCGACGCAGAAATTGTTGCTATGATGTCGGACTCGATGCTTGCTCTTGGTGCCGACACTGTTATTAGGGTTAATAATCGTCGAATTCTTGATGCTTTAGTCGAAAAGGCAGGTGTAGGCGACGACGAATCTACAGCTAGGCGCCTAATAGCTACCATCGACAAAGTCGACAAGATTGGCCTAGAAGGTGTTTTAGAAGATGTTACCTTACTCGCTTCGGATAGGGTAGCCAGACTTGTGCGTGATTACCTGGCCGTTGAGGGCCCGCCCAAGGAAAAACTAGAAAGGCTATCTAAGTTGCTAGGTGGCTCGGAGGCTATGGAAGAGGGCACAGAAAACTTAAGAGGCGTGTTTGGCATGCTTGAGGCGTCTGGCTACACGGCCGAGAAGATAGTTTTTGATCCAGCTGTTGCGAGGGGGCTAGATTACTACACTGGCATTATTTACGAAACTACTCTAAAGGGCGCTCCCGAACTCGGGAGTGTTTGTAGCGGCGGTCGTTTCGATAATCTTATTAAAGCCATGGGTGGCCCAGACATCCCAGCTGTCGGGACTTCTATTGGTGTTGATAGGTTATACGATGGTTTACTCAAACTAGGTTTAACGCAAGAGGCGCATACCAATACCAAAGTATTGATAACTAATTTTGATGCAAATCAGGCACCTGATTATATGGCGGTGGCCACCGCTCTAAGAGCTGCTGGTTTGCCTGCCGAGATTATTTACGAGCCAACCGGTCTAGGCAAGCAACTTGGAAAAGCCGACAGCATGGGCATACCATACGCAGTTTTTCTTGGTCCAGATGAATTAGCCAGGGGCGAAGGTGTAATCAAGGATTTAAATAGCCGTGAGCAGCTGACGGTACCAATAGCTGAGATCGCAGGGACTATTATTCGCCTTGCCAACGGGGAGTAGCCTAATTCTTCTTTGATCTATGAAATTCCTCATGAACTTTTTTTAGATGGGGGTCGGTGACGTGAGTATATATCTGGGTAGTAGAGATGTTGCTGTGGCCCAGCATAGCTTGTACGCTGCGCAGATCAGCGCCATTCATAAGCAAGTCCGTTGCAAAAGAATGTCTTAGGGTATGAGGACTGACATGTTTAGTAATGCCGGCCAACTTGGCGTATCGGGCTACCATTCTTTGGATGCTCCGGGCAGTTAACCTTTGAAAATTACCACTATTATCGGCTTTTTTTGAACCACTATAGCGTATGAACAGAGGGTTTGAGTTATCTTGGCGGAGATTTAGGTATTTTTCAATCCAGTCAGCTGACTCCTTACTTATAAAAACAGGGCGATCTTTTTGCCCCTTACCCCTAACCATGAATTCGCGACGTTTTAAATTGATGTGGTCTCGGTCTAAGTTAACGAGCTCACTGATACGCAGGCCGCTAGAGAAGAGAAGTTCAATTATGGCTCTATCACGGGCGCCTACCAGCGTATCCGGTTTTACCTGGGCGCCCAGTCGGTCTAACTCCTCAGGAGTCAAAAAGGTTACTTGGGGTCGTTTGGTTCGAGCTAGCTCAATTTTATCCGCAGCCATAGTTTTATAGCCTCTCTTGGAACAAAACTTTAAGAAAGACCTTAGAGCAATCAAGTGGTAATTCTGAGTTGTTTTGGACAACTCATCACTGTTATTTGTGCCCAATCTGTTAAGCCAAAGCCTCCATTTTCGAATCAATTCATCGTCTATATCACTTAATTTAACATCGCCAGCATAATCTGATAGCCGGGTAAGGTAATGTTTATAGTTAGCGATAGTTTTACTTGAGCGATTTTGCTCCAGTTCCATATACTCTAAAAAATTGGCAACTGCTTCTTCATAAGTGGGCATAAGCTCATTCTATCAAATTAAGAAAGCGAACATTATTATTGTTCAAATTGTAAAGGAACATTCAATCTGTTAAAATGCTAGTAATTAATCGGAAAAAACAATGGAACAAACACTAATACTTCTTAAACCGGACGCAGTAAAAAGGGGATTAATTGGCGAAGTTTTATCCCGCTTTGAGAAAGCTGGCCTTAAATTGGTTGGCATGAAAATGGTGCAACCAGATGAAGCCCACTACCACCATCACTACGAGACTATCAGTAAGCTAATTTCACGGCGCGGCCAGGAAGTTTTTGACCGAAACGCCAATTTTATGATGACTGGACCAGTTGTTGCTGTTGTTCTTGAAGGAGTTGAAGCTGTTGAGGCCGTTAGAAAAATAGTTGGTGCCACTGAGCCGAAATCTGCTCAACCGGGGACAATTCGCGGAGACTATGCCCATATGAGCATGCAGCACTCTAACGCTAAAGACTCAGGACTACCAAATATTATCCACGCCTCAGGTGATATCGGTGAAGCTAAGCAAGAAATTGAGCACTGGTTCACCAAAGACGAATTGTTTAATTATCAGACTGTACACGAAAAGCTTACTCAGTAAGCTAGCCAAAACATGGTGACCCGGGCAGGATTCGAACCTGCGACGCCCGCCTTAGGACGGCGGCGCTCTATCCACTGAGCTACCGGGCCATGCAGTAAAACATCTAACTCACACTAATTTTAGTATTTTTAAGCTAAAATACTAAGCATGAGCACTGAAACTGGCAAAAAGCCAAAACCAGTAAAACATAAGCGCAAGCATTTTAAAGAGCAGTTCGACGAAGAAGAAGTGTTGCTCGTCTTTAGAAAGCATCCAATCGTAATGCGCAAGGGTCTTGTTCTTGCATCGGTCGGTATGGTGCTTGGTCCAATCTATACTCTTATTCTTACCTACGCAAGGCCAAATAGTCCACCGAGTATTGGGTTTTTCTTTGCTAGTCTGGGAATAAGCTTAATTATTGCTTGTATTCTAATTTTCCCCTGGTGGGTGAAGTGGTACTTTAGCGTCTATATAATGACTAATCAACGTTTTATCCAGCAGACTCGCAGTATTTTGCAGGTTAACGTCGTGGATATCAGCCTCGATCAGGTGCAAATGATCAACTATCAGGTGTCCGGGTTGGAGCAGACACTGCTGGGGTTTGGTACAATAGTCGTACAGACATACGTGGGCGATCTGATAATACACGACGTTCACAAGCCAGGAGAGGTCCAAAAGAAAATGGTCCACGCTCTTAGAGAGCTTGGTATTCATCCAAGCGTTAGGGCGCTGAGCGATGAGGGTCAAAAAGTAATTGAGTCATGATAAAAAAGCCAAATATTAATAAATTCAAGAGGGCCGAAGAGGTCAAAAAAGTTAAGAGCCTGGTGCAGGAAAATGTCGTCACGCCCGTGGTCGAAAGAGCAGTTGAGCTCAATCCACTAAACCCTCCAAAGCCCGAAGAACCGATTTCGCTTAAGGACGTTCCAAAAATTACCGACCAGAATATCACTGAGCATCGCGAAGAAGTGCTAAAGGGTGCCAGAAAATATATTTATCCTTTGCAGCACTCCAAACATCGTATAGTTCTGATTACCTTATTAATTACTGCCGCTACAATTGTTACTTTTTTTATATATTGCATGCTCGCTTTGTACCGCTACTATCAGTACAATACCTTTCTCTATAAAGTTACTCAGGTGGTACCGTTTCCGATTGCTAAAGCCGGCAGCGACTACGTAAATTATGAGAATTATCTATTTGAGGTAAGACATTTCACCCACTATTATCAGACTCAGCAACCGCAAAACAACAGTGTTAATAATAGCCAGATTCAACAGTTCAGAAAGCAGGCTCTGACCGACTCAATAAACAACGCTTATATAAAGCAGTTGGCTAGCAAAAACGATATTTCTGTATCAGATAAAGAAGTTGATGATCGGGTGGCTATAGTTAGGGCCCAGAATCGCCTAGGTAGCAGCAACAAAGTTTTTGCCGACGTACTGCGCGATTATTGGGGTTGGTCAGTTACGGATTTTAAACGTAGCCTTAAAGAGCAGATGTTAACGGAAAAAGTAGCTGCTAGGCTTGATACAGCGGCTAATGCCAAGGCCAAAATGGTACTCGATCAGCTTAAGAATGGTGGCGACTTTGGGGCCATAGCTAAGGATGTGTCAGACGATGCAGCTTCTAGGGCTAATGCCGGAGACTACGGCGGAGCCATCACAAAAGACAACCCAAACATTGCTCCACAGGTTATCGATCAACTGTTCAAACTTCAACCTGGTCAGTACTCTGGCATAATTGACGCTGGCTCAACCTTGGAGATCGTAAAGGTTTATAAAAATGATGGCAACACAGTCAACGCTCAGCATATTTCTATCAACCTGCAAAACATATCGGTTCATATAAATGCTCTGAAAGCCAAAAGCCCAACAAAAACCTATGTTCATTTCTAGATAACCGCCAATTGCTTTTCTCCCTGTAAATTGTTACTATTAACCCGTTCAAAACCATGGGCTCGTGGTGTAG
Source organism: uncultured Candidatus Saccharibacteria bacterium (assembly GCA_965231085.1). Taxonomy (GTDB): domain Bacteria; phylum Patescibacteriota; class Saccharimonadia; order Saccharimonadales; family UBA10212. The sequence goes on from OZ246413.1 coordinate 92,441, forward strand.
AGGCCTAACATGCCTCCCTGTCACGGAGGAGATCGCCGGTTCGAATCCGGTCGAGCCCGCCATGAAAAGAGAGTCACTTCTTGTGGCTCTTTTTTCATGCTGAGTTTTGGCCGGATACGAATCGCAAACCTGCGGTTCGGCGTACGAGAAGCGCAGATCAAGATTCATGCTCGCTTGATATCTTGTCGAGCATCGCAGGAAGGATGAAAATCTTAGATTTTCAGATATCCGGTCGAGCCCGCCAAAGAACCATGAAGCCGCCTTAAATAGGCGGTTTTTGTTATACTTCTTTTCAGGTTTGCCGATATAGCTCAGCTGGTAGAGCAGCACTTTCGTAAAGTGAAGGTCGGCGGTTCGATTCCGCCTATCGGCTCCAGGCGAGCGAGTATAGTACATCGGTAGTATGTATCCTTCCCAAGGATGAGAGGCGGGTTCGACTCCCGCTACTCGCACCATCATCGCAACAAACTAAGAGTTTGCCGTTACTGCTGCTATTCCCGCAGAGTATGTATTTTGCGCAAGTTCTAAATTTCAAAACAGGATATAATAAAGTCTAGGTTTTATGGAATTACCAAAAAAATATTTGCACGATCGGTTAGTCCTAATACTGATAACTTTAATGGCCGCGCTTTTAACCATTGGCGTAGCTACGGTGTTAGTTAGGTTTGATATATCAAAAAATCCAACGACCATAGTTGCCTGGCGACCTAATATCTCTGGTTCAAGTTATCAGAGCGGAAAACCGATAGATATTTATAGCTTAGCTTTCTTTATGATCGTTATTTCAGTTAGTGCTGTGGCTTTAAGCGCTCGCCTATACAATCTGCGCCACTCACTGTCGGTATTTATACTGGCCTCAACCAATTTCCTGCTACTACTATCAGCTATTGTGGCTAACGCGCTTATCTCTTTACAATAAAGCTTATGCGTTCAATCGAAATACCCCAGCCAGAAGATAGAGATTGGCGTTATAAAGCCTTTGAAAAGCTACCAGGTGTAATGTCTTTACTGGTTCTTATGCTGCCTTTTATTTTGGGCTATATTAGCCCTCGAGCTGCGGCCTACTTTATAATTGCCTACTTGTTAACGTGGTTTATCTATATTATGGCAGTTGATTATCGGGCACTGCTTGGTTGGCGGACCATGAACAAATATAAAGTGCTGCCATGGCAAAAGCTTAACGCTGATCTAGAGACACTTAGTGTAAACACTAAAGCCCCCGCTTGGCATGCCCGCAACATCCAAAGAGTAGGGAAGAATCTAGGAGATAAGCGTGTAAAACCAAGCGAGATATACCAGGTTCTAATCATCGCGTTCTGGAAAGAGTCTAGAGACATTTTAGAGCCGACAGTTCAGTCGGTTTTAAGTTCAGATTACGATCGCAAGAAGATGATTTTATACCTTGCATACGAAGAGCGAGGTGGCCCAGAAGTTGAAAAGACAGCTCATGATTTAATCCGCGATTACGGTGATAAATTCTTTTATGCCAAAGCTGTAAAACATACTCTTCTGGACCATGAAATCCCAGGCAAAGGGGCAAACATAACTTGTGCAGGCAAGGTTTTGGCCGCTGATATTAAGGCCAAGGGCATAGACCCGCTAAAAGTTATTGTTACCACCCTAGATTCCGACAACCGCCCCCATTCTCAGTACCTAGCTTCGCTTGCCTACACTTATTGCTCGACCGAGGACCCTCTACATGCTTCATATCAACCAATCCCAATGTTTTTAAACAACATTTGGGACGCCCCAGCGCCCATGAGAGTTATTGCGACAGGTAATTCTTTTTATAACATTATGCTGTCCACTAGACCGCACATGCTTCGCAACTTTGCATCTCATGCTCAACCACTAGCCGCTTTAATTGATACTGATTTTTGGAGCGTCAGGACAGTAGTGGAAGATGGTCACCAGTTTTGGCGCACTTATTTCCGATACGATGGCCATCACAATGTTTATCCAATATATATACCCATATACCAAGACGCGGTTTTAACAGACAGTTATAAATCAACAATTAAAGCTCAATTTTTGCAGGTCAGACGCTGGGCCTATGGTGCTTCAGACATTGCCTATGTTGCAAACCAAGGCTTTTTAAAGAAAAACAATATTCCAAAATACAAAGTTTTTGCTAAATTCTTCCGTTTACTACAAAACCACGTTGGCTGGGCCACAATGCCTTTGGTCTTGCTGTTTTCTGCATATCCACCTCTGTTTTTGAATCCCCAAAGTTTTGTTGCAAATCAGCTGCCTCACTTTTCTAGTGCCTTCCAGACCATTGCCATGTCCGGATTAATAGCCAGTTTGCTAGTATCGCTTAAAACTCTACCGCCAAGACCAGAGAGATATAAACGACACCGTACGATCTGGATGGTTATCCAGTGGGTATATTTCCCAATCACAGCGATAATATTTGGTTCTTTTGCAGCTATTAGCTCTCAGACCAAACTATTGCTTGGCCACTACATGGGAACGTTTGATACTACTGACAAAGTAATAAAGAGCGAGAGATCAGCTGTAGTCTAGACTGATCGTTAGCGATTTGGCTGAACCGAGGGGTGGTTAGCCATATATCTAAGCCAGGCCTGCCTATTGAATCGCTTCAAAACTTCACTAGCTGTCTTGCTAATCTCCTGAGCGTTTATAGGGCCTTTTGAAGCGTCTCTCAGTATTCTTTGAGTTACTGTGTCCGTTAGCTCCTGAGCGTCAAGGTAGGGGCTTACACGGTCTTTTAGACTATCAAGAATGTCGCTATATAGTTTTCCAGGCAAATACGGTTCAAGCTGGCCAGTATCTGTTTTTACAGATAAGGCGTTGGGCAGATAAGTAGCCTCGTAGGTCGTAAAGACGGCATTGCACTCCTGGCATCTGCGTCTTCGCCACACATTGTTACTGCGCCTCTGTAGACGGCTGTTTATTACCTCAGTATTAGCTTTGCAGTACACACAAACCATGACAATATATTGTCATAACGCTAGATAAAATGCTAGTGGATAACTATTTCTTATTGTGGGTAAGAAAACAAAAAACCCTGGTTACTAACCAGGGCCCCACCTCTATTTATCGGTTGTCCAGAGACGCTTATTTCTTATTTCGACGGATTCTGGAACTGGCCGATGTATCGCTTAGAATTTCTTCGTAAAAAAGTTTGAATTCTTCAAGCGGTTTGCCTGCTTGTTTAGCACTCAAAACTCACCTCACTATTAACCAGAATAAGTTAACATGTATGACTTTTTACGTCAATGCCCGCTATAATGCTCTAGATGCCAAAAAAACACTTCGAACAACTTATATCAACCGGTGAATACTCAAGAGTTGGAGCATTAGTAACTCGGGCAGGTGTAGTTCAGACGCCTGTCTTTATGCCTGTTGGAACTCGAGGCACTGTTAAGGGCGTGGATGTTGAAATGGTTAAAACAACGGGGGCCTCAATTATCCTTGGCAACACCTATCATTTACATATGCAACCAGGCGAAAAGCTCATAAAAATTGTCGGTGGTTTACACGAGTTTATGAACTGGCAGGGGCCCATACTCACGGATTCTGGCGGTTTCCAAGTTTTTTCACTTAGTAAAATAAGAAAAATAACAGAGGAGGGGGTTAAGTTCAAAGATCCCGTTAGCGGCGATAATGTTTTTATAAGTCCAGAAATATCAATTCAAATACAGTTTGATCTCGGTTCGGACATCATTATGGCCTTTGATGATCTTACCGGCCTAGACGAACACGCCCGAAAGCGTACAAACGAGGCTCTAGAAAGAACTCATCGCTGGCTAGTCCGGTCAGTGGCAGAGTTCAAGCGTCTAACCAAAGATACTCCGGACAAAAACAGGCCGCTGTTATTTGGTATCGTTCAGGGCGGACTTAGTAAAGAACTTCGTAAAAAAAGTCTGGAATTTGTGCAATCTCAGGATGTAGACGGGGTAGCCATAGGTGGCTTGGCAGTCGGCGAATCACGGAAGGAAATGCACGAAATGCTCGACTTTCTTGCACCACTTTATGATTATTCAAAGGTTCACTATCTTATGGGCGTTGGTGACCCCGTTGATTTTAGATATGCAATTGAACGCGGCATAGATATGACAGACTGTGTCATGCCGACACGTAACGCCCGTCATGGAACGGTTTGGGTTAGTGGTGATAAGAAGATAAACCTAAAGAATCAAAAATTTGCCAGAGATACTAGCCCGATAGAAGAAGGCTGTGATTGTGCGACCTGCAACTCTGGCTATACAAAAGCATTTCTACGCCATCAGTTTAAGGTAAATGATCCGATAGCTGGCACACTTGCATCGCTACATAATCTCAGGTATCTTGCGCGAATCGCCGAAAGCTATAAAAAATCCGCTAACAAGTAGCAGCGGTTTAGTTTGGTGGGCACGGAGGGACTTGAACCCCCGACATCCACAACGTCAATGTGGCGCTCTAGCCAACTGAGCTACGTGCCCTTATTTGAACAAGTTTATACTAACTTATCAGGGGTCAAATAGCAACCTTACCTTATATGGTATAAAAGGGGCAATACTTTTTACACAGCTGTGGAAAAAACACGTAAAAAAGTACTAGCATTAAACAGCTAGTTTGTTTATATTAGTTCGTAGGTTGATTTTTGCCGAGATGTTAATGAAAACACGGCCTCAAGCATATTTGCGAGAATACTTGAGCCGTTTTTCATATCTGGGGACTTTTTAACTGATTGCCAAGCTGTTATGATGTAGCTCATATGGATGATAATCAACACGAGAATGATCACAGGCGCCTTGGACAGGAATTAGATTTATTTGTATTTTCTGATCTTGTTGGTTCTGGTTTGCCACTATTTACACCGAGAGGTGTTGTTTTGCGTGATGAATTGGCTCGATATGCCAATGAGCTACGTGAAAAAGCAGGCTTTAAAAAGGTCTGGACACCCCACATTACTAAAACCGACCTATATAAGAAGTCTGGCCACTGGGATAAGTTTGGTAAAGAACTTTTTTTGGTAAAAAGCCAGGAGACCAAAGACGAAATGGTTCTAAAGCCCATGAATTGCCCGCATCATACTCAAATATATGCTTCTCGGCCCCGTAGCTACCGCGAATTGCCAATTAAATTCATTGAAACAACTACTGACTACCGGGATGAAAAATCAGGGGAACTTAATGGATTATTTAGAGTTAGATCACTGACCCAAGATGATAGTCATGTCTTTTGCCGTCCTGACCAAATTGCCGAAGCAGTAGAATCACTAGTCACCGCGGTTCAGGAGTTTTATAAGACTATTGGTATGAGCCTAAAATGTCGCTTATCTTTTAGGGATGACGGGGAAGAATACTTAGGATCAGCTGAGTTATGGGAAAAAGCCCAGAAAACCATAGAGGAATTGGCCAAAGCCAATAAGCTAGATTACTTTGTCGGTAAAGGTGATGCAGCCTTTTATGGTCCAAAGATCGACTTTCTGGCCATAGATAATCTAGACAGAGAATGGCAAGTTGGCACGGTACAGCTAGACTTTGTGCAGCCAGAACGTTTTGGGCTAACTTATATCGATGAAGATGACAAAAAACAGACTCCTGTAATGGTACATTCTGCAATTCTGGGCTCAATCGAAAGATTCCTAGGTGTCTATATTGAGCATACTGGTGGTAAATTCCCAGTTTGGCTGGCGCCAGAGCAATTAAGAATCATGACCATAAACAATGATCCATCCACTATCTCTCTGGCAAGCAAATTTTACGAATACGTTACGAGTATTGGTATAAGGGCGACTATCGATGATTCAAATGAGACTTTAGGCAAAAAGATCAGACGCTCAGAAATGCAGAAGGTGCCGCATAAATTTGTTGTGGGGCCACAGGAAAGAGATGCAATGAAAGAATTTCTTGAAACGGTGAATCCTAGCGACTGGGACAAATCACCGCCTGCTGAGTTCTTTGCCAAAATTAAGAAAGAAATTAATGAGCGCAGGGATCAAAAAGATCTATATAAATAGAGATGCAGCGAGTTGATGCGGATTTTAAAAACCGCGTATATGAAACAGTGTCCAAGATACCCAAAGGCAGGGTGGCGACCTACGGGCAGATTGCAGCGCTAGCAGGGGCTGCTTGGGCAGCTTGGGAAGTTGGGCAGATAGCGCACAGCGGTCCAGATAACCTGCCATGGCAGAGAGTTGTCAATAAGAGCGGTGGCCTTGCCAGGGGCTACCCCGGAGGCCTAGAGGGCCACAAAAAGGCTCTACAAGCAGATAATATAGAAGTGGATGAAGATTTTAAGGTAAATATTGGCGAACTATTATGGCAACCAGTAAACAAAAACCAGAGCTCATTGTTATAGTTGGTCCCACTGCTAGTGGTAAGTCGGAATTGGCCATGAGAATAGCCAGGCAGTTTAATGGAGAGATAATTTGTGCTGATTCACGGACGGTATATAGGAGAATGGATATTGGTACGGCCAAGCCTACTAAAAAAGACCAGGCTGAAATCCGGCATTGGGGACTAGACATTGCCGATATTAATGACGAATTTACTGTAAAGCAGTTCAAAGATTATGCTCTAAGCGCAATAACCGACATAAAAAAAAGAGGCAAGCTGCCAATCTTGGTAGGCGGTACCGGCTTATATATAGACGCTGTGCTATTCAATTTTGAATTTCGGCCAAAAGCTGATTCTGAGACACGCAAGACCTTAGAAGCAAAAACTGTATCTGAGTTGCAGCAACAAATCGGAGAACTTGGCTATGAAATGCCTACAAATAGCCAAAATAAGCGACATTTAATTAGAACAATAGAATCAGAGGGCGCTCGTGGTTATGCAGATATAGCTCCAAGAGCAGGTTCGCTGATAGTAGGTATCAACCCCGCTATGGAAATCCTGGAAGAAAGAATTAATCATCGAGCCAAGGAAATATTTGAGGCGGGAGTAATGCACGAGACAGAAGAATTGTTAAGAACATATGGTCGTGACTCTTTGCTAAAAACAGCAGGTATTATTTATACCATATGTTTAGATTTGATCGATGGAAAAATTGATTCACAAATTGCGCTCGATAGATTTAAGATTGCGGATCGGCAATATGCCAAAAGGCAGCTTACTTGGTTCAAACGAAACCCGTATATACTCTGGAATAGCGACATTGACCTAGCCGAACAAACCATAAAAAGCCTCTTGAACAATTGAGTTATCAGATACGCAACGAGTCTGATACAATAAATTAAAAGAGGTATATATGTTCGAGCAACTATTTGGATCAAAGACTCGCGTAAAGCTACTAAATCTTTTTTATACTAATCCTAATCGTGCTTTTTATGTTCGGGAGATAACCAGAAAGGTGGATGAGCAAATCAACTCAGTTCGTCGAGAACTCTCCAACCTACTGAGTATCGGGATAATAACATCGGATGCCAATAATAACCGACTATACTACGAGGTGAATCAAAAATACGAACATTATGACGCTCTATCTAAAATATTTGGTGGAGTCAGTGTTGAGCCTGTTGAAGAAAAGGGCTCAAAAGAAAAAACAACCAAAAACGCCACTGATAAACCAGCTGTTATTGCTCACGAACACCCAATGGCTAAAGACTTCCGTTCTCTAGGCAGAGCCGAGCTAGTTATTTTTACCGGGCAGTTCACACGCGATGAATCTAGCGGCGTCGATATTTTAATCGTTGGAGATGTTAACCAGACAAAAACTGATAAGTTGATAAGCGATATAGAGAAGGCTGAAAATAAAGAGCTGAGATACACGGTTATGCCACTCGATACATATAACTATCGTATCCAGATTAATGATCGATTTATTATCAACCTGCTTAACTCCAAGAAACAGGTTATAATTAATGCACAAGACCTTCAAGTTAAATAAAAAGGAGTCAATTTAGTGGAAGTTCAGTTTTTTGGTGCCAATTGTATTAAGATAAACAGCAAAAAATTTAGTGTTGTTATCGACGACAACCTGTTAAAACTGGGCTTAAAGCCGATTACAAAAAAGGACGACATTAGCCTAAGGACCTCACAAGAATTAATCCCGGCTCCAGGCGAGGTGAAGTTTAGCGCAGATATGCCAGGCGAATACGAGATATCAGGGGCGATCATCCACGGCGTTGCAGCGCGGTCTCACATGGACGAAGAAGGTAAATCCTCAGCGACCATCTACACCATAGAAGCTGAGGATACTAAAATTGCGGTAATAGGCCACATATATCCTGAACTTAGCGAGGAGCAGCTTGAGAGTATCGGTATGGTGGACGCGGCAATAGTCCCAGTTGGCGGTAATGGGTACACCCTCGACGGAGCAGGAGCTCTCAAGGTTATAAAGAAGATCGAGCCAAAAATTGTTATTCCAACTCATTTTGCCGACAAAGCTATAAACTACGAAGTTCCACAGGCTGCACTAACAGATGCTCTAAAGGGTTTAGCCATGGAGCCGAGCGAAACAGTAGCTAAGCTCAAAGTAGCCCCGACGGAACTATCCGATAGCACCAAGCTAATTGTTTTAGAGAGGCAATAGCCAGAGCGGACCAAAAAATAACCCCGGACTTTCGGGGTTACTCAGCTTATATCAAATAATCGGTTAAATTAAAGAAGGCCTTTTTTCTTAAGACCACGAATGGCTTGGGTGCTAATTTTCATTCGAACCTTTTTGCCATCAATCGTTAATGTTTTGGTTTGCAGGTTTGGCTTCCACACTTTCTTAGTGTGGCGCATAGAAAAACTAACGTTATTACCGTATTGTTTGCCTTTTCCAGTTATTTCACATTTTTGCATGACTAGTTCCTGTAAGTTTCAAGGTCTAATTCTACTGTCTTTAACAGATAAAGTCAACCGTATAAGAGCTCATGTATACTACTAGTTATGAGCACTACACTTCAGCTTGCATTAATTTTGATCCCAATTTTACTCATCTCCATGTCTCTGCACGAAATGGTCCATGCCTATGTCAGTAATTGGCTAGGTGACGATACTGCAAGACTGATGGGTAGGGTATCAATCAATCCATTGGCCCACATGGATCCTTTTCTAACATTGGCCCTACCTTTATTATTGCTCTTAGCCAACAGCCCAGTGCTATTTGGGGCCGCCAAGCCGGTTCAGGTTAACTTTAATAGACTCAAATATGAAGAATTTGGTGGTGCAATCGTTGGGATGTCTGGCCCTTTAACTAATCTACTAATTGCGATGGTCTTTGCGGCAATTTTTAATGTCATAGACCCAGCATATGGAACTGCGATATACCGAATTTTCCAGATAACGATCACCCTTAATGTCGGTTTATTTGTCTTCAATAGCATTCCTTGGCCGCCCCTAGACGGGTCACGCCTGCTTTACGCTTTTGCGCCCAAAGGCTTACAAGAGCTAATGACTTCCATCGAGGCTTTAGGAGTAACCAGCATTCTACTACTATTTTTCATTTTTTACGCCGTTGGAGGACCAATTACTAATATTATGACAAACCTGATTCATTATCTTGCCCCAGGTCTGGTGATTTCTCTGGGTGTATAATAAAAGCGGTCGGGAATAGCGTAATAAATTTTCTGAATATTAGAAAATCGGGAGCCCAATATTCGCCTCGAGCCGTGGCTTGAGCGTGAGAGCACCCACTTTGCATACCGCAGAGTAAATTTAGCGCTAAACCCGGCTCAAGTAAAAAGTCCTGACAAGTCCAGGACTTTTTACTTGGTCGGGGTGACAGGACTTGAACCTGCGACCTCACGGCCCCCAGCCGTACGCGCTACCAGCTGCGCTACACCCCGATAATTCTTCAGTTATCGCCTAAGTATTATAAGATAGAGAGATGAAATCTCTAAAATTTGATCATAAACAAGCTACTCTTGTGAAGAGAGGTGAAAAGACAGCCACGTGGCGCGTTTTTGACGATAAGGATCTGCGAGTTAACGATATTGTGTCTATTATTGACAAAGTTGACCCAGAAAAGCCCGAGACTTGGGTATCAATAGGGACGGCCACCATTACTCAGGTCTTAGAGAAAAACCTAGAAAACGTTACTGAGCAGGATATGGTTGGTTACGGAGAATATAAAACAGAAAAAGAAATGATCAACACGTTTAGAAAGTACTACGGTAATTCGGTGAGTGGTTCTACTCCAGTAAAAATCATTTATTTTGACTTTGAGGCCGCTAAGCCCACCCAAGCTACCAATATAAGTCTGACTGACGCCAAAATCTTTACCGACGGCGGCTCTCGTGGCAATCCTGGGCCTTCGGCCTGCGCTTATGTAATCTGTAATATGGACGATACTGTTGTAGAAAAGTCAGGAACCTATCTAGGCCTTTCTACTAATAACAGGGCCGAATATCAAGGTTTGAGGCAGGGATTGGAGCGAGCTAGGGACCTAGGGATTGAAAAGGTAAGAATTTTCATGGACAGTCAGCTAGTTGTCAACCAGGCCAAAGGGCTCTATAAAGTGCGTAACGTAGATCTAATAGCAGTCCATCAAGAAATTTTGGCTTTGGCTAAATTATTTAAGTCCATTAGCTTCAACTATATTCCACGGGAACTGAACAAGATTGCTGATGCAGAGGTTAACCATATCCTTGATGAGCAAAATAGGGTATAATATAGCTTGTGCCGGCTGATCAGTTGGTCGCCCACGCTGAAAGACGCGTGGGAGGAAAGTCCGGGCAGCATAGGGCATGGCAGTTGCTAACGGCAACCGAGAGTAATCTTAGGGAAAGTGCCACAGAAACGACACAACCTATACGGCTGACGCCGTGTAAGGAAATGGTGAAACGAGTGGGGTAAAAGCCCACAGTTCTCTGCGGTGACGCATGAGAAGAGGTAAACCCTGCCTGCTGCAAGGAGACAGTGATTAAAAGTGACCCGCTAAAACTGTCGATTATCCGCTTGAGCTTAGTGGCAACATTAAGACTAGATAGATGACCAGCTAAAACAGAACCCGGCTTATGGTCGGCCGGCATATAAAATAACCCCTGAACAAGGGGTTATTTTATTTAACAGATTGTTTTACGATTGCTTCGAAAGCTTTTGGTTCTGAGACGGCAATCTCAGATAACACCTTGCGGTCAATATTGATGTTAGCTTTTTTCATTCCAGCGATAAGCAGACTGTAGGTTGTCCCGTTAAGTCTAGCGCTAGCATTAATACGTGCGTTCCATAGGGCTCTAAAGGTGCGTTTGCGGTTACGTCGGTCGCGGTAGGCAAATTGCAGGGAACGAGTCGCAGCCTGCTTGCCGCGCTTTACGCTCGAGCGGTTAGATTTAGTCATGCCTTTAGTGGCTTGGCGAATCTTGTTGTGTCTTGCGTGAGAAGCTGTTCCTCTTTTAACTCGCATCTTAAACTCCTAGCTTTCGGCGGATATTTTTTACTTGTTTGCCTTCAATAACTTCAACACCAGCAAAACGTCGTTTCCTAGAAGCACTTTTCTTTTGAAGAAAGTGCCCACTAGTAGCGTGACGCCGTAGAAGCTTACCTTTTTTGGTAATGCGTATGCGCTTCTTTGTGCTGCTATGAGTTTTTAGCTTTGGCATTATTGTTCATCCTTATAACAAAACTTAATTGTCTACCGGCAAATTGTGGCTCTTGGTCAACAATTATGTGCTCACCAAGCTCAGCTACAATTCTGTCGGCTAACTTGAAGCCCAACTCTTTGTGGGCTAATTCTCGTCCCCGATAGATTACAGCAATTTTCACTTTATGTCCAGTCTCTAAAAATCCAGTCACTTTGCGAAGCTTCACGTTGAGGTCATTGTCGCCTATCTTAAGCCCGACTCGCATTTGCTTCATATCAAGGGTTTTTGAATTCCTTCGACTCTTTTGAAGCTGCTTGGTTCGTTGATAATTATACTTACCCCAATCGACAATTTTGGCTACTGGCGGTGACGCCTCAGGGGAAACCTCAACTAGATCCAGCTCAGCTTCCTGAGCGGCCTGCAAAGCTGCCGATCGACTTAATACCCCAAGCTGTCTGCCATCGGCACCGATCACCCTTAGCTCGCTGGCTCTGATTGCTTGGTTGACGTTCGGATCTTTGCTAATTTCTTTATGCTCCTTAACTAATAATGTGTTGCTAATATATCAAAACAGGGGCCATTTCTCAAGTAATGCTCACTTGTTTTCTATATTGAAGCGCCTCAGCTGTATGTTTAGGTAGTATATTTATCTCATCATCTAAATCAGCTATTGTTCTTGCGACTTTCACGGATCGAACGTAAGCTCTAGCTGAGAGTCCTAGTTTTCGAGAGGCCGTATCGAGAAGTTCTTTGGCCTCATTTGTTAGATTAGCTAGCTCCCTTATCTCGGCATTATTCATAGATGAGTTAAAGCGGCTCTTACCAAATCGTTTAGCCTGAACAGCATATGCGGTGGCAACTCTTTGCTTTATTGGCTGGGACTCCTTTTTTCTAGGTTCATTGCCAAGTATTTTTGAGTGATCGATATCGTTAACAGCTAAATGAAGATCAATTCTATCTAAAATTGGGCCCGATATCTTCTTTTCATATCTGGCAATGTTAGCCGCTGAACAAGAGCAGGGCTTAGAGGTTCCATAATAACCGCAGGGGCATGGATTTTGTGTAGCAATGAGTATAAATTCGGCTGGATAGGTTGCTCTGTCTTTAACTCTTGATATGGTTACAGCTCCATCTTCCAAAGGTTGCCTAAGAGCTTCTAAGGCCGAGTGGGCAAACTCTGGCAGCTCATCTAGGAAGAGCACCCCTCTATGAGCCAGTGTGGCCTCACCGGGCTTAGGATTGGTGCCGCCACCAACCAGAGCGATGGTACTAGCGGTGTGATGCGGAGATCTAAATGGTCTTGCCCAGACAATATCACTGATATTGCTAGAACCTAGGCTATGAAGTTGCGTGACCTCAAGAACCTCCTCGTAACTTAAATCTGGCAATATTCCGCAAACAGCCTTTGCGAGCATGGTCTTACCCGTGCCAGGCGGTCCATACAGAAGAATGTTATGGTGCCCAGCAGCAGCGATCTCAAGAGCTCTTTTTGCAACCGGTTGATCCGATATCTCAGAAAAATCAACAATTTTATTATCCTGGGGCTGTCTTTTTGGTCTCGAGCTGAGGTTTATTTTTGGTTTAATTTCCATAACATCGGTTAGATCAAGGTAAACGTCACGAAGAGCACTAACTGGCTTCACTATTATGTCCGGCACTAGGAGTGCCTGCTCCTCGCTTTTTAGAGGTATGTAGAAGGTTCTATAGCCTAGTTTTTTGGCAGCCAAGATTCTGCCGATAATACCCCTAACAGGGTTGAGTGAGCCGTCTAGGCTAAGTTCGCCCAGGAACATTGTTCCGGAAATCTTATCTTCATTAATCTGTTTTGTTTTAAGAAGCAGGGCAACCGCCATGGCAAGATCCAGGCTAGTTGAATCTTTTGGTATATCGGCGGGTGATAAATTAATGACCACTCTCTTTTTAGGAAAAACCAGATTGGAATTTGCAAAGCTAGCTCTGAGCCTTTCTTTTGCCTCGTCAACGCTCTTTGAAGCATGGCCAATAACCAGTATGGAGGGCAGACCATTAGAGATATGGCATTCGATTTCTACAAGGGTTGGGTTTGTTCCAGAGACATCCACTATGCTTTTTACAGCGCTTGTCATTACTCATAAATAATAAATCTAATTTATATAAAAATCACCCAACTATTTTTGAGCTGGGTGATTATTTGGGGAGGTTTGTTAGTTTGTTTTTATTTGTTCCTGGATGGAACAACGGCTTGCGAGAAGCCGTTGTTTCTAATCTGTTTTTGTTTTTGAGCACTTTTTTTATTCAAGTGCTAACATCATCTTATAAACACTACTTTTTGGTGTCAACACGATTATGGCTAAAAGCTGTGTATAACTTAGCGCTTTGCGATTGCTTAGGTGAAGAGCTTATTGATAAAACTCATACAGCACGGGCTGCCTAAGCTCCAAGCAGCCCATAACTATCCATAAATTTGAGTCGAACCTCTAATAGTTATAAGCGGCAACCACTGCATGGTTGAGACTTAATCATGCCACCATCAAGTTCGTTGGCAGCAAATCACGTCTATAGAGCGATTAAGCAAAATTTGTTGGCCAATGGAAGCTTCACGATATTGCTGGTGGTGCCAAGTCGAGACAATAAAGGCGCTCGCTCACAGAATTACAAAACCCCAAAAAATTATATTTGTTACTCAGCCACATGATGCTGGAATAATTTCATAATTATTATAAAATCACTAAAAATACAGCAAATGTAATCACTACAACAGACTAGAAAATACAATAATACAACACCTATTTAATTTTATTAACAGAGTATTGTTGTGCAAAATTAAGCACAAGAGGATTGACCTAGAGGGTCGTTTATGCTAGTCTTGATGATGTAAGGAAAAAACAAAAACTTACAATACAGCGTCGTCGGGGGAGGGGCGCATGGATAACGCTCTCTACTATAGGGAGCGGTCAGTCAAAGCCGAGAATACGGTAAGCGCTAAATAGTAATTACTTAAGGAGCGCATTTACCGTCTCGGCTCAAAGTTCTATAATGTGCTAATGGTTCTTAATAGTCTCGGCTCAAAAAAGTTACCAGCCATTACCATGGCTGGTAGTTTTATTGGTCTGATACTGCTTGTTTGCTACACAAACCCTTTGAAAAATATTGGTGCAATTTTTGCATTCTTTTTTTTATTGTTTACGTTTTTAGTTAGTTTTGGGTACATTCTGTTCGGTAGATCAGCCAGGCTGAGTCGAAGAGCAAAATCTAGGCTTGTAGTTACGTGTTTATTCCTGGTTCTCTGCTTAATGTTTAGCAGCACACACTCCCTAGCCGTTACCGATATACTAATTTTGCTTCTAACTGCGGCCGGCGTTCTTTTTTACCTTGGTCGTCGAAAATAATAATCATTATCGCTATTGGATACCTAGAGCCCTAAAGTATAATAATAAACATGAATCCTAACAGAGGAGAAAACCTACAGGTAAGTGTTCCTGCTGAATTACCGGCTGGCGCCGAGGTGGTCGATGGGGCAAAAAATGAAACACACTCTGTTACTCCAGAAAGCGCACCCTCTAAGCAAACGACAGCGCCATCCTTGCCAACTATTCCAACAGATATGCCGGTATCCCAAGCTCCTGTTATCCCTAGCGATGACAGTCAGGCTAGTGCGAGCGATGATCAGATTAATGCGGACAACCCCGACAGAATCGAGCGACAATGGATAGATAAAGCAAAAGAGATTGTCTCCCAAACAAAGGACGATCCCTACAAGCAAAAGTCCGAAATGAGTAAGATCAAGGCTGAGTATATAAAAACAAGATTTAATAAGGTCTTAAAGACAGAGTCAGAAGCATGACACTTCTAATTATTTTTTTTGGCTTACTTTTCTTCATAGGAGTTGGGGCTTTTCTAGCTTTTATCTATCTTAGGAAACTATTTAGAGACCAAAAGAACTACGAGCGAGGGCTCAAGATGGTTCCGGTGCTAATTCATCTACCACCGCTTAGCGAAGATTCTGATTCAAAAGGGAGGGATGCTCGAGATATTGCTGACGAAAATATATCAAAAGCTCAAGTGTTGTACAGCATTCTTGCTAGCACCTTTCAGAAAGGCTTTAAGGCAAGATTTTATGGTCAGCGACACATAGGGCTGGAGGTTGTTGCCTCCAAAGGGGAAGTTAATTTTTATGCTGCTGTTCCAGTGCCACTTCTCAGCGTGGTCGAACAAGCAGTTGTTAGTGCCTACCCATCAGCAAGACTGGAAGAAGTGCCCGAGCACAACATTTTTAATCCAGTCGGTCGCATAGGGGGTACAGTGGGCGGCGAACTAACTCTAAAAGAGAGCTTTGCTTACCCAATATCGACATATCAAGATCTTAAAAGAGACACCATGCAGTCTTTATTGAATTCTCTGTCGACCTTAACCAAAGATGACGGGGCAGGGATACAGATACTAATACGTGCTGCCGATAGTTCATGGAGAAAGAAGGCCGCAGAAGAGGTCAAAAAGAAGAAAGAGGGTAAAACAAAATCCAAGGGCTTTGATCTCTTGCTGTCCAACGCCGGTGATGTTTTTGGAGCATTAGTCAAACCGCCGGAGGCTAAGGACGAAACCAAAGCACCCCCTGAAGTATCATCTCTTGACCAATCAATCATCCAGGCCATAGAAGATAAGACTAAACAACCAGGCTATGAAGTTCTGATACGCGTGGTGGCTTCATCGAGTGTCACCCATCGAGCTCAAACAATACTTAACAACATGGTCGCTACCTTTTCTCTCTTTGATGCGCCAGGCCGAAACGGCTTTAAATTTCAACCAGCTAAGGACGTAGAGTCATTTATAACGGCGTATATACTAAGATTCTTCCCACAGGAAAAGAATCTTAACATTCTTAACACCACGGAACTAGCGACATTGTTCCATTTTCCGGATCAAGAAAACATTCCAACCAGTCAGCTGGAACGTCAGGCGAGTAAACAGGTCGATGGGCCGCGCAATATGCCCGAAACCGGGCTCATGCTGGGTTACAACGTGTTTAGGGGTGTTAAAAAAGCTATCAGGTTGGATCTCAATGATCGCAGAAGACACCTCTACATAGTCGGTCAGACCGGTACGGGTAAATCTGTTTTCATGGAGAACCTTGCTTTACAAGATATGTTGGACGGCAGAGGGTTTGCTTTTGTCGACCCTCACGGTGATACAGCCGAGAAGCTGCTTGCCATGGTGCCACAAGAAAGAACAGAAGATGTTATCTACTTCAGCCCAGCTGACATGGATTATCCCCTCGGGTTAAACTTATTCGAATTTAGTTCTCCTGATCAAAAAGATTTCTTGATACAAGAAACGATCAATATGCTTTATAAGTTGTATGATCCACAACATCAAGGGATAATGGGGCCGAGGTACGAACACCTTTTTCGTAATGCGGCGCTTGCCATCATGGCTGATCCAGAAGGCGGTACCTTCATTGATATTCCTAAGCTGTTCCGTGACCCCGCTTTTGTGGAACAAAAACTTAAGCATGTAACAGATCAAAACGTGTTAGAGTTCTGGCGCAAGGAAATGCCTCAAAGCCAG
Organism: uncultured Candidatus Saccharibacteria bacterium; assembly: GCA_965231085.1. Lineage (GTDB taxonomy): Bacteria > Patescibacteriota > Saccharimonadia > Saccharimonadales > UBA10212. The sequence continues at coordinate 109,452 of OZ246413.1, forward strand.
CGGTCGAATGAATTCGGCGAAGTAACCAGCTGGTTTGTCAGTAAATTCGGTGCCTTCTTATCTAACGAAATGATGCGCAATATCATTGGGCAGACAAAGAGCTCGTTTGATCTAAGAGATGTCATGGATAATAACAAAATATTGCTTGTTAATCTTTCTAGGGGTAGAACGGGCGATTTAAACTCTAAGCTTCTGGGTATGATTTTCGTGATGAAGTTTCAGGCGGCAGCTATGAGCAGGGCCGATATGCCCGAAGAATACAGAAAAGATTTTTGTCTTTATGTGGATGAGTTTCAGAATTTCTCAACGGATTCGTTTGCCACTATTTTGAGCGAGGCAAGAAAGTATAGGCTTAATCTCATTGTTGCGAACCAATTCAGTACACAGCTAAGTGAAGAAATCAGAGATGCCGTCTTTGGTAATGTCGGTTCGATAGTCTCGTTTAGGGTAGGAACTAATGACGCTGAGTTCCTAGAGAAGCAGTTTGCGCCGGTTTTTGATATGGATGACTTACAGAGAATACCGAACGCCAACACCATTGTAAGAATGTTAATTGGGGGAGTACCCGCTCAGCCTTTTAGTATGGCCACACTGCCTCCTCTGGGTAATCCGAACGCTCAGCTAGCGGACGCTCTTAAACAACTGTCGGCAGCCAAATTTGGTAGGCCCAAGGCCCAGGTAGAAAAAGAGATCTTCGCTCGTCTAGAGACCAAAATCACTCAGCCACCAGGTATTGGTGGGGGGTTTGGAGCTTCAGCTAATCCATTCGCTCAAATACCGTCTTCAGCTGGCCAATGGCCAGCAAATTCGCAGTTTTCTGGCGCCGGGCTGGCTAGTCCGGCAGCAAGGCCCGCTAGTTCAATGCCAGCACCACCGATTATCCCTCAAAAAGCACCTCCTGGAGCTACAAGTTTCTTGGATGAGTGGCTTGCCAAAAGAAAAGGCGCTGTCCCAGGCGCTGCTTCAAGAGCGCCAACCGTTACTCCGAGCGCCCCTCCTCAATCTCCGCTTACCAGCTCTGTTTCACAAAGCCCCCAAAACTTTACTCAGTCTCCTCAGCAATCGCCAGCTCCCACCCATCATGGTGAGCTAAAAATAAAGAGGGACATAGCTCCGGACTACCGTAACGACAGCGATTCTGACGTAGTTCGTATCGACCCCGATGGCAACCTTAGCTATAAACAGTAGGCCGCTAGACTATTTGTCTTTGGTACTTAACTTCGGTATAATTGTAGGTATAAGGAGTGGGGCAAACGAACTATAGAAAGTTTTGCCCGCTTTTAATGTAAGTGGTAACTTATAAAAGCTAAAATGAGGGTAATTATCTAAGTGTCAAAACCAAAAGATCAGTCGTATGACTCCAGTCAAATTCAGGTTCTAGAAGGTCTTGAGCCTGTCCGCAAAAGACCGGGAATGTACATCGGTAGCACAGGTTACGACGGTTTGCATCACACCATAAAAGAGCTAGCTGATAACTCGATTGACGAAGTTATAGCTGGTTTTGCCACTGAGGTTAAAGTTATTATTCACGAGGACGGAAGTGCTAGTGTTGGTGATAACGGACGTGGTATCCCCGTAGACACACACCCTAAAACTGGAAAGAGCACCCTAGAAACAGTTTTAACTGTTCTGCATGCTGGCGGTAAGTTCGGTAGCGGAGGCTACAAAGTCAGTAGTGGTCTGCACGGTGTTGGCTCTAGTGTGGTTAATGCTTTATCAACCAAACTAATCGCAGAAGTCAAACGAGATGGCTACAAGTGGTCGCAGGAGTACGCCATAGGTGTGCCGCAGGGCGATATTAAAAAAGGCGACAAAAGCGACGAAACCGGTACAATCATTCGTTTCTATCCTGACGGCTCTATTTTTGAAACTACTACCTTTGACTATCAATGGGTAGTCAACTACCTAAGACATCAATCTTACCTAACAAAAGGCGTAAAAACTTCTGTAGTTGATGAGAGAACAGGCGAGTCTTATTCTTTCTACTTTGAAGGAGGAATACAGTCCTATGTTAGGCATCTAAACTATGGCAAAGAACCAGTCGATGATGACATTTTCTATGTAGAAAAAGAAGTCAAAGAAGCCATGGTTGAGATTTCTCTTCAGTACAATGATACTTTTTCAGAAACTGTTATGGCGTTCGCTAACAACGTGTTTAACCCTGATGGGGGGACACATCTAACAGGGTTTAAGACCTCCCTTACTCGGGTTATTAATGATTACGCTCGGAAATCTGGCCTACTCAAAGAAAAGGAAGAGAACTTATCGGGCGAGGACTGCAGAGAGGGCTTAACTGCTGTCATCCTGGTGAAAATCCCAGACCCACAGTTTGAAGGCCAAACAAAGAATAAGCTTGGCAACACTGAAGTAAGGGGTTATGTCGAGCAAGTAATGAACGAATGGTTCACTTATTATCTTGAAGAACACCCGAGTGTTGCTAGAAAAATTATTAACAAAGCCTTGCTTGCTGCCAGAGCCCGCAAAGCAGCCCGGGCAGCCCGGGACAACATAATCCGAAAGGGTGCTCTGGAAGGCGCCAGCTTACCGGGGAAATTAGCCGACTGTGCGACTAAGGATCGTTCTCAGGCCGAGCTATTTATCGTTGAGGGTCAATCAGCCGGTGGTAGCGCTAAGGATGGCCGCAATAGCTACTATCAAGCCATTCTGCCGTTAAGAGGTAAAGTTCTAAACGTTGAGAGAGCGCGTCTGGATAAGATGCTTGCCAACCAGGAAATCTTAAATCTTATTAAGGCTCTTGGGGTTGGCATCGAAGACCAATTTGATATGTCGGGCCTCAGATATGAAAGAATCATTATCATGACCGATGCCGACGTCGATGGGTCGCATATTCGTACTCTGTTAATGACGCTTTTGTTCCGCCATATGCGCCCAATACTAGAGGGCGGGCACGTATATGCTGCACAGCCACCACTATTCGCGATTACTTCTGGTAAGCAAAAAACCTATGCTTATACCGAGGAAGAGCGTGACGCCATTATCGATAAACTAATCAAAGACAGAACAGCAAAAGGAATTAAAATTAATAAAAACGAAGATCGTATTAAGCAAGCAGGCGTCTCGATTAGTCGCTATAAGGGTCTTGGTGAAATGGATGCCGAACAATTATGGGACACAACCATGAATCCGGAAAACAGAGTTTTAGTTCAAGTCAAAATAGACGATGCTGAAAAAGCTGACGCTATATTCTCCAAGTTAATGGGGACAGAGGTTGAAATGCGAAAGAACTTTATTCAGTCACGAGCAAAATTCGTAAAGGATTTGGATATTTAAAATGGACGATAGAACAAAGCAGCACTTACCAACGGCCGATGACCACTCTAAGACGGTTCTGAATAGATCCGTCGAGAACGAGATGGAGACTAGCTACCTACAGTACTCAATGAGTGTTATTGTCGCTCGAGCCTTGCCGGATGTAAGAGACGGCTTAAAGCCAGTACACCGACGAATATTGTATGTAATGAATAGAAATGGCCTGACTAGCGGATCGAAACACACTAAGAGTGCCCAGATAGTTGGAGATGTTATGGGTAAGTTCCACCCACACGGCGATACAGCTATTTATGATTCTATGGTGCGTTTAGCACAACCTTTTGCCACAAGATATCCGCTTGTCGACGGACAAGGGAACTTCGGGTCAATGGACGGTGACCCACCAGCCGCTTATCGATACACAGAAGCCAGAATGACTAAAGCTAGCGAAGCCCTGCTTGATGATATCGAGAAAGAGACAGTACCATTCCGCGATAACTTTGATGGCTCACAACAGGAACCAGAAGTTTTACCGGCAAAATTACCAAACCTATTACTTAATGGGCAGGTTGGTATTGCCGTTGGTATGGCAACAAACATACCTCCGCATAACCTGAACGAGTTGGTTGATGCAACTATCGTTCAGATCGACAATCCCGAAGCGACTCTTGACGATCTTATGGAGCACGTTAAGGGACCTGACTTCCCAACGGGGGCCGTAGTTTATGGAAGGGAATCAATCAGAACGGCGTTTGCAACCGGAAGAGGCGGCGTTGTGGTGCGGGGTGTTGCCGATATCGAGGAGGCATCCAAGGGTCGCCACCGAATAGTTATAACCGAAATCCCATATGCGGTTAATAAAGCTGGTCTTGTAGAGAAGATAGCCGATCTAGTTCGTGACAAAAAGATTAGTGGCATTAGTGATATTAGAGACGAAAGTTCAAGAGGCTCTGTACGAATCGTTATCGATCTCAAAAAAGACGCCTATCCTAAAAAACTCCTTAATCAGTTATACAAATTGACTCCTCTCCAGACTGCCTTTCACTACAACATGCTTGCTCTTATTGATGGCATACAACCAAGGGTGCTGGGTCTGCAGGATATTATCGTTGAATATATCAAACACAGACAGCTTGTAGTGCGCAAACGAACTGAATATGAATTACGTAAAGCACAAGACCGCGCTCACGTATTAGAGGGCCTCAAAATAGCTCTAGACCATATTGACGAGGTCATAAAGACTATTCGTGCTAGCCAAACAAGCGAAGAAGCCCAAGAGAATCTAATAAAGCAGTTCAAATTATCAGAAATCCAAGCCAAGGCTATACTTGCTATGCAACTTCGAACCCTTGCTGGCCTCGAGCGTAAGAAAATTGAAGACGAACTTGCCGAACTAATGAAGTTAATCGAAACATTACAAAGCATCTTGGCTGATGAAAAAAAGATACTCAAGATAATTAAGGACGAATTGCTTGAAATGAAGAAGCAATTTGGTGATGAGCGGCGTACAAAAATAGTCGCGCAAGAGCTAGGCAAGTTAAGCGATGAAGATTTAGTCCCAGACGAACAAGTAGTTGTAACTCTAACATCAGCTAACTATATCAAGCGAACATCAGTAGCCGATTACAAGAGACAGGGTCGTGGTGGCAAGGGCCGACGCGGAATGGCGACTCGAGACGAAGATGTTATTGAACATGTAGTAAATTCTTCAACACACGACTATCTTTTGTTCTTCACAAACAAAGGAAGGGTCTTCAGGATCAAGACCTATGAAGTCCCAGCAGTTGGCTTGAATGCGAAGGGCGTCGCGGTTGTCAATTTGCTACAACTACAGCCTGAGGAAATAGTTAGTTCAGTAATAAATATCGGCAAGGATGTTTCAGAAAAGCACTTACTTATGTGTACTAAAAAAGGGGTAGTCAAGAAAACTCCTTTTGAGCAGTATAAGAATGTGCGAACCTCTGGCCTTATTGCAATTAAGTTAGACGAGGGCGACGAGTTAAAGTGGATCAGGTCCACTAGCGGCGAAAACGAAGTCATAATTTCAACCAGCCAGGGTCAGGCTATACGCTTCCACGAGAAAGACGCTCGTCCGATGGGTCGCGCCTCCCGGGGCGTTAGGGGTATAAGACTTCGAGCCGGTGATCAGGTGATAGGCATGGACATAGTTGAGGAGAACTCGTCGATATTCGTTATAAGCGAATATGGTTACGGCAAGCGTACTAAGGTTAGTCAATTTACCCCTCACGCACGTGGTGGTGTTGGTATTCGATCGGCTGTTGTTAATGCCAAAACCGGTAAGCTCGTATCAGTTAAATCATTAAGCGGTGATGAAGGCCAGGAAGTGATTATCATATCAACCTCGGGGCAGACTATTAGGCTGGGCTTAAAGAATATTCCTGAACTTGGCCGAGCCACCCAGGGAGTTAGGATTATGAGGCTAAATGACGGCGACAGCGTAGCCTCATTGGCCCTTGTAGATAAGCAGCAAGAGAGCGAAGAGTCCGATGATCCAGAAGGGTTGGACGCAAGCACCGAACCCGAGCAATCTAGTGAGCCAGAAAAAGCCTAAAATAAACGATTGACACTACTGTAATCATTGGGGTATATTGAATGAAGATTTTTTGGGGTCTAGTTTAATGTGCTCTCAAAAATGTCCATTGAAAATTGAATAGTGCAAATCAACGTCAGTTCGAAAATCTGAAGTTAATATCAGATTCTTTATGGAGAGTTTGATCCTGGCTCAGGATGAACGCTGGCGGTGTGCCTAATACATGCAAGTCGAGCGGTAAGGCTTTCACAGATTATTTAACCAGATAAGTCCCTTTTTGCAGGGATACTGTCTGCAGCGATTTTTCCTTGGCTAAGGGAAAATTGTTGAATGATGTGTGAAAGTACACGAGCGGCGGACGGCTGAGTAACGCGTAGGAACATACCCCGAAGTGAGGGATAAGCACCGGAAACGGTGTCTAATACCGCATAATCTCTTAGGAGCAAAGCTTTAGCGCTTTGGGAATGGCCTGCGTACGATTAGCTAGTTGGTAGTGTAAAAGACTACCAAGGCGACGATCGTTAGCTGGTCTGAGAGGATGACCAGCCAGACTGGGACTGAGACACGGCCCAGACTCCTACGGGAGGCAGCAGTAGGGAATTTTCCACAATGGGCGAAAGCCTGATGGAGCAACACCGCGTGCAGGAGGAAGGCCTTCGGGTCGTAAACTGCTTTTAAGAGTGAAGATTATGACAGTAGCTCTAGAATAAGGGTCGGCTAACTACGTGCCAGCAGCCGCGGTCATACGTAGGACCCAAGCGTTATCCGGAATTACTGGGCGTAAAGAGTTGCGTAGGTGGCATAGCAAGCAAATAGTGAAATCGTACGGCTCAACCGTACACCCATTATTTGAACTGCTAAGCTTGAGTGCGGGAGAGGTATCTGGAATTCCCAGTGTAGGAGTGAAATCCGTAGATATTGGGAGGAACACCGATGGCGTAAGCAGGATACTGGCCCGTTACTGACACTAAGGCACGAAAGCGTGGGGAGCGAACGGGATTAGATACCCCGGTAGTCCACGCTGTAAACGATGGATGCTAGCTGTTATCAGTATCGACCCTGGTAGTAGCGAAGCTAACGCGTTAAGCATCCCGCCTGTGGAGTACGGTCGCAAGACTAAAACATAAAGGAATTGACGGGGACCCGCACAAGCGGTGGAGCGTGTTGTTTAATTCGACGGTAAGCGAAGAACCTTACCAGGGTTTGACATCTTGGGAAGATCTTCGAAAGGAGATTGTGCCTTTTAGGAACCCAAAGACAGGTGCTGCATGGCCGTCGTCAGCTCGTGTCGTGAGATGTTTGGTTAAGTCCATCAACGAGCGCAACCCTTATAGTCAGTTGAATTTCTCTGGCTAGACTGCCCCGGTAACGGGGAGGAAGGAGGGGATGATGTCAGGTCATTATTGCCCTTACACCCTGGGCTACAAACACGCTACAATGGCCGGTACAAAGGGCAGCGAAGTCGCGAGACGGAGCAAATCCCATCAAAGCCGATCTCAGTTCGGATTGCAGGCTGAAACTCGCCTGCATGAAGCTGGAATCGCTAGTAACGGTAGGTCAGCACACTACCGTGAATACGTTCCCGGGTCTTGTACACACCGCCCGTCAAACCATGAAAGTCGCCAATACCTGACGTGCCAGCTTGTCTGGTCCTAAGGTAGGGGAGATGATTGGGGTTAAGTCGTAACAAGGTATCCGTACCGGAAGGTGCGGATGGATTACCTCCTTTCTAGGGAGAAACTAGCATTAAGGCAGAGCAATCTACTTAAGAGCTAGGTCGATCTCGATAAGTTTTACCAGTACTGAAAACTTATTTTCCCCGCACTTACGATGCAGTAAAGTTCCTACCGGACTTTAACTGTTATCAAACAAAGTCTCTAGTAAATAGATTTTGTCAAAGCTGCAGTCACAATAACGTTAGTTATTGTCTGTATCGTAAGTGCGGGGCGGGAAACAGTACTAACAATCATTGGCTGACGTTGAGATGCACTATTCAGAGTTCAATAAAAGACACCCGTCTAGGTATAGGCGGGTTGTTTTTTATAGGGGTATTGAGGTACAATAACTCCGTTACAAATCCCAATAACAGGGGGCTATAGCTCAGCTGGTTAGAGCGCGTCACTGATAATGACGAGGTCTGTGGTTCGAGTCCACATAGCCCCACCACGTGCTAAGATTTAAATTACGGGGACATAGCTCAGCTGGCTAGAGCACCTGCTTTGCAAGCAGGGGGTCCGGGGTTCGAATCCCCGTGTCTCCACCATCATGGTAATGGTTATCATTACCGAATATCTAAAACGACCTCTATAGACGCGGTCGTTTTTTGTTTGTCCGGACATCTACCTAATACATCTGTTGGCACGGGGTTCGTTCCCGCTTCGTGTCTTTTCTACGAGAAGATTTTATGGAGCTCGGCTGTCGTTAAGCCACAATCTGAAGCCGTTTTGGCTATCAAGGCCAGAATGGACGCGACATCTTTTACTGCGCCTAATCCCGACTTCACTTTATCTATGAACTTACGCTCCTTTGACCCTGGGTTGAAGGAGTTCTGCTTTGTGGCAAGTATGTCGGTTATGTCGACTATGAGTGTTTGAGTAACAGCAACCTCTTGGGTTACAGTGACTTGGTTTGTGGGCGAGTGCGATGGTGCGTAATGCGGTTCTTTTTCCTTCAAGTAAGAAGCTCCAAGCCACGCAACTAAACCACTGGCCGAAGTTTTTAGGTCGATTGTGCTAGCGGTTCTTTCTTGAGGGTTGTAGTTCTGTATATACGGAAGAAATCTATTTAGATCTTCCTGCAACAGGCTCGATAGGCTGGAAACTATATGTTCGTATTGCGTAACCGGACCGTTATATATCCGATCCGAGGCACTGGGCTCTCCAAGCCCGTATAGCAAACCCCGAAGTTCTTCATATAAGGCATTTACTTTACTGTAGATTGCTTCTTCTTCCATTTCTTATATTATATAGCCTTTCAATTAATAGTCATCATCGTGTAAGGCTTGGCCTTAAGACATATCTTCCGTGCCCGACTCTTAGGTACTTCGAGTTCGGCCCCATGGAGTTGGCGCTCAGGCACTGCTTGATGGTGCCCCAGACGATCGGATGACCTAGTCTCTGCTCGCAGGCCAGGTGAATCTCCTTGGCCCTCATGGCTCCGACGGAGCCAGAGAGTACCTCGTACACGGTCTGATAGATCTCGCCAGGGCGGGGCTTTACGGCTGCCGGCTTGATCTCTGAGCTGGTCTTGGCCAGTAGACCAGACACTCGTTTCGTGCTATCTTGAATCTCAAGTTCTACTCGAGGGTTCGAAAGTGCCCCCATTAGTTCCACCATAAAAAGGACTTCTCAAAACGAAGTCTTTTTTAGTTTTAGGCCTACCTTATGCTAAAAGATGAATTACTTAGGGGCTAAATCGTAGAGTTTTTGACATTAGTTTTAGCTTTACAACCCCTGTTAATCTTGCTAAGATTACAGCTGAAGTTTGAGTGCGGCCAGTCGGCCAGTTGAGGGAAAATCACAACGGCTAGTCCTCTGGGCTTACTCAAACACTCTTTTGCCAACAATCTATTGATTATCGGTGGAGTGAGTTAGCTTGCAACCTTAACAATTAATCGCAAAACATGAGAAAGCAAATGACAGACAGCGAATTGGTGAAAACCAATAGCTAGTCAATTGCACAATTAACCGACTCTAGTAAGTCTTTAGATTTACTAGGGTTGATATCGTAAAAAGTTACATAAGCGCACATAAAGGATGCCTTGACGTAAGACACCGATGAAGGACGTAGACGGCTGCGATAAGCCGCGGGGAGCTGCCATCAAGCTTTGAACCGTGGATGTCCGAATGGGGAAACCTCGCACGAGTTATGTCGTGTGGCACCTAACTGAATACATAGGTTAGATTGCGGTAAGCTGGGGAACTGAAACATCTTAGTACCCAGAGGAAGAGAAAATAAACAATGATTCTCGGAGTAGTGGCGAGCGAAACGGGAACAGCCCAAACCTTTCAAGTTTCCATCTGTTAATTCAGGTGGATAAATTGGTAGATGAATATTTGTAAGGGGTTGTGACGAACAGTTAACTAATGCGGAGAGCTGGATTTATCCAGAGTTCCGTATTGGGGTCAGACCTACCAGTTCTGACGTAAGGTAAGAAAATTGCGAGGCGAGCAGAACAGTCTGGAAAGGCTGGCCATAGACAGTGAAAGCCTGGTACGCAAAGTATCGCAAACCTTATAAATTGTTGGCCGTATGGCCAAGAAGTTATACGAGTCTATTTTATGATTCGGCTAACTTCTTTTGTCGAGTAGGTCGGGACACGTGAAACCCTGACTGAAGCTGGAGGGTCCACCCTCCAAGGCTAAATATGTCTTACGATCGATAGTGTACAAGTACCGCGAGGGAAAGGTGAAAAGTACCCCGGATAGGGGAATGAAATAGTGCCTGAAATTATGTGCGTACAAGGAGTCGGAGCCCGCTTGTCGGGTGACGGCGTGCTTTTTGTAGAACGATCCAACGAGTTATTGGTGTAGCGCAAGCCTAAGTCATATGACGGAGGCGCAGTGAAAGCGAGCCTTAATAGGGCGAACATAGTGCACATCAATAGACCCGAAACCAGGTGACCTAACCATGACCAGGCTGAAGCGTGGGTAAAACTACGTGGAGGGCCGAACCAGGACGACTTTCGACACGTTTGGATGAGTTGTGGTTAGAGGTGAAATGCCAATCGAACCTGGAGATAGCTGGTTCTCCTCGAAATAGCTTTAGGGCTAGCGTCGTACGGTAACATGTAGGGGTAGAGCTCTGTTTTGGACTAGGGCCAGTAATGGTACCTACCCTTGACAAACTACGAATACTACATGCGGAACTACGGCAGTTAGAACGGCGGGGCTAAGCTCGTCGCTCAAAAGGGAAACAGCCCAGACCGCCAGCTAAGGTCCCTAAATATATGCTAAGTGGGAAACGAGGTGGAATTTCTTGGACAATAAGGATGTTGGCTTAGAAGCAGCCATTCATTTAAAGAGTGCGTAACAGCTCACTTATCAAGAGATTCTGCGCGGAAAATGTAACGGGGCTCAAGCATATTACCGAAGCTGCGGATGCTGCTATGATTCGTCATGGTGGCGTGGTAGAGGAGCGTTGATATCGCATCGAAGTCAGATCGTAAGGTCTGGTGGAGCGTTATCAAGTGAGAATGTTGGAATGAGTAACCATAAGGCAGGTGAGAATCCTGCCCACCGAAAGAGCAAGGTTTCCTGGGCCATGATAATCATCCCAGGGTTAGTCGGTCCTAAGCCGAGGCGCGTAGCGTAGGCGATGGACAACGGGTTAATATTCCCGTACTGGTGTTTGTTTGTAATAGAGTGCGCGGCATGGTAACAGATGCGGATTTTTGGTTATATCCGTCTAACTGATCTAACAGGTCAGGAGTGAAAGGCTACCTATGGTAGCTAATATCTGTGATAGTACTGACAAGAAAAGCTCTATTGCTTATGGCAAACTCCATCCGTACCGCAAACCGACACAGGTGCTCAGGTCGAGTAGACCAAGGTGTACGAGTGAATCTTCGTCAAGGAACTCGGCAATATAACGACCGTAACTTAGGGATAAGGTCTGCCCCGTCACAATGGTTATAAAAACATTGTGACTTGCCAGTTTTCTAGATAAGATCAAAACCTCCAAGTTTTTGAGTTTTTAACTTCTCAGGACTTGGTTGTATGTTCGAGTAATTTTCGAGAATTAGAAAGCTGACTCTCGTTTACGGTGCCTTTTGTAGGTATTGTGACGGGGCTGCAACTAAAGAACCCATGCAACTGTTTACCAAAAACACAGGTCTCTGCTAACACGAAAGTGGATGTATAGGGGCTGACTCCTGCCCGGTGCTGGAAGGTTAAGGGGATGCGTTTACGCGCTGAACTGAAGCCCCAGTGAACGGCGGCGGTAACTATAACCGTCCTAAGGTAGCGAAATTCCTTGTCAGGTAAGTTCTGACCCGCACGAATGGAGTAATGATATGGGTACTGTCTCGACGAAGAGCTCGGTGAAAGTGCATTGACGGTAAAGATGCCGTCTGTCCGCAGCAGGACGAAAAGACCCCGTGCAGCTTTACTACAGCTTGGCATTGAGCTGGGGACATACATGTGTAGCATAGGTGGGAGACTTTGAAGTCGACGCGCTAGCGTTGGTGGAGTCACCGGTGAAATACCACCCTTGTATGTTTCTTGTTCTTACCTGAGCCATTAATTGCGGCTGACGCCTCCTGAAGGACAACCTAACGGTTTTCCTTCAACGCCACTTTCGGAGTAAATCCGAATTCGCCTTACAGGCGAAACGTGGCTACTACTTTTCCCTAGATGAATAGGAAAGAATGAGAGCGTTGGACGTAGCTACTGGCTTGGGAACAGTGTCTGGTGGGTAGTTTAACTGGGGCGGTTGCCTCCTAAAGAGTATCGGAGGCGTTCAAAGGTTGGCTAGGTACGGATGGAAATCGTATCGATAGTGCATACGCATAAGCCAGCTTGACTGTGAGGCATACAAGCCGAACAGGCACGAAAGTGGGAGTAAGTGACCCGCTATATAAGCACCTTTTAGGTGCCTGATAGTGGTATCGATAGCGCAAACGGATAAAAGTTACGCCGGGGATAACAGGCTTATAGCGCCCAATAGTTCACATAGACGGCGCTGTTTGGCACCTCGATGTCGGCTCATCTCATCCTGGAGGGGGAGCACCTTCCAAGGGTCCGGCTGTTCGCCGGTTAAAGAGGTACGTGAGCTGGGTTCAGAACGTCGTGAGACAGTTCGGTTTATATCCGCTGTGGACGATAGGAAATTTGCGAGGATTTGACCCTAGTACGAGAGGACCGGGTTGAACGTACCTCTGGTGTACCAGTTGTCATACCAATGGCATGGCTGGGTAGCTATAGTACGGAACAGATAAGCGCTGAAAGCATATTAAGCGCGAAACTGACCTCAAGATTAGATTTCCCCATGAGACCCCTGAAAGACTATCAGGTTGATAGGCACTAGGTGTAAGTACGGTAACGTATTCAGCCGAGGTGTACTAATAGGTCCATTGACTTTTTACGAACCAGAATATGTACGCCCGTTAAACGGTGTGCGTTTTCTGGGAAGAGTGCATTGACTAGCTTTTGGTGATCATCTATACTCACTTAACAACAGTTAAAAGAGATAGTTGGCTCACAAAGTTGTTTGCTTAACAACATGTAGTGCGATTAAACACGTGCATTTGGTTGCCGATGCAGCCAAGCCTTCCCCCATCGGGATGAGTAGCCCGACAAAATGTATTCCATTTTGCCGGCGCGATGAGAAAACCCCCGAAGGGGCTTCTCATAAGGCTTTGCCGCATCGGTGCCCATGGCGCTGGGGAAACACCTGTTACCATTCCGAACACAGCAGTTAAGCCCAGCAGCGGTTACAATACTTGGGTTTTAGCCCTGGGAAAATAGCACGGTGCCGAATTATAGTGAAGCCCTCCGATAAGGAGGGCTTTTCTCTTATTATCAAGATTTTATTACGCGATTATTTACAGCAGGCTGTGGATAAACATAAACATAATTGTAATGTAAACAACAGTTAGAATAAATAATTAACTCAGCATACAATCCTCTCCTTACACCCCCTATATAGGATTAATTGACATATAACGTTATAAAAAAGTCTACAAAATATAGATAAATTAAACCGGACAACTAACTCCTTAAAAGTCACGGTTTTTCTCCTTGACTCTGTCACGCTAAATAACCATAATTGGTATCAGGAAAACGAACAAAAAATTTATAAAACAAATGGCACGCCAAAAAACAAAAATTTGCCTTTCGTGTAACCAGCTTTTTCGAGGTAGGCTGGATGCAAGAACCTGTTCGGAGCGGTGCCGTAAGCGTTTACAGAGAGCAAAGCTGCTAGTTGAACAAGAAGCTTCTGCAATTAAATCAGCTACTACGAATATAATTTCTGAGGTTGAGAATAAACTAACACCTTTCGCAACTGAGGAGGGGTTTGTCGGTGAATCACAGACTATAGCTACCACCCCATCACCTCAGTCGACTACTCAGCCGGCTATAGCTCAGTCACCGGTGATGCAGTCCCAGCCATCTGTGCAGCAACCTAGTGTTAACCCAGTTTCTCAGGCGCAAATACCAAGTGAGCCGATTTCTAGTTCTGTTACAACACCAACCCCTCAAACATTAATAGCGCCAAGCCCTATTCCAGTTGCGCAGCCACCAAAGGTAGAAACAGAACCGTTAGCGGTCTCATCTAGCCCGGTTGTTATCCCTCCGAGTCTAGAAAGCCCCCCCAAGGAGCCAACAACTCCATCCTCTGCGGTGCTCACTAAAAATGCCGAAGACTCCTTGGAGTTTATCCCTGCACAGACTGCCTCAGTTAGTTCACCGCTAGATGTTGCTACCCCGACAATCTTTGGCAATACCTATAGCCCTACAGCTACTCCTCGGACAGTAGAGGTTGCTCCACTAGGGCAAGGCGCACCTGCCCGACCTAACTTGTCGAGCCCAATTCGCCCCTCCTCAATCCTCCCACCAGAGGCACCAAAGCCTCCTAAACCTCGGATGCCTAAGATCAACTTTCCATCTTGGGCTAAGATGGCCATTGCTTCGACTGTGGTAATTTCGGCAGTAGCTATCGGTACATATCTCTTGGGCAACCAAAATGCCCAAACTAAAGTAAGTAACCAAACCACCACCAATGCAGTTGCAGGGCAAGATGTTTTACCCTCAGGCTCTAACGTAACAAGCCTACACTTCAATAAAGCCGTCACCATAGATCAAGGGGCCAGCTTTACTGCAACAGGCCCGTCAACATTTAAAAATCTAGCTAATTCGGCAGACGCATTTAATGTTCAAGCAGCCGATGGCACTAATCTGATAGCCGTTAATACTATTACCGGTCTTGTAACTATAAACGGTATTCAAGGTTCGGGTGCATTGCTGACCAGTATTAACGCATCCAATATTACTAGCGGGACCCTGTCTAATTCACGGTTAGCTAGCAATGTAACACTGCTTGGTAATACCTTTAACGGGGCTAGCCAACTAGTCCAACTCAATTCGTCAGGGGCTATACCGGTGTTGGATGGTGCAAACTTAACAAATGTTAATGCTCTCAGCCTACAAGGCAACGGTGCTAGCTACTACACCAACGCCAGCAATATAATTTCCGGGACGCTCAGTGACGTTCGATTAAGCACAAATGTAACACTGCTAGGCAATACCTTTAACGGAGCGGATCAACTAGTTAAATTAAACGGAATCGGCGGATTACCAGCTCTGAATGGTAGTCTGTTAACTAACCTGGACGCTTCTAACGTAAGCCTCGGAACTCTTAGTGATAGCCGTTTAAGCGCAAATGTCGCTCTACTTAATGGCACCGGCCCTCAAACTTTTACAGGTAGTAATAAGTTTACTGGCCCGACAGTATTCCAGACACTAACTAATGCTACTAATGCCTTCCAGTTGCAAAACCAGGCAGGGAACAACAACCTCATAGTAGGCGACACCATAAACACTCGAGTTGGTATAGGCGTTGCAGCACCAAACTACACACTTGATGTTAACGGTGATGCCAACCTGGCCAACGGCCAAGCTTATCGTATTAACGGCGTAGCTGTTTGTACTAACGTTGGCTGTAACCCAAGTGGTGGGTCTAGCAGTTATGTCCAGGTTCAAGCCTCAACTCCTGGGTCTGCACAAACTGGTAATTCAAACATTACTGGCACAGCTATAGCTGGGTCGTTCTCGGGCTCTGGTTTAGGCTTAACCAACTTGGATGCTTCTCAGGTTGCTGCGGGTACCCTTAATGACTTGCGTTTGTCGGCCAATGTAACTCTTCAGGGCAATAACTTCAACGGCGCTAGCCAGCTGGTTCAAACAACTGCTTTAAGCTATCTACCAGCGCTCAATGGCTCGCTACTCACCAACTTAAACGCTAGCAACATAGCTACGGGCACAATAGGTGACGCCCGGTTATCTGCTAATGTTGGATTACTAAACGGTAACCAAACATACAGCGGCAACAATACTTTCTCTGGTAGCAATACCTTCAATAATGTAATTGTGGCCCCTGGCATTCAAACTACTAATACTGGCCACATAATAAACGTTGCATTCACCGGCACAGCCAGCGGCGCTTTGACCTATAACTTTGACGTAGCAGCTACCCCCGGAACCTATACTATCTGTACCTCCGTGGGCAACTGTTCTGGCGTAGGCGGAGGAGTTACCACCAGCGGCGGCACAATTAATAAAATTGCCAAGTTCAGCGGTTCACAGACTCTAGCTGACTCAATAATTACAGATAATGGCACGACAGTCACAATAGCTGGTAACCTCGCCGCCAACACAATTACCCAAAACGGCAATACTGTCTGTGACGTTGGCGGCAACTGTGCCGGTGTTGGCGGGCAGGTGGGCACCTTCGGTACACCTACTGCCGGTACGATTGCATTGTTCCACGGCTCGGCCACTATAGAGAACTCAATTCTTACTCAGTCTGCCGGTACCGTAACTGCGGGCGGTAACTTTAACGTAACTGGCAATTATCAAGTAAACGGTGTGCAGATAACTAGCGCTGTTTTGAGTAACGATGCCAACATAGCTAAATTAAACGGCAACCAGACGTTTACTGGTAACCAAACATTCACTGGCACAGTGTTAATCCAGCCAGCCGTTGATAGCACTAGTATATCGGTTATCCAGAATCACGCCGGAAACAGTAACCTATTTATTGCTGATACCAGCAATACCAGAATTGGTATAGGCAAATTGCCAGCCTACACGCTTGATGTAAACGGAGATATTAATGTGTCTACCGGCGGTTCTTACCGTATTAACGGTACTGCCATTTGTGGACCATCAACTACTTGTGCACCAAGCTCCGGCAGCACTTCCTACATCCAAAACTCTGTAGCTCAGCAGACTAGCGCTAACTTTAACATCCAGTCTACAGCTACTGGATCGGTAGTGGGCGTATTGCAAGGTAAGAGCGGGCAGACAGCCGATCTTCTGCAAGTTAAGGATGGTTCGGCCAATACAGTATTATCAGTAGGTAACCAAGGCCAAACAATCTTTAAAGATAGTTCCGCCGGCTCGGCTACCTTCTTCCAGGTCCAAAATTCCTCCAGCGTATCTTTGCTTACGGCTAATACTACAACCGGTCAAATCTTACTGCCTAACGCAACTTTAGCCAGTACTGCACTATTGATTGGCGGCGACGCAAATCTGTACCGCTCAACTGCCTCTACTCTAAAGACTGATGGGAATGCGATAGTAGCCGGCGCAACAACCTCACTGGGCATATTGAACGCTAATGCTACGGGTAAAACAGCAATTACTATTGCGGACTCTGGTGCTCAAAACTCCGGCCTTACCATTGGGGGCGATACCAACCTGTATCGCAGCGCTGCTGGTATACTCTCGTCAGACGCATCGAGCTTAAGACTTCAGTCCGGCACCAATACTCTCTACCTTGGATCTAATGGCTCGCATATCTTGGGCGACCCATCCAATACTACTTTAGCCTTCGGAGGAAGCCTATATATTCAGAATGCCGCAGAGAGTGTGACCTATGGCAAATGGAACGCTACCGGGCTAGCCTTAGGTGGTAATGTTGCTGCAACTTCACAGCTGATGCTTGTATCCGATGCAGGCACAGCCGCCAGTGGTATAAAATTTGGCTCAACGGGCGATACCAGCGTCTATAGAACAGCCGCTGGCTCACTGGCCGTTCAGGGCACCTCAAACTCCTCTACAGGCTTCCAAGTACTCAACTCAACAGGTACAGCCGTCCTGGCAGCCGATACCACCAACCAACAAATTAATGTAACTAACCTCCAATCCACTGGCTCCATTAGCCTACAAAACTCCCAAGGCGCCTCAATCCAACTAAGAACCGTATCTTCCTCCTCAACCGGCCTAACAGTCTCAGGCAATGAACTAACTGACAAAACTAGATCTACATCTACCCAAGGCGATGGCCGCCAAGCCCCAGACAGTAGCACGGGGGTGTGGGAAGGGACGACGAACTTAGCACCACTAGGTGGTGCAGAGAGCGCTATCTCACAATATTATCTAAACAACCAGAGTATGACCATATCCAGAACCAGTGAAGTCGCTAAGTTTGGCACATATTCATTTAAAGCAGTTGGCAATGGTTCTGGTACTCAGTCTGTTGAGTGGCGAGGCGATAATGTAGGCACGAGAGTAGCAGTTACGGCTGGTCAAACCTATACCATGTCCTTATGGGAGAAATCTTTGGCTAGCTATGCGAAAACACCAATACTCAATGTTGTTTACTACGATAACGGCGGTTCGATTATCCAAAACACTAATACCAGTGTTACTGTGCCCAGTCCTACAAGCTGGACTAGAGTTTCGTATACTACAACAGCTCCAGCCAACGCCGTTAGCGTACGTCTAATATGGACCGTTCAAACCGTTGGAGCAGTAGGGGAAACATATTACTTTGATGGCGTACAATTCGAAAATAAAGCTTACGCCACCCCTTATGTAGAGACAAATTTAGCTACGGCCAGCCGAACCGCGGCTGTTGTGACTGCACCTTCTGCTAATCTGAATACCACACAGGGTTGGGTTGCTGTAAGGTTCCGAGCAGGAGTGCCAAGTGGTATATCTGGCGGAAATGGAATTATCTCTTGGCGAGCTGACTCCAGCAACTATATTGACCTTTATTACAATGCTACATCTGGAACGAAGTGGAACGCTCGTCGGTCGGCAAGCAGCGGAACGATTAATGACGTTAATATTAGTAACTCCATTGCTGTTGGTGATCTAGAAACTGTTGTCTTTGCCTGGACTTCAACCCAGCTTATGCTAAGTGTTAATGGCTCTGCCTTTACAACCGCCTCGGATACGGCAATACCTTCTGGAATGCCAGCTACATTCAAGATAGGGCAGGGCGATGGCGGTGTTGGCAATCTTGACGGCGACATACTATGGATGGCTAGCGGCACTGGCACTCTAGCCAACGCCGATGCTACAACTCTAAACGCCTACGGTAGTTCTGACCCAACACTATCAGGACTTGCATCACTAAACTCTGGTGCATCTTCCCCAGCTTTTGCTTGGGACGGAGTAGATACCAAATACTCTGGGACAAATGCTAGCTATGTTAACCAGTCTGGCATTGCAATTGATGATGTTAGCCTGACTCACTCGGCCAATGGCTCGTTAACACTGCAGGGTGCAGTAAACTCCACCACTGGTTTCCAGATACAGAACTCCTCAGCTACAGCACTTCTTACAGCAGACACCACAAACATGAGAATATCTGTTGGATCTATTGGTACAGCTACTGGGCAACTGTTTGTGGGCGGTAGACTGGCCGCAAGCAATACAAGTAGCGTTGCATACACGGGAGCTTATGCCCTCACAGGGCAGGGCAGTTATATATATGCGGTTGGGGGAAGTACGCTAAAAGTTTTGGACGCTTCTAGTCTTGCAATTGTAGGTTCCGTATCTACTAGTACTGGTCCCCAAGCGGTTGCGGTAAGCGGTAAGTACGCCTACGTTGGAACAGGCAGCGGAGGAGGTAATAAATTTGAAGTTTATGATATTAGCAATCCATCAACACCAGTTAGTAAAGCATCAATCAGTACATCCCTTAGCTCTATCCTGGATATTAAGGTGCAGGGTAACTATGCGTACGCCGTCAGTCAGTCTGCAGCTACAATGCAAGTTTTCAACATTAGCAATCCATCAAATCCGGTGTCTGTAGCAACATACACAACAGCAAGTTCAAACTTGCTGAAGATAAACATTCTGGGCAAATATGCATACATCGCTGGGTACAATACTAATAAGCTAGAAGTGGTTGATATATCTAATCCATCCTCACCAGTAAGTGCTGGTAACTTTACATTAAGCACAGGTATTCCATATGGTTTAGCAGTACAAGGAAGGTACGCTTACATTGACGGAGGAACGGCCTTCCAGGTAGTAGATGTGTCCAACCCAGCTAGTATGAGCAGTGTTGCAACAACCACATCAGGGTCCAACCCGCTAGCCTTATATGCTCAAGGCAGATACGTTTATGCCGTTGATTACACGGACGCTTTAATAAAAGTTTATGATGTCTCAACTCCGTCAGCCCCAACAGCTCAGGGCACAATTAGCACTGGTGCAAGTTCTGGGCCAAATTCGCTCTATGTACAAGGACGCTATGCCTATGTAGCTAATAATGGAGGCAACACGGTGCAGGCTTACGACTTAGGTGGGGCATACGTACAGCAACTCGAAGCGGGCGGGGTAGAAGCAAGCACAATCCAGGTTGATAGTAGCCTTAAGGTTAACGGTGACACTAACATGCAAGGGGGGCTGAGTGTAGGCCAGAATCTACAGGTTAGTGGTAATATTGGCGCTAGTGGTGCAGCCTTGTTCCAGAATTCCACTAATTCAACCACTGCTTTCCAGATACAAAGTTCTACAACTACCTCTCTATTCAATGCAGACACGGCAGGCATGAACATAACTCTAAATGGGGCCAATAATGCAGAAATTGGAAGTTGGGCAACTAACGCTAACTCCTTACCAGCAGCCCGAGAGCACGTAGCTACTGTTACCGCCAACGGATATGTTTATGTGATGGGTGGTTGGTTAAGTGGCGCGCAATCCACCGTCTACTACGCCAAACTTAATACTGATGGCTCAACCGGTGCCTGGACGACCAGCTCTAACCCACTACCTTTAGCAAGAGCTAGGGCTCAGGCAACTGCGTACAACGGCTATGCCTATGTGCTAGGAGGATATGACGGTTCTTCTGCTGTAGCTACCGTCTACTACGCCAAACTAAACAGCGACGGTTCTACCGGCAGCTGGGCGACTAACACCAACGCTCTGCCAGCGGTTCGAACCTATGGTAGCGCAGTTGCCTATAACGGATTTATCTATATGGTTGGCGGTGATAACGGAACTGTAACCGGCCAATCCACCGTCTACTACGCCAAACTTAATGCTGATGGCTCAACCGGTGCCTGGACGACCAGCGCTAACCCGATAACCTCAGCTCGTATGGGGCACTCCTCGGTGGTTGCCAATGGTTACCTTTATGTACTAGGCGGAACTACTGGAGCCGACAACGCCATTACTAACACTGTTTATTATTCTAAGTTGAATAGCGATGGTTCAAATGGTTCTTGGAGTAGCACTAACACTATGCCAGCCAGCCGAGGTTATGGGGCGGCGGCTACAGTTAATGGGTACGTTTACTACCTGACTGGTTTTGACACCGGGAGTAATCCTAACTCTGGTATCTACTACGCCAGACTTAATTCTGACGGCTCAACTGGCTCCTGGTCAACGTCGGCCAATTCTGCTACAACGGCTCTTGGAGCCTACCCAGGGGCAGCAGTCTCGAACGGCTACATCTATCTGATCGGTGGTCGGGCCGGGTCTACTCAAGCTACCGTCTACTATACCTCTACCTCCCGTATCAAAGTGGGCGGATCGCTTGATCTGGTTGGCCTTGGCGGGCAAAATCTAAACGAAGGGAACACAGGCGGCTCAATAACGGCGGGGAACATAGCAGCCGTAGGATCGTTGCAGGTGCAAGGGGCTGCCAGCTTTGCACAGGCCTTAAGTGTTAACGGAAGTATTAACGTGGCTGGCAGTGCGCTGTTCCAAAATGCGGCAAACTCAACTACCGCCTTCCAGATACTTAATGCTGCCGGAACCAGTATCCTAACAGTGGACACCTCTACAAGCGGTGGGGTCATAACCCTTGGCTCAGCCAGCTCTACCCCAGTTATATTAGTGCTTGGTAATAAGAATACTTCAGGCGACCCAACCTGTACTGACGGGGCAGTTTACTACAACTCTAATTCCACGCAAATTCGGGGATGTGTAAATGGCGCCTACAATAACATAGGCGGAGACAATGTAGTTACAGCCATCCCAACTACAAATCTATATGATGGTAGGAAAGTAAAGCTTCGAGCTGGCTCATCGCCTTATGATTTCGTTAGCTTGACATACGATGCTACCTACGGGAAATGGGTTTCGGATGAATCAGTAGCTATCGATACACCACAACAGCAAACAGCGACAGGGGCGCCAGGCGATACATCAATATCGTATAGCGTTTTCTGGAAACCATACATAGATGCCGGATTAATCCCGCAGTTAAGGATGACCGGTCTTACGAATCACGATGCGACATCCACAAGCTCAGAATTAGGTTGGACGGCTCGACATGTTAGCGATTATGACTATGCTGCATCCGTACCAGATGATCTCACGACTATCATGACAACGTACGAGCAGCGCGCCCAAACAACTGCAAATAAATACGTTGGCATGAACATAAATTGGACAACGGTAACAAAACCAGCAACGCCAAAGGATATATTGTTAGTGAATATTTATGCGGGAGCCTCAGCTGGCGGGACACTATCCTATAGGGCTACGATATCGATACGTTGGGTTAGCCAATAGAATCTATTAGGCAATAAGTAGTACAGCACAAAAACAACTAACTGTGGATAACCATAAGCGTGATTGTGCAGGATACAACGCATAGAACAAACAAATAGTTCGAACGAAGTGTTTAGCATCAAAATACCTAACACCTTAAACTGGTAATACGTGTTATAACTTACACAACAATAAATTAACTAAAATAAGTGAGACTATGTGAGACAAAGTGAGACAAAAAACACCTTACGTGTCTCACTTTTTCTCCTTGACTATGATTACATCTGTAACCATAATTAGTGTTAGTTAATCGAACAAAAAAATTAACAAAAACAAATAAACAAAAAATGGCTCGCCAAAAAATAAATACCTGTGTTTCCTGTAATCGGCTTTTTAAGGGCCGGTTAGATGCACGTACTTGTTCCGGAGCTTGCCGCAAACGTATCCAGAGAACAAGGCTAGCAGCCGAGCGCGAGGCTCTTGCATTAAAAAAAACGGTCGAAGATATTGTTGCGGCTGTTGAAGATAGAGTAATACCGTTTGCAACCGAAGAGGGGTTCGTTGGTGAGTCTGCTCTACCAGCTACCAGCTTACCAGCGCAATCTGTTTCATCTCGACCGATTGAACCTACTAGTGTTACACCAGTTCAGACTGCCTCCAACCCAGTTGTTAATCTGCCCCAGGCTAATATCCAGGAAACAACTCCGCCCAAAAGTCCGGTAATAGAGCAAATAGTTATGCCGCCGCAGCAACAAATACCAACTCCTGCGGCCATTACCTCAAATTCGCAGCCAGCCACAGAAGAAACCCTAGAATATCCCCCGCACAGTTTTTTACCGGCTACCCCTGGAACCACTTTTCAGCCTACGGTTTCCAGCCCAGCTCCAGATATAACCTCTGGCTCAAGGGTTGAGCCAAACCTAGCAGTTAGCCAGCCAAGATATAATTCTAGTTCTGACTTACCACAAGGCCCAGACTCATCCTTTTATCAAGCTTCGGCTCAACCAGGTATTTCGCCATCTAATCTATTATCATCTGAAAATCAGTCGAGATCTCAGGGGGCTAGGTTTGGTATCCCAGTTTGGGCTAGGATGGCCATTGTATCAACTCTATTAGTTTCCACTGTTGCCATTGGCACCTACTTACTAGGGAACCAATCAGCACAAAATAAACTTAATAACCAAGCAAGCACTAGCACCACTGTTGCTGGCCAGGACGCGTTGCCCTCAGGCAGTAATGTTGAGAGTTTGCACTTTAACAAAGCCTTAACTATCGACCAAGGAGCGAGCCTTACGACCACAGGAACTGCAACGTTTAAAAATCTGACTAATTCTAGCGATGCATTCAATGTGCAAAAGGCAGACGGCACTAAGTTAATCACCGTCAATACGGACACCGGAGTGGTAACAATTGCAGGTCTTCAGGGCTCAGGCACAGACCTAACTAACTTAAATGCCTCCAAACTTACTACCGGTACAGTTTCTGATGCTCGGTTAAGCACCAACGTAGCTTTATTAAATGGCACAGGCCCACAAACATTTACTGGAGACAACAGATTTGGCGGTGCAGCCTCGGTTCAGGGGGCCACAACATTAAATAACACGCTTACCGTTAACGGAAGTTCAGCATTTTTGAGCAGCTTACTATTAAAAAATGCCTCTGATTCTACTACTGCCTTCCAAATTCAGAATTCTGCTGGCACGAGCAACCTATTTGTAGCCGACACAACGAATACCAGAGTGGCTATTGGTCAGTCTGCAGCTGCCTATACCTTAGATGTTAACGGGAACGTAAATGTTACTGCTGGTAATACTTTTAAAATAGCTGGCACAGATATATGTTCGGCGTCTGGATGTACGAGCGCCTCTAACTCAAACTACTACATACAGAACAGTACAGTTGTTCAGTCGGCTAACTTCGCTATACAGAGCTCTGCTGCTAGTAGCGTCGCAGCGGTAATAAAAGGTGCAGTCAGCCAAACAGCTGATTTGTTACAGATTAAAGATGCCAATAACAACAGTTTGCTGACAGTTGGCCCTAGCGGCAGTACTTTAATTCAGACTCCAACTAACTCCACTACCGCCTTTCAAGTCCTCAACAACAACGGTACCTCACATTTAATAGTGGCTGACACCCTTAATGCTAGAGTAGCCATCGCCCAGCCAACTGCCAACTACGCCCTAGATGTAGGAGGCGACATTAATTCCACCACGGGTATACGAGTTGGTGGCAACCTGGTCTGCGATACGGTAAGTTGTACTCCAGCTCCAGGTTCTGGCAGCTACATCCAAAATACTACTTCACTACAAACAGGCAACTTTGCTATACAGTCTGACTTAAATTCTCACATAGTCGCTAAGTTCAGAGGCGCCAGCGGCCAGAGCGCCGATTTAATCCAGGCTATCTCCGGCGACGGGGGTAGTACGGTTCTGAGTGTTGGGGCAACAGGGAATACGGTCTTTAGAACTGCCAGCGGCTTTGACTCAGCTACAGCATTTCAGGTGCAAAATGCGGCAGCTTCCCCAGTGTTCGGCGTTGATACGGTCAGCGGCAGGGTTGGCATAGGAACCAACGCACCAAATACATCCTTGCAAATAACTAATTTTTCGGATGCCAAGATTAGACTTCAAGGTTCAGCCTACGATACGCTTGTTTTCAACAATGGAGCAACCGAAGAAGCTTACCTGAATTATGATATTGCCGGGACAACAGTAAACTTGTGGACTAACAATCGTAATCTTAGCATACTGCCAACTGGAACGGGCAAGGTAAGTATTGCCGGGACTCCTGCTAACAGCGTCTTAACAGTCGGTACTAATACTACCGCGGCCACAGGGGGCATATATTTTGGGACGGATACGAATCTCTATCGTTCCGCAGCTAGTACCTTATTTACAGACGGTGGGTTAACGGTAAATGGTACTCTACAAACTAAGAGCGATCTTACGGTTAGACAGGGCAATTCAACTCAACAACTGGTCATTGGTGCTGTAGGACCTTCTGGCCAGTCTGGTCTGTGGCTCCAGAACGGTGAGGCTGGCAGTAACCTTTATCGTTCTGCTGCGGGGGCTCTTAAGACCGATGGTGCTCTCACCGCCGTTGGGAATATTCAGGCAGCACGGTTTGAGGCAACTAGTTCCAGCTCCGACATGTTTCTTGTGCAGAGCGCAGACAGTGGCTCTAGATTACTGCTTTCAGCAAGAGTTAGTGGAGGAGCTGCCAATATGTTCTCTGCTAGAGTCAATGGCCAGCTGCTCTGGGGAGATGGGACAGCGGCCCAAGATACTAATCTTTACCGCTCGGGTTCAAACGCGCTAACGACCGACGGCGCGCTTACCGTTGCGGGCCGCATAACCGGCAGCAGCGACCTAATACTATCCGGTAACCCAGCTGGCGGTAAGTTCTTGCAGCTTACTGGCAGTAACTCTACTATGGGCGGTGGTGCTGGCGGTGGTATAAATATTGCTTACAGTGCTGCCGCTGGCGGGGTTGGCACAATAGACAGACCTATACTCATAGCTGATTCAATCGCCAGCAGCGTTTCGGTGCCAAATCGTTATGCAATATATGAATCCAATATCACGGTGGGTTCGGGCGGGTCGCTAACCAATAACTATGGTTTATATATGGAAAACCAAACCGCTGGTACCAATAACTACGGTATTTACTTACAGGGTGCCAGCACGGCTACTGTCCAACTGGCTTCCGATGCCGGCACAGCTGCCAGCGGTATTAGTTTTGGCTCGGCTGCTGATACTAATCTTTATAGATCAGCGGCAGATACTCTAAAAACCAGTGATAGTTTCATAGTTGGCACTAACTTTACAGCCAATGGCACGGTACTAGTTCAAAATGCATCTAATTCCACTACTTCCTTCCAAGTGCAGAATGCTGCCGGCTCACCAATCTTGAATGTAGACACTACAAACAAGCGGGTTGGCGTTGGTCTAGCAGCCCCGCTTGCGCCCCTACACGTTCTCAACGGTACGGCCGGTGCTACGTTTACGCCCGTAACAGATGAAACAATTGTGCTTCAAAGAAATCAGAATACCAATGACAACGCGGTGCTTACACTAATTTCTGGTTCAGTAGGCGAAACCATAATACGCCTAACCAGTGCTGGCAATACGGAGTCAGGTAAAATTGGCTACAACAACAATACGAGGACTTTATATTTCTTTACTAACGGCAGCCAAAAACTATCTCTCGATACCAACGGCACAATAGCTCTTACTGGCGGACAAACCAAAGATATAACAACGGCTTCTGCCGGGACTTCAGCAGCCTTAGTCTTTGCCCCGGGTGACAGTACTACAAACTCTGGCACTGGTTCATCACTAACTTTGCGAGGTTCAAACCAAACTGGTACTACTTCCGTTGGCGGCAATCTTGTCTTGCAGGGCGGAACAGGCACTTCTACCAATGGTCAAGTTCAGCTTGGTACCGCTAATACCAGCGCCATATCATTAGGTGCAAGCGGAATATTGACCACGAACAATGGTTCACTAACAGTTACACAGAACCTAACAGCTAACGGCACCGTTCTAGCCAAAAACGCCACCGACTCCTCTACCGCCTTCCAAATCCAAAACAGCAACGGAACCGCCGTCCTGGCAGCCGATACCACCAACCAACAAATTAATGTAACTAACCTCCAATCCACTGGCTCCATTAGCCTACAAAACTCCCAAGGCGCCTCAATCCAACTAAGAACCGTATCTTCCTCCTCAACCGGCCTAACAGTCTCAGGCAATGAACTAACTGACAAAACTAGATCTACATCTACCCAAGGCGATGGCCGCCAAGCCCCAGACAGTAGCACGGGAGTGTGGGAAGGGACGACGAATTTAATTACCAATGGTGGACTGGAGACGGATCTTACAAACTGGAGTGGACAATCAAATGTTACGCTGGCGCGCACCACTGCAATTAGCAAGTTTGGAACTGCCTCAGCCCAGGCTTCCACCACTAATGGTGGTGCTCAGAACGCAGTTCTTCTAACATCAACCAAGCCTGGGAGCAATGGGACGATGATATGGTCTTTCTGGGCTAAAACATCGAGTGGAACAGGTTCTATAAACGTGGGCGCGTTGTCTGACAACGTGAGTTCTTTGACTGCGCTGGATGGATTATCCATAAACACTGCTTGGCAGCGTTATCGTTTTTCATTCACTTTTACCAACGCAGCATCACCAAACATTAATCCATACATAGCTCTGGCTACTACGGGGATCAACTACTACTTTGACGGCATGCAGATCGAGCAAAAAGCCTACGCTACACCTTATGTAGAAACTAACGGCGGTACTGCTAGCCGCAGCGCCGCAGCTGTTCAAGCTCCTGTGGCGGTTACAAACGCTACCCAGGGCTGGGTGGCAGTAAGGTTTAGAGCTGAATGGTCAGCCGATCCAGGCAGCACTGGCTATGAGTTGTTCGGATGGGCTGACAATAATACACATTACTACAGTCTGTTTTATGGTACTGGCAATGGTAACAATCTTAATTTTGTCCGAGCTAACGGGTCGGGTGGGGCTAACGCCGACAAGGTCCAGCAGTCATTTACACCGACCGTAGGCGGCTTAGTTACAGCAGTCGCCCGTTGGGACAGCGGCAATGTTTACCTTAGTGTAAATGGTGGAGCATTTGCTTCAGTTGCCGGAGCACACATTCCGACTTTGGCTGCATCCACCTTCTATATAGGTGGAGGTAGTGCGACAAATATTGGTCAAGCAGATGGCGAAACCCTGTGGTTCGCTTCCGGCACCGGCACCCTAACAAATTCTGATGCCACAACTCTCAATGCCTATGGCAATTCTGACCCAACAATTGCTGGTTTAACTTCTCTAAACTCTGGTGCTGCTACGCCGAGCTTTGCTTGGAGCGGAGTAGATGCTAAGTATTCTGGCACAAACGCTAGCTATGTTAGCCAATCGGGTATCTCTCTGGACGACACTACTCTATACCGCAGTAGCGCAAACACTCTTGCTAGTAATAACAATTTTCTACTACAGTCGAGTACCAACAGTGCGACTGCTTTTGTAGTGCAGGACGCCAATAGCAGTAGCTACCTAACCATAGATACGTCCGGGAGCAACATCTACCTTGGGGCTTATACGCCCGCAACGATTCAAATTGGTATAGCAAGCGGAAATGCTAGCGCTCAGACAATAAATATTGGCAATAATTCAACAGCTAGCTCATCGACAACTATTAATATCGGCTCAACGATTGGCACTAGCCCGTTAACCTTGCAGGGTGGCAGCACTGGTACGAAAATAAAATCTACATCTACCACCGCCTTTGTTATACAGAAAGCTGATGCCACAGGGACCATATTTACCGCCGATACCTCAACAGGCGCCATAACCGTGGCTGGTACTCTAACGGCATCAAACGGGCTAACCATCAGTAGCGGTAGCTTAGTAACTAGCAGTACGGGCATATATGTTAGTGCTTTGCCAGGCTCTCCGGTGGACGGCCAAGAAGTTTACTATAAGGCTGATGCAACAAACGGAGTTATCTGGCACTTGAGATATAACGCAGGATCAGCAAGTACCTATAAATGGGAATATCTAGGCGGCGCTCCACTTTCATCTTATGTAGCTACTAGCGAAGGGACCACTTCCACTACCTATGCTGCGTTGCCCACAGCCGGACCGTCGATTACAGTGCCAAATGAAGGCGATTATTGGATCGAAATAAGCGCTCGCTTAAGTCGCAACGGTTCGGGAGTAAACGAAGCAGGCTATATGTCCTACGATATTGGAGGCACAGGAGCGGCTGATGTGGATGCTATAGGAGCTAACTTCACCTTGGGTTCTACTGGCGTTACGACCACCGACTCACGATCAAAACTAAAAACAGCCATAGCAGCGAGCACAGCTATAACTGGCAAATATCGAGTAACCGGCGGCAATGGAGGTTTCGATGAAAGAACGATGCGAATAACTCCCGTAAGGATAAAATAATTGACATAAGCGGGTCAAAGTGTTAACATAAGCATAGTTTCGAGAAAAAAGAGGGTTTGCCCCTAAAAAGGGCAACTTTTTTAAATCTCGGGATCCCGCACCTTTTCGTTGAGCTTTGTAATCTGATTACAGACTACTCCGCCCAGAAAAGGTAAGGGACAAGGTAATTAATAATAGGAGTTAAGAACAATGCCAGGAACTAAAGATGGTGGCCGA
Source organism: uncultured Candidatus Saccharibacteria bacterium (assembly GCA_965231085.1). GTDB lineage: Bacteria > Patescibacteriota > Saccharimonadia > Saccharimonadales > UBA10212. Next base: position 138,917 of record OZ246413.1, read on the forward strand.
AAAGCCGCTGCAACCAACAAGGCAAAGTACGGAAAAGACTTTTACGCACGCATCGGACAGATGGGCGGAAAGTTAGGAAAAACTGGTGGATTCTACGCCAATCGTGAACTAGCTCGTGAAGCTGGTCGACGTGGCGGCCGAATTAGCCGACGTACATCTACCAAGAAAGCTGCTTAAATAGCTTTCTGGTGGAACAGAAGTCGCTTGATAAAAATTATCAAGCGACTTTTTGTTTTCTATAAGCTCTCGTAAAACGGTCGGGGGTAACAGCCCAGGTTTTGTGGCAGTTAAAGCATTCATAATTCTCCGAGCTAGTCTGCAGTACCCGTAGGCCACAATTAGGGCAGGCGCTGCGACGATGTAGCCAGTCGCGGTAAGAATCTAGGCAATGCTGAATATGCTCCTGGGTTATCTGTACCTTGTACTTTCTGCCTATTTTAGCTGCGAGTGCCCATGCCTCAGCCTCTAGTTTAAGTAGCTCTATATCGCTACTGTAGTTTTTGTGCTTTAGTTCGGCATGGGCAAGCTCGTGCAGCACGCAAAACTGCAGCTCCTTTAAGGTTCGATGGGGGTTGTAGGTAATAGTATTGTGGCCCGGCGACCAGTGATCCTGGTCTCCCACCTTAAAACCATAGGCAGGGAAGTCAGACTTTAACTGGCCTATAAATTCCTTAACCCTGCTGCTGTTGGATGAAATCGAAACACCCATAAATCACGGCCTCCTCGGACCGCTTGGCTTTAATTACTGGCGGCATTTTTATCATATTATTCTCATATTTCCTCAACTCGTGAGTTAGAAAGTGGCCAAACTTTTCATAGTGGGCGCCAACTCCACCCCCGATAATGATAACTGCGGGGGAGAGTGTTGCAACCAACACATCAATACCCTTAGCCAGACCCTTAACATACTTGTGCCAGTAGTAATCATCGTCAATTTGGCTGGCTAACTTGCCAGTTTGTTCTTTAATGGCCCGGCCCGAAGCAAAGTCTTCCCATTTCTGCAACTTGCCATCGTGCTCTAGAACCATTTGGCCTGGTTCAGAATCAGCAAAAGCAGTGTCAATTATACCGTTTATGATAATTCCGTCACCTATTCCTGTGCTTATAGTTAAATATAAAACCCTACTATACTTTTTAAGAACTAAAAGAGCTTCGCTTAGCCCAGCCAGATTAGCATCATTCTCAATATATACTTTCGCATTTGGCAAGACAGACTCTAAATCTGCTTTTATCGGAATATTTTCCCAGGCGAGGTTGCCAAACTCTCGAACCACACCTTTTTTTCTATCTATGAGGCCAGGCATGGCGCAACATACAGCGTCAATTTTTGTATCCGCAGTAATCTTGTTAATACCAAGCTTAAGTTCACTCAAAAAACCGGGATAATCTTTTGGGGTCTCAAAGCGTTCCGTCCTAATAATTTTGCCGTCTTTATCAAAAACAGCTAATAGTGTTTTGCTACCCCCAACATCAATCCCTAAGTATGAGCTATGCATCACAGCCTCCAACAACTGGGCAAAGCCCAGTTTGCTGATGCTGTTTTTGGAGCATTACTTCGTTGCTGGCTCCTGTTCTCGCTTCGCTGTACGAATATGTACAGCTCGCTGCGGTTCTCGCCAGCGCCTTGTACTGCATCCAAATGCAAAGCTCATCCCTCATGGGTGTATTTTATCATGCGAGCTAGTTATAGATTTGGCAAAAGAACGGACCTACCTATCTGTTGACTTAAGGAGTGAAACTCCTTACAATAATATCAATCCTAAAAGGCAGTTGACGCCTGCAGTGCTTAAGTAATTTAGCACCTAAGCTTAGTCTGACCTTATGGAAATACATTCGAAGGAGGCCTTGAAAAAGCCAAATGACAAAAAATAATATAACAATGGACGATTTACTCGCAACTAGCCCAGCTAGAGTAAAAGCTGGAGACGTTGTTGAGGGCACTATTACTAGTGTCAAAAAACACGAGGTTTGGGTGGATATGGGAGCGAACGGTGTTGGAGTTATCTTCCGCCGAGAAGCAGGTCCAGGTGCTATGCAAGAGGGGGAGGCGATTACAGCAAGTGTTGTTGACCCTGAGCTAGACGAAGGCTATGCGCTTCTATCAATGAAGCGAGCCGTAAAAGATAAGGGTTGGGGCGAACTACAAAGACAATTTGAAGAGCAGGAAGTGGTAGAAGTTAGCCCGTATGATGCTAACCGCGGTGGACTACTTGTAGAGCTGGAAGGAATCCGTGGTTTCTTACCTGTTAGTCAATTAGCAGCCGAACACTACCCTAGAGTATCTGACTCTGACAAAGATCAGATCCTTAGTAAGCTAAACGCGTTAATAGGACAAACCCTAAGAGTAAGAATCCTAGACGTTAGCCGCAAAGACAACAAGCTTATTTTCTCCGAAAAAGAAGCGGTCCGCGGCGATATGGCTGGACGACTTGAGAAGCTGAAAGTTGGAGACGAAGTTGAAGGTACTGTGACCGGAGTCATTGACTTTGGTGCATTCGTAAATGTAGATGGTATTGAAGGGTTAGTGCACATTTCTGAAATTTCATGGGAGAGAGTGGAAGACCCTAAGAAATACGTTAAGGTTGGCGATGTTATCAAAGCCAAGATTATCGCAATAGACAAGGATCGCCTGAGCTTATCTATTAAGCAGATGAGTGACGACCCATGGCTAAGCGAAGTTAAGAAATTCAAAAAGGGTGAAATAGTAGAGGGTAAAATTACCCGCATCACACCTTTTGGTGCGTTTGTGCAGCTTAGCCCAGCAGTTGAAGCCCTAGTGCATGTATCCGAAATGAGCGATGACGAAGGTATTGACCCAGAGGCTATCTTTAAACTCAACGAAAAGAAGAAATTCAAGGTTATCGACGTTGATACCGATAACAGAAAAATTGCCCTGTCCCTAAAAGACGTTAAGTAAAATGTGCAAGAAAGGAGTTAATTTATGGCCAAGATTATCGAAATCGACGAGCTCGTTACAGTTGGCAAATTGGCCGAACTCCTTAGCTTGCCAGTTACCCAGATAATAGCTGAACTATTTAAAAACGGTGTTATGGCCACCGTTAATGAAAAAATAGACTTTGATACAGCTCAAATTATAGTGGGCGAGCTTGGTTTGGAGGTTGAACTTGCCAAAAAACAACATGAAGCCGCTCCAGTGAGGGTGAAAAAAGAGGTTAGCGACAAGGCCGAGGCTCGCCCGCCGGTTGTTGCAATGATGGGGCACGTTGACCACGGCAAAACCAGCTTACTGGATGCTATCCGAGGCACCGAAGACGTTAAAGGCGAGGCAGGGGGTATCACACAGCACCTCAGCGCCTACCAGATTGAGCATGGCGGTAAGCACATCACATTTCTGGATACTCCAGGCCACGAGGCTTTTGCGGCCCTTCGGGAGCATGGTGCCAGATTAACCGACCTTGTAATTATTGTTATAGCTGCTGATGACGGTATAAAACCCCAAACTCTAGAAGCCATTAGATTTGCCAGACAAGCAGGGGTGAAGATGATAGTGGCTGCTAACAAAATGGATAAACCTGGCGCTGACATCAATAGACTTAAACAACAGCTGTCAGAAAACGGTCTAATGCCCGAAGACTGGGGTGGCGACACTATAATTATGCCGGTTTCGGCTAAAACCAAGGCAGGTATTAACGAACTTCTGGATATGGTTATACTAGTTGCCGAAGTTGAAGAACTTAAGGCCGACTACGCTGGTCCAGCTAGTGGCTTAGTTATTGAATCACACATGGAGCAGGGTATGGGCCCAGTAGCTGAGATGATGGTAGAGCAAGGCACTCTAAAAACGGGCGATTATATAGTAATTGGCGATACTTATGGCAAAGTAAAAACATTGCGAACAACAGATAATAAAACAATTAATTCGGCTGGGCCATCTACCCCAGTTATAATCTCGGGGCTCAAAGCCTTGCCAGACTTTGGCGAGGAATTTAGTATTGTAGCAAGCGAAAAGCTGGCCAAGGCTCAATCTAGCCAGACAGCTCAAAACGCCAAAGACACTAGCGGCGGCGGCTCTACCAGCAGCTCGGAGTTCTTGCGGATCATCAGCAGGGCCAATAAGCTAACAGAGCTAAACATTGTAGTTAAGGCCGATGTGCAGGGCTCATTAACATCGGTGATAGATAGTCTAAAAACATTAGATACTGATGAAGTCGCCGTTAAGGTAGTAAGTTCTGGAGTGGGGATTATAAGCGAGAATGATATACATACAGCCCACACGGCGGGTGCCATTATTTATGGCTTTCATGTAGATTTACCAACTAGCATTAAGCGGCTAGCTAACAGAGATAAAGTGCCTATAAGACTATACACCGTTATCTATGAGTTAATAGATGATGTTAAAAAAGAGCTAGAGGCTCTACTAGCACCTGAAGTTATTGAAGAAGAACAGGGCGAGCTAGCTGTTCGCGGGGTGTTTAAGATCACCAAAACCGAAGTTATCTGTGGTGGCGAAGTACTAAAAGGCAAATTGGTTGCACCAAGCTTAGCCAAGATATATAGAGACAAAGTATTAATCGCTGAAGAAGTCGAAATTGTTAAGCTGCAGCGTGGCCCACAAGAAGTAAAAGAGGTTTTGGCTGGCGAAATGTGCGGCCTGAGCTTCAGGACCGAAAAGCGGGTTGAGGTGCAAGAAGGCGATCGTATACATCTGTTTACTCGCGAAACAAAAAAACGCAGCTTGTAGGATCAATTTACCTGTGCATAACTCCGGCGAAACAGCTTGCGTTTATACTAGGACGATGTTAATTTAAACTACAGATAGATGTAATAATAAACAGTAAATAAGGCGTCAATATTAATGGCTGAGATAATAGCTAACACGGGCGATAGTCAATTGATCGAGTACAGTAATGGGCAGAATCATTTGTATGATATAGATCCATCTACGGGTAAAAAGACTCATGTTGGCGAAGAACAGTATCTAAAAGATTGGGGTCATGATCCAAGTGTTCGTGAAAGTTCCACAGTCGCTAAGGAAACGGTAACTGAAGACACAATGGCAAAACCAGAAGAAACATTTGAGTCGACAGCTGAGACCGAGAAGTCCAAGGATGTTTATGATGAGTTCGCCGAGGCAGCCCGCCAAGGTTATGAAAAAGGTTTCAAAGAGTGGCTGCAGGATAAGCAGAAAAAGGAAATTGCTGCCTGGACAACCTTTGTTCGCCCAGCAGGTGAAGCTGCTCTAAGCGGCCTAGACCAAATTTTTAATGGCCGCGAGAATTTGCGATGGATGATGCAAAATGAGCATGGTCGTAGTATCGTTACTAACTTTATGAATAGCCCCGCAGGCAAAGAAGCCATGACTGCCGCCTCCTCTGCTTACGGTTCAGAGGTAGATGGCATGAAACAAGATGCCGAACTTTACACCTCTAGACGCGGCGAAGCACAGCCAACGGATGATGATATACGTAAATATGTACTTGATAAATTAGATAGAGAGAATCTGCAAGCTTCAGAATCACAGGCAGCCGCTGCAGCCGAGCAGGTGCCCCCTACGGACGATGAAACCGCAGCCGCTGGCTCAACATCAGACGATGCTGCGGTCACTGAACCGGCCAGTCAGGCGGGTCAAGCTGGTGAGGCTGAGCAAGACACCGTTGCTAGCGAGGCAACAGGACTAACGTCAGCAGTAACAGCTAGCGAAGCAGGGGATCTAGAATCTGCAGCCAGCCAAGACGATGTTACTGAAACTATGCCCAAGGACAATGTGACAGAAGATAGCGCAGGAGAGGCAAGTGACCAGAGCAAAAGACTAGCGCTAATACAAAAATGGAACCGGGAAGACGAAGACTTTTTTGGCGAAAATGGCCCTCGCAACCAAGACAGTACAGAGCAGGGTGCAGAAAAAGGATCTAGGTTCAAACGAGCCATGGATAAAGCTCGCGAAAAAGCTAGAAAAGGGCTATTAGTTGCCCCAGTTATGTGGCAAACCAGAACCACAAAAGAAGTACGCGAAGCAGCAGAGAAAGAAGACAAGAAAAAACGCAATAAATGGTTAGTCGCCGGTGCCGCTGCTATTGTTGCCGGCGGGGCAGCCTACCTGATTGATCGGTATCTATTTGGCGGCGCACATCATAATATTATAGATGTTAATACCTTCCACCCAGATTCGTTTAAGGGCCCAACAGGGGCTGATGCTACGCACAATATGCTTCATGTTTTTGAGAGAAACGGGTATACGGTTAGCGGTATAGACGATCCTGCAAAAATAGCAAAACTTAACCATTTATTGCAGCAAAACGGCATTGATATAGCATCTGGTATGAAAAAGGGACCAAACGGCCTAGAGCAGAATCTAGTACATTGGCCAAACCCAGGTGAACAGACCGTAAATGCTGGGGCCTCTGACCTCCAGGGTCTACCAAGAGTGGTTGATTCGACTGTGCCAATGTTTGAAAAGGCTGCCGAACTAGCCAAACAAGTTGGCATAGAGATTAGCAAATAAAGTTCATAAGGGGAGGGCGATATAATGCAACCAACAACAGATATAGACAGCCTACTGGCAGAACTAGGCCTAGCCTCGATGAACGAGGCAAACAAAGAAAAGTTTTTAGATATGTTTACTGAAACACTACAGCTTCGGATAGGGATGCGCCTAGAGGAGAGCTTAGGTGACGATAAACTCCAAGAGTTCGAAAACATGGTAGATAGTGGCGAGGACGACAAGCTTAGTGACTGGCTTGAGACCAACGTGCCCGGGTATCAAGGGCTGGTTCAGCAGGAGATGGAAAGCCTAAAAGCGGAGTATAAAGAACAGGCACCAACGATTTTAGCAAATCAGCAGTAAAAGTTTACGCACAAGAGTGCTATTATATTGTTATAAACAGGGGCAGATATGTTCAAGTTAGACGATGATTTATTACAGGAGTTAGGCCTGGGGGCATTACCAGCAACTGAAAAAAATAAAATGCTGGCTCATATATATGAGACGCTCGAACTTAGAGTTGGTATGCGTCTGGCTGAGCAAATGACCGATGCTCAGCTTGATGAGTTTGAAGGTTTTATAGACAGAAATGACGAAGCCGGAGCGCTAAAATGGCTGGAAACTAATTTTCCGGATTATAAAAAAGTAGTAGCCGAAGAACTAGACAAGCTAAAGGCAGAAATTAAAACCCAGGCTCCAATGATAGTTCAGGCTACTATGGCTGATCTTAGCACTCAAAATCAAACACCACCGCCAGCGGCACCCGCACAACCAAATCAGCAAGCTCCTAGCTGGTAATTAAAACAAGTTTCATCTGGCGTAGCCCCTAATAAAGTCGGCTCCGCTCATTGTTTTGCCGCTGGGGCCAATTAACTCTTGTATCTCAAGATAACTATTGTTGCAGGGTCTTACTAATTGCCCATCGTCTGTAGATTGTGCGACTCTAGCTTTAGTAACTATGACCTTATGACCAAATAGTTCGGTAGCACTTCTAGGGTAGCCCAAGTAGGCCCGAACTTCCCGCTCCAAAATATCAGCTGGCTTTGACCAGTCAATTAGACCCGCTTCTTTTGTGAGCAGCTTGGTATAAGTTGCTTTTGAATTGTCTTGGTCGGTCGGCTTTAGAGAGCCACTGATTATAGCCGACAGGTTGCTGGCCAATAGAGTAGCCCCAAGGGTAGCTAATTTTTCGTATAACTCAGGCCGTGTTTCGTTACCAGCCAAAGCGACCTTCTTTTGTAGATAAACCGGGCCAGCATCCATTGCAGCCGTAAGTTTCATTAATGAAATAGCTGTATCTTTATCTCCGTTTATGATGACAGCCTCAATCGGTGCCGGACCTCTGTATCTGGGAAGCTCCGATGGGTGTAGATTAATAATACCGCCTGGGAAAATGTCTATAAAACTCTGAGGTATTATTTTGCCATAGGCAACCAGAACTCCGTGGGAGGGTTCTAAATTTTTGATGTCGCTGGCTATGTTAGCAAGTTTGTCCGGTTGAAAAAGTCGTAGGTTGTTTTTCTCAGCTATTTTTTTAACCTTAGGTGGCATACTTTTTTGGCCGCGACCTACTTTTGAGTCTGGTTTAGTAATCACGGCAACTATATTAAAACCAGCCTCAATAAGCGCTTCTAGGCTTTTGGCGCTAAAGTCCTCAGTCCCGAAAAATACCAGCTTGTTTGACTTGCTCATAGTCTAAGTTCTCGAGTTTCCCAGACTCAGTTAATTTATAAAAAGCATCCTTTATATCCTTGATATGATCAACAAAAACTATTCCGTTGGTATGATCTATCTCGTGTTGGAAGACTCTAGCTAAAAACCCCTCGGCTTTTACGCGAACTTCGCGGCCATTTTGATCAAGAGCACGAACTCTAACTTTGGTATGGCGAGGCACTTTGCCATAGATATCTTTAACACTTAAACAGCCTTCGTAATCGGATTCTATTTCACCTTCAAACTTAACGATCTCAGGGTTTATAAAAATACTGAACGTTTTATCATTTTTGTCATCAAAATCATTACGTACAATAACTAATTTCAGTGGTTTATCTATTTGAATAGCAGCAAGGGCAACACCTAGTTCGTGCTTTCGGCTGTCTTCCCAGTCAAGAGTAGCTAGTTCCATGTCGGTAATAATTTGTTTAATTTCATCAGTAACTAGCCCAATTTTCTTAGACTTTTCGCGTAGGTGCTTGTTAGGCAGGCTTATTATTAAATTCCGTTTTGACATGTGAATAGTATAACTTACCTCTGTTAATAAGCCTATAATAAATTGGCAGGGTCCAAATCAACGCGCCAATCGCTGGGTATTAGATTTTTAATCTGCAATAGATCGGCTCGGTTTTTACTCTTAACAACAACTTGATAGTAGTAGTACTGACCTCGTCTGGCGTAAAAGGCTGGAGCTGGGCCAATAATCTCAACCGATAGTCTTAAGCGCTGCATTTCTAGCACTATTTTGTTAGCGGCTGCTGAGCACGCCGCCTCGGACGTTTTTCGGCACACCGCCTGAAGGAGGTAACTGAAAGGGGGGAATCGGTATTTTTTTCTATCAGCCAAGCAGTAGCTGTAAAACTTATCGTAATCTCGGTCCACGGCTGATTTGATAATAATACTAGAAGGTTCGTATGTTTGAACAATTACCTTACTCAATCCATGGCCTCTACCAACACGCCCTATTACCTGGTAAAGAAGCTGAAAGGTTCTTTCCTCGCTCGAGAAGTCAGGTAGGCCCATTGAACTTTCGGCTGCAACTATACCAACTAAGCCAAGTTTTGGTAGGTCCAGGCCCTTCGCTACCACCTGGGTGCCAACTAGAATGTTAATTTTTCCAGTTACGATCTCATCATACCTTTCGTCTAATCGCTCGCCGACGTTGTTATCGCCGTCGAACCTTTTGATTACGTGGTTTGGGAAGAGCCTTTTTACCTCATCAGCTAGAGCTTGAGAACCAATTGAACGATAAATAAGATCGACATTGTTGCAAGTAGGACATGATTTTGGTGATTCGGCCCGGTAATTACAGATGTGGCAACGAACCTCGTGTTTGTCGGAGTGGTATATCAGGGGTATATCACAGTTTGGGCACAAGTATTGCCAGCCACAATTGGTGCAAAGAATTAACCTAGATGATCCACGCCGGTTTAGATAAATAATAACCTGTTTTTTAGATGATAAGCATTTACCAATCTCACTAACCAACTGTTTAGACAAATGTTGGCTGACTGTAAAATTTTGTCGATTTTTTAGATCAACCATCTCTATTGATACGGATTCTTTTTTGGAAATATCTTGTCTCATTTTAACCACCGCATCGTGAGAATTAGCCAAGTAATAGTCCTCGATTGAAGGTGTGGCACTACCAAGAACTACACGGGATTTAGTAAGCACGCCTAGTTGCGATGCAACCCTTGTTGTTTGATAACGCGGACTTTGCTCTTGCTTGTAGGCTGGTTCGTGAGCCTCATCTAGGATAACCAGACCGATATCTTTTAGAGGACTAAATAGCGCAGATCTGGCACCAATAATCACCAAAGGTTGTGTCGAGTTTATAATTTCAAGCCAAAGTCTTTTTCTTTTGGAAGCAGAAAGTTGTGAGTGCAAGACTATAACTTTGTGGTTAATATGAGATTCAAAGACCATAGCTAGTTGGGTGGTGAGAGTTATTTCTGGGGTCAAAACTATAACCGACTTATTACTAGCCAGCACTTTTTTAGCAAGCTCAACATAGACCCTGGTTTTTCCGCTACCGGTTTCGCCGTGCAGCAAGACAGTTGTGCTGAGCTTGCCCTCTATTTCTTTTATGGCCTTCTTTTGGCTAGGCAGTAATTCAGGGTGCCACTCAATCTGATCCATGGCCCGAGCCATTGCATCGGTAGCTAATTTCCTAATCATTGGTTTTGAAGGAGTAAACAGGGCGAGTGATTCAGCCAAAGAACATTGGTAATATTGGCTCATCCAACTTGCAAGATTAAAACAATAATCAGGCAAAGGCGAGTCGCTAACAATATTTTTTATTGGCTTAACGACAAACCTCGGTTTTTTATTAACAAGCTTAGTTACGAAACCAGTGATGGTTCGATTGCGCAGCTCAACGGTAACCGCGCAGCGCAAGGCAATATTTTCCTCAGAGGAATATGTTAAGGGCTTATCTGAATGATATCGGCTGTCAGCTGGCATTACCTCAAAGTAGTTCATCTAAGACCTAGTATAGCGGCTAATTAAAATTATGGTGTTGCAAAGAAGTTAACAGTTGCGTTATACTTTACGTTGTCTGAATAACAATGAAGGCGGAGATTAAAAGTGTTAGATACGTTCATAACATCTAGGGTTAGGCGCAAGATAATTGTTGTCTATGCAAAATATCCTGACTTCAAGACCCACGTTAGGGGCCTTGCTAAACTTATAAAAGAAGATGCGGGTAATATCCAGCGCGAGCTAAAAAGACTAGAAAAGATTGGCTTTTTAATATCCGAAAAGCAGAGCAATACCAAAATTTATTACACGAACAAAAATTTTCCAATTTTTAAAGAACTACAGAGTATTGTCTTAAAAAGCCAGCGGGCTACACAAAAAAGACCTAAGCTCTAACTCAAGAAGTTAACCCTTTTAAAAACCTTATAAATAAGATAGAATAACACCGATGATACAAGTAACAAGAAAAGATTCAAAAGAATCAGTCGAAAACCTACTGCGCCGTTTTAGCCGTAAGGTTGTTCAGTCTGGTGTTCTAGCTACTGCTAAAGAAATCCAAACTTTTGAAAAACCAATCAGTAAACGAGATCGCCGAGTGAAGGCCATAATTCGCAACGAGCGAAAAGCCGCGAAAATAAAAAAGCTTAAATTAGGACGGTAATCACTATGCTAGATCAAATAGAGCGAGACCTAAAGGCCGCGCTGCTTTCTGGTGACAAAGAAAAAGTAGAGATTTTAAAAGGCATAAAAAATGCTTTGGTCTACGAGGCTGTTGCCCTAAACGCCCGCGAAACAGGCTTAAGCGATGAACAAATACAGAAAGTTTTGATGCGTGAGGCTAAAAAGCGGGCTGAAGCCGCTGAGCTTTATAAATCAGTCAGCGAGATGGAGCGAGCTAATAAAGAGATAGCCGAGAAAGCAGTTATCGATAGCTATTTACCTAAACAAGTTGGTGAAGAAGAACTAAAAAACTTTATTCTCTCGGAAGTTTCGAAACTTGATAACCCTCAATCTTCAGATATGGGTAAGGTCATTGGTGCGACCAGACAGAAGTTTGGTGCGACAGCCGATGGGAGTACCATAGCCCGACTTGTAAAAGAGGCTTTGAATAAATAGATGATTATCGTTATGGGGGCGGTTGGGTCAGGCAAAAGCGAACAAACAAAAAGACTCGCTAATAAACTGCATTGCCCAAGAGTCTCAACTAGTCAACTTCTAAGAGATAATTTAACTCCAGAACTTGAGGCCAAAATGATGGCCGGGGAGCTGGTTGATGATCAAAGAGTAATTGAATTATTGGGAGCCGAACTAGAGAGACTGAATGCCGATCATACCGAGCTTTTGTTGGACGGCGCTCCAAGATCGATAACCCAAGCTCAGTGGATGCTAGATAAAATCAACTCAGGCAAAATTATGCTTACAGCCATTATTAAGCTAGATGTCTCCAAAAAAGTTGTTCTTGAGCGGCTATCTAAAAGAGCCAGACAAGACGACAAAGAAGAAGTGATTATTAAACGTCTTGCCGCGTATGAATCGATAACCAACCCAGTGGTAGATTTTTTTAGGCACAATGGTGTTTTGGTCCACGAAATCGATGGTGAAGTAACTCCCGATGAAGTCGAAAAAGAAATAGCCAAAGTTCTAGGAATATAAATTATGAAGCCTAAAACAAAGGACGAAATTGAACTGATGCGTGAGGGTGGCAAAAGATTAGCCAAAATTCTTAACCAACTATCAACAGAAGTTAAACCGGGGGTCAAGCCACGGGAAATATCAAAAAAAGCCGCCCAATTGATCCACGATAATGGCCTAACTGCTGTTTTACTAGGCTACCAAGGGTTCGGTGATGTAATGTGCATTTCAGTAAACGACGCGATTGTTCACGGTCTGCCCAGCAAAAGGCCCTTTGTCGAAGGCGATTTAGTAAAACTCGATATGACTGTTGGCTACAAAGGCATGATAGTCGATGCCGCCACAACTATATTTGTGGGTGATCCATTAAAAATGCCAAATGACGTAAAAAGATTGATGGAGGGCACAAAAAAATCATTGGAGGCTGCAATATCGGCAATTAAGGGAGATGGTACTCGTGTTGGAGATATTGCCGCAGCTGCTCAGAATGTGCTGGACAAATACAAGCTTGGAATAATTCGCGATTTAGTTGGGCACGGTGTTGGCCATAGTATTCATGAGTTGCCCAACATCCCAAATTATGGAACAGCCGGAACTGGGTCAGTTCTGCATGAGGGCGACACTATTGCGGTTGAGCCCATGGCTTCTTTAGGCGATTGGAGAATCAAAGTAGGTAAAGATAATTGGACCATAAGTATGGTTGACGGTTCACTTGGTGCCCATTTTGAACACACGATTTTAATTACAGATAAGAGTTGCGAAATCCTAACGGCTTAATGCAGGCATAATTGCAAGTTGACTCTATTTAATTTATTTATCATTAGCGTTATACTTACGGCAGTAAGTATAATAAACACAAATAGATGACAGAAGACAGATTAAGCTACTTTATCGGGCTAGATATCGGCACAACTGCTACCAGGTGTGTTGTTGGCGAATTAGCCCACGAGGCAACCTATCCTAAGATTATTGGTTTCTCATCAGCCGAGAATACCGGCATGCGAAAAGGAAATATTGCTAGGGGTGAGGAAGTTCTGCAATCAATCATCCAGGCTGTAAGTGAGGCTGAGCGTATGAGTGGCAGAGATATTAAGTCAGCCACAGTCAATATTAACGGCGCTCATGTACAAGGACTTAATTCAAAAGGTGTTATTGCAATTAGCAGCCCAGACCGTCAGATAACAGCCGATGATCGTATGCGAGTTGAAGAAGCAGCAACGATTGTCCAACTACCTCCCAACAAAGAGATTATTCAGGTCTTTGCAAAGAACTATCATCTTGATGGTCAAGACAATATTAAAGATCCAGTTGGCATGCATGGCATAAGGCTAGAGGTTGATACCCATATCATTCTTGCCTCGACACCGGCTGTCAAAAGTCTCGAACAGGTGTTAGCTAAGGCTGAGCTGGGAGCAAGTCACAAAACGGTTAGTAGTTTAGCCGCCGCCGAGGCTACTCTCGACAGGAAGCAAAAAGAATCCGGGGTCGCAGTACTTGATATTGGCGCGGCTACAACAAATCTCATCGTAATCGAAGATGGGGAGGTTGAGCATGTGGCCGTTATTCCAATGGGCGGGAATCACATAACTAATGACCTAGCAATTGGGCTTAAAACAGATCTGGACATAGCCGAAGAAGTAAAGGTAAGACATGCCTCACTTGCTAAAAACTCCACAGGACAAGTTAGTGTAGTCAAAGATGGTGAAACTCATAAATTCGACAAAGAAATGATGAGAATTATTGCCGAGGCCAGAGTTGAAGAAATACTGGAGTATGTTGATAAAGAGTTTAAAAAAATTCATCGTTCTCGAAAACTCCCTGGAGGGGTAGTCTTGACTGGCGGAACCGCCAAGCTTCCAGGGTTGGTGGAGTTCACTAAAAATGAGCTGGAGCTGCCGGCGCGGATTGGCACATGGAAACATATAGAAAAAGTAGTCGATGGCATGGACGATAATATATTTGCCCCAGCTGTTGGCCTGATGCTGCTTGATATGTATCTTGGCCCCAGCCAAAACGTTAGCTACGTTGATGGCGCCACAGGGCTATTCTCATCCGTTAATTTGTCATTGAACAATATAATTGGTCGATTCAAGAAGCGCTAATCACGCTATCACCAAGACTTATTCAACCACGATTTTACCAATTTTCTTTCGAGTATTAATTGCATTCAATATTAAATGATGATTATAATGAGTGCATAAATTTTAAGTGGAGTACTAAAGCTTATGCCTCAGGTGGAACCAGCCATCGAAACGTTCGCTAGAATAAAGGTTATTGGTGTTGGTGGAGCAGGCGGTGCTGCAGTCAATAGAATGGTGGAAGCTGGCATAACAGGGGTAGACTTTGTTGCAGTCAATACTGACGCTCAAGCTTTACATCATTCAAAGGCTAACCACAAAATACATATTGGCAAAGATACTACCAGGGGTCTAGGTTCTGGAGCTGATCCTGAGCTTGGCCAAAAAGCGGCCGAAGAATCAAAGGAAGAAATCGAAGAAGCCGTAAAAGGGGCCGATATGGTCTTTGTAACTCTTGGGGCCGGCGGGGGTACAGGTAGTGGCGCTGGCCACATAGTAGCTAAGGCTGCTTCTGACTCAGGAGCTTTAGTTGTAGGCTTTGCTACCAAGCCTTTTGCGTTTGAGGGCGAGAAGCGTCGCCGAAACGCCGAAACTGCTATTGAGAAACTTCGAAAAAATGTCGATACACTTATTATTATTCCAAACGACCGGCTGCTCCAGACAATTGACCGCCGGACTCCCTTAATTGAGGCCTTTAAAGTTGCTGATGACGTTCTTAGACAAGGCGTGCAGGGTATATCTGATCTAATAACTGTTCACGGATTAGTCAACCTAGACTTTGCCGACGTTAAGACAGTTATGAGCAACGCCGGCTCAGCACTTATGGGTATTGGCCGAGCCAGTGGTGAAAACCGAGCCGTTGAAGCTGCACAACAAGCCATCTCCTCACCGTTGCTTGAAGTTACTATCGATGGAGCAAGAGGCATATTGTTCAACGTCATTGGCGGCAATGATATGTCGATGCACGAAATTAATGCTGTCGCCGAAACTATTACCACTGCGGCTGATCCTGATGCCAATATTATCTTTGGTGCAAGCATCAACACAGAGTTAGAGGGTGAAATAATCGTTACAGTGGTGGCAACCGGTTTCGATGCTTCTTACTATGCAAGCCGCGATAAAAAGACAGCCGAGCTGATTAAACAGGCTACCGAAGAGCCATCGATAGCACCAAAGGTTGATCAAAATATTGACGCCAAAACTATGGAAGCTTTGAATATGGATATCCCGGAGGTTCCCGAGACAAGTGCCCATGACTTCCATAACGAGGAGACGCCAAATATCTGGGCTCTCTCGGACGATGGCAACGGGCCGGCACACGAAGATCATCAGGAAGAAGAGTTCGACAAACCATCATTCCTACGACGCTTAACGGGTCGATCGCAGCATCGCTACCAATCAGACGACACAACTAGCAATGATAAGACCGAAACAACCTCCGAAAACGATAAAGAACAAGATAATACACCAAAAGATTCTAAAGGCAAGGCCTAGTTAACAGATAAGAAATCTTGTGATTAATACACCAGAAAATGCTTGCGCTTGCACTACATCCGGGGCTAATATAGGTAGTACGAACACTATATGTAGTGATTGTACGTTAAGTAAAATTGCTTGTTTTAGGCTACAATAGGGTCATAAATGAAGTGCCACCACTGTCAATCAGTTGAAAATAAGGTAATAGAGTCTCGCGATGTTGCTGACGGCGAGGCTATTCGTCGACGCCGCCAGTGTCTGGACTGTGGCTACAGGTGGACTACTTATGAAAGACTGGAACGACCAAGTTTGGTTGTAGTCAAGCGCGATGGAACCCGACAGCTTTTTAGTAGAGAAAAACTACTAGAAGGTTTGCAGCACGCCTGTGAAAAAACATCAGTGACCAACCTGCAACTAGAAAGTTTTGTTGCCGGTATTGAACGCGAGCTTTATGGACGTGGCGAACCGGAGGTTTCTAGTACCGATATAGGCGAGCTGATCATGGCCGGATTGCCAAAGCTTAGCGAAGTAGCTTATGTGCGTTTTGCAAGTGTCTATAGAAAGTTCAAAGACATTTCTAGTTTTGAGCGTGAACTATCGCGAATAAGAGAAGAAAAAACGACTACTAAAGACGATCCAAAACCAAAAAAACAAGCTAGAAAATAAAATACAAGAAAAAAACAAGAGGCTTGGATGTTGCTTTGGGCACTTTTTAGACTTACTATAAAAAGCGTCTAGAGGAGCAAGGGGTGGTGCTTTTATCTAAAAAGTACCTCGCGAGCTTTAAGATAAAAACAACAAAATAAAACAACAAATATAAGAGAGGGATGTATATGGCGGAAGCTACCAAAACTAGGGTTCAAAGACTCTTCACGAAGCCTAAGACCAAGGCTTATGACTCACTGAAATGGGTCAAAAGAGATTCACTAATTGCTAATCCAATGACCGGTAAAGCGGTCTTTGAGCAAAAGGATATAGAATTTCCGGAAGGCTGGTCGCTTAACGCTATTAATATTGTGGCTCAGAAATATTTTTGTGGCACACCCGGCACCGATAGCCGAGAATCATCTCTTAAACAATTGATCGACCGAGTGGTTGATACCATAACGCGCCAGGGTAGCCAAGAGGGATACTTTACCAGTGATGCTGAAGCCGAAGATTTCCGAGAGGAGCTAAAATACATCCTAGCTACTCAACGAGCGGCTTTTAACTCGCCGGTTTGGTTTAATATTGGCGCGCCAGAGCGTTCTCAGCAAGCTAGCGCCTGTTTTATTTTGGCTGTCGAAGACACAATGCTATCGATTCTTAACTGGTACAAAGAGGAAGGTTTAATCTTTAAGGGCGGTTCGGGTTCGGGTATTAACGTCAGTACTTTAAGAAGCTCAAAAGAAACCTTAGGTAAGAGTGCCGGAACAGCCAGTGGCCCACTATCCTTTATGCGTGGGGCAGATGCTTCAGCCGGTGCTATCAAGAGTGGTGGCAAAACTCGCCGGGCTGCAAAAATGGTTATTTTGAATGTCGACCACCCAGATGTAGAGGAGTTTATCTGGTGTAAGGCAATCGAGGAGCGTAAAGCTAGAGCCTTAGAGGCTGCCGGCTTTGACATGACCTTAGACGGCAAAGACAGCTTTAGCGTTCAGTATCAAAACGCCAACAACTCAGTTCGCGTAACGGATGACTTTATGCGGGCCGTGGAAGACGATAGTGACTGGCAGTTAAGAGCCGTCACCACAGGCAAAACAGTTAAAACTGTTAAGGCTAGGGAAATCTGGCGACAAATTGCTGAGGCGGCGTGGGAATGCGCTGATCCGGGGCTTCAATTTGATACGACTGTTAACAAGTGGCATACTGCACCAAACGCTGGCCGTATTAATGGCTCAAATCCATGCAGTGAGTATATGCATCTTGATAACTCAGCCTGTAACCTGGCGTCTATCAACTTACTCAAATATCTAAACGATGACTTCAGTTTTGATATTCAAGCGTTCAAACACACCGTGGAATTGATATTCACAGCCCAAGAAATTCTGGTTGGCTACAGCGAATACCCAACAGAGAGTATTACCAAAAACGCCAAAGCCTACAGAGAGCTAGGCATAGGTTACGCCAACCTCGGCGCACTGCTTATGGCCCAGGGCTTGCCATATGACTCTGACGAAGGTAGAGCCCAGGCTGCGGCAATTACCGCTCTTCTAACAGGACATTCATATGCAACTAGTGCCCGCATGGCTCAGAAGGTTGGGCCATTCTCTGGATATCATAAAGACCGCGAAGCCATGAACAAAGTTCTTAGAATGCACCGCGATGAGGTAAAAAAGATCAACGTATCATTGGTGTCTGAGGAGCTTTTGAATGCAGCTCAGACCGCCTGGGACGAAGCTGTTGAACTGGCCGAGTTACACGGAGTGCGCAACTCACAGGCCTCTGTTTTGGCTCCTACCGGTACTATTGGCCTTATGATGGACTGCGATACAACCGGAATTGAGCCAGATCTAGGGCTAACTAAGGTTAAAAAACTAGTTGGCGGTGGCACAATGTTTATCGTAAACCAAACTGTGCCGCGTGCTCTTAAGGCCCTTGGCTATAATCGTGGCGAAGTAGAGGACATCATTAGCTATATAGATGTCGAGAAGACTATAATCGGGGCGCCACATCTTAAGGACGAACACTTAGATGTCTTTGCTTGCAGCATGGGCGACAATGCAATTCACTACTTGGGTCATGTAAAAATGATGGCAGCTGTACAGCCGTTTATCTCGGGCGCTATCAGTAAGACTGTAAACATGCCGGAAGAGGCAACAGTTGAGGATATTGAACAGCTGCACATGGACGCCTGGAAGATGGGTCTAAAAGCAGTGGCTATCTACAGAGATAACTGTAAAGTTGCTCAACCACTAGCCATGGCTAAAAAGGAGGGCTCCGAAAAAGCACTTCCTGCAACTGCGGTTGCAGCTGTTGAGGCAGTTAATGCTCCAGTCTTGGCTGCTGGCCCGATTCGACGTGAGATGCCAAAAATGCGAAACTCCAAAACTTTTAGTTTCCGAGTTGCTGATAGCAAGGGATTCTTTACAGTTGGCGAGTACGAAGACGGAACCCCGGGCGAGCTATTTATTAGTACCAGTAAGCACGGATCAACCCTACGAGGTTTGTTTGACGCTTTTGGTATTAGTATCAGCTACGGCTTACAGCACGGCGTACCACTCAAGAACTACGTCAGAGGCTTAAGCCATATGGGCTTTGCCCCAAGCGGCATAACCGACGATCCAGAGATTCGCACAGCAACATCAATCATTGACTATATTTTCCACAAATTGGCGCTTGTCTATCTATCTTTTGATGACCGCCTAGAGCTCGGCCTAGCTTCGATAGAGGATATGCCCGAAAATCAGACTAACCTACTAGACGACAGCGAGCAACAAGAACCAACGCCAACCCAAGCGGCCCAAGTTAGCACATCTGTAGCTTCAGCAGTCTCAGAACCAGCACCAGTTGCCACCAAGACAGTCAAGGCTGCCAAAGACGACACAGCACCAATGTGCTTTAATTGTGGCAATATCACGCAAAAAGCTGGCTCGTGTTACGTCTGCACCTCTTGCGGCTCAACAACTGGCTGCAGCTAGAGTTTTCCTACTACAGGGATAGCTCAAATAGAGTTATCATAAGTAGTATGAGACTAGCAATGCTATACAGGCCAGGTAGCGATAAAGCAGGCCTTGCCGAAGACTATGTAAAAGAATATGAACGGCTGTACCCAGGTAAAAAAATTGAACTGGTTAGTTTAAATACTGTTCAAGGAGCTGAGATGGCTAAGCTTTATGGTATTACTAACAACCCGGCAATTTTAGTTACAACCAGCGATGGCAGCTTCTTGCAGATGTGGCAGAGTGAGCACTTGCCGCTATTTAACGAGCTCAACTATTATCAGCTGAAGCGTTAAACTTTGCCTTAACCTCTGTTTTTTAGGTACAATTAATACTAATGCCTTACTCTAAGCGCCGAAAAGCAATTGAATACGAAAAAGACCTTGTTAGCTATTGGAAAAAAAATAGAACTTTTGAAAAATCTGTTGAACAAAGACCAGCGTCTAATTCATATGTTTTTTATGACGGCCCACCCTTTATTACTGGAGTGCCACATCACGGCACGCTGTTAACCAGTGTTATAAAGGACGCCGTGCCTCGGTACCAAACAATGAAGGGCAAGCGCGTTGAAAGGGTTTGGGGCTGGGATTGCCACGGCCTGCCGGCCGAAGTCTTTACCGAACAAAAACTTGGCATACATGATAGGCGCGATATTGGCACAAAGATTAGCCTGGAAGACTACATAAAAACCTGTCGTGAGAATATGGTGCAAACTGGCAATTTGTGGGAAGAAACGATTGATCGAATTGGGCGTTGGGTTGATTTTAAGGGCGCCTATAAAACCATGGATAAAGAATTCATGGAGTCTGTTTGGTGGGCCTTTAAAACACTTTACGACAAAGGCAAAATCTATGAAGGCGAGAAGGTTTTGCTTTACTGCACACGCGATGCTACTCCAGTATCTAAGGCAGAAGTGGCCATGGATAACTCCTATCAAGATGTCACCGACCCCAGTGTTTATGTGAAATTCAAAATTTGTGATCGCAACGAATTTTTATTGGCCTGGACAACAACGCCTTGGACTTTGCCAGGGAACACAGCCATAGCTGTTAACGAGAATTTAGATTATGTCGAAGTTGAATTAAACGGCGAAAAACTTATCTTAGCAGAAAGCTTAACTAGTAAAGCTTTAACAAATGAAAAGCACGAGCCGCTAGATTACAAAGTTATAAAAAAGATAAAAGGCTCAGAGTTGGTCGGGCTGTCTTACGAGCCTTTGTTTGATAATAAATTAATAACGAGCAAGAACGCATATAAAGTTTGGCATGCCGATTTTGTTCACGACGAAGAAGGCACAGGGATAGCCCACGAGGCGCCAGCTTATGGCGAAGACGATTACCAGCTTAGCCGCCAGAATGACTTCCCCTTATCCAGCATTGTCGATGATAGTGGCTTATATACCTTTGGGCCATGGGTCGGACAGCTAATATGGGATGTTAACAAAGAAGTCGCTAAAAGTCTTCATGAGCAAGGGGTGGTACTAAAAATTGATTATATCCGTCATCAATATCCACATTGTCACCGCTGTGGCACTAAGTTAATGTATCGGGCTCACCCGAGCTGGTTTATGGATATCGATGGTCAGCGCAGCCAAATGCTTGAGCAGAATGGTAACATCAACTGGTTTCCGGAGCATATTAAGCACGGCCGATTTGAAAAAACAGTCGAGTCCGCACCAGACTGGAACTTGAGTCGCGACCGCTTTTGGGCGACGGCTATGCCGGTTTGGCGAGGCAAAGACAAGGACGGTAACGTCCTTACTAAGGTGATTGGCAGCTACGCCGAACTAAAAGACCTAAGCGGTGTTGAGCTCGAAGATTACCATCGCCCATGGATCGATGACGTCAAGTTCACGATTGACGACGTAGAATATACTCGCATCGAAAAAGTAATGGACTGCTGGTTTGAGTCGGGTAGTATGCCATTTGCCCAGTTTCATTATCCGTTTGAGAATGCCGAAAAATTTGAAGCTAATTTTCCGGGTGACTTTATTGTGGAGTATGTTGGCCAGGTTAGAGCCTGGTTTTATTACCTTCACGCTGTGAGCACGGGGATTTTTGGTAAATCGGCCTTTAAGACAGCTTTGGTACATGGCACAATTGCCGGCAACGACGGTCGTAAAATGAGTAAAAGCTACGGCAACTATACCGATCCGAACGAACTAATGGATACTTACAGCGCCGATTCTTTGCGTTTCTTATTTTTGGCCTCGCCACTGCTTAACGGTGAGGATTTTGCGTTAGTCGACAAGGACGTTGCTGATGTTTCTAGAAAACTGGCAATGGTTTGGAATATGTATGATTTCTTTAGTTTATACGCTGATGTTGATGGCTGGGAGTGGGGGGGAGAATTAATCGACCCCACAGATGATTGTAAAAATTCACTAGATATTTGGATTATCTCGAGACTTCATCAACTTATGGGAGAGGTTGAAGCTCATATGGACAACTACGACATTCAAAGTGCTGTTAAACCAATCATTCCGTTTATAGACGACGCTAGTAACTGGTATGTACGCCGCAGTCGTAAGCGTTTCTGGAAAAGCGAAAATGATGCCGACAAAAACATGGCATATAAAACTCTGCATTACGTCTTGGTACAACTGGCTCATATAATGGCGCCATTTACGCCATTCTTGGCAGAGGAGTTATACATAAAATTAACCGGTGGCGAGTCGGTACATCTTAATGATTGGCCCAAGGCCGGGCACGTTAACGAATTGCTTATAGAACATATGGCCTATGTCCAATGGGTTGTTACTGAAGGCTTGTCAGCCCGGGCAGCAAATCAGATAAAAGTTAGGCAGCCGCTGCAAAAAATAAGTATAACCGCCGCATTCGAGCTAACAGATGAGCTAAAAGCTATTATTGCCGAAGAATTAAATGTCAAAGAGGTTGTGGTTACAATCGACCAGGGTGATAAAATAATTGAACTCGATACCAAGATTACTGACGAACTAAAACTGGAAGGTATAGCCCGCGAGCTAATTAGGAGCATTCAGAGTGCTCGTAAAAAAGCCAACTTTAACGTAGATGACAGAATTAAAATAAGCATAGAATCTGATTCGAGCGAAATCAAAGAAGTTCTAGAGATCCACAGGCAAACAATATTTAACGAAGTGCTTGCCACGGGTAAACTAGAAGGTTCTCCGGAGTATCAAGAGGACATCATACTTGAGGGTAGCGATGTGACCTTGAAAATAGCTCGGTCTTAAGGGGTTTACAGATTGATTCTTATCTGTTATCCTCTAATCTGAATTATGAAAAAAGCAGTAATAGCAACCGGCGGTAAGCAGTATCTCGTATCAGAAGGCGAGCAGCTTGAAGTTGAGATTGTTAGTCCAAGCAAAACAGTAGATTTTGACCCATTGCTAGTAATTGACGGCGATAAGGTCAGTATCGGAACACCGCTAGTTAGTGGTGCTAAAGTCACAGCCGATGTAGTTGAGCAAGAAGTAAAAGCTGACAAGGTTGTAGCGATTCGCTACAAAGCCAAGAAGCGTGTTAATAAAGTTCATGGTCACCGTCAAAGACATACGCTGATCAAAATTACCAAAATAGCTTAATCAAATATCCACCAAAAATGACTCCTTTTTCTCTGAAAAGGGAGTCATTTTATGTTAATCTGTAAAGTGTCAGACCAAAGAGAGGGTAAGTAGTTAGTGTCAAATATTATTGCGATTTTAAATCAAAAAGGAGGGGTAGGTAAAACTACAACTTCTATTAATTTAGCATCTTATCTTTCTAAGGCCGGCCGAAAGGTATTATTAGTTGATGCCGACCCTCAGGGCAATACAACTAGCGGTCTTGGTGTCGATAAAATGTCGGCTAAACATACTCTTTACGACGTCCTGTTTTCTAGAGCCGAGGTAGGGCAAGTTATTCAGAAGGTCGGCAGAGATAATCTGTTTTTATTACCATCTAATGCTCAACTTGCAGCGTCTGAAGTGGAGCTGGTGCAGCTCCCTGGCCGAGAATTTTACCTAAAGCATGTTCTAGAAAATCTAGAGTATGACTACATTATAATTGACTGTCCGCCATCACTCGGACTAATTACTATTAATGCGCTTTGTGCAGCCTCAGAGGTCCTAATACCAGTTCAGGCTGAGTATTATGCCATGGAGGGTTTAAGTCAGCTTCTGACGGTTATACAGCAGGTACAAGGAGCTCTAAACCCTAATCTGAATCTACTGGGTGTGGTGTTAACGCTTTATGATTCTCGTAATAGCCTTAGCTCTCAGGTGCACAACGAACTTACGAAACACTTTGGCAATAAATTATTTGAGACGGTTATTCCACGCAACGTACGATTGGCTGAGGCGCCAAGTTTTGGCAAGACTATAGTTGAATATGACAAGTGGAGTAAAGGCGCTAGAGCCTATAAGGCCCTAGCAAAGGAACTAGAAAAGAGGCTATATGGTTAAGCAGACACTAGGCAGGGGTTTTGATGTATTAATCCCTAAGGATCTCGATACTTCAATCTTGCAAGATGACCAAGGTAGAATACAAAAACTACTCATCAATGATGTAGCTCCAAATCCCGACCAGCCGCGCAGGGTATTTGATGATGATGCACATAGTGAATTAACGATTTCTATTAAGCGACACGGAGTCCTGCAGCCCATCATAGTCGTTCGTAATAAGGCCGGAAGCGGCTATCGAATAGTGGCTGGTGAGCGTCGGTGGCGAGCTGCCAAGGCTGCTGAGCTAACTCATATACCAGCGATTGTTCGCTCGCTAAAAGAACTAGAAGAGGTGGAGCTGGCCCTAATTGAGAATATTCAGCGGGTAGACTTATCGCCACTCGATCAGGCATTGAGCATATATAAATTACAACAGCAATTTAATTTAACACTCGACCAGATTGCCGGAAAGCTAGGTAAGGCTCCGAGCACCCTCAGCAACCTTACTCGGTTATTGCAGCTTCCTGAGGCAGCTAGAGCGGCGCTTGCCGAAGGCAAAATTACAGAAGGCCATGCCCGAGCGATACTGGCCCTAAAAGACCAGAAGGATAAGCAAAACGAATTATTGAGTTGTATTTTAAACAATGGGTGGACAGTGCGTCAGGCCGAACAGTTTGTAGTTGCCTCTAGGCAAGGCTCATCAGTCGCTAAAGCTAAGACAACTACGGCCTCAGAGAACGAGCTGACTACAAGTATTGGTAAAAAACTAGCAACAAAGGTCAAAATTAGGCGCACGGCTCGCGGTGGTCAATTGATAATAAATTTTAGTTCAGACGAAGATCTAAATAGAATTGCAAACTTGCTCTAATCTGTCCGAGCTAAATTGTTGCTCAAAGCACAGCTAGTAGTGGCTAACTTTGCTTAGCGGAAAGATCCTAAATGTTAATTTACCGACAATTTGATTTGAATTGATTGGTCCAAAGTAGCGAGAGTCTTCCGAATTGTTACGATTGTCGCCGCAAACATAAAGCTGGTTAGATCCTAAGGTTACGTCGATGATACCAAGAGTTATTGAGCTAGCTAATTTATAGCCTACTACCTTATCAGGATTAAAGCCCTTAGGATTAGCTGAGTTATATACGGTAATTGAACCGTCTTTAATTACTATATGATCTCCCGGCAGGCCAATAACTCGCTTGATTAACTGTTTTTGGCCGATATAGCCTGGTAGACCGGATTGGTTAAAAATAATTATGTCGCCACGTTTTGGTATAAATGGGTGCCCACTAATTCGCGCAAAAGTCTCGGGTAGTTTATTAACTAATAGCCTATCACTGCTTTGTAGGGTCGTTTCCATGCTTTGACCATCCACTATATAAGGTTGGACGATATAAGCTTTTGTAAATAGAGCAATTAATATTGCTAGCGTGAACAGCCCAGCCGTAGTTATAAGATTCTTATTTCTCTGGAACATTATCTGTACATTATAGACTACATATAAACATAAACAATTTTGGAGCCTACTCAGGCGCCTAGAATGGTATACTGGATTCTAGAAAATGCACGACAAAAAGAAGCTTATAGGGCGTAAAAGATCACACGCCTCAGTAGACGGAATGATATCGGATGGGCGCCGACTAGGTTTGCCTATTGATCTTTCAAGATCATCCAAAAAAGAGAAAAGAGAGAGCCTAGGAGATCTAACAGATAAAAAAGAGGGTTTTCACCCAATGCGCTCAAGCTCACATGCGCTCGGGACGGATGATTCTACGGAACTTGATGCAATGGGGCTAGATAAGCCCATAATTCTAGATGATAACTCCCCCAAAGTTAAAAAATCACGTTTTCATTTTGGCTGGCCTAAATTTCATCGGCCTACCAGAAGAACTGTACTGAAACGTGGTGGTTTAGCTCTTTTAGCCTTGCTGATAGCCTCGGTCGCCTATTTTGGCATAAAGACATATGTAATAGAGAAGCACGTATTTAGAGGGGGCGGCAAAGCACCGGCTCTATCTAGCAAAGTCGATATAACCCAGCTAAAAGGCGAAGGCGATGGCCGAATAAACATTCTGCTACTTGGTATTGGTGGTCCGGGGCACGATGGCTCTGATTTAACCGACACCATAATGATCGCTAGCATTGACCCAGTTAATAATAAAACGGTGCTTCTTAGTATTCCCAGAGACCTATGGGTAAAAATACCAGGCAACGGTTCACAGAAGATTAATGCTGCCTACGCCTATGGCAAACAAGAATCCAGCGCCAAAACCGAAGAAGGTAAAGACCAGGACGGTCTTGATTTAGTTGATAAGACAATCTCCCCAGTTATTGGTATTAACATCCACTATCACGTGGTTGTAGACTTTAAAGCTTTTAAAGATATGGTTGACGCGGTTGATGGCGTAAATATTAACGTGCCAGAAACGCTTTATGATCCGACTGTTGCCTGGGAGAATAACTGGAACTCAACAATTGCTAAAGCCGGTCCGCAGACCATGCATGGCGCACAGGCCTTGCTTTATGCACGGTCGCGCGAGACTAGCTCTGACTTTGCCAGAGGCGAAAGACAAAGACTATTAATAGTGGCCCTGAAAGAAAAAATCTTTAGCCTCGGTACTTTTACCAACCCAGCTAAAATATCGAGTCTTTTAAATAGCTTTGGTAATAATGTCTACACTGACTTCTCGCTATCCGACATAAATAGGTTATATCAGATAGTTTCCAAG
This sequence comes from uncultured Candidatus Saccharibacteria bacterium, assembly GCA_965231085.1. GTDB lineage: Bacteria > Patescibacteriota > Saccharimonadia > Saccharimonadales > UBA10212. The sequence goes on from OZ246413.1 coordinate 165,508, forward strand.
ATTCCGTCTGCCGACATTAGCTCGCTCGATCTTGTGACTCCACCGCACAATCTTCTGACAACAGCGGCGGTTAATGGTCTATCAACTGTCCAGCCAAGAGCAGGTACTTATGATTACACTGACCTACAAACCTACATAAAGTCAGTTTTGGTTGATGGATATATTGCCAAAGAAAACGCAACCATTGCAATCTATAACGCTACCAACACCGCCGGGCTGGCCACTACAAAATCCGATCTTTTAAAATCGTATGGCTATAACGTCACAACCGTAGACAGTACAAAAACGGCTACTAATCCTCCAAAAACTACCATTGTCGATCTATCTAAAGGCAAAAAATACACCAGGAACTACCTAGAAAAACGCTTTGGTGTAACGGCGGTAACTAGTTTGCCATCTGGTGTTGACGTAACACCACCAGTTAACACAGATTTTGTTATAATTCTAGGACAAGATGCTGCAACTTCCGGCTAAAATTAAACCCGTTCAGGGATTCTCCCACGTAGCGCATATAGCCTTAAAAGCTTTATTGCCAATTTTAGCCTATATATTAGTTCGGATTAGCTTTGTATGGCCGGCAATACTACTGATCATCTTAAGTAAATGGCGCATGTTTGCGGTGCGGCCTAGATACTGGTTGGCAAACATAATAGCCAACAGTGTCGATATTATAGTTGGCGTTGGTTTAATTTTGTTTATGGCTAGCACGGTTGTTGTTTGGTGGCAGATTTTTTGGATGGTGCTCTACACTGGTTGGTTAATTTGGCTAAAACCTAGATACGATGTTTTGAGTGTTTCGGCGCAGGCTATGATAGGGCAACTCTTAGGCTTGGCAGTTATATATCTTAAGCTTGGGGACGCGCCTCTTTTGGTTCTAGTGCTTGGCACCTGGATTGTTGCTTATTCAGCTGCCAGACATTTCTTAACTAGCTTCGAGGAAGCATATTCAACATTGCTGGCTCACGTTTGGGGTTTTTTCTCAGCTTGTCTGGCTTTTATACTGGGCCACTGGCTGCTATTTTACGGATCCATAGCCCAAATAATTCTAATTATGACCACCATAGGTTATGGTTTAGCAGCTTTGTATTATCTTGAGGCGACCGATAAACTAACACCGACTATAGAAAGACAGCTAGTCGGGATTATGTGTGCAATATTATTGGTGATCTTAGCCTTGTCGGACTGGTCCGGCGCAACCGTTTAAGTTAATTTTCAGTAAAAAGTTTTATAGTATATTGGAATTATATGAAGCAACCTGCAGACCAAGACCCTATCAATAAACTTGGCTCAACCCCAACGAGGCCAGATACTATTACCAAGGCCAAGAGCATAATAGTTTCAAAAATGCCGACCCAGAAGATTAAGTTACAGGCTTGGCACCTTAAGTTCGCAACTGTAGCTATTGCCATGCTAGTTATCAGTATAGTGGGCGGATACTTTGGTGCTCGTATTTATGATCATGGTGCTGGTTCGCATAAATCCACAGCCGTTAAGCAGCAATACATCTCTGATGAGAGTTCGTTGATAGCCAGCATAGCCAAAAATGTTGGCCAGAGCGTTGTATCAATTGACGCCCAGAGCCAAGATACAATCTTAAGCCCATTTGGTTTTGCTCAACCCTCGGCTCAAGAAAGTGCTGGCACGGGTTTTATTATCAGTGCCGACGGCATTATAGTAACCAACCGCCACGTAGTGCCAGTAGGTACAACCAGCGTTAGTGTCGTGCTTGCAGACGGTACCAAGTTTGATAATGTTACGATTCTCGGCCGGACTTCAACCAGTAGTTCGCAAGACGTTGCCTTCTTAAAAATATCCGATCTTAAAGGTAAAACATTAGTTCCGGTCACCCTCGGTGATTCTTCTAAAGTTCAGGTTGGCGATAGGGTTATCGCTATTGGCAACGCCCTTGGGCAGTTTCAGAATACGGTAACGAGCGGTATTATTTCTGGCTATGGACGAGATGTAACAGCCGGTGATAGTAGTGGGCTGCTAGCCTCGGAGAGTCTAACTGATCTATTCCAAACCGATGCAGCGATCAACGAGGGCAACTCGGGCGGCCCGCTGGTCAATATAAATGGGGAGGTGGTTGGTATTAATACAGCTATCGCCAGCAATGCTCAAAACATTGGTTTTGCCCAACCAATTAACGACATTAAGGGGTTAGTAGCAAGCATATTGGGCAGCGGGACCTTGCAACAACCATTCCTAGGGGTTCGCTATATATCTTTAACAGATGATATTGCAGCGCAGCTTAATACAACTACCAAACGGGGAGCATATATCACCTCTAACGACGGCAGTGCATCGGTTGTTGTCGGCAGTCCAGCCTACAACGCCGGTCTTAAAGACAAAGACATAATCGTTAAAGTTGATTCAGTATCCATAGACGAAAAAACTAGCTTAACCAGCGCGCTTAGCCGACATAAGGTTGGTGATAAAGTTACTTTAACGATTGTTAGATCTGGCAAGACTATCAGTCTCAGCGCGACTCTTGCCGCTGCGAGTGATTAGAGACCAAAGCTAGTTTTACCTTAAATCCTCATACTGTGGTATCCAGTCTGAGTCAATCCTACCTTCAAGTCCATTCGCTACGATTCGGGCGTTAACATAGACTGCTGTATTAGCCGCATCTCCGTCTCCTAGTGCTCTTACAATATTAAATAATTTCTGAAATCGTGGTTCGTCTGTATCCACCGACAAGGCTACTCTTGGTCTAATAAGGGGCGAAGAGTCAAAGTGATTGTCTTTAAGACTCAAGTAGGTGTTATTAATTACTATTTCACCCCAAGTACTCATGATTTGATGGGCTAGTCTTCTATGGTCCATCCAGTCCACATAAAAAGCTTCACCCCGCATATGTTCTCGAAGCTCTGGTGGGCAAATGTATATTTTCATATCTAGCCCAGTTTCTGGTGTTACCCCACGAGCTTCAAGAGCAACAACCGAATCTTGCGTTTGACTGATTTCGAAAGGCTTTCGAGGGTCAATAAGATGACCAGTTTTTAAGTATTGCAGAAAGTATAGCTCACCATCATCACCGTATTGCATTTCTATTAACGGGGCCTGTCTAGCATCAAATCTTGGCAAGGTTCTTATATCTTCATAAAATTGTATTACCCGTTCTATGTCCACTTCATTTTTGCCGTTATAAGGCATAATGGTTGTCTGATAATCAGCCGTGTCAATAATTACCCCTTGGCCGAAATTTCGTTCGCCCGTAAAGCCAAGATGATATCGGCCATCTACGCTAGGGTCTCTGAATACTCGAATGTTTGTGCCGGCTACATATCTCCAAGTACTGACGTTTTCGTGACCCGTATAAAAATCAAGCTCTATACCCAATCGAGCGGCTTCAACAGTTAGCCTTTCGCTACTCCATACAAAAGTTCGCATATAGGTTACTGGATCAAACTCAAGAGTTTCCAGACCTTTGTATAGTTGTTCGGCTAATGCTTGCTTAAAGCTTAATCCTGAATTATCGAGTAAACCACCAACTATGTTGCCAAGTATATTTCTAGGGCTGATAACTCGACTATCTAATAGGCCCGAATAGCCATCGTAGTCTTGCGGCATTTCGCTACGCAGCATGGCCATACCGTTACGAAAAGCTGCTTGCCACTCCTCCATGTTTCTAATCAACGGCACAGGGAAACCTTGCTCGGCTACGTATAAGCCAATTTCATACTTCGGTCTTCGCGGGCGATATCTATCAAAGTAATCAAGGTTCGGGCTATCTATGTATTCTTGTCGTTCTTGGTCGATCGTATTTTGCTTTGCAAGTCTTTCTGCTAGAATCTCTGCTTCCACACGGACTGCTTCTTCATAGGGGAGCATTCCGGTTGCATAATACATCTCGAGATCAAAGTCGTCTTCTGTGCCATGCGGTGATTCTCCAAATATGCTCATATGAAAGATTATCTAGCAACAACTGCTTATTGCAAGCTTGAGCACAATTGCTTAGTACTTAAAAACTTGGATAAAATCCTGCTCGGTCCGAAGACTATACTTGGACTTGGTGGCTATCTGTTCTAATTTTTCATGTTGTGGGGGCAGAGATTCGGTCAGTATGTATTTTGGTTTATTTCGCATCGAGTCAATCTGAATGAACATTTTGCGGTACAGGTCTAAGCCGTCAGATCCTCCAAAGATAGCGACGCGGGGTTCCATAGCTGCCGCTTCGTTAATTTGGTAATTATCCGGCACGTAAGGTAGGTTGGCGAGAATTACTGCTGCCTCGCTATTTTTAGTTAAAACAGGTTGCATCAAATCACCTTCGTGAAACTCAAGCTCTACTTTGTGGTCTTTGGCGTTCTGTTTAGCAACCGAAAGGCACTTTGAGTCAATATCAATGGCCACAACTTTTGATCTAGGTATTTCTAATTTGGCGGTTATAGCTAGGGCACCGGAACCTGTGCCGACGTCCACAATCACCTGTTTTGCTGGTAGATCCAGACTTAACAATAGTTCGATCATAGTTTCAGATTCGGGTCGGGGCTCGAGTACATCTTTGTTAACAATAAATTTACGTCCATAAAACTCGGTAAATCCACGAATATAGGCCAGTGGTTCATGCTTAGCACGCCGAGCGATTTTTTTATTGAGTTCATTTACGTCCGCGATTTCTTCGTTTGGGTGAGCCAGAATATAGGCTCGGTCTTTATTAATCGCGTCTTCAAGCAGGATTAAGCTATCAAGCCGAGCCGAGCCAATGCCAGACGCTTCCAATTTCTTGGTAGCTGCAGTAACCCAGTCTTTAACTTTCATCTTTAATAGCTTGGCGTTCAGCGTTTTGCATCTGCTGAATTAGATCATTAATATCGCCGTCTAGAGCTGCCGGAATATTGCTGCGGCTATAACCAATACGGTGGTCGGTTATGCGGTCCTGCGGGAAGTTATAAGTTCTAATTTTTTCGCTTCTATCGCCGGAGCCAATCAGTTTAAGTCGGTCTGCTGATAAGGCCTTTTGTTCTTCTTCAATCTTATTTTGGAGCAAGCGCGACCTAAGCACGGTCATAGCTTTAGCCTTATTTTTAATTTGGCTTTTCTCGTCTTGCTGGCTAACTACAATACCGGTTGGTAGGTGTGTGATACGAACTGCTGAGTCAGTGGTGTTAACCGACTGGCCGCCGTGGCCGCCGGCGCGAAAGACGTCAATGCGCAGGTCCGCCGGGTTAATTTCTATATCAGTTTCTTCGGCTTCAGGCAGAACGGCGACGGTTGTAGTGCTGGTATGAATTCGGCCACTACTTTCGGTTACGGGGATTCTCTGTACACGATGAACGCCGGCCTCAAACTTCAAGTTTTTATAGGCGTCCGGTCCGTGAACTTCAAAAACAATTTCCTTAAAGCCACCAGCCTCTGATGGGCTCTCAGAGATAAGTTCTAGTTTGTAGTTATTCTTTTCGCACCAGCGAGCATACATGCGGTAGAGCTCACCGGCGAACAGGCTAGATTCATCGCCACCAGCCGCAGCCCGGATTTCAATAATGCAGTCCCGCTCATCGTTAGGGTCTTTGGGCAGCAGAGCGTCTTGCAGCATTGCCTCGTTTATGCCGATCAGCTCTTCGGTTTTAGACAACTCTTCTTTGGCGAGTTCTGCCAGCTCACCCCCGGCGTTAACTAGTTCTTTATCGTCCTGAAGTTGTTTTGAGAGTCTATGTTTTTGATCAAATAGATCCAGAATACGGCCCAGCTCGGCTGCGCGTTTAGCAAGGCGGGGATAATCTTTTGACGAATATATAGCGGGATCCTCAAGTTTTGATTTGAGTTCTTGGTATTCGGCTCTTAAGTTAGCTTCTTTATGTTCCATATGATTATTTATAGTTTATAAAAAACTTCCCAATATACCTAAAAGGCCAGGGAAGTTTTTTATTGTGTTTAGTTACTCTTGAGTTGAGGGGGCGGCAGAACCAATTTTTTGAGTTTCGTCGATTTTCATCTTTTTAACTTTTGGTTTTGCGGCCAGTTTAGCCTCCTTAGCCTTTTTAGCAGCTTCGGCACGGGCTTTAAACTTATCTACTCGGCCTTCGACGTCCACAATACGCTCTTCACCAGTAAAGAATGGGTGACTAGAGCTAGAGATATGTACTTTTACTAGAGGGTATTCAACACCGTCAAGAATAATAGTCTCATCTGTTGCAACAGTTGAGCGGGTAAGTATGGTTTTAGAGTCGTTCAGATCCTGAAAGACGACTGGGCGATAAGTTGTAGGATGTATTCCTTGTTTCATAATTCCTGGTTAGTATACCTGTTTTACCTCTGTTGGTCAACACAGATACGGGCCACTTGCAAAAAACACTTAACAGAGGTAGAATGGTTTCAGTATCAATTAAACAGTGCGGCGAATGACAATCCTCCCAGTAACTTCCGCGTAGGAAATACTAGGGTAATCGCCAAACAATGAGGAAGGATTAGAGATTATGGCTACAAGTGTAGACATTAAACAACTATTAGAAGCTGGGGCGCATTTTGGCCACCAGACCAGCCGTTGGCACCCTAAAATGGCGCCGTTTATTCACAGTAAGCGTGAAGGCACACATATTATCGATTTAGTTAAAACTGTTGAAGCTTTAGACAAAGCCCTGCCGTTTTTAACCGAGACTGCTGCAGCTGGTAAGCAAATATTGCTAGTTAGCACTAAACGCCAGGCAAAAGACAAAATTAAGGAAGTGGCGCTAGCTACAAATATGCCGTACGTCAGCGAGCGATGGCTGGGCGGTATGCTAACTAACGTCAATACTATTACTGGCCGAATCAAGCATCTCAAAGATCTTGAGAGTCGTATGATTAGCGGTGAGCTAGAAAACCGTTATTCGAAACTTGAAGTTCAGCGCTTCCAAGAAGAAATTGACGAAATGAACCGCATCTACGGAGGCATAAAAGATCTAGCTGTCAAACCCGGTGCTGTATTTGTAGCCGACGTGCTTAATGACATTAATGTTGTCCGTGAAGCTAACAAACTTGGCATTCCAGTTGTAGCACTGGTAGACACTAATGCCGATCCAACCCTTATCAACTATCCGATTCCATGCAACGACGATGCAATCAAGGCAATCAACTTAGTACTTGGTTACGTTCAGGCTGCTATCGAGGAAGGCAAAAATAAAACCAAAAAAGTTGAGAAAGTCGATAAAATAGAAGAGAAGGTTGAAGACAAGAAGGAAGGGGAGGGCGACAAATAAAATGGCCGATGTATCACTAGAAGATATTAAACGATTGCGCGAACTGACAGGCGTAGGTATTACCGATGCTAAGCAGGCACTAGTAGACTCTAAGGGCGACTTTGACGTAGCCCTCAAGGAAATGCGCAAAAAAGGCTTAACCAAGGCCGAAAAACGCGGTGAGCGCGAGGCCCGCAGCGGTATGATTGGCAGCTACGTGCACGATGGCCGTATTGGCGTACTGGTAGAAGTAAACTGTGAAACCGACTTTGTAGCCCGTAACGAAAACTTCACTGATCTTGTCAAAGATTTGACTTTGCACATTGCTGCTAGCGCACCTGAGTTTGTGAGCGCAGATGATATCCCAGCTGACGTTAAAAAAGCCGCCGAAGCTGAGTTTACCGAAAAAGCCAAAGCCGACGGTAAGCCAGAAGCTATGATCCCTCAAATTGTTGAAGGCATGCTAAAGAAACACTTTGTTGAAAAGTGTTTACTAGACCAGCCTTTTATCAAAAATCCTGACCAAACAGTTGACCAAGTAGTTAAAGAAGCTATCGCTAAACTCGGTGAGAATATTGTAGTTAGACGCTTTAGCCGAATGGTTATCGGCGAAGTAAATTAATTTAAACAGACCGTAGCTACTAGCAAAACCGCCGAAAGGCGGTTTTTTGTTAATATGTTAATATCTATCTAGTTAGAATAAAAATGACAGAAATAAACTATCCAGATATAGGCGTAGAACCAACCTTACAGGAGGCACAAACTGGTTCGTCTATAGGCGAGGTCAACCGCGATCTCTTGGCCCCTACAAATTCGAGACTGGGGCTTTTGGATATTTATGAAGCTGCAACAAGATCGAATCCTACTCTTAAAAGAGTGAGGGTTGTACCCATAGATCCTAGCGATAAAAGTAGAATTGGTTGTGCTAAAAATGGCTTTCAGGATGGGGATGGTGTACACAGTGTATTTATAAATATGAGTCCAGCAGGCTTAGAGTTGGCTCGCCACCACCTAGTAGATGATAAGTTTCCTGTTCAGTTGATTGCAGAGATGGTGGGGTCTGAGCTCGAGGATTTTACGCCTGAAAATTTGATACGTTTTATGTTTGCTCACGAATTAGGACACACATTATTCTACGAACAATTTACAGATAACCCCTCAGAATATAAAAAGCTTACAGACTTTGAATTTTCCAAATTACCTATTCCAAACGTTAGGGCGTCATGGCTTACGACAGATGAGGGTAGAAAGTGGGTAGCAGAAAACTGGCAAGCAATTCAACACAATCTAGGAGTATCAACGTTTGATGAGCTTGTAAGTAGGCAGGCCAGAGCATATCGCCAAATGAGACAAGAAAGATTTGCTGATGATTTTGCTATCAAGTTGCTTGGAAAACAAAAAGGTAAGAGAGAAGTAACGCGAAATAAACTTGCGAAACTTCTGAGACGTTAGCGATTTAATCAAATAGTAGAATAAATACTTAACTAGTTGAGTAATTTTAAGATATTAAAATACCCAGCACCAAAACTTGATATTACATAATCTGATTACAGACTACTTCATTCATGTTTTAGAGCTGGGCTAAGTCGCGGAGTGCAGCCAAGCGAGCAAGTTAATGCTACAAGCCTTTGCGGCGCACATGCCGCTGACCGACGCGAACTCCACAGGTTCGCGTCGGTTGTTGATCATCTGGAATCAGCGCTTCACGAAGTGACGCCTGGTTGCCCAGAGGTTGCACCACACGTCACTGCTGAGCTTGATCCCACCGAAGATGGCGATGAGAGCGAGCACACCATCCAGGTCTGACATGTGATCCTCCCATTTGTTGTTTCGACGCGAGTTTCGAATGACCCCGCGTCGGGTGGACGAACTTGTCTCATCCCGGGGGGTTGAGGAAGTTGAGCCCCGAGAACGTGGCCACTGTCAGGGCCCCCAGCATCACGAAAAACATGAGCCGGGCCAACCATTTCCTCCTGACGGTTAGTCCGCGTAGGACGAGTCCGCAGAACAGGATGAACGTGAGTAGTGCGATGACTCCGCTCATGACACGGGCCTCTGCTTCCTTTCTTGGCCGAAGCCGGTTGCCGACGCGAGTTCCGGATGACCTCGCGTCGGGTGGACCGTGTGGTTCAGGTCTTCGATCTCGGTCGGGGCGGTCTTGGGCTGCTACCACGCGCGTGGATGAGGCAGACCCAAACCAAAGCCAAAGTCGCGATGACGATGGAGATGATGAGGGTGATGGTCAGGACTGCGAGGAGCACGCTCATGACCCGTGCTTCTGCTTCTCCAGCTCGTCCTCCCTGAGAAGCTGGATGCCGGTGTACAGCAGGCAGAGGAGAGCGACGATCACGAGCACGGCTTCACCGACTCCCCAGCCGACCTTGCTCCAGTTGATGCTGGCAACGATTAGCGTGTACAAGGGGCTCCTTTCCGGTTCGCCGATGCGAACTCGCATCGAGCGCTAGTGGATGCAGCTAGCCGTAGATGGTGCCGGCTGCGATGAGGGCCAGGAATTCTGCGAAGGCGGTGAGAACCGCGAAGAGCACGCCGGCACCATTTGCCGACGACTCATGCATCCCCGCCAGCCTAGCGACTCCGTAGGCGATGTACATCACTGCGAAGGGCAGAAGGCAGGCGCCCACCAGGATTCCGAAGAAAGCAAGGATCTTGGCGTCACCTCCCATGGCGATGAGCATTCCGAGCATCGGAGAGTTTCCTTTCTCGGCTTAGAGCCGCATGATGCCGTAGATGGCGCCGAACACGAACGCGGCGCAGATCAGAGCCAGGCACAGGGCGAACAGTCGTCCGAGCACTGTGCCTAGGTCTCCCTTGCAGTAGGCCCGGTACTCGAAGGTCTCGAACACCCTGTTGAGCGTAAGGCCCGTAAAGGCCAGGGCGACTAGGCCCAGAGCCACTTGAGCGACATAGTTCATCGTATAGCCTCCCTACCAGGCGACGAAGGATGCGCCGACGAAGAAGCCTGTGATAACGACTCCTCCAACGACGAAGTAGATCTTCTTGCGGGTCTTGGCTACCGTCCACGTGGCCAATGTCGTGGCGAGCACGGACACACCGGCTGCTGCCCAAAGGGCTCCGGCTTTCTCAGTCACGTGGATCTGGCTTAGCAAGTAAGCAAACACTTAACCTCCAGGTGAAGGTACGGGGACTAGCCCCGCACAAAGCGCAGGGCAAAATCCGATTAGCAGATTATACAATCTTAACTTACTTTTATCAACGAATAGATTATGAGATATAATAGGCACATGAATCCAAATCAAACTTTAGAGCAGGTGAAGAACAAACTAAATAGTGCAACAGAGCACTTCAAACAGGAGCTCGGCAAAATCCGAACCGGTCGGGCGCATCCTAGTATGCTCGATGGTTTGATGGTTGACGCCTATGGCCAAAGCATGCCACTAAAAGCTGTAGCCACCGTGACCGCTCCTGAGGCACAGCTTCTTCAGATCTCACCCTTTGATCCCGATAATCTTTTGGCAATATCCAATGCTATACGTGATAACCAAAGCTTGGGGTTAAATCCAGCAGACGATGGTCGAGTAGTGCGCATTCAAATACCACCGCTAACTACCGAAACCAGGCAGCAAATGGTTAAGGTTGTTGGTCAAAAACTGGAAGAGTGCATGATTAGCGCGCGGCAAATTCGCCATGATGCGATGCATGCCTGCGAGCAAGCCGAGAAGAATAAAGAAATTAGTAAAGACGATCGAACTCGGTTCGAAAAACAAGTCGATGAGCTGGTCTCAAAACAAAAGTCCGACGCCGAAAATCTGTGCCGAGCCAAAGAACAAGAAATAATGACAGTATAGTAATCTAACGGTTGCTATACTTATAGACATGCAGTTTTTGCTTTTTATTATCGCCATAACCTTATTCGTTGGGTTAGTTGCGATCCATGAGTTTGGACATTTCATAGTAGCCAGGCGCAACGGTGTTAAAAGCGAACAGTTTGCTATTGGTTTTCCGCCTAAAATTTGGAGCAAGAAGTTAAAAAGTGGCTTGGTGTTTAGTATAAATTGGTTACCCCTGGGTGGCTTTGTAAAGCTAAAAGGCGAGAGCGATAGCGACACAACGCCCGGCGGCTTTGGAGCGGCCAGTACATGGGCTAAAACTAAGATTCTGCTTGCTGGCGTAGGCATGAACCTAATAGTTGGTCTAATACTTATGACGATTTTAGCGGCTATTGGCATGCCATCTCTAATCGACAAAGACTACTATGGGCAAGACCAGTTTACGGCTAAAAGTGACACCAAGGTTATTAAACAGGAAGTCATGGTTGGCTCAATACTGAGCGGTTCACCAGCCGATAAGGCTGGGCTTAGGAGCACCGATGAGTTAATAAGTATTAGTAATGATAATTCGACCAAGCAAATTAGAACTGCCGCGGATCTAAAAGTAGCGACAACCTACTATGCCGGTCAAAAAGTGACTCTAGATTATAAACGCTCTGGCAAACAATACTCCAAACAAATTCAGCTACTTAGCTCCGCAGAAGTCGCAGCTAGCGAAAACACAGCCAGCCCTAAAGGCTATCTGGGTATAGTGCCCAGCGACTTGACTCTGCAGCGCTCAACCTGGAGCTCTCCAATTGTTGCAGTTGGCTTTACAGCCCAACTTGCAAAATTAACTTTGCAGGGCCTATGGCACGCAGTTTCGGGACTTGGCTCAACGGTGGCTGGCTTTTTTAGCGGCAATCATACGGCTCGCGAAAACGGCCAAGCTCAGGCCTCTAACCAAGTTGGTGGCCCAGTGGCGGTGATGAAAATTTTGTGGAATAGTGGCAGCCTGGGAGTCAATTTTATGCTTGCCATTATAGCGGTTGTGTCGCTGACGCTTGTGATTATGAATCTTTTACCAATTCCGGGCCTAGACGGTGGCCGGCTAGCAATGATATTAATAGCCAGATTAGTTCTAAAACGTCCATTAACGAAAGTAGCCGAGGAAAGGGTAATCTCCTATGGCTTGCTAATCATAGCTAGTCTAATAATCCTAGTAACAGTTGTTGATGTTAAGCGTATTTTCTAAAGTCTCGATTAAGCAAAAAACTAAGCAGGACCTCGGCGGGCCGGGGGCAGTAGTTTTTCTCACAATTGCAACGTTTTTGATCAGCCAGTTTTTAGCCGTTATAGTAGCCGGCTTATTATTTGTGGCAGCTAATCATTTAATTCCTGGTCACTCGTGGTCGGACTCCTCAGTCCCGGGCCAGTTTTTGTATATTTTAGTGGCCGAGGCGGCTGCTGTTTGGATGGTAATTAGATTAGTCAGGCTAAGAGGTTTAAAATTAGAATTCATTGGCCTTGGCAGAAAGCCAGTTAGGGCTGATCTATGGCAGGCCATTATTACTTTCTTTGTCTATTACGCGGCCTTATTTGTTGTGGCAGTTATTTTAAAAGTCCTGCTTCCGCATTTTGATACCAACCAGTCACAAAATCTTGGCTTTCAACATCTAGACACGGGCTTTTACAAAGCCTTAGCCTTCTTGTCATTAGTGATTCTGCCGCCACTTGGCGAAGAAGTGCTGGTGAGAGGATATTTGTATTCTGGCCTTAAAGCAAGGTTAATGGTTTTGCCGGCGGCCCTTATAACCAGCCTGTTATTTGCAATCGCTCATCTTGAGTTTGGCTCGGGTAGTCCGTTAGTTTGGGGAGCGGCGATTCAGACCTTTGTATTGTCTTTGGTTCTTGTGCGTTTAAGGGAAAAAACAGGGGCTCTGTATTCTGGAATGGTATTGCACTTTATGAATAACATTATTGCTTTTTTTGTAATCTACCACTAAAAAGCGGGTAAGCAGGGAATAGACTTACATCTTTTCAGCTCTGCTCACAATCTGATTGCAGGCTGCTGAACAATCAGGCAAAAATGCGGGACAAGTCTGTTAAAATGTTAATCAAGATGAAAAGAAGTCAATTGTTTGTTAGTACTCGCAAAGATGTACCAGCCGATGAAACTGCTAAAAATGCCCAACTACTAATTAGGGCCGGTTTTATTCATAAGGAAATGGCCGGGGTTTATGACTATTTGCCATTCGGATTGATTGTTCTAAATAAAATTATTCAAGTAATACGCGACGAGATGAATGCAATTGGTGGCGAGGAGTTGTATTTGAGTGCCTTGCAACCAAAAGATAACTGGGAGACATCCGGGCGCTGGCATGACGATGTAGTAGACGTGTGGTTTAAAACTAAAATGCATTCTGGCGATGGCTACCACCTAGGCCCTGAACTTGGCTTAGGCAACACTCACGAGGAAGCCCTGACTTCACTCATGAAAAACTACATCCATTCTTACAAAGATCTGCCAACCTATCCTTATCAGTTTCAGACCAAATTCCGCAACGAGCTTAGAAGTAAGAGCGGTATTATGCGTTGCCGCGAATTTATCATGAAGGACTTATATTCTTTTAGTAAAGATCAAGCGCAACACGATGAGTTCTACGAAAAGGTTAAAGCAGCATACCTGCGCATTTTTGATCGGCTTGGTCTTGGCGACATAACTTACGTTACTTTTGCTAGCGGCGGTAGTTTTAGCAAATTCAGCCACGAATTCCAGACCATTACAGACGTAGGCGAAGACACTGTTTATGTACACGAAGAGAAGAAGCTTGCTATCAATAAGGAAGTTTACAACGACGAAGTTCTGGCTGAGCTTGGTATCAAAAAGGACGAGTTAGTTGAGAAAAAGGCCGTTGAAGTTGGCAATATCTTTACGCTTGGTACACGATTTTCTGAACCTTTAGGGTTAAACTTTACAGATGAAAACGGCAGCCTCAAGCCAGTTATAATGGGCAGTTATGGTATCGGGCCGGGCAGGGTGATGGGCACAATAGTCGAACATTTTGCCGATGATAAAGGCATGGTTTGGCCAGACGGCATAGCGCCATTTGATGTTTATATCTGTCAGATTGGTGATAGTACGGATATTGAAAAAGCAGCCCAAGATGCCTATAATTTATTGTCCGGGCAAGGCATAAGCGTTTTATGGGACGATCGTAACGAACGCCCGGGTGCGCAGTTTGCCGACGCAGACCTATTCGGAATTCCAAACCGAGTGGTAGTTAGCGAGAAATCAGTGGCAAGCGGTGGCTATGAACTTAAAAAACGTACCGAGGATAACACCAGAATCGTTAGCTTAGACGAGCTCGGCAAAACACTAGGCAAGCAGAAGTAAGACTGCTATAATCCCACGAATACATTAATTTTGACGTCTCTAGAGTGGGTAGATAAGTAAGGAAGTAAAGGTTGGTATAATCATGAAAAAATTATTCAGACTCACCCAAGAAGGGCTAGACGAACTTAAGAAAGAGCTAGAGGTCTTAATTGCTGGGCGTGGTCCAATTGCCGAGAAGATTAAGTCAGCTCGTCAGCTTGGTGATCTGTCTGAAAATGCTGAATACCAGACCGCTCGCGAAGAGCAGGATAAACTTGAAAGCCGAATATCAGAAGTTGATCATATTGTTAAAAACGCCCAAATTATTAAAAAACCAAAAACTAATGGTGCCGTAAAACTAGGCTCAGTTGTTAAATTGAAATCTACAGAAGGCAAAACTCAGGAGTTCCAGGTTGTAGGGACTATGGAAGCCGATCCACTACACGGTAAAATTAGCGACGAATCTCCTATCGGTAAAGCCGTGATGGATAAAAAAGTTGGCGACACTGTCGAGATAAAGACCACTAAATTTAAAATTGCTGAAATCGCCTAAAGCTTTTTCTTTCGGCTTTAGCGATTACAATCTATAATTCATCTATATGAATTGGTTAAATAAAATTGTTGACGAAGTTCAGGCAAAATACCCAGACGGGGAAATTATTGTTTCATCAGGGGCTTCTCCGTCTGGCACGTACCACATAGGGCACTTAAGAGAGATAATCATAAGTGATGCGGTGGTTAGATTACTGCGGGCTAAAAATCGCCAGGCTCGCCAATTACATTTTGTTGATGATCTTGATGGGCTCAGAAAAGTACCGGTTAATGTACCTACTGATTATGATAAATATTTGGGCCAGCCACTTTGTGATATCCCGGCACCGGATGGCTCAGATATGAGCTATGGTGAATTTTTTGTAAAAGATTTTTTAGAAACCGCCAAAAAACTCGGTATTGAAATGGACGTAGAATACAGTCATAAAAAATATCGAGAAGGGTTTTTTGTGTCAGCTATTGAAACAGCGCTTAGTAATATTGATGGAGCTAAAAAGATTCTCGAAGAAGTCTCTGGTAGGCAGTTAGGTGAAGAATGGTCACCAATTCAAGTCAATGAAGACGGCTACCTCAAGAAACGACCCTTTATATCAATTAATAAAAACGATAAAACAATTGAGTATCTTGATAAAGATAGCTCGAAACAAGCAATTAGTTACGCTAAGGGTGATGTAAAGCTGGATTGGCGCCTAGACTGGCCAGCTCGCTGGGCTTTAGTTGGCGTCAATGTCGAGGCCTTTGGTCGGGACCATGCCAGCAGCGGCGGTAGTTATGATACTGGTAAAGAAATTGTCGAAAAAGTTTTTAATGCTAAATCTCCGATCCCGATACCATATGACTTTGTAAACAGAGCGGGCGACACCAAAAAAATGAGCGCCAGCAAAGGCACGGGCGTTAATGCTTCAGAGGTGGTAGAGGTCTTACCCCCAGAGATAGTACGGTTCTTTATGCTTCGTTACGCCCCTGACAAACGGCTATATTTTGATACAGGCGAGGGAGCCATGCATTTGTTTGACGAGTTTGCTGAAGCTAGTACACAAGCCCCAGATGATTTACTAATGGAACTGTCTTGCCCGGATAAAACCAATTTAACAATTAGCAATATTCCATTTTCACATCTTGTAGCTAGTTATCAAGCAGCCTTGAAGGACAGTGCTAAAACCATTGAAGTTGTTCAGCGTACCGAACATGCCGATGTAGCTGGAGCTCAAAAAGCCGTTATTGAAAAAGAGCTGACTTATATAGACCAATGGTTACAAAAGTGGGCACCAGAGGACGTAAAGTTTGAGCTGACCGAATCGGTTAACGCCAATGATTTTAATGATCAAGAAAAGACTTTTCTAAATTCGCTAGCAGATAAGATTGAACAGGCGCCAGAGGAAGCTGATGGGGAATGGTTCCATAAAACTGTCTATGATCTTAAAGATGAGTGCGGGCTTGAACCAAAAGCAATGTTTGCCTGCTTGTATAGGGTGCTAATCAATAAATCCGCCGGCCCTCGCGCTGGTTGGTTCTTGAGTATTTTGCCTCGCGAATGGCTCATCGAACGTTTACGCTTGAAAAAGTAATCACTTTATGTTATTATATCGCCCGACCTGGCAGTTTGGGTAATACCAAACAGTCCTGGTTGCACACACCGTTCACCAACACGGGAGGAACAGAGCAATGCGTTCCAAGCTCGGCAATCTCGCCTTTCTCGCCACGCTGGTCCTGCTGGCCGTCATCACGGTCCGCGAGGTCCAGTACTGGACGAGGGCCGACTTCGTCGACCAGAAGTACGGGTACCCCGCGCCGAGGATCAACCTCGACACGCTCTTCAGCTCCCACGTCGCCACGATCCTGACCTGGATCGCCGTGGTCGCGGCCTTCGCGTCGGCGTTCCTGCTGTTCGGGCGCGTCCGCGTCGGGCTGGTGGCGCTCGTCTGGCTCGGGCTGGGGCTGACCCTCGACGGTCACTTCTTCCACCCGGCCGAGGGGGCCGTCTGGATCGCCATCGTCGTCGTGACGGGCTGCGCGGTCCTGCTCCCGGTCATGATGCCCAGGCTGAGGCGCTTCGTGGTGTACGGCGGGCCTCACCGCCGCTACTACCGCCTCGAGTGGTAGCAGCCGTCAGCTTCACAGCTGGCATGGGGGTCCCCTCGGGGACCCCCGCTCACTTGATTGCTTAAATATATTTTGAGCCTTCAAGCGAGCTGATCAAAAATCAAAACATGTGGATAAATATTGTGTATTTGCAAAAACAGGAATACGATGAGATTACTACTAACTAAGGAGGGAAGTATGGACTTCTTTAAGGTAAACAAACAGATGGTGGAGAATTCCGTCACGATGTTTGTTGGTCTTGCTGAACTTGGACTCGCACTTCGCGTGGTACTCAAGTTCTTCTTTACAAGTGCTGGTGGGAGTTTTGTGCACTGGGGCGTATCAACAACTGATGCGTTACTTGCACCGTTCCGCTGGGTATTTCCAGACCCAACCGCAACAGCCGGCAACTGGTATGTTGACTGGGTGGCATTATTTGCCATGGCAGTCTACTTGGCCGGTGGAGCAATCCTGCTCGGCTTAGTCAGCCGCTGGGGCAACCGAAAATAACCCACGCACAAATATCTTGATGCTCGAAATAGAGATATTCTCTCTCTTCTCGCTTCAGGATTTTATGCGGGGCAAGCCTAAACAAAAAATTTAAAAATAAACGCCTCGGTTTACCGGGGCGTTTTTGTTAGAGCTGATACAATAGTTGGACAATGGCATACGAGAGAAGTCCGGCTTACAAACCCGGACAAAAAGAGGTCTATAAACTAAGTCGAAGCAAAATCGACCTATTCGTCCAGTGTCCGAGGTGTTTTTGGCTTGGTGAGCGTCTAAAGATTAAACGCCCCAGCAGCCCGCCGTTTCAGATCAATAAGGCCATAGATGAACTGTTTAAAAAGGAGTTCGATATATATCGGGCTAAGGGTGAAGCTCATCCGTTAATGACTGACAATCAAATCAAGGCGGTCCCCATGCAGCATAAAGACTTAGACAAATGGCGGCATAACTTTACTGGCGTAACAACCCTGCACAAGCCAACCAATCTTCATATTTTTGGGGCAATTGATGATGTTTGGATAAATGACGATGACGAACTAATCGTCGTGGACTATAAAGCCACAGCCAAAGCCACAGAAGTTAATTTAGACTCGGACTGGCAGATTGCTTACAAACGCCAAATGGAAATATATCAGTGGTTGTTAAGGCAAAATGGCTTTAAGGTTAGCGATACTGGCTATTTTGTTTATACCAATGGTCGGATGGATTTAGATGGCTTTTATAACAAAGTGGAGTTCGTTACAAAAGTAATCGCCTATACTGGCGATGATTCCTGGGTAGAAGGCACGATCAGGAAGATGAAAGAATGCCTAGACGGCGATATGCCAGAAGTTGGTACCGCGGCTATGGGTGGCCCCTGCGAATTCTGCTCTTATGCCAAGGCTCGTACAGAACTTACAATAAAATCGCTCCAGGGCAAAAAGTAGATATAATATAAGCATGTTGGATATCAAATTCATTCGCGATAATGCTGAGCTTGTTGAAGAAAAGGCCAAACAAAAAGGTTATTCAGTTGATATTAAAAAACTCCTAGAAGTCGACAATCAGCGCCGTGAGTTAGGCCAAAAGGTCGAGGCCCTAAGGGCCGAGCGTAATGAATTGAACTCGCAATCAAAAGGCGCTAAGCCATCTGAAGAAGCAATCGAGAGAGGCAAGACTTTAAAAGACCAGCTGGCTCAGGTCGAGGACAAGCTCAAGCCGCTGGATGATGAATATACAAAGCTTTTGAAGCAAGTGCCTAACATGCCTGAAGAAGATGTGCATGAGGGTAGTTCCGAGGACGACAACAAGGTAGTAAAAGAATGGGGCGAAAAGCCCAAGTTTGATTTTGAGCCAAAAACCCACTGGGAAATAGCCGAAAAACGGAACCTTATAGACAAAGGACGGGCGGCAAAAGTTACCGGCGCCAGATTTGCCTACATAAAAGGCGATTTGGTTAAGTTGCAGTTTGCTATAGTCCAATTTGTGCTCGATACCTTAACCGATGAAAAAGTCCTACAAAAAATTATCACTGACAATAATTTAAAAGTTAGCTCTAAAGTTTTTACCCCAGTTTTACCGCCGGCTATGCTAAAAACTGAAGTGTTCGAGGCCATGGATAGGCTTGATCCGCGTGACGACAGATACAAAGTCGGTGAAGCCGAGGATGACCTGTGGCTGCAGGGCAGCGCTGAGCACACCATAGGGCCAATGTATAAGGACGAGATCATTGGTGCTCAAGATCTGCCGATCCGCTATATCGGCTATAGCCCAAGCTTTAGGCGCGAGGCCGGCACTTACGGCAAAGACACAGAAGGCATTATCCGTATGCACCAGTTCGACAAGCTTGAGATGGAAGTGTTTTCAGATGCTGAATCCGGCCGGGCAGAACACGACTTTTTGATAGCCGTACAAGAATATCTAATGCAACAACTAAAAATTCCATATCAACTTATAGATAAGTGTACTTTTGATATTGGCAAACCCAACGCTCGAGGCGTAGATATTAATGCCTGGATGCCAGGCCAAGATAGATTCCGCGAGACCCACACCGCTGACTTTATGCGCGACTACCAGGCTAGACGATTGATGACTCGCTATAAAAACGACCAAGGCCAAATTAATTTTGTTCACACCAATGATGCTACCGCCTTTGCGCTAGGGCGCACTATGGTAGCTATTATCGAAAACTATCAAAAAAAAGACGGCAGCGTAACAGTCCCAGAAGCCCTGCGGGGCTACATGGGTGGCCAAGCAAGCCTCTGAAAATATTTATATTTACACCAGTTTCTACGTGATTAATCCAAAAAATTAAGCTAAAATATAGGAACTGTTTTATTACCTTATGGAGATGTTCTTTTTTCATGGCTCTAATCAATAAAAAACTTATAAAACGAGTCTTGGGCGATCCTCAGGCTGCAACCGTAAAACGACTGCGCAAGCGAGCGGAGATTATCAATGGTCTTGGTGACAAATACAAAAAAATGTCTGACTCCGAGTTGCGCAGCCAAACGGATGTCCTAAAGAAAAAGCTGGCCAGCGGTAAAAAGCTGGATGATATTTTGCCTGATGCCTTTGCAGTTGTACGTGAGGCGGCCACCAGAACGTTAAAACAAAGGCACTTTGATGTGCAGCTAATTGGTGGGATGGTTCTACACGAGGGCAAAGTGGCTGAGATGAAAACCGGCGAAGGTAAAACCCTAGTTGCGACACTGCCAGTGTATTTAAACGCTCTGGAAGGCAAAGGTGTTCATGTAGTTACCGTCAACGACTACCTGGCCCAGCGTGATGCCGGATGGATGGGGCAGATTTATAATTTCTTGGGTCTCACAACGGGTGTGATTATCCCTGAGGAATCTTATGTTTTTGACGCAAAATACAAAAACGAAAAACATTTTGACGAACGGATGAAGCATTTAAAACCATCTACGCGCCAAGAAGCCTACGCCGCAGACATTACCTATGGTACGAACAACGAATTCGGTTTTGATTACCTACGCGACAATATGGTGCGTGAAACCGACCAGCTTCGCCAACGCGACCTTCATTATGCCATTGTCGACGAAGTGGATAGTATTCTAATTGACGAAGCCCGTACCCCGCTAATTATTAGCGCTCCGGCCACAGCCAGCGGAGCGTCTTACGCCCAGTTTTCCAAAGTAGTTAGGAACCTAAAGGAGACCGAGCATTACGAGAAAGATGAAAAACGCAGGAGTGTAATTTTAACAGATGCCGGCGTTGAGCTGGTTGAAAAAATCTTAGGTATTACAAGCTTATATGCTACCGAAAATTTGCGTACTATTTATCACCTAGAGCAAGCGTTGAAAGCCCAGGTGCTATTTCATAGAGACAAAGACTACGTAGTAACCAAAGAGGGCGAGATTGTAATCGTAGATGATTTTACCGGACGCTTACTAAAAGGTCGCCGGTACAACGAGGGTCTGCACCAGGCTATTGAGGCCAAAGAAGGAGTAGAAGTACAAGAAGAATCGATGACGCTAGCTACAATTTCTTTCCAGAATTATTTCAGACTATATAACAAACTGGCTGGTATGACTGGGACAGCTATGACCGAGAGCGAAGAGTTCCACCAAATATACAAACTCGACGTTATAGAAGTGCCAGCTAACCGCCAAATTATCAGAAAAGACTTGCCGGACAGAATCTATAAAACGGAAGCCGGAAAATTCAAAGCCATAGCTAGAGAAGTAGAGGAGCTATATAAAAAAGGCCAACCAGTTCTACTTGGCACAGTTAGTATCGAAAAAAATGAACACCTAAGCCGGCTGTTAAAAGCTGCCAAAATCCCTCACGAGATCTTGAATGCTAAGAACAATGAAAAAGAAGCAGCGATTGTTGCAAAAGCCGGTAATAAAAAAGCGGTAACGTTAGCTACTAACATTGCTGGTCGTGGTACGGACATTGTGCTTGGTGAGGGCGTAAAAGAGCTCGGCGGTTTATTTGTGCTTGGTACTGAGCGCCATGAATCACGTCGCATCGATAACCAGCTCAGAGGACGAGCCGGCCGCCAAGGTGACCCAGGCGCGACTCAGTTCTATGTATCAACCGAGGACGACCTAATGCGTATTTACGGTGGCGAAAGAATTGGCGCCATTATGGATCGCCTAAAGGTAGCTGATGATACGCCAATTGAAAGCCGCATGATTACTAAAAGCCTGGAAGGCGCCCAAAAGAAAGTTGAAGGCTTTAACTTTGATATGCGTAAAAACGTTGTCCAGTATGACGACGTTATGAACCGTCACCGTCGAGCCATTTATGCTATGCGCCGCGAAGTTCTAAAAGCCGAAGACATTAGCCCGCGTATTAAAAAGTTCATCGATGAGGAGGCCGAATGGTTGGCCATGCATCCAGAATCAGCCTCCGAAAATTATGAGGCTATTCTAACCGAAACATTTCCGTTGGATGATAAAACCCTAGATAAGTTATTTGATGTCGAAGCTGATAAGTTTAAAGAAGAGTTACAGAAGGCTGCCCACAAGCACTACAAAGACCAAGAAAAGAAATTCACCGCCGAGGTAATGCGCAAAGTAGAGCGCGATATATACTTACAGGTTCTGGATAACCTCTGGATGCAACATTTAGAAAACATGGATCACCTAAGAGAAGGCATCCATTGGATAAGTGTTGGCCAGCGCGACCCGCTAGTTGAATATCGCCGCCAAGGTCAGAAGATATTTGAAGAAATGCAGGCTGAGCTTCGACATGAAATTGTTCGAGGCGTATCACACGCCCAGCCGGTGGATGCTGACGCGACCTTATCGTCGGCGGTTGATACAGAACTAACCCGGGCAGCTAAAAGTTCAGTCGACAACGCTGATAGGATTGTCGAAGCAGAAGTTTACGATGAGTCTGACTTTAAGCCGCTAGCTGACGAGCAGGCCAAACAAGCTCGTTTGCATGCCGAGCGTAAGAAGGCTCGCAAGGCCGAACGTCAACGCAAGAAGCAAACTAAGAAAAAGAAACGGAAGTAGAGTGATTCATACAAGCAAAGAGGTAGAACTGAAAAATGGTGCTCACGGAATATTAATTGATGTTCCCGGCGCAACTGTCATGGATTTTGAGTTTAACTTTAGAGCCGGCGAATATCTGGTTGATAGAACCAAATGGGAAGTCCCGCATTTGATGGAACACGTACTACTGGGGGCAAACAGACTAATTCCAAAAGCCAGACTATTCCAGGCCGAGTTCGAAAAAAACGGCGCAGGTAATAATGCTAGCACTGGCTTGTATCACATAACCTACGAGGCCGAATGTGCCGACTTTGAGTGGGAAAGAATATTGGACTTAATGCTTACGGCGATTAGTAAGCCTCTTTTTTTGCGCGATGAATTTAAGGCCGAGTTTGGCAATGTTAAAGATGAGCTAACTGCCAGGAGTAATAATCATTTTAGAACTTTAAGCCTAGCGGCCAGGGAGGCCCATGGTCTAATCGCCATGAGTGACCGTGAACGGCTAAAACAGATCAAGAATGTTCGCCTTAAAGACATCAAAGATCATTACGAGGCGACTCATACAACTCGCAACATGCGGTTTGTTGTAGCCGGTAATCTTGCTGGTCGAGAGACAGAAGTTATGAAAATGCTAGAGGCCGTCGACCTACCTAAAGGCCGCTCGGTTATAGAACTGCCCGATGAAAGGCCTTTGAACCTAGATAACCCGGTATTCGTGGCCCGGCCGTCCGTTAAAAACGTTTATTTTGACCTCGATACTTTTGCCTTAAAAAGATTCTCTGACGAAGACATGGACGCCCTAGAACTAGTTAACGGAATGTTAACAGCTACGCTATATTCTAGGATCCTGGGCGAAGCTAGGGAGAAAGGGCTAGTGTACAGCATGGGTTCTGGCGTAGAAGTTATGAAGAATGCTACCGAGTGGTGGTTTAGCGCTCAAGTGATTGCCAAGAACGCACCGGCTCTATTTGAGATTATTGTTCGCGAGATTCAAAGGGTACGAGCTGGTGATATAAGCGACGAAGATCTGGACGCAGCTAAACAATATTGGCTTGGTCGTCATCAGCGCAGCGCTCAGACAGTATCTGGGACACTATCAGGTTACTCTAACCGTTACTATTTTGACGGGGTAGTAAACGACTATAATGCCATACCTGATCGAATTAAAGCCGTTACTAAAGAGCGAATCGTAAAGGTTGCCAACGAGATGTTCGCTGATAATGTTGGAGGATTGAGTGTGCTGGGCGGCGGCGGGCGCAGCCGCGAACTAACCGAAAAGCTAAATAGTATGATTCAGCCTCTATGGAAGAGCTAAGCAAAAAAGCCAAAGACCTGCAGACCCAGATTAATCAGGCAGCTGACAAGATCGAACTAGATAAATTAATCGCTGAACAACAAGCCCTTCAAAATAAAATGAAGCAGCCTGACTTTTGGTCAGATAATAAAATTGCCCAGGATATTAGTAAGAAGGAAGCGGGTTTAACAAAACGGGTTGAGCCCTGGCTGGCTCTTAAAGAGGCTATTGAGGAAATACAAGAACTAATTGCACTAAACGATGAGACTACCAAAACCGAAATTTCAAACAATTTAGAGCAACTAGATCAAAACTTTAACAGCTTAAAAAAAGAGTTACAATTTAGCGGCCCATATGATGAGCGTGATGTAATTTTGAGCATTCATGCCGGGGCGGGTGGCACTGACGCCCAAGACTGGGCCGAGATGTTGATGCGAATGTACTTGCGGTGGGCAGAAAGCCAAGGCTTAAAAACCGTAGTGGTTGATGAGTCTAAGGGCGAGGAGGCAGGTATAAAAAGTGTAACCCTAGAGCTTAGTGGCGGTAGCTTCTTGTACGGTAAATTAGCTGGTGAGCACGGTGTTCACCGATTAGTTCGGCTTAGTCCATTCAACTCTGATAATTTGCGTCAAACTAGCTTTGCTAAGGTAGAAGTAACACCAATTATAGACAAACCTGAAGATCTAGAGCTAGACGAAAAGGATCTGAAGATAGATGTTTATCGAGCTGGTGGTCATGGTGGCCAATCTGTAAATACTACTGATTCAGCGGTCCGCATTACTCATATTCCAACGGGTATTACAGTGGCCATCCAAAATGAGAGGTCACAGCTACAAAACAAAGAAATGGCCATGACTATATTGCGTTCCAAATTGGCGCAATTACAGATGGAGCAACACGCCGACAACGTGGCACAAATAAAAGGGCCCAATCAGTCGGCCGAGTGGGGCAATCAGATTAGGAGTTACGTTATTCACCCCTATAAACAGGTTAAAGACTTACGTACTGGCTATGAAACCAGTGATCCTCAGAAACTGCTAGACGGCGATCTGTCACCTCTGATAGATGCCTGGTTGGAACACTCTTAGAAGTATTGACAATTCTAAGCATAAGTAGTATAATAGCGCGGTATTTTGGTTGAGGTGTTAAATACCTCCCAAAATCGCAATTTGACAGAGTAGATTAGATTTCATGAAGTGTTTACTGCTTATTGCTCGCCATATTTGGTGGGCGTTAAGCAGTAAATACACCTGTCCAAACACTACGCCTTAAGGAGGCGCTAGTTTCATGTCCGACAACTGCAAGGTCATCGTCCTGCTCGGCGTCGGCCAGGACTCCCGCAACTTCTTCCGCGAGCTCAAGTTCTTCATGGGCCACCGGACGATCCGCCTCATCGACATCGACGTCGCCAAGCTCGGCTCGGGCTGGTCGGAGGATCCGACCTCGCCTGCCATGACGAGCTACATCGACTCGATGGTCTACCGGGCCGGCTACTCGCCGACGATGATCGAGTCCTACGGCCACGAGAGCGTCACCGACGTCGTCGTCGACGCCGGCTATCTCTCGGATCAGAACGAGCCCGGCGTGTACACCATGCTGTGCACGATCTTCCCGAACGCCAAGATCCTCAAGGATGTCGGTGTCCACCGCACCGACCTCAAGCCGCCGATCTGGCACGTCCCGATCGAGGAGCTCGAGATCGGCGTGCCGGCCTACAACAAGCTCAAGCGCGTCGGCATCGAGACCGTCGGCGACCTGATCAGCAAGTCGGCCGAGGAGCTCGAGGCCAAGAACCTCAAGCTCTCGCCGAAGATGCTCCTCGGCATCCGCGAGGCCCTCGCCAAGCACAAGCTGGCCCTCAAGGGCGAGCAGCCGTACATGCCCAACGACAAGGTCTAGCGCTTACGGGCAATGGGTGGTGGGGAACTCTGTAAAGAGAACCCCACCACCACACCCATCTACTCTGTCTCTCGAACCTAGTTCTAAAGCATTTAGACCTGAGTTTGAGACAAAAAACGTAAGCATCATCTGGTATACTAAATACGATGATTCTTCTCGATAGGGTTAGTAAAACTTATAACCGCCAGGGCGACGCTCTAGAAAAAATATCTTTGCACGTGGATGCTAAAGAATTTGTAATTATTGTTGGCCCCAGCGGGGCCGGTAAGTCCACTCTTTTTAAACTTCTAACCCGTGAGGAAAAACCGACAAGCGGCAAAATTATTGTAGGTGGAATCGACTACGAGCAGCTGAAAGATAAAGAAGTGCCATTGTTGCGCCGCAAGATTGGCGTGGTTTTTCAAGACTTTAAACTGTTACTTAATAAAACTGTTTATGAAAACGTAGCTTTTGCACTGGAAATTGCTGGTATCCCCAACGCTGAAATTAGACACACTGTACCAAAAGTACTGGAGGTCGTAGGCCTATCTGGTAAGGAAAATAATTATCCACTGGAGTTATCTGGTGGCGAGCGTCAACGCGTGGCGATTGCCAGAGCTATTGTACGCCAGCCCAAGATTCTAATTGCCGACGAGCCGACCGGTAACCTAGACCCCAAACATGCCTGGGATGTCATAAAAGTGCTAGAGAAGGTTAACCAATTCGGCACCACGGTGCTGCTTACCACGCACAACATGGAAATTGTTAATGCCCTAAAGCGCCGAGTTGTAACTATCCAAGATGGCAAAATAGTTTCTGACAAAGCTGTTGGCCAGTACAAAGGGGCGGGTAAGTGAAAGACAAGGACCACAGATTTATAACCTTAGAGCGCATTTTAAAAAACGGCGCTGTTAACTTTACGCGCAATGTTTGGCTGTCGATTGCCGCCATTGCCATGATGACCATCACCCTAACTATCTTGCTTTTTGCGGTTGTGGCTAACGCTACTTTTAGCCACACGGTAAATGACTTAACTAGCAAGATCGATGTTTCGGTTTACCTTAAAGATTCAGTAACGACTGCCCAAAAAGATAGTCTTGTTAGCCAGCTTTATAAAATTAGCAATGTAAAAACTGTGCAATATCTGAATAAAGACCAGGTGTTGGCAAATTACGAGAAAACTAACGCCGGCAATACCTTGCTCTTGTCGGCAATATCACAAACCGATAACCCGCTATCGGCCGAACTACACATAACGCCTAAAGACCCAAACCAACTAGGCTCAATTAAAACCTTCCTGGATCGAACCGACATAACAGCTCTTCAGTCGGATCCTACCAGCTACTCCGGGGATAGAAAAACCGCCATCGACAACATTACTCGAGCTACCCACTTTTTTAAGCAAGCTGGAGTAGTTGGGATTGGTGTGTTTATGGTTATATCAATCCTTATAATTTTGAACACTATCCGAATGGCAATTTTTAACCGACGCGACGAACTGATAATTATGCGCCTGCTTGGTGCCAGCACTAGCTATATCCGTGGACCGTTTATTGTCGAAACAATGATGTACGGAATTGCGGCAGCACTTATTTCCGTTGGCCTTTGTGCTGGGTTGTTTAAGATTGCTGCAACAACCCTGCAAGCTAGCAGCCTCGGACTACTCGATATCAAGTATTCAGACAACTTCTTTACCTCCCATCTTTTACTAATCCTAGGGACCCAGGTTGGTATTGGTATAATAATAGGTGCGGTTTCCTCACTTATTGCTACTCGCCGCTACCTAAAATCTTCTAGATAAAAACAAAATATAACAACCAATCAAACTTGAAATATGCAAGGGGTGGGTATATCATGAAACTGTTAATGCTAAAACAAAAATTACCAACAATTACTAGATTTAGGCTGTTTGCCGTCACGGCAATTATTTTGATATTTGGCTTCCCGATTGTTCACGCTGATCAATTCGATGAACAGATCAAAGCACTGCAGCAACAAAACAGTGCCAATTCCGCGCAGGCCAGTTCGCTAGCAGCACAGGCTAGCAGTTATGAAGACGCTATAAACAGGCTAGAAGCTCAGATTAACAGTCTGCAGCAGAGCATTGTGAGTACCCAAAACAAGATAGACGATCTTAACAATCAGATTACAATAGCCGAAGCCGATCTCGCCCAGCAAAAAAAAGTACTTGGTGAAAATATAAAGGCTATGTATCTAGAAGGTGATATTTCGGCACTGGAGGTTCTAGCTTCAAGTAAAAACCTGAGTGACTTTGTTGACAAGCAGCAAAACCGAAATGCTGTACAGTCTAAAGTAGCAGCCACCCTTACAAAGATTAATGATCTAAAGGCTCAATTGGTTCAGCAGCAAAAGGAGCAAAATGGCCTCTTAAGCAATCTGCAGGGCCAGCGGGCGCAGGTTCAAGCCTCGGAAAATCAGCAGGCTAGTTTACTGAGTTTTACTCAAGCTCAGAAGGCATCTTATGATCAGCAAATAAAATCAAACAATACCCAAATTGCGAGCCTGCGAGCCCAGCAGGCTGCGGCTAATGCCAGGTTGTTTGCTGGTGCTAACGTTGTTCTTGGTTCGGCTTGTGATACCGCACATGGTGATACTTATCCATCGCCCTGGTGCTCTTCATATCAAGATAGCATGCTTGATAGCTGGGGAATGCTGAACCGCGAATGTGTAAGCTATACAGCCTGGAAGGTAGCCGAGAGTGGTCGATTTATGCCTTACTGGGGTGGTGTTGGCAACGCTAATCAGTGGGATGAGGACGCCATAGCTGATGGTATTCCGGTAGATGGTACCCCAAGGGCCGGCGATGTAGCTATAAAGAACTCACAGCCTTACGGGCACGCTATGTATGTCGAGTCGGTTAATGGTGACGGAACAATTAATATCAGCCAGTATAACGCCAACTTAGACGGCCGATACTCCCAGGTTTATAACTTATCGCCGAGCGGTTTGGTGTTTATACATTTTCCGTAGTTTATAATATTACTTAAACGCTGATGAAAGAGCAGTAAAATAGCTACTGAGACTATGCCAAATAAATATAGATCTGGGCCCTGGCCAATTAAAAAAATCCTGAGCCTTTTGATTTTTACCGCTCTTATTTTTGGGCTTGGGGTATCAGTTGGACGAGGCAACATTAACCTGGGTAACCTTAGCCTGAGCGCCAGCTCCAAGGCCTCCACGCAGCTTGATTATTCATCGGTAGATCGAGTTTATTCACTGTTGCAAAAAGATTTCGACGGTACCCTGGATCCATTAAAGCTTATTGATGGATTAAAATCTGGTCTTGTGAGTTCGGCGGGTGATCCTTATACAGTTTATTTTAACCCTAAGGATGCCAAGGCTTTTAACGATCAACTGTCAGGGAGTATTACCGGAATAGGCGCTGAGCTGGGCAGCGATAGCAGCAACGATATCGTTATAGTTTCGCCACTGTCTGGCTACCCAGCCGAAAAAGCTGGACTAAAATCTAAAGACTTAATAGCTGCAATCGATGGCCAAACTACAAGTGGTATGAGCGTTGATACAGCCGTTTCAAAGATTCGAGGTAATCCCGGTACTCAGGTGAAGCTTACAATTGTCCGCGACGGTGGAGCACCGTTTGAGGTAACGATTACTCGCGAAAAAATCACTATTCCTTCTGTTGAGTATCACGAGGACGGCAACATTGGCTACATAAAGATAAGCCAGTTTGGTCCGGACACAGTTGATCTTGCCCAAAAGGCAGCTCAGGAGTTTAAGGACAAAGGTGTTAAGGGGGTGGTGCTTGATCTTCGTAATAACCCGGGTGGCTATTTGTCTGGTGCGGTTGATATTTCTAGCCTGTGGTTGGATAGCGGCAAAACCGTTGTTACCGAAAAGCGCGGCCAAACAGTTATCGACACTCAATACTCATCCGGAAACAGCTTGTTAAAAGGTTTACCAACAGTAGTTTTAATAAATGGCGGGAGTGCTAGTGCTAGTGAAATCACAGCTGGGGCTCTGAGCGATAACCAGGCGGCAACCTTGGTTGGCGAAAAGAGCTTTGGCAAAGGTAGTGTGCAGCAGGTAGAGAAGCTGGCAGATGGCTCAGAACTTAAAATCACGATTGCTCGTTGGTATACACCAAATGGCAAAAACATTGATAAGCAGGGCATAACACCTGATACGGCCGTATCAATCTCGGATGCTGATATAAAAGCTGGCAACGATCCCCAAAAAGACAAAGCCTACGAAATCTTGACGTCAAAAATTCAATAGTCGTTGCCTGTAACCAACTCTTTAGGGTACTATATCTTTAATTATGGAGATTACGCGTGGCAAAACACCAGGCTCAAACTAAATATGTGTTTGTGACTGGCGGCGTCCTTTCGGGCGTCGGCAAGGGAATTACTGCTGCCTCAATCGGCACAATATTAAAGGCCCGCGGATTATCGGTAAACATCCAAAAGTGCGACCCATATCTGAACGTCGATGCTGGTACGCTCAACCCGGCTGAGCACGGCGAATGCTTTGTTACTCGTGATGGCGCCGAAACAGACCTAGATCTTGGTCACTACGAGCGCTTTATGGATATTGAGTTGACTCAAAGCAGCAGCTTGATGTCCGGGCGCATATTGCAAACAGTTATTAGCGATGAGCGCAGGGGTAAGTATTTGGGCAAGACGGTTCAAATTATCCCGCATGTCACTAACCAAATTCAAAAAACGATTGCCGAAACGGGCAAGGGCTTTGATGTTCATATTGTTGAGATTGGCGGCACGGTTGGGGATTACGAAGGCCTAAGCTTTATTGAAGCAATTCGCGAAATGGGGATGAAGGTTGGTGCCGAAAACTGTATTTATGTCCACGTTGTTTATATTCCGTACCTTGGTGCTAGCCATGAATTTAAAACCAAACCAGCTCAGAATGCTGTTAGGGAGCTGCGCGGTCTTGGAATTGTGCCAGACATAGTGGTTGCTCGGAGCGAGGTCATGCCACCTAAATCGGTTGTGCCCAAGCTAGCCCTATTTACTGGCGTTGATGAAGAAGCGGTTTTCTTGATGCCTAACGTCCCGAGTATTTACGAAGTCCCTTTAACTCTTGAAAAATCTAAAACTGCCGAAGTCGTTATCGAGCGATTGGGGCTTCGTGCTCATAAACCAGATTTGAGTAGTTGGAGCCGCATGGTCAAGAACTCACTTACGACCTATAAAAACACAGTCAAGATTGGCGTAATAGCTAAGTACGTAGACAACAAAGACACTTATATGTCCGTTTTTGAAGCACTAAGAGCGGCGGCCTGGTCAAACGAAGTTAATATTGATCTTGTTTGGGTTCACGCCGAGAAGCTCGAAAAAGACAAGAAGTATAGCGAGATTCTTTCTAGTCTAGATGGAATCGTAGTGCCTGGCGGTTTTGGCTCGAGGGGCATTGAAGGTAAGATCATGGCTGCAGGCTACGCACTCGACAGTAAAACACCTTATCTGGGGTTATGTCTTGGCTTGCAAGTTGGTTTGATTGCTTCCGCTAGAAGAGCTGGGTTAAGCCGAGCCAACTCTACTGAGTTTGATCCAAAAACTCCCGACCCAGTGGTTAGTACAATGCTAGAGCAAATTGGCAAGGAGAACACCGGTGGCACAATGCGGCTGGGTGACTATAAGTGCGTGTTAGAGTCTGGCAGCAAGGCTCGTAAAGCATACGGTCAAAGTGAAATCGTTGAACGCCACCGCCACCGCTACGAAGCTAATAACAGTTACTTGGATAAATATGGCGAGTGGGGGATATCCGCTAGTGGCATGAGCCCCGATGGCAAGTTGGTGGAAATGATTGAAGCTAAGGATCATCCGTTCTTTGTGGGCACTCAAGCTCACCCTGAATTTCGTTCACGTCCAGCCCGCCCACACCCACTGTTTGTGAGCTTTATAAAATCCGTTATCGCCAATAAGTAAAAACTTAGATTTTTTAGTCGACGGTAACTTCGGTACGGCTAACACTTCGGCCGCTGAAAGTTCGGATACGGCGTTCTTTAAAGCCTACGATCCCGTCCTTAGCTGCATGAATTGTATAATTTCGAGAAATAAAAGTACCCTTACCAGATCGTTTAGTCTGGCCAACTTGCCGCACAAGAACATCGCCAGTCTTAACCTTTTGGCCACCCCACGCCTTAATACCCAGTCTTTGGCCTGGGCTATCGTGTACGTTTTTGGCTGTTCCGCCAGCTTTTACATGACTCATGTTATTTCTTCTCGATTCTTATTAATTGTCTAGCCACGACTTGGTCCTCGCGGTAGTAAACCAGCTCAGAGTTCGGTACGTGTTTTAATTCCAAGTAATTGTACCCCATCTCTGTTAAATGGTCAATAAGCGGTAGCTGCATAAAAATACCGTCTGGGCGCCGCCAGGCAGGGACGGCTAGGCAAGCTATTTGGCCTGATTTCATTTGCGGCAACAAATTAATCAAGAACTTTTTGATAATAGTATTAACATCAGAAATTGCTTGCTTAAGGTCGGTTTCATTAGGAAAGCTAGAAAAAGGTCTGCCAAGATAGGTTTCACTGGCGACGCTGTCGAATTCTGGCCAATGATGGTTGGTGGCATCTGCAGCCTCTAAATCAGGTTCAGCCCCTAAGTTAGGATATTGCTTAGCTAGCCACGCCAGATTTTCTCGGGAATATTCAATCATTCGTGGTTCTAGATCTGTGCCAATTGCCCTATAACCCATCAATAAAGCTTCCTGCAAAAGCACGCCAGTGCCGCAGAACGGATCCAGAATTGTTCCACCATCGCGGGTATTGGTTAGGTTGATTATGGTTTGAGCGAGTTTTGGCGGCAGCATGCCAACCCTAGAATCACGTTTTGGTCTGGCTTGGTCGCGAGCTGCGTAGGCATCAATATCTTGCACGAACAAAGTTTGGGCCACTAAAGTCTCGCTGCCATTTCGGATAAGTAGCAATTCCCAGGCCCCCCGGTGCGTTAACTTATTAAATAGCACCTGCGCGCTATTAAGTTCCAATGCTTTATTTTGTAAAACCCTTACCGGTCGACCGGAAGCCCTAATAATTTTCTTTACCTGCAGGAGAGTTTTGTTAATTTCCTCAACTCGCGCATCAACACCATAAACGCTAAGACCTAGAGTAATTTTGCCCTCGTCAAGCATGGCAACGTGCTTTGGTACGTCATTCTTTAAATATTTGGATAATCGGTCCCAGTCGCTATAGGGTAGGGTTTCAAGAATCCTGGCGACCTTAATGCTGCCGCCCAGCCGTTTGAAGTTAATAGTCTCAGCCGGAATATCAAGTAGAGCTGCGCCTTCAATCGGCGCAACATGCTCGGATCCATAGAGACTTTCCAACTCGGCTACACCTAGAGCGGGCAGGCGCCCTAATATACATATACTTTTAAAATTATTCATTGCTTACTTAAGATATAATACCTCATATAAACTATTTATGACTCAAACTCCAGATACACACAAACCTAAGTGGCGCCAAATTCTTACGCTTGTAACCTTCTTAATCATGGCCGTTTTGGTTTACAGCCTGCGCAAGCAAATAGGCAGCGTCATACAGGATTTTGGGAAGATTAATGCTTTTGCGCTGCTTCTAATTATTCCGGTAGAGTTCTTAAATTATGATGCCTATGCTCGCTTTCTCAGAAAGATATATTCTATTCTAGGTGAGCAGGTTAGGTACTCTACGATGTTCAAGTTCATGCTCGAGCTAAATTTCGTTAACCATATTTTGCCTAGTGGCGGTGTGAGCGGTATTTCATATTTTAATCTTAGGGCCAGAAGCTTGGGCATCAGCTCAGGCAAAAATACCTTAACCCAGTTTATGAAATTCTTTTTATTATTCCTTAGCTTCCAGCCATTACTAGTTTTGGCGGTCTTTTTGTTAGCTGCCCGGGGTCATACCAATAACCTCATTTTAGTTACCGTTACTTCGCTAATCACACTGCTGATTGTTGGTACGGCTATCATGATATACATTATCGAAAGTCGTACGCGGATCAACGGCGCAATGACGTTTGTAACCAAAGTAATAAATCGGATTATTCAGATTGTTCGCCCTAAATTTCCAGAGACTATCAAGGTGGCTAGTGTTCAGCGCACATTCAATGAGCTTCATGATAATTATGTTGAGCTAAAATCCAGATGGCGTGATTTAAAGTCGCCTTTCTTCTACATGTTAATGGCCAACGTAACAGAAATTGCTGCCCTTTATGTTGTCTACATCGCCTTTGGCGAATTTGTTAATGTTGGGGCAATAATTTTAGCCTACGCCATTGCTAATTTCGCCGGGCTGATTTCGGTACTGCCAGCCGGAATTGGCGTATGGGAGGGTTTAATGACCGGTGTGCTGGTGGCTTGTGGCGTGCCAGCTGAGCTCAGCATTCCGGTGACTATCATGTACCGAGTTGTAAATATGTTTATTCAGTTAACACCAGGCTATTTTCTGTATCAGAAAGCTCTAAAAAACGGTCTATCAACCAGCTAGTGATGCAATCCCGTTAGAACTAAAAAACAGATGAAAGCAACAAGATGTTTAAAGCCCAGATAACCACCATAGCCGTCATTAAGTCGGTTAAATTGAGTGAGTTCTAACGGGATGCAAGACGTAATTCTAAGCCCGAGCGATTTTGTAGCACTGGTTAACCAGACTTTCGAATTTGCATTCCCGATTATTGCTATTGAGGGCGAAGTATCGGAGTTTAGAATTTCAAAAAACCGTTGGGTGTATTTTAATCTTAAAGACGATGTATCGGTTGTTAAGTTTTTTGGCACGGTCTATCAAATGCCGGGCCCGCTTGAGGACGGAATGATGGTTCGGGTTATGGGCTCGCCGCGTTTGCATGAAAAATTTGGCTTTAGCGTTACGGTCCAGTCTGTTGTGCCAGTAGGGCAGGGCTCAATAAAAAAGGCTGCTGATTTGCTACGGATTAAGTTAGAGAAAGAGGGGTTGTTTGCGCTTGAGCGGAAACGGCTATTACCAAAATACCCGGTTAGGGTAGGGCTAGTAACCGCCGGAACTTCGGCCGCATATGCGGACTTTATCAAGATTGCCGCTGAACGGTGGGGTGGTGTAGAGATTACGCTGGCTGATGTGCATGTGCAGGGTGAACAAGCACCAGGACTAATAATTGAGGCGATAGAGAAGCTTAACATGTTAAGTAATCCTCTGCAGGTAATTGTTATTATCCGTGGCGGTGGAAGCGCTGAAGACTTAGCAGCGTTTAACGACGAGCGGGTTGTAAGGGCGGTGGCCGCTAGCCGCATCCCGACAGTTGTAGCTATAGGGCACGAAGTAGATGAAAGTCTGGCTGAGCTAGCAGCAGATCTGCGGGCTAGCACTCCCAGTAATGCTGCCCAACTTATCTTCCCAGACAAAAAACACGAACTGTCAAATTTAAAAAGCTTGAGTCAGTCTATTCAGGCCGAAGTCTTAGATTTATATATTGCTGCTTACGACGAGCTAAACAATGGGGCGGTGAATATCCGTAGAGCCGTCCAAGGTATTTTCGATTTTGAGAACCAGCGACTGGCTAGTAGCCTTCGGTTAGTAAAAATATTTAATCCGGCAGAAGCCTTAAAACGTGGTTACGCCATAGTTCGTAAGGATGGAGAATTAATTACAAGCATCAACCAAGTGAAGATTAGCGACTCGATTGACCTGAATTTATCGGATGGTACAATACGAGCAAACATAAGTAAGGTGGAAAAGGAGATCTAAATATGAGTATCGAATTTTCATCATCAACGCCCGAGATTAGAAGGCTTGCAGGTGATGCTGGTCATCTTGCAGGCGATGCTATGCGAGCTACTGGTGCTAGCCCATCAGCTGCATATGGCCTTGGAGCCAATGCCGGAGGTATGGCAGTAGAAATTTTGCTAGGCGCACTTGCTGAGGAAGAACTCTTAGAGCTTGCTGGAACAGAGATTGATCTTATTCGGAGTGCCATGGACCGTATTGTAGCCAGAGCTAACATCCCAGAGGCACTCGCGAGATTAAGAGCTGACGAAGCAACGAGATGAAAGTAATTAGTTTAAATTCTATATGATGGCAGGTGTAAATAAATCGTATCAGCAAATGAATGACGAACTGGCTGAGCTTATGGCTTGGTTTGAAAGTGAGCACGTTGATCTTGACCAAGCCGTGGCTAAATACGAAGAAGCTATGAAGCTGCTCGAGCAGATGCAAAAGCACTTAAAAACCGCCGAGATTAATATTAAAAAAATCTCTGCTAAGTTCGAGTGATGATTACTTATTTGCTAGTGGTTTTAATAATATGTTTTGGTGTTGTGTTGTTTTTTGGCGCGCCTTATCTTCCGACCAGGCGGCAGGAGCGTCTTAGGGCTCTGGAACTACTTAAGCTAAAGCCCGGGCAAACACTGCTTGAGCTTGGGTCTGGCGATGGCAGCTTGCTAATCGCAGCGGCAAAGTCTGGCCTAAAAGTTGTTGGCTATGAGCTTAACCCTATATTGGTGCTAGTCTCGTATCTTAGATGTTTTAAATATCGCAAGAACATTCGAATTATCTGGGGTAATTTTTGGCGCGCTGATTTATCAAATGCGGATGGTGTGTACGTTTTTTTGCTAGATAGATTTATGACAAAGTTAGACGCCAAGCTTACCGGCACAAATAAAGAGTTAAAACTCGTTAGCTATGCTTTTGCTATTCCAGGGCGCAAAGTTATCAAAAAGACTGGTCCCATGTCGCTTTATCACTATCAACCGATTGATAAGCAACACTAAATCGTTTAACATAAGCTTAATGAATCCTCAGCAAGCAACTTATCCGCTACCAGTGCCACCCAAATCTAAAAAGACAACGCTATTTTTGATTGTTCTTGGGCTATTACTAATTGGTGCTTTGGCTTTTGGCATTTGGGCTTACATGGGTAAAAGTGATTTACAGAAAAATACCAACCAAAAAATTACCGCGGCTGTAGCTAGTGCTAAAACGGCTCAGACCGCAACCTTGCAGGCTCAGTTTGATGAACAAAGTAAATCACCTAGTAAAACTTTTACTGGTTCGGCCACCTACGGTAGCGTAACATTTAACTACCCAAAGACTTGGAGCGGCTACCTAGACACCAGCAACACCGGGCAGCCACTAAATGCCTATTTCTATCCAGACTTGGTGCCTGGCACACAGTCTGGCGCTAGCTATGCTCTAAGAGTAGAGATCGTTAATGATGCCTACGCCGATGTGCTTACTCAGTACCAGTCGCAAATTAGCGCTGGTAGTTTAACGGCCGCAGCCTATATTCCAGAAAAACTAAAAACTAATACCAGTGTTCAGGTTGGCACCAAGTTTGATGGTCTTTTGACCTCAGATGCTAAGAGCAAAGGCTCCATGGTGGTTATGCGAGTAAGGGATAAAACTCTCAAGGTATATACCATGAGCAGTGACTTTGTGGCTGACTACAACAATACGATTCTGCCGTCGTTGACCTTTGTTCCATAAAGATAATTTTTACAATCATTAGTTACCATCGGAGGACAACCGATGTATAATTCAGTTATTGTTTGATGAGAGAGGGTAGTGAAAAGGCAGCTAAATCGTAATCAAGAACGGTTGGCCCGCCAGCGAGCTTTGCTGGTGGCTCTTAGTGACGATCTAGCACTACCATTTCTACAAGTCAAAAACTCAATAGAAATAGCTGCTAGTGAGAGTTTTGCTAGTGAAGTTATGAATGAACATGCTAGCACTATTTCGCTGACGGCCGAAGCCGGTCTGCAGCTGGTCGAAGCTTATCGCCTACTACTCAGATCCGAAGAACTCTTAAATACTCCGTTTGAGCCAGTAGCAATCGGGGCCACTCTAGAAGAAGTTGCTCACCGTTTGCAAGGCTACGCCAAAAAATATGCCACTCGAATAGAAGTGGATGTGCAGGGCAGGTTTGCTCCGGTGCTAGCTAACCAAGAAAGCCTAGCAATGGCTATCGAGGTACTTAGCTCCAGTTTGATCCGTGCTCAGTCGGCACAGGAACACAAAGAGCTCCACCGTATAGTTTTAGGGGCTCATCGTTCGACGGACGGGTTGTTGGCCGCTGGGGTATTTAGTAATGTTCATGGTCTTAGCGACAAAAGCCTCAGAGCAGCTAGAAGCCTAGTTGGGCAGGCTCGCCAACCGCTACCAGCCATACCACCGGGAGCCGCCAGTGGCATATTGGTTGCAGATATGTTGTGTGCCACACTCTGGCAACCACTTAGAACTGCCGCGCACCGTTCGCTTGGTGGACTGGCCACAAATCTACCAATTTCTAAGCAGCTGCAGTTTATATAAAATGGCCAGAGCTTTAATTTTAGAATCAGACAAAGTCCTGGCTTTGGGTATCGCTAGCGCCTTGAAAACAAAAGGCCATGTTGTTGATTGGGCAGTTGAGCCTCAGGCTGCAATTAGCGCGGCCGATAAGAACACGCCGGACGTGGTAGTCATGGACTTATTATTGGCCGGCCGCAGCGGCGTTGAGTTCTTGTATGAATTTGTTAGTTACCCGGAGTGGCAGACTGTACCAGTGGTTTTACTAGCCTCGGTTCCAGAACACGAAGTTAACGTTCATGGCGATGGTTTTGCTCAGCTAAACGTTAAGAAATACCTTTATAAACCACACGCTTCCATAGCCCAAATTATGGATGCCGTGGACTACGCTACTAAAGTAACGCAATGAAAACGCTTAACACCCAAGCAATCATTCTAAAGCGGACCGATTTTGGCGAGGCGGACAGAATTATTACCTTTTTGACTCCCGATCACGGCAAGGTCCGGGGGTTAGCAAGGGGCGTGCGTAAAACCAAAAGTAAGCTGGCCGGTGGCATAGAGCTATTTAGTGTTAGCGATATTAGTTACATTGTGGGCCGTGGAGAAATTAGTACATTAGTGTCGACCAGGCTTGTTAAGCATTACGCTCAGATTGTAAAAGATCTAGATAGAACTAACGCCGGTTATGAGTTTATAAAACTAATCAACAAACTAACCGAGGATCACCCAGAGCCTGTCTATTTTGAATTGCTTGTTAATTCATTTGAAGCGCTAGACGATGCAGCTATCAATCTCGATCTTATTCAACTGTGGTTTAAGGCTCAGCTTTTAAAGCTGGCCGGGCATAGCCCAAATCTTGCAACTGATGAAAGTGGTAAAAAGCTGGAAGCTACCGCTAGCTACATGTTTAATTTTGAGACGATGAATTTTAATAAGAACGGCA
Organism: uncultured Candidatus Saccharibacteria bacterium; assembly: GCA_965231085.1. Classification (GTDB taxonomy): domain Bacteria; phylum Patescibacteriota; class Saccharimonadia; order Saccharimonadales; family UBA10212. The sequence continues at coordinate 204,279 of OZ246413.1, forward strand.
ACCACGATGATTCGTTTGATGTTAACTCTATAAAGTTTCTAAGGCTAATGTTCAGTAATAACTTGCCTGGAATTATGCAAAAAGTGCAGGGGGCCAATTTGCTTGCTAAACGAACCTATCCGCTAGTTAATTCGATGCTCCAGGTTTACGTAAGGGTTTAATAAAGCCCGGAGGTGCAGGTCAGCCTCGCGGCTGGCCTGCACCCCTCGGGGACGTCTACTTTGTGCGGCTTTTTAGGCCGCGGCTCCCCGGAGCTCTCGGGCGTCGAACGGAGCCACCACACCGACCAGCGTGATGAGCCGTGCCTCGAGGCTCTCGGCATCGTGCCTCAGCGGGTTCTTGTCGCCGAGGTTGATGAGTGCCTGCCGCGTGATGCGCAGTGCCCGACACAGGATCTCGCGCCGGTTGGCCTCGGGAGCGGTGTCGGCGGTCTCGATCAGGCAGGCCGCCCTCTGGGCCTGGGCTTCTGCTCTCAGCTCAGCCGACAGGTTGACGTTGAGGCTGGCGGCATGGAAGTACGGAGCCGCCTCAGCGAGCTTGCGCAGGCGCATGTAGTGCCTGCCGAGCTGTAGCTCGACCTTGCCGCGCTCGGCGGAGCCAGAGCGGGTTGCCTGATGCTCCAGCTGGAGCATCTCGAGGTCGTAGTCGACCCTTGAGATCTTGCCTTCCTTCAACTGGGCGCGCAATAGTCTGCGCCTTTGGTCTGGCTTCATCTGTTCCTCCACGCTCGGGGATTGCCGAAAGTAGTCGAAGAGCAAAATACCATATAACAGATTAAAATGCAAGACGGCCAATCTTCAAATCGGCTATAATTTTAGGACAATGAATATTTTAGAAATTTATGAAAAGTATAAAATCTTGCCGTCTCTTGCAGAACATCAGCTTCGAGTTGCGGCTGTAGCTATGCAGCTTTGCCAAGCTATTAGCACAAAAGTTGACGATGAAAGTATTGTTAAAGCTTGTTTGCTGCACGACATGGGTAATCTTTTAAAGTTTGACTTTGCCCAGTTTCCGCATTTTTTTGAACCTCAAGGCGCAGCTTATTGGCAGCGGGTAAAGGAGGAAATCATTAAGACGTACGGAACAACAGACGAGCATCAGGCGACACTCAAAATTGCTGCCGAAATAGGTGTGAGTAAACAGGTGCTTAGTTATATAGATTGCATTGGTTTTACTCACGCAACTGATAATTTGAATCGACCAGTGGATTTTAAAATATGCAATTATGCCGATATGCGGGTTGGACCAGTGGGCGTCTTAAGTTTAGACGAGCGGATGGCAGATGGTGCAAAACGCTATAAGAATCGACTGGCAGCGGAGGTTATTGGCGATGCCCGCTTAGTAGAAGCAATTCATAGGATCGAAGATGACATTTTTAAAATCTCAAAAATAAAACCACAGGACATAACAGACGAATCTATCGGGCCAATTATTGAGCAGCTAAAAAGTTATAAAATCTAGAACAAAAAAGAACCGGGTAGGGCCAGCGCACTCGAGCGCCAGCCCTCCCGGGTAGTCCACTTCAGGCGGCGACCGTGTCGGCGGAAGCCGGCAGCAGCGCCTCGATCCTCGAGCGGTTCCTGCCGACCATCATCAGCAGGCCGGGGAACCTCTCGCCGAGATCGTCGAACGCGGCGTGGTTCGGACTGAGCAGGTCGTACGCCTTGCGCAGATGCCCGATGGCCCAGCGTTCGCTGCCCGCGAACTGGTGGTCCGTCCGCCTCGACAGGGCCTCGTGGACCCTGGACAGCGTGATGATCGACGTCGCCCAGGTTGGGTTGGGCAGGCCGCGCGACACGTCGCCGACGGCCTGAACCAGTTGCAGCTTGGCCTGGATGAGCCGAACCGTCGTGATGGCCCTCGGGTCGAAGATCTTGTCGCCCGCTGGGACCCAGCACTTGGCCTGGGTGGCCTGTACCATGCAGAGGTGCACAGCGTGGTTCGGCTTCTGCGTGTACTCGGCGAGCATCTTGCCGAACACGATTTCCGCTTCGCCGCGCGTCATGGTGTTCTGGCGCACGGCTACCAGGACTCGGTTCAGCTCCCGGTGCAAATCCTCGTAGGGGGTTATCACAACCGTTACCAACCTTTCGTCGGGGAACACGTCGTACATCCGAAGGTGGATGACAAATACGATATCATCATTTTACTGTTTACGCAATAATCTACCAGATGGGCTATATGATAAAATACGAGTTAATGAGTAGCGTGACTTTAGAAGAAATTGTTAGCCTCGCAAAGAGAAGGGGTTTTATATATCAGGGTTCTGAGATTTACGGCGGTTTAGCCGGTACTTACGATTACGGTCCGCTGGGCACGCTGCTCAAGCACAACATTGTAAATGAATGGCTAAAGTTCTTTGTAGACGGCTGGGACGACATGTACCAGATAGACTCGGCAATTCTTATGAACCCTAAAGTCTGGCAAGCCAGCGGCCATGTAGATACTTTTAATGATCCACTAATTGAAGATGTTAAAACTAAAAAGCGCTACCGCCTAGACCATCTTTTGGAAGACGCCGGTATTGAAGCTGTTTCAAAAATGACTATTGATCAAATGGTCGCTTTGGTAAAAGAAAAGAATATTAAAAGTCCTGATGGCAACGAGCTAGGCAATCCTGCCAAGTTTAATCTGCTTTTTAGCACCACAACTGGCTCAACCGAGGAAGACAAACAAACGGTTTATCTGCGCGGAGAGACAGCCCAGGGTATGTTTGTTAATTTTAAAAACATTCTAGATAGCTTTTACCCAGATATTCCGTTTGGAGTGGCACAAGTGGGCAGGGCTTTTCGTAACGAAATTAGCCCGCGTGACTTCGTATTTCGTGTTCGCGAGTTCGAGATTATGGAGTTCGAGTACTTCATAAACCCAGCCGACTGGGAAAAGAACTTCGATAAATGGCTCGCCGACTACCGTAAATGGTTCGAGATTTTAGGCCTACCAAAAGACAAAATTCGTGAGATTGAGGTGCCAGCCGAAGACCGCGCACACTATTCTAAGCGCTCTGTAGATTTTGAGTTTGAGTATCCGTTTGGTGTTAAAGAAATCGGTGGCATAGCTTACCGCACCGATTTCGATTTAAGCGCCCATCAAAAACTCTCGGGCAAGAACCTAGAATATCGGCCTAAAGACGGCAGCCCAGCTTTTATCCCGCATGTTATAGAGCCAACCTTTGGGTTAGACCGCACAATCCTGGCCGTACTTGCCAACGCCTACACAGAAGATGAGCAGAATGGTGAGAAAAGAGTTTACCTAAAACTGCCTAAAAATCTTGCGCCAATAAAGGTTGCCGTTAGCCCGCTTGCTAAAAACAAGCCAGAGCTGGTAGCTAAAGCCAAAGAGGTTTATAAAATGCTGCAAAAAGAGCTTGGCGGTGGTGTTATGTGGATAGACACTGGTAATGTCGGCAAAAACTACCGTCGCGCCGATGAAATCGGTATCCCGCAGTGTATTACCGTAGACTTCGACACGCTAGAAGACGACGCCGTAACCGTTCGTGACCGCGACACTACCGAGCAAAAACGCGTCAAAGTTTCTGAACTTCTAAAATCAGTAAAATAAAACCATGGGTTCGTTTATAGAAATCAACGACACACTGCGAATCACTAACGAGCAAGGTTTCCCAGCTGAGCTAGATATTAATAAGCACCTAGAATCTCCATATAAATTCCAAGATTTTAAAGACAAAGTTTTTGAGTTCAAATCCAAGCCCAAAATAAGAGTTTACCAAGTTGCGCCTGTCCGCAACTTTTTAGTGCAAGATATTGGCGGCAAGTGGTTGTACTGGGGCAGGTGCCACATTATTGAAATCCGGCATGATTATCTTAAACAAGAAACATCGGGTAAGTTCAAAATAATTTCAATCAATTCTCCTGAAGAGATGAAGCAGGCATTCAGTCTCATGGACAATCGCCCGGAGCTTGATTTCTTTAAGTCGGAGTAAAATAAAACCATGAATGATTTCGAGAAAAGACTTTCTGCAATTGAAGAGCGCAACAAAAGGGTAGAGCTAGATAAGGCCTGGGAAACCAGCTGGACTCGTCGTTTGGTCATTGGCTCTCTAACGTATGCAGTAGTGGTGATTTATCTATTTGTTATTAATAACAATGCACCATTTATAAATGGTGCTGTGCCGGTAGCAGGCTTTATATTATCAACCCTTGTTGTCCGGAGGGTAAAAGAACTCTGGCAGAAGAATAATCGAGTAAAATAAAACCATGAGTAAAAAAATCCTAGTTACCGATTCACTGTTTATATTTGATGAGCATATCAAGCAACTTGAAGCTGCAGGTTATGAAGTCGAACGTCTGGATAAAGCGCGGGCTACAGAAGCCGAGCTCACTGAGGCAGTCAAAGATAAGGTTGGCTATATTTTGGGTGGCATCGAGCATGTCACCGATAAGGTTCTTGAGGCTGCCAGTGAACTAAAAGCCATTGCTTTTACGGGGGCTGACTATAAAGCTCTGATTCCTGGCTGGGAGTCTGCAGGAGAAAAGGGGATAGCCATTACTACCACTCCTGGCGCTAATGCCACGGCAGTAGCCGAGTTCGCCATGGCGGCAGCATTAATCATGCAGCGCAACTTACTAGAACTCGGTCGAACCGGAAGCAAAAAATTTGAGACAGCCAAGAGTATGCAAAACTCTGTCATTGGGATAATTGGGGCAGGCAACATAGGCCTAAAACTGGCTGAGATGGTAAATACTTTCAGTCCGAGCGAGGTGATATATTTTAACCGATCAAAAAATGAAAAAATTGATGCAAAATATGTCGAGTTCGACGGACTACTGCAAACCGCGGACGTGATTTTCGTTGCTGTACCTGGTAGCGCCGGCCAGTTATTTAATGCTGAGAATCTCGCAAAAACCAAGAAGGGTGCACTAATAATCAGCATTTCACCAACTAATCTTTTTGATTTCGAGGCGCTCTTACCAAAATTACAAAACAACGAGTTGCGGGTGGCGATCGACTGGTCGGCTCCAAATGAAGAATTCGCAAAACTGCCTATGAACGTCTGGTTCAACACTAATGACCATACTGGTTATAACACTTTTGTTGCCAATAAGATTGCCAGTGATATGGCAGTCGAGTCTTTGTTGAATGTTTTGAGAACCGGCGAAGATAAATACAGGGTTGTCTAACCGGAGTAAGTTAAACCAAACGGCTCTGTTCAAAACTTATAAAACATTGTAGAATATGCCTATTCCTGATGTAGACATCAAGGAGGTTCGCATGACCGCCATAGAGGGCTATGTCCCTCGGCGAGTACGCCGCAGGGATGAGCGCCGCCACAAGAGCGCGGCTGCCCAGGCTGGCAGGAGCGAGAACCGGGCTGCCGAGGCCAGGCGGCTGGCAGAGATCGCGCAGCTGGAAGCGGATCTCACCAGCTACATCGAGATGCTGGGCAAGTCGCCCGACTGCGTCATCGAGATGGAGACCGGCAACCGCAACCTGACGGCTGGCACGCGTCTGCGCCACTGGCTGACCCCGGCCAGGCCCGGCCACAAGCTGCTGGTGCTGGAGTCGTCGTGCTTCGCCCTCAGCGAGCAGGGCAGGCTCTACCACGGCTACGTCAGCCACCAGCCGGCCATGGGGGCAGCGTTCGTCGCGATCCACTCCTTCACGGAGTACGATCGCCAGTTCCCCAGCTACGCGGAGGCCGCTGCCCGCGCACTGAGGGGGCTGCTGCCCGAGCGCTAGCCGCCGCGGGAAGACACCTACAAGGGATGAGGCGAGAGGCTTTTAGTGAGCTCTCGCCTCCGCGCCAGGGAACTCCACCTGGCGTCTTTTATAATCTACAAGGCAGAACAGAACTTTATATTTGCTATTGGCACAATAATGTTTTAGAAGTATAATATTGGGCAAGAATTCTCGCTTAATGTAAATAGGCGAGGGTTTAGTCTTGGTGAGGAATTTGCGCAATTTCTTGCCAGGTTCACAAGCGATCGAAAGCGAGGACGCACATGAAGTTCCCCTCGAAGCACGCCTGGCTGCTGCTGGCCGTGGTGGCCGCCCTGGTGGCCAGCGTCGCGTCGGCCTCGGCCAACACGAACAACTCGCTCGGCAACAAGGCCGACGGGTCGCTCAAGGCCGCCTGGATCTACGTCGGCCCACACAACGACGGTGGCTGGTCGCAGGCCCACGACATGGGCCGGCTCTACGTGCAGAAGATGCTCGGCAACAAGGTGCAGACGACCTACAAGGAGAACGTCCCCGAGGGGCCGCAGGTCGCGCAGGTGATCGAGTCGCTCATCCGCGACGGCAACAAGATCATCTTCGCCACCTCGTTCGGCTTCCAGAACGCCATGGCCACCGCCGCCAAGAAGCACCCCGACGTCAAGTTCGAGATGGCGACGGGCACCACCTACGGCGGCAACATGTCCGAGTACTTCGGCGCGGGGGAGGACGCGATCTACCTGTCCGGCATGGCCGCCGGAGCCGCCACCAAGAGCGGCGTCATCGGCTACATCGTGCCGTTCCCGATCCCGGAGGTCATCCGCCACGCCAACGCGTTCGCGCTCGGCGCCCAGGCGATGAACCCGAAGGTCAAGGTCAAGCTCGTGTGGACGCTGTCGTGGTTCGCGCCCGACAAGGAGAAGAAGGCCGCCGAGAGCCTCAAGGCCGCCGGCGCGGACGTGATCGGCCAGAACGTCGACAGCCCCGCCGCCGGCCAGTACGCCGAGAGCGCCGGGCTGTCGTGGGTTGGCTACGACTCCGACGCCTCGCAGTTCGCGCCGAAGCAGTGGCTCACCGCCGCCGTCTACAACTGGGGTCCGTACTACGCGAGCCGGGTCAAGGCCGTGATGAACGGCACCTGGAAGGCCGGCTTCTACTACGGCAGCATCAAGGACGGCTTCGTGGACATCGCCAAGTTCGGGCCGAGCGTCTCGGCCGCGACCAAGGCAGCGATCGCCGCGAAGCGCAAGGCGCTGATCGCCGGCACGTTCTACGAGTTCGCCGGCCCGATCACCGACCAGTCCGGCAAGGTGCGAGTCGCGGCCGGCAAGAAGCTCGGTCTCAACGACCTGTACATGATCGACTGGCTCGTCAAGGGCATCGACGGCAGCCCGAAGGGCTGACTGCTCGGTCTACCGACGACCATGGTTCACCTCGAGGGGGCGTCCGTCCGCGCAAGCGGACGCCCCCTCACACTTTATAAATAGACGCCTACCAGGGCATATGCAAAAACACTAAAAAATTATATAATCCAAAAATCCTGATACATCAACAGTGTTTGGAGGTCTTACGGTATGAGGCGAATGATACCGCCCACTCATGCACAGCTATGCGAGGCTGCCGAGGCCGCGCGGGCAGCTCGGATCACGTACGAGAATGCCATGAGCGATCTGCACAACTACGCAGCGCCGCTCGCGCACAGGTGGGTGAAGCTGACGGCTGCAGAGAGGAACGTGATGGACCCGGTCGTCTTCGTGCAGCGCCGTCACAAGGGCGGGGAGTGGAGCTCCAAGGCCAGACTCGGCTACTTCACGCTGCCGGCCAGTGCCGATGGGAGCACCACGGCCATGGTCTCGGAGGTCGTCGTCGAGACGTACGGCCTGATCAGGCTGGTGCTGATCATCCCGGGCCAATCCGATGAGTTCCAGGTCAATGCCGAGCAGTTCAAGATCGAGGTGCTCGAGCACCTGACGAGCTCGTGATGTACGACAGGCGAGGCGAGAGGCTTTTAGCGAGCTCTCGCCTCCGCGCCGGGAGTAATCCCGGCTTTTCTTATAAAGATATATAATAAAGCCATGAAACTGACTAGATATTACCAGAGCTGTCTAATTGTTGAAGAAGATGGTGTCCGGCTGTTAATAGACGCTAGCGTCCAGGAGATCGAGAGGATTGAGCAATTTGGCCATATTGACGCAGTGCTTTTTACTCACGAACATTCAGATCATTTTAGCTCCGAGCTTGCTGAAAAGTATCGCCAAATTGGTGTTCCAATTTATGCTAACGATAGTACTGCTAAAAATATGATCAGCCCGCCAAATATTATGGTCAGTGGCCAGGAATTTGAGGTGAAGGGTGTAAAAATTAAGCCAATAGATTTACCGCACTGTCTGTTGTTCGACGGCCGTAGCGGACCTCAGAATACAGCTTTGCTTATAAATAACAAGTTTCTGGATTCGGGCGATAGCGTGGAAATAACTAGCCTAACGGCGGAGATTGCTGCTATCCCAATGGTTGGGCCGGATGTATCTTTTAAAGATTCGATTGCCTACGCTAAAAGTCTGCAAGCTAAAGTCATAGTGCCTCTGCACTATGACTATCTAGGGGGTAATCCCGAAGTTTTTTCTGAAGTTCTGGCTAGGGTTAATTCTGGGCAGCAGGTGCGTCCGCTTCAATTGGGCGAGACGGTGCAACTGTAGGACGGTGCTCTATAGCGCCTAGAATGTCCTGAAACTGAAACCAGGGGCCAAGTTTTATTAAATCTAAGATCGCTGTTTTAAAAGCCTCGGTAGTTGGCCGCAGCCCCTCGTTTGCTACTAGCCCATTCATAAACTGACTGTCCCAAACCGCTTCTTGCATTTGCTGAATCATAGGCGCTGGTTTACCCATAACTTGGCCGACGGCGGGTAGCTGGGTTAGATCTGCAGGAACAGCCTTTTTGCCAAAGGCTCTCGTGATACTAAATCTACCAACTTTGCGTTGTGGTTCTAGAACGCTTTCGCGCTCAGCCTTGTCTTGGCGGGCAATTTCAAGAGCACGGTTCATATCCGCAATTAGTCTTTCAACAGTTGCTCGGATCAAACTTATTCCACCATCAGGGGCTTTTTGAGCCTCTTGGGCTAGAATGGTAGCTAACTTAGAAAAAGTTAAGCTAATCATGGCTTCAGCAGCGTCAACATAGGAGTCTTGTTTACTATGATCACCTGCTGCAAAATTCGCTAGATAAACTGCTAGTATCCCATAAGTTTCACTAATTAGCTCCTCCGGCGAGGGGGATCTTTCGGCGGTGGGTATATGTAAATTAATGTCTGGTTTCATATCTGGGGCAACTATAGTTATAGAAGTTTGATTCGTCAAGACTCGCTAGAAGGGTCTCGCCAAAACCAACTACTAAAAAAGTAATTACCTTTGGTGAGACGGGCGACGCACACGGGTACTTCCCGCATACGTCGCCCTGGTTGCGCTTTTTAAGGGCCGCGCAACTAGCCCGCCTTGCGCCGAGGCTCGGCGAAGGGAATCCCGGCGCTCATGATCCCCTCGTTGAAGAGCTGGAGGTCGTAGGTCACCACGGCTGCCTCCGGCTTCTCGGCCGTCTCGTCCGAGCTGGTGATCGGCTTGACCTTGGCCGCCTGGCGGTCGATGTCCAGCGCGATGAGGCACAGGACGACGCCGCAGATCCCCAGCACCCAGAGGTAGTCGAGAGGGTTGGGCAGGGCGTGCCCGGCCATCAGACCGACCGACAGCGTGATGACGCCGCTGCCGATGAGCGTCGCCTCGTCCTTCTGGATGTAGGCGATGGCGATCAGCATCAGGAACGCGAACATCAGCAGGTAGGCGAGAGCTCTGGCCCAGTCGGGCCCGAGATCGCCGTTCCACCAGCCGAGGTTCTTGGCACCGAGCTTGGTGGCGCCGCTGCACAGCAGGCAGACGATCAGCGCCAGGTTGGAGAACATCAGGCCGTACTTCACGTCGTTGGCGGTGACGCGAAGATGCACTTCAAGACCTCCTCTTGGGAGAGTTCTTGTACCACCGCAGAACTTCAGTGGATTGATATAGATTATACAATTTAAAGCCTTATTTAGCAATAAGACGTAAAGAAGAGCTACTCTTACCAAAACCTACTAACTTCTAAGGGTTAATAACCTTTGGTGAGGAGCAGACACGCATATCATATGCGTGTCTGCTCGGGGGTGGGCGGGGAACGTGGGCCAGCATCACTCAGCGTTGGATGCTAGCGCGACTTGGGGTGGCCGTCGTCGATGTTCCACCGGTACGTGGCCGTGAGGAAGTAGACCACCGCGTAGGCCACCAGGATCCACTTGCCGCTCTCGAACATCCCCGACGGGATGGAGTGGCCGAACAGCAGCATCACGATCGCGATGGCCAGGCCGCTGAGGCAGACCACGACGGGCTTCTTGATGAAGTAGCCGATGACCGACGCGACGGCGACGGAGCAGACCACCAGCCAGCCGAACAGGTCGGTGGTGGCCGAGCTGAGGCCGACGGTCAGCGGGCCCGGGTCGCTGTTGATCATGATGGCGTTGTCGGCGGCGTAGTGCGCGCCGATCAGCAGCAGCGCCAGGATCGAGCCGAAGGCGTACAGGCCGTACATCAGGTGCTGCAGGCGGATGTTCATTTGTGAATCGACCTCCCTGGGTCGTTGCGCCGCCAAGCGGGATTGCCAGCGGATTGAGAGGTATTATATAACAAAACACTGTAAAAAGCAATATCTAGGTTAAACAAACAGAATATAACAAACCTGTAGTAGAATTAAAGGGTAAACAATGATAAGAAAACGAAAACCGCGTGTATACGCTTTTATAGATAGCCAGAACCTAAACGTTAGCGTGCAGAACTATGGCTGGAAAATGAACTGGAAAAAGTTCAGAGAGTTTTTAACTGATAAATACGGAGTCGATAAGGCTTTTATGTTTATTGGCTATGTACCAGAACACGAGGATTTATACGAGAAAATGCACGAGGCCGGTTATGCTGTGGTATTAAAGCAAACTTATGACATGAGTCGCCCAGCACCAGAGGCTAGCCCAGACAAAAAGCCAGGCGAGGAGCGCAAGATTAAAGGCAATGTGGATGCTGACCTTGTGCTTTGGGCCATGAAGGAACTGAGCAACTACGATAAGTGCATTATAGTGTCCGGTGACGGCGATTTTCATAGCCTCGTAGAGTACTTAATTAGTAAAAATCGTTTACTTAGGCTATTGACGCCTACCGGCCATTACTCTAGCTTGTATCGGCCGCTAGAGCAGTATATTGACCGTATAGATGAACATCGCCGTGAACTAGCCTATTACGATAAAAAGAAACCTCATCAGGCTAACAATCACAATGCAGGGCAATAAGCAGTCTAATTTATCAAAAGATTTTTTATGGGGCGCTAGCACTTCTGCGTATCAGGTGGAAGGCAATAGCCGCACCCAGTGGACAGAGTGGGAGATTGCCAACGCTGACCGCCAGGCAAAAAAGGCCAGCCGCCGATATCTAAAATACATACGCCTATCAACAAAAACCTGGCATCGCATAAAAGATCAAGCCGAAGACCCTGAAAACTACATCAATGGGCCAGGGGTAGATCACTACAATCGTTACCAAGAAGACTTCGACATATTAAAGCAGCTCAACTTTAATAGTTTTAGATTTGGCATTGAGTGGTCCAGAATCGAACCAACAGAAGGTCAGTGGGATCAAGCAGCCATCGATCATTACAAAAAATATATTGCTGAACTCAAGAAAAGAAACATAGAGCCAGTCATTAATCTCTGGCACTGGACTAATCCCATATGGTTCGAAGAGAAAGGTGCCTTTTTAAAGCGCAAGAACATCAAGTATTTTGAGAGATTTGTCGAGAAAATCACCCAAGAACTATTAACAGACATCAACTACGTAATAGTTATTAATGAGGCTAACAACTACGCATTGCTTTCATACTTGCTAGGCTATTGGCCACCCCAAAAACGAAACGTAGTTTCCTTTGTTCGATGTTATTACCATCTGATGCTAGCTCAAAAAAGATCCTATGCGATAATAAAGTCCAAAAAACCCAACGCTAAAGTCGGGACGGCTCACAGCGTTACACCGGCCGAGTCTGTAAATAAATACAACCCAGTGAGCCGACTGGTAGAGGCATTTATTAATTACACCTTCTGCGACTGGTTTTATGCCCGTATAAAAAACCATCAAGATTTTATTGGAGCCAATTATTACCAAACTCATCATGTTCGAGGTGTATTGATTTTTAATTTTAAGAATGAACCCAGGAATGATATAGGTTGGTACATGGAGCCGCGATCTGTTGGTAAGGTGGCCTCAAGGCTTTATAAAAAGTTTGGTAAAGAAGTTATTATCACCGAAAATGGTCTGGCTGACGCCCAGGACCAGCACCGTAAATGGTGGATACAAGAAACCCTGGCTGGGCTGGAAGAAGCCGCCGCTAACGGTGTTAGGATATCTGGCTATTTCCACTGGAGTTTATTAGATAACTTTGAATGGGCCGAAGGCTGGTGGCCTAAGTTTGGGCTGGTAGAAGTAGACCGCAAGCATGACATGAAGCGTACAATTCGCCCTAGTGCCAAATGGTTCGGCGAAGAGCTAGCCAGACGCCAGAAACATAACTAAGCTTGACCATTTTAACAGATTGTGCTATAGTGTAATTCGAACATGACAGAAACAAAAAGCACAATAGATCCTGCAGTCGAGAGTCAAGCCACGGAGCTTGACTATAGGTTCACTGTTTTTACTACCGAACAAAGACAGGAGAGAGCTAAAGCATTAGCCGAACTAGCAGACAGGCGGGCCCAAAGACGAGAAGCCAAAGGTAGAGGCAGGACTATGAGCCGAGCGACACTCGGTCTGGCAGTAGCTTCCGCAGCTCTAGTATCGGCTATTAGTATTGGTTTACGACCACAGGAAGTTATACATGCCGTCTTCCCGGACGATCAGCCACCTACTACTCATAGCAACTACCAGCATCGCAACGCCGAGTTCTTGGCTAGTGAACCTAGATAGCCAGCAGACACCATATATTGTGTAATTATTAGCTAACTAGTATTTCTGTGGATAAGTGCCCTCACAAGAGGGCACTTTTGTATATAAAGTACTTGCTAGTGGGTAGTAGTGGGTTATATGCTGTTGTCAGTGGGTAATCGTGGGTAGCCAAAACAGCTAGGTCACGAAGAAAACAAAAAGCCACTAGTAGATCAAAAAGATAGTAAGGAAACCATGGGAGACTACTTCGAACGAAAGCTTGACGATAAGCGGCGGCTGACAATTCCAGCTGAACTTAGAGACGAGTTTGAAAGCGGGGCAGTCATTACCAGGGGTTTTCGTAATTATCTGCACCTTTACCCAAAGGCAGTTTGGAATGAACAAGTCGAACCAGCTCTAGCAGGGAATATCCTGGATGAAGCTACGGCCGATCTAAACGTTCAGTTCCGAACCGGTAAAACCGATAGCGAGATTGATGCTAAGCAGGGCAGGATCCAGCTACCGCAGCATTTACTAGACTTTGCAGGCATCGATAAAGATGTTGTTGCAGTCAGGGCCGGACGCTACTGGCGTTTAATGGCCAAAGCCCAAGAAGCTCTTTAATAATCGAATCATTTCCTGGCGCGATAAGAAAAACCCGTAGGGGTATCTTATGGCAAGTTCGAGATTAGCTATTCGACAGTCAACCGGTGAATCAAAGGAAACATCGTCAAAAAAATCCTCGCACCTTTTAACATTTGTAACACCTCCCAAAACTCCACCTCACAAAAGTCTCTTTCTAAAAAAAGAACTTTCTTTAGAGTCTAAGATAAGAATCTCTAGCCTTTAACAAGCTAGACCAAATTCGCATCCTAAGCTCTTCGTTCGACAAAAACAAAAAACTCCAAAGTAAAAACAAAAAGCTGACTGTCGATTAGGTGATCTCGTAAAACAAAAATTTCACCAAAACCCAGCACTTACCGTGCAGTTCTCCGCTAGCGCGGATAAAAATAACTAACGGCGAGAAAGGGAAAAGAGTTGCCAACACGAGCCAGGTAGTAATAAATTGTAAAATTTATTCTGCAAGGTAAGTGCTGGGCAAAACAAAAATAGATGCGCCAAAACACACAACGCGGGGAGCGTTTGCACATCCCGGTATTAGCCAAAGAAGTTATTGACTACTTGCAGCCGCAAGCGGGAGATAGCTATTTGGATCTAACAGCTGGTTACGGTGGTCACACCGAATTAGTTCTTAGTATTACTAAAGCACCTCAGAAGGCCACTTTGGTCGATAGAGATGAAAAAGCAATAGAAGTACTAGTTAGCAAATTCCCAAACTCAGAAGTCATTCATAACGACTTCTTGAGCGCCTGCAAGGTTCTGAAAGAGCAGGGTAGACAGTTCGATTGTATTTTGGCCGATCTAGGAATAAGTTCGCCGCACCTTGATAATCCCGAAAGGGGATTTGCGTTCAAAACATCAGGACCGCTCGACATGCGAATGGACCAAAGGCAGCAAAAAACTGCTAACCAGTTGGTCAACGAAGCAAGCGAGCAAGAACTGGCCGATATCATCAAAAGATACGGCGAAGATCCAAGGGCCAAGGCCATAGCCAAAACCATAGTGGCTAGCCGACCAATAGGCACCACTGATGAACTGGCGCAAGTCATAGAATCCGCGCACGGACGAAAATTTCGTTCACGAAAAGTACATCCAGCAACCCTAACTTTTCAGGCGCTAAGAATAGCTATTAACGATGAGCTCACACAAATTGAGCAAAGTTTACCGCTGATGGAAAGCTTGCTAGCCCCGGGTGGGCGGCTAGCAATCATCAGCTTCCATAGCTTGGAAGATAGGATCGTTAAAAGTTATTTCAAAGAAAATGCTGGCGATAGATACGATGCAAATTTACGGCTACTGACTAAAAAGCCAATCGTCGCTACCAGCAATGAATTAGTTTTAAATCCGCGAGCCCGCAGTGCAAAATTGCGAGTCGCAGTAAAAATAAAAACAATAGAAGGGAAGTAGGAACTCGAATGCCAATAAAGGTACAGAGTAACTCCCGAGCGTACAAAGTCCGAGTGAGAGTCCTTTAACTAAGACTTTTGCCCGAACACCGGGAATTGGCAGTGCAAATTACGCTAAACATGCACTGCCACCAAAATAAAAACAAAAATATGACATACTCAAGCACTGTATCAGCACAAAGAAGAGGCTATGCGTCACGCAATCAAAACGCAGTAAGTTTTACGGCTACAAGCCGAGCTCTAGGACCAGTAAGCAATACTATCATTTTGATTGTCTTGGCTTGCTTAATCGGCTTACTGTATTTAACTCAAGTAACTAAAACTAACAGTTACGGCTATACTATTAACAGTCTGCAGCAGCAGCAAAATCAATTAAAGGATGAAAAGGCGAATCTAGAAGTTGCATCTGCGAGACTTCAGTCACTAGACAGGGTAGCTAGTAGCGATGTTGCAAAAACTCTGGTTTCTGTTGCACCGAGCGGATCAATCGCACAATAGTTCTTGAAGTAGTTCATGAATCCAAATTACAATCAGTCGAACAAGCATAGGGTATTTAGCGCCAATCGTCGACTAGGCATCTGGTATGGTGTCTTAGTTTTTATTATCATCGCCTGCATACTCCGGCTGTTTTATCTGCAGATAATTAGACACGATCATTATAGACAGGCAGCCATGACTAGCCAGCTCAAACAATATTCGATTGCGCCGGAGCGGGGAATTATTAAAGCCTATGAAGCCGGCAAGCAAGTGCCACTGGTACTCAATCAAAAACTCTATACCCTATATGCTGATCCAAAATTTATCAAGAACGCTTCGGAAGATTCACTGAAGCTAGCAGCTATTATTGGCGGTAATCCACAGGAATACAGCAACCTAATGGGTACTAAGCTTCGCTATGTAATTTTGGCAAAACGTCTTAGCGAAGATCAGGCTAATAAGATCAAAGCTCTTAAACTCCCGGGCATCGGAACTCAGGCCCTGGATTATAGAACCTATCCGCAGGGAGTTCTAGCTGCCCAAGTACTAGGATTTGTTAATAACGATGGTATTGGAACTTACGGAGTTGAACAGTTTCTGAATAAGCAGCTTTCAGGTACGCCAGGCGAGCTCAAGGCTATTACCGACGCTTCTGGCGTGCCTCTCGCAGCTAGCAAAGAAAATATTCAAGTCGATCCAATAAATGGTTCGGACATTGTTCTAACAATTGATTTAGGTATGCAAAAGCAACTCGAAACAATTCTGAAAGCCGGCCTAGATAAAGCTAAGAGCCAGTCAGGTAGCGCGCTTATTATGGATGCCAACACTGGCGCCATAAAAGCGATGGCCAACTGGCCAAGTTACGACCCCGGTCAGTATTACACCGTGTCCGATGCCTCTTTGTTTACCAATCCAAGTGTTAGTTCGCCCTTAGAGATTGGCTCAACCATGAAAACCATGACCGTAGCCGCTGGCCTAGACCAAGGAGTTATAAAGCCAGATACGACCTATTCCGACCCATCGCACTGGCCGCTTGATGGGCATGAAATCACCAACATCGAGGAGGACGGTGGTGCAGGGACCAGGAGTATTGCACAGGTTCTTGATCTTTCGATAAACACTGGTGCCACCTGGGTGCTTATGCAGATGGGTGGCAAGACAGGCGAGGTTAATCAGACGGCTCGCGACAGATGGCATGATTACATGGTTAATCATTTTCAGCTTGGTAAGCCAACTAATATCGAACAAGGTTACGAAGCCGCTGGCTACATTCCAGACCCAGATAAGGGCTACGCTCTCCAACTTACGTATGCCAATACTGCTTTTGGCCAGGCCATGACTGCCACCATAACCCAGCTGGCCGCCGCCGTATCTAGCATCGTTAACGGCGGTACATATTATCAGCCAACGTTAGTTGATCAAGTTATTGATCCGACCGGCAAGGTCACAAAAAAGAGCCCTACCATAGTGAAACAGGGAGTAGTCTCGGCTCAAACAAGTCAACAGATGCAGGCTCTTATGGAGTATGTAGTTAGAAATCACTACCAAAATGGTGGCTTTCGCTATCTTAACTTTCCAGATAACTACATTGTCGGGGGCAAGACCGGAACTGCCGAAGTGGCCAACCCAACTGGCGGTTATTACACCGATAAATATAACGGAACTTACGTTGGCTTTGTTGGTGGAGATAGGCCACAATATGTTATATCTGTAAGAATTAATGAGCCTGGAATAGGAGGCTATGCTGGTTCTGGCGCAGCTCAACCGGTCTTCTCAGACCTTGCGCATATGCTAATTAATGATTTTAATGTTACGCCCAAAAGCTAGAGTGCTATAATTAACGAAAGGTAAAAATATACACATGCCAAACGTAGATATTACAGTAAGCTCCCATTCTATTGAGCAAATATTCTTGTGGGGATTCTTTGGTTTTATGCTGAGCATGATTCTAACCCCGATTTATACAACCTTGGCTTATAGGGGTAAATGGTGGAAGAAACCTCGTACCACGACGGTAACCGGCGAAAAAGCGGCGGTTTATCAAAAATTACATGCTGCTAAACATGAGCGGCATATTCCAACTATGGCGGGAGTTATCTTTGTGATTGCAGCTGCTGCTGTGACTATGGCTTTTAACTGGCACAGATCCTCTACGTGGCTACCGGTTGCTGCTATGGTAGGCGCTGGCTTGATTGGCTTGGTTGATGACGTGATAAATATCCATAGTAGTGGTGGTATTGCCGGTATGCGAGCCAAAATCAAATCCTTATTTTTACTATTGGTTGCTCTAATTGGCGGCTATTGGTTTTACTCTAAACTCGGGATTCATACCATCAATATTCCGTACTGGCACGACATATCAATCGGCTGGCTGATTATACCGCTGTTTATGTTGGTTATCTATTCGACCGCTAACGCTGTTAATATAACCGACGGTCTAGATGGTCTGGCTGGAGGTCTTGGAGCCATAGCCTTTGGGGCTTACGGGATTATAGCTATGATTCAGCAAAACTACGGAGTTGCTGGTTTTTGTGTGGCGGTGGTTGGCTCACTGCTAGCATATACTTGGTTTAATATATTTCCGGCACGGTTTTTTATGGGCGACGTTGGGTCGTTTGCCTTGGGCACCGCCTTGGGTGTCGTGGCTATGTTAACAGATACAGTTTTAATATTGCCGGTCATTGCCTTAGTCTTCGTAGTCGAAACCGGATCGGTAGTATTGCAAATTGCCAGTAAAAAGTTGCGGCACGGTAAGAAGATATTCTTATCAAGCCCAATTCATCATCACTTTGAAGCTATTGGCTGGCCAGAGACTAAAATCACCATGCGTTTTTGGGTTATTGGACAAGTAGCCGCATTTATAGGGATAATTATTTATATTACCGGGGGCAAATAGATGATCGGGCAGCCAGCTCGTGGCCTGGCGACCCGACTCCAAAATACCAGCGGGGAGGGAGGAACGACTAACAGACGTCATAAGGCGGATCACTGGCTACTGATACTTGGAGCTCTACTCGTAACAGTTGGTTTGATAGTCGTATATTCGATTAGCCCTGGGCTAGCCGCTAGTCAGAACGTTAGCCAAGGTTACTTTGTAACCAAGCAAATAATTGACGTATTGCTTGGGGTGGTTGCATTTACCGCTGCTACATTTATTCCAATATCTTTTTGGAAACGAGCTATTAAACCGCTGGCCATTGCTGCCGGTATTAGCGCCTTGGTTGTTATGCTGACGCCCGTTAACGCCTTATACCCAGCTCACCGCTGGATAAGACTTGGTAGCTATTCGTTCCAAGTGGCCGAGCTCATAAAACTAGTACTAATATTGTGGACAGCTAACTTTCTTACCAAGCAGTGGCGGGAAGGCAAGCTTGCCGATTTTAATAAAACTCTCAAGCCACTACTCATAATAATGGCGGTGGTCGGTGTTATAGTGGCTAAATTTGAAAGCGATCTTGGTTCAACAGGGGTTATGGTGGCCATAATCGGACTAATGGCATTTACGGTTGGTATCCCGCTAAAAAGGGTTGCCACAATTGCTGTCGTTATTTTAGCCTTATTAGTTCTTGCAATTTCATCTAGTGCATATCGGCGAGATCGCCTGACTACTTTTTTGCATCCAGAGACCAACTGCCAAGACAGTGGTTACCAGGCTTGCCAGGCTTTGATTTCAGTCGGCTCTGGCGGTTTAATGGGTCTTGGTCTAGGTTATAGCGTCCAGGCCTATGGCTACCTGCCTGAGGCATCTAACGACTCCATCTTTGCTATTATGGCCGAAAAGTTTGGTTTTATAGGCACTGTTAGCATTCTGGTTATTTACGGCGCTTTTATTACGAGGCTAAAGCAAATCATTGAGCGAACTAGCGATCAGTTTAGCCGCTTGGTGGTGGTTGGCGTGTTAGCTTGGTTAAGCACCCAGGCATTTATTAATATTGGGGCGATGCTAGGACTTTTACCCCTAAAGGGCATAACATTACCATTAATTAGCCAGGGCGGGACTAGCTTAATATTTTTGGCAGCTGCACTAGGGTTAATTTTCCAAATTTCACGCTATACTAGTTACAGTAATGTCGAACCAAAAACAATCTCGGGCAATACGCCCACTCACGGTAGTTCTAACGGGCGGCGGGTCGGGGGGTCATATAACCCCTCTATTGTCTCTCGCCCGAGAACTTAAGTCAGCTGATCATAAAATACGAATAGTGTACATTGGCAGCCGAGGAGATAAGATCGGCGATGTGTCAGTGTTTGACAGAGTATATCGAATTAGAGCAGGTAAGTTTCGCAGGTATCACGGCGAAGGCGTCGTGGGGCAGCTAAAGGACCCTAAAACGTTACTATTTAATATTCGTGATTTCTTTGTAGTAATCTTTAGTATTTTGCGCAGTCTAATTTTGTTAGCTCGCATTAAGCCGGATGTCGTTTTTTCTAAAGGTAGCTTTGTGGCTGTGCCAGTTGGTCTAGCTGCCTGGATGAGGCATATACCAATAGTGACTCATGATTCAGATACTACTCCAGGGCTGGCTAATCGCATTATTGGCTCTAAGGCTAAAATACATGCCACCGGTATGCCAGCGGAGTTTTATAACTACCCCAAGGATAAAACTCGGTTTACGGGTATACCGTTATCAAAATATTTTGCACCGGTCAGCTCGGATGAGCAGGCAAAATATAAGCAGGCTATTGGTTTGCCCAAGGATAGCCAGGTCTTATTTATATCTGGCGGCGGTAATGGCGCGGCCACTATAAACGAACTATTGATAGCCTCCGCACTTGGGCTGCTGAAGGAACATCCGAAGCTCTACATTTTGCATATTACGGGGCATATGCACGAGCAGGCTGTGATGGATAGGTACAAGGCTGCACTTGAGGAGGAATATCTGAAGCGGATTCTGATCATTGGCTTTACCGATGAATTACACAAGTTTTCAGGCGCAGCTGATCTAATTATAACTCGAGCAGGTGCGACATCGATTGCTGAGTTTGGCGTACAAGCTAAACCGTTAATTGTTATCCCGGCGCCGTTTTTACCAGGCGCCCACCAGCCAAAAAATGCCGCAGAGCTAGAAAAAGTTGATGCGGCTGTGATTTTACCTAACGACATTGATCCTACTAGCTTCCAAAAGACTGTTAACGACCTACTAGACGACCCTAAGCGGCGCAAGGAGCTATCTGCTAATATTGCCAAACTTTCCAAACGAAACGCTGCGAGAGAGCTTGCCGCCATTATTATTAATGTGGCTAGAGGCAGGGAGTTTTAACTAAGCTTATGCTCCCAAAGGTGGGTTTTAGAAAAAAACGGCCAACCAGCGAGCCTAAGCGCGTGGCTCGAGCTAGCTATTATCAGGGAAGGGCACAAGAGCCTACAAGTAGTCCGTTCCAGAGGCCAATTACTAAGAAATCGTTTTCAGCTCGCCTAACAAAAGCTGTCGACTGGCTAATTGTTGTTGTTATATTTTTTTGCGTTATCTATAGCTTAATAGTAAAGCCGGGGCCTAGGGTGCTATCAAATAGCTGGGCTTATCACACATCTTCGGTTTATGATGCGTTTGCTGCCAAAATAAGCTCAGCTATAAAGGACCGGAATAAGATTACCTTCGATGAAAGTTCTCTAGTGCTAGCCATGCAAAAACAGTTCCCAGAAATATCCGGAGCTTGGGTGCAAATGCCCTTTTTTGGTCAAAAGCCCACAGTTCATATCACTGTGGCCACCCCGGCATTTTTATATAGCGCAGGTAATGTTAGCTACATTCTAAATACCGAGGGTATAGTTGTGGGTACTCAAGCTAGCTTGCCGACCATTAAGGGGCTACCAATTATAATTGATCAGTCTAATATCCCAGTTAAAAATGGCTCTAAGGTTATTAGCTCTGACTCAGTTGATTTCATAAATCAAATTATGGCTCAAGCCAAAAAAGCCAAGATAAATATAAGTAATATAGTTCTACCGGCTGTCGCCCAGGAGATACAGCTGAGAACCACAGATAAGTCGTATTATGTTAAGTTTTACTTTGGTAACGACGTTCTGACTCAAACAGGGCAGTGGCTGGCGGCGCGCCATGAGTTTGATAGCAAGGGTATAACACCGACCGAATATCTCGACGTTCGCGTGCCCGGCAAGGTCTTTTATAAGTAGATCGGGCAGGGGAGATAACGTTGTAAAAATTATTATTAGAAATTAGCTATACTTACAAGATGAAAAGACTATTTTTTGTACGGCACGGTTTTACAGAGGGTAATCGCAATAATTTATTTACGGGTCAATCAGAAACACCGCTAACGGACGAAGGTAAGCAGCAAGCCAAGGATGCTGGAAAGACTTTAAAGTCCAACGGGCACAAGTTTGATCTGATAATTGCATCACCCTTGTCTAGGGCTGTGCACACCGCCCAACATATAGCCGAGGAGATAGGCTATCCAGTGGATAAGCTAGAGACAAACCCGCTTTTTGTAGAGAGAGGCTTTGGAGTATTAGAAGGCACCAATGTAGATGAATTTCGTGCCAAAAACGATATAAGTAAAATGGACGAAGTAAAAGGAGCCGAGACGGTTGAACAGTTGCAAAAAAGAGCAGAAACAGCCCTTGAGTTTTTGCGCTCAAGGCTTGAGGACGATATCCTAGTAGTTAGCCACGGAGCGTTTGGCAGGGCACTGCGACGAGTTTGTCAGGGTTTGCCGCACACACATGAGTATTCGCCCGAAAGTGTGCGCATAGACAACTGTGAAATCGTAGAGCTTATATAAGAGCCAATCGCCATTAAACCCCCTCTCTAGTTCGTTTTTTGTTCATGTATGCATAATTAATGTTAGACACTGAAAAACATAGCAGGGCAGCGATTCAACGAAAAGTCAAATGTTGGTCCTAAATAGAAAAGCAGGGCGAAAAAAATAAAACGACATGAAACTAGTAAAAATCAAATAGTCCGTGAAAACTGTGGATAACTTTATGGCACTTTTCACAGCATTTAGAGCCACATAGGAGCACCTAATAGAACGAACTAGCAAGAAGCTGATACATACATGTGAAGAGCATCAAATACCCGTCTATATGCAGAATAAGGCTATTTACCCCTGTTAAATAAGGTATGACCAATCAACTCAAGGCTTAATATATAGAGTCGCAAAATATACATTGTGCGACACAATGAGTCTAGTGTTCTGTTGGTGTGCCCCGCGGCTTTTTAATCCCTATTTTTTTGTTTTTTGTTTTCATTTTTTTGCGCGCCTATTTTATTTATCAATGGACCCTACTATTTTCTATGTGGGTGTACCATTCCCATGAACCAAAGCACCTATTAAATGTTCGCATTTTGTTCTAGTGTTTAATTTAGCGATTCAGAGCTAGCGTAATCGAACTTCTTGCTCAGTACGAGCAGATTCGCTAGTAGTCTGTTGCTGCGAGGAGCCACTGTTGCCAGAACCACCTCCACGACCTCTACGGCCACGCCTACGACGCTTCTTGGGGGCTTCTGAGCCAGTTTGGTCGCTAGTTGCACCAGTAGACCTATCCTTATTAGAATCGTGCCTTATTTGGATTGATGTTTCGGTTTGCTGTTGCTCAGGGTTAGCGTCTCTAGCCGATCCTACAATGCCGGTAGCTAGCTTGCCGATTTGCTGTGATGGCGGAGTTTGCGATAACTGGTTCAATCGTGCTTGAACTTTTGGCTTAGGCTGACTGACTGGTACTTCAGGCCCGGTTGCTGCATTAAGGCCAGTTCGTTCGCGAATCTCAGCATCCACAATTGTACGAGGCTTAGTATAACGCTGGCGTGTAAGCTCAATGATTTTGGCAGTGTTATTTTCTGGTGGTTCGGGCAGATTCAGAGTTTTGGCAGAAAACGGATTAGCTTTCTCGCCATTAATCATCATGGTTGTTATGAAAAACCTAGAGTGTTGCTGTATGAGGTCGGCTGGCTCAAAGGTAGGCTCAAAGTATTTGGTTAGGAATGGCGCATCATCTGGGCTAATTCTAAAGGTAATAATCGTACCAACGTTGCCAAACACAGCGTCTCTAACCGGTTCACTCATCTGTGAAATGTACTGGTTAGCTACCGTTAAGTTCAGGCCGTATTTTCGAGCCTCGCTTAAAATAACTGCAAAAGAGTCGGTTGCAAAGTTCTGGAATTCGTCGACGTATAAATAGAAGGGCCGTCTCTGTTCTGTTGGCATGTCTGCCCTGCCCATTGCCGCGAGCTGTATCTTAGTAACCATCATGGCGCCCAAGATTCCGGCATTATCCTCGCCCATTAAGCCTCGAGATAAATTAACTATCAGAATCTTGCCCTCGTCCATGATTTTACGTAGGTTAAAGGTGCTCTTTGGTTGTCCAACGATATTTCTTATCATTGGGTTAGCCGTAAAGGCTCCAACTTTGTTAAGCACTGGCGCAACGGCTTCTGAGGCGAATTTATCGTTCCAGCTAGCAAACTCTGTCACCCAGAAGTTTTTAACTACCGGGTCGTCGATATAGCTAATAACATTGGCTCTAAACTTCTTTTCAGTGAGCATGCGAGTGATATCAAGCATGGTCGCATTAGGAAAGTCTAATAGCGCCAAAAGAGTGTATCTGAGTATGTATTCTAGGCGCGGGCCCCAACTATCGGCGAACAATCGCTTTAGAACTCCAACCAGTTCAGAGCTAATATGACCCTTTAGGGCTGGGTCGGTGACTTCAAGGGGGTTGAACCCAATCGGGTTTTCAGTATCGGCGGGGTTAAAGTAAACTACGTCGTCTAAGCGTCTCTCTGGTATGAAGGCCAGCATGTCTTGGGCGTAATCGCCGTGCGGGTCGATAACCGCGAAGCCTTGATCATAATAAATGTCAGATATAGTTAGTAGTTCCAGGCCCCCAGATTTACCAGTACCGGTTTGACCTAGTATGTAGATATGTCGTCCGCGGTCACCCCTATAAATACCAAAGACTGTGTTGTCACCACGGAAATTTGTAACACCAAATAAACTGATATCCTTTTCCATGCCAGGTTGGGCAACCGGCACGTTAGAGGGCGGCTCGGCGGTTTTGGTTGTGGCCCAAACGATATTGGGCGTCTCCACGGTAGTGTGAGGCAAGTGGAATAAGCTAGCCAGTTCTTCGATATTTAATATAAAGCCATGATCAATAAAGAAGCGCTCTTGGTACTCGATTTGCTTATCTCGATTGAAGGTTGGGTTTTTTGATGTAAAGCCGTTTAGGTTAGTGCTATTGAATTGCTTAAAAGCTCCAACAAGAGCCTGCATTCTAAGTTTGGCTGTGCTCTGGTCGTGTCCCGCGTAAAGCAACCTAATCTTTACCTGATAACCAAGCTTTTTACTCTTCTCTTCTATGCCGGCTATTCTGCCCTTGTCGCGCTCGGATATTTCTGGAGCACCACCTTCTCCTCCCCCGCCCTGTGGCGGTCGGACCAATGCAAATAAAGCCTCACCGGCATAGTTAAGCAAAGTACCTGATGATCCGTTGAATATTCCCCCGCCCTTTTTAATTTTTTCAACAGCTTTTATGCCGCGTTTATGCCAATCATCGTGGATTGGACGGGCCATTATCTGTATCCACATCTCCTCGTCTTCTTTGTCGAGTTTAGCCAAGGTTGCTGTTATAGCAGCCAAGGGGTCAACTTCGAAGCTCGGGAAGGTTTTGATGGGTAGGGTCTCGTTATCCGTAAGCGTGAGTTCGGTACTATGAACAACTGTTTGATGGAGTTGCCTGTGGGCGTAATCTTCGGTCTGCTCATAGATTTGCACCGTTGGGTACTGAGCATAAATTTGCCCCTCTAAAAAAGCCTGCAGGTGTTTAGGTGTCCAGATATAAAACCGGATCCTCTGTTCAATAGCTACAATTTCAAGGCTTATGTGTTCCTGGAGCTCACCGCTTAGACGGAGTTCCTTTTTGGTTCTCAAGATTCCGTGTAGGGCTGCAAGCATTTGCTCGGCGGCCAGCTCTTTCTTATCGTTGGTTCGGGGTATCTCGAGCATTAAAAGACACTGCTCGTAGGCGGCGGCCTTTGGTCTTTTGTTTTTTCGAAGTGACTTCATATTTCTCTAACGCTTATTATACTCTAAGCACCACTGTTTAGTGGTTAATCTTCAATGGTTATTAAATATCTTTTTGGCTTTGTTTTAAGCAGCTAGGTCGTAGGTAGCTTTAGCTACTCGCTTGAACTGATTCTTACCTTGCAGGTTCAAAAGGATAGTCGTCTCTTTAACCTGACGACTCTTTAACACTCTCTTAACAATCTCATCGCGGTGCAGTGGTGCGCCTTCCTTTTTTAGGATCTCAGAAATAACATCGGCAACAGTTCCTTGCTTATATCCCCATTCTTTTAGAGCGTAAATACCGCGGCCAATAAGAACAAAGCGGCTGTCTTTGATCAGTTCATTATGAATAGCCTGAGTCGTGACATCCTTGCGCTTTAAATTACTCTTCTTAATAGCATCAGCAATTTCGCCAAAGTGCATTGGCTTTTTATTGTCATGCAGAATTACGTAGATTTTGTCGCGAATGTTTTTAGGGTTAACCATTGGCCACTTAGTAAGGCCCCAGCGCCCATGCAGGGATGCAACATTTTTAGAAATCCCAGCCAAAGCCTGGACATGCCTAACATCGCTGTTGCCAACGTGAGTAGCTATTTTCTGGATGTCGCTTGGCTCGCCAATAGCTTTGATAGATTCGATAATACGGTTAACATTGTCGCGAATAGCTTTTTCGGTGTGTACAGAGCTTAACCCAATAGCGTGAAAAAAATGATCATTATCATCTATGACGGCAATATTTGGGGATAAGCTAGCTAGAAAAGTCACACGAGACTGGTCAACTTTAGTTGATTTTGGAATAAGGCGTTCTGTGATATCGCTAACACGGGCGACATTACCCATATCTTTAAGATGAGATCCAAGAGTAGAATCGACTTCTTTGATGTGTGGTAGATCGTTTTGGGCTGCTGTTTTTAGGCGGGTCAGGATAGATTTCTCAAGCTGACGTACTCTCTCACGAGTAATGCCTAAAAGCTCACCGATTTGCTCTAAGGTCTCTCGGCGGTCAAACAATCCAAAACGACGTGAAATTATTTCACGTTCTCGTTCACGCTCAATAGTGTTCAGGATATCCTGAACTATGCTCTCGACGTTAAATTGAGTTTTAGCTGATTCTTGTTCCATATTTTTACCTATTTATTCACAGTTTTCATCTGTGAGTTAATACAATTATAAAACTTTAGTTTTTAAATGTCAAACAATTTATGTAATACGTTTATTGTAACACTAATTAGACAGCCTCGCACAATCGTTTCGGCTTGGAATTCAGTTAAAAATGATTTATTTTGAAGCTTTTTTACGTCTAGTAAAGCGTTTTTTAACAGGTGCCTTTGCCAAAATGTCGGTTGCGGTCTTTTCATCTAGTTTTTCGGCTTCAACATCCTTAGGTATCCGGGCATTCTTTTTACCGTCAGTAATGTAGGGCCCATAGGGGCCGCGTAGGATCTTTACAGCTCCAAAGTCGGCAATTACACGGTTCTTGGTCTCTTCTGCCTTCTCCTGTATGAGGTCTCGCGCGGCAGATTCAGTTATCTGGAGCGGATCTTGTCCTTTTATACTTATAAAAGTCTTGCCAATTTTGATATATGGTCCAAACCGTCCGATATTGGCGGTAATTTCTTCACCATCTTCAGTTTTCCCGACAACCCTTGGTAGGTTGAACATTGGTAGGGCTTTTTCAAGAGTTATATCCTCTATCGTAGAGTCTTGCGGAAGTGGTGCGAACTGGATCTTTTCTTCCTTATTCTCAGCGTCGCCAAGAGTTAATACCGGACCGTAGCGACCGTAGCGGACGACAATCGGCTTACCAGATTTTGGGTGTTTACCTAACTCTCTTGCTTGAGCGGCATCTGCCCTGTCGACGGTCTCGGATTTTTCCACCAGAGGGTGGAAATTACTGTAAAAGTCTTCTAAGGCCTTACGCCAGGTAATTTTGCCTTCAGCAATGTCGTCGAACCCTTTTTCGGCGTTAGCCGTAAAATCATAGTCTAGTATCTCGGCGAAATGCTTCATCAAAAAGTCGGTAACAACTTCAGCCACGTGGGTCGGAATGAGTTTATTTTTGTCGGCGCCAGTTATGATCGTTTCGCTCGTCTCACTTATTTTGCCGGCTTTTAGATTTAAAACGTTTATTTCTCGTGATTCGCCCTCGAGATCAGATTTTTCAACATATCCCCTATCCTGGATAGTTGAAATGGTTGGCGCATAGGTACTTGGTCGTCCGATACCGAGCGCTTCCAGCTTTTTAACTAGGGCAGCCTCAGAATATCGGGCCCCCGCCCGGCTATAGTTCTGTGTCGCACTAGCTTCTACAAGTTCCAGTTTTTGACCTTCTTCAACGGCTGGTAGTAACTTATCCTCTTTGCCACCACCGTAAACTTTTAAGAAGCCATCGAACTTAACAACCTCACCAAGGGCACTGAACTTCTCTGGTCGCGTGGATATATCGATAGTAATTTCGGTTTTCAGGGTTTCGGCAGCTGCCATCTGGCTTGCTACTGCCCGCCGCCAGATTAAATCATAAAGTTTCTTCTGCTGAGCATCCTTGCCAGCAGCGAGGCGAGACATATTAGTTGGGCGTATGGCTTCGTGGGCTTCTTGAGCAGACGAATTCTTAGTCTTAAATTGTCTAGTGTTGGCGTACTTTGCGCCGTAAGTCTTAGTTATATAAGCGTTAGCCGCTTCAAGAGCTATCGGCGATAGATTGGTGCTATCGGTACGCATATACGTAATATCACCGTTTTCATATAACCTCTGAGCGAGTGTCATAGTTTGACGAACAGAGTAACCAAGCCGTCTTGAAGCTTCTTGCTGAAGGGTGCTGGTTGTAAATGGCGCGCCAGGGCTTTTTTTGCCAGGCTTTTGTTCGATACTGGCTACCTTAAACTCGGCTTTAATTAGATCCTCTAGAAATTTTTTGGCACTGTCCTTGTTGGTTATCTTATCTACTAGCTCTGCAGGCAGCTGAGCACTGCCGTTGAAAATAGCAGTAACTTTGTAGCTGACTTCAGGCTTGTGAGCTCGAATCTCTCTCTCCCTTTCAACTATTAGTCTGACAGCTACACTCTGTACGCGACCAGCGCTAAGACCAGTACGAACTTTTTTCCAGAGTACTGGGCTAAGCTCATAGCCAACCAAGCGATCAAGAATTCTCCTTGCCTGTTGAGCGTCAACTAGATTCATGTCTAACAACCGGGGTTTTTCTATAGCATGCTCTATGGCTGGTTTGGTAATCTCGTGGAAAACTATTCGTTTGGTAGTTTTGGGGTCTAGTTTGAGAATTTCTGTAATATGCCAGGCAATTGCCTCCCCTTCGCGGTCTTCGTCGGTTGCTAGCCAAACACTATTATCCTTGGCGGCTTTTTTCAGCTCACCTACAACCTTCTTTTTGTCTGGACTAACCTCATAGGTCGGTTCAAATTTCTTAGTAACGTCAACGCCAATGCCTTTTTTTGGCAGGTCTCTGATATGGCCAAAACTACTCAATACTTTAAAATCATTCCCCAAAAATTTGGAGATTGTTTTAGCTTTAGCCGGACTTTCAACGATTACTAAATTTTTACTCATGTATAAATCAGCCCTTAGTTTAGGAACTTATGTTTATATATGCAAATAAATAAATATGCAACCGATTAAGCTGCCAGCCAGTTGCCCCCGCCCATCGGCTTTATAAAACCACCGATTTCCAAAAGCGTTAGGATCGTGTTGATTTCTGCGGCTGAAAGTCCCGACTTTGATACCAGTGTTTCCTGTGAGCCAATTCCTGACCTGATCATTTTTAAAATTTTCTCTTCCTCCGTACTTCCTCTAAATGTCCGCTGCGTCTTAGTTTGTTCGGGGTTAATGCCCATAGCTAGTAGAATGTCGGTTATATCCGTAACGGGAATAGCCCCGCTTTTTATAAGGTTGTTTGTTCCGGCTGAGTTTTCGCTAGTTATATTACCGGGGACAGCCAGGACTGTTTTACCTTGCTCGAGAGCAAATTTAGCGGTATGCAGACTTCCACCCCTAATAGCTGCCTCGGTTACTAGTAGCGCATCAGCTAAACCGCTAATTATTCGGCTACGAACCACAAAGTTTTGTTTAAATATTTGGGCATCCTTGGCGTACTCACTCATAAGTGTTCCGCCGAGATTAAGAATCCGGTTTGCCAAGTTAAGATGACTGGAGGGATAAATTTTATCAACCGGCCCAGGGAGTACCGCAACGGTAATACCATTCTCGGCTAGGCAAGCCTCGTGGGCAATTGAATCTATACCAAGCGCTAGACCACTAATTATCACTATATCGGCTCTAGACGCCTCCCGCACCAAAGTTGACGTAACCTCTCGGCCATAGGCGCTAACCTTACGACTCCCGACAACCGCAAGCCGTGGTTTAGCTAACCAGGCGTCGGGATTCTGCCCACGGTAAAATAATTGCTTTGGAGGCGAGGAAATAAACTTTAAACACTCGGGATAACCTCTGTCATTCAGCTTAAGGTTATTGACTCTCATGCCTAAATATTAAATAGTATTGACATAACGAAACTAATTTGCTAAAATTGCAACTCGTAAGTCCTAGTAATAGAACTTACTGTACCTTATACCCCCCATTTCTAACATAATGTTAGATTGTTTAAGAGCATTTAGCTGTTTAAGTAGTACCCTCCACTTTGCAACTAACCGCACCTTAATTAATGATTTTTAGTATGAAACTCAATACAACTCTAGGCAATAGAATGTACTAAAAATTACTAGTTAAGGTGCGGAACTCTTAAGCAAACTAACCCCTTTAACCATAACCCTCAATTAGTTGCTCGCAATTAATTGAGACCCAATTCAATGTGGGATGCTTGGTCCTCCGGGATGTCCCATCGGTATTCATACCGATGGGCGGCTCAATGATCCCTCCATTTATGGAGACATTAGACGCTTAAGTCAAGGTGGGTTGAAGGGTGTAATTTGGGCTTGAGCTTGTTTCGAGCCCGCAATGAACCTCCAGTGGTGCCCACCCCCTCTGGAGGTTCATTGCGTTTATTAGCCAGTTTCTCTTTTCTTAGACAAATAATTTGTATTTATATTTATTCCCCAAGAGCATATACTGTTAGCGAATATGGCAAGACTTGCGGAAGAACCAGAAGCTAGTTTTCTAGAAATAGATGAGACTGTAACCGCGGAGGCAATGGCTCAACAGGCAGCTGCAGTGCGTGCTAGAGCCGAGGAGCTTCGTGCAGCCGGACAACTTGAGCCTGCGAGAATTGCCGGCACAACGGCACTATATTTACAGAATGCAGCTGAGGCTGCTGGCTTTCGGAGCCCAGCAGAATTATAAATCGATGCTACGGGTTTCGTGGGGGAGCTCGCCGGCAAAGATAAATTCGGTAATCATGGCTGAGGCTTCTTTTATAATTTCAGGCAGTTTAGCCTGCTCTTCTTTAGTGAATTTGCCTAGTACAAAGTTTGCAGAATCGGCCCTCTCGGACACTCCACTGCTAATCCCGAATCTTATGCGGCTAAAATCTTCGCCAATCTGGCTGACTAACGATTTTACACCGTTATGGCCGGCATCGCTGCCGCCTACTCTGGTGCGGATCTGCCCAAAACTGATTGCCAGTTCATCGTAGACCGCCAGCGTATCAGGGTTATAGATTTTATAAAAATGCTGTACGGCCTGAGCGGCCTCGCCACTGTTATTCATGAAAGTCGTAGGCTTACACAAAACAACTCTGTTTTCACCGAGGTTAGCGATAGCTAGCTCGCATCTTAGGTCTTTTTTATTAACCCAGTACGGGAAGCTATTGGCTTCGGCAAATGCGTCTAATACCTCAAAACCAATATTGTGCCGCGTACCTTTATATTCCTTGCCTGGATTACCCAGCCCAATTACTAGGATAGTTTTGTTAGAGCCAAGAGTGTATAAAGGTGCGCTAGACGTTATGTCTGGTTTTTTCTGAAACAAGGCCATAAGACTATTCTACTCTTTGGGGCTAGTTTTGTGGCGGTCTACGTGTTTCTCGATGTACCAGAACTTCAAAGGTGTGCCGCTCAACGGCCATTTTTCGCGGAATTTTCGTTCCATGTATCTCTTATAGCTCCAGTGCAAAAACTTAGTGTGGGCTCCAAAAACCTTAAAACTTGGTGTGCCGTTATCTTCCTCTTGAACAATATAGTTGAGTTTTGGGTTACGGTTTTTAAGACCGGCTGGTGGGTGCTGGTCGCAAACATCCCGCAACCATCTGTTGAGTTCAGTGGTCTTAAATCTTTGGCGGCGACTTTGCATAATATCCAGCGCCAGATCGTATAGTTTTGTCACATTCTGCCCTGTTACCGAACTGGTAAAAATTAGTGGTGCCCAGGGCACAAAATCAAAATTATGAGCAATTCTTGGAGCTATTTGGTCTCTGGTGTAGGCGTCTTTATCAAGACTATCCCATTTACTGACGACTAGCACCAGGCCCTTGCCTGCCTCCTTAATAAGGCCTGCAATCTTTTGGTCCAGCTGCACATTAAGCTCGTTAGCGTCCATTAGTAAGAAACAGACATCAGCCTGCTCAATGGCGGCTAGTGCCCTAAGAACACTAAAGTACTCGACGCCACGCTCTATCTTGCCTGGACGCCTTATGCCGGCTGTGTCGGCGAGCTCTATCTCGTTGCCTTTATAGCGAACCACAGTGCGGTTTACGTCTCGGGTAGTGCCTGCTCTATCGGCCACTAAGGCCTGTTGTTTTTTGGCTAGTGAGTTGAACAGAGATGATTTGCCGACGTTGGGCCGGCCTAGTAAACCAATATGGATTCTTGCGCTATCCTCACGAATTTTAGCGTCCGGTAGTTGGCTGGTGATCCGGTCCAAAAGCTCAGATAGCCCAATTTTTTGACTGGCGCTGGTAGCGTAGATATCTTTTATCCCTAGGCGTAGCCAACTATCTAAATTAGCTTTACGGTTTTTATCAATTTTATTAACAACTAGAATAACTGGCTTTTGGCTTTTTAGGGCCATTTTTGCTACACGACGATCTTCCTCGGTGATTGGTATATCAGCTTCAACCACAACCAAAATCATATCGGCTGCCTCGGCGGCCTCTGTTATCTGCTCTTGTATAGATAGTTCAAAATCGTCCTCAGCTGGTTTCATACCAGCGGTATCTACTAGCCAAAAGTCTTTTTCGTTCCAGCTGGCTTTAGCTGTAATGCTGTCGCGGGTTGTGCCTGGCTCGTCAGCCACTATGGCTTCGCGCTTGCCAACAACCATGTTGAATAAGCTAGACTTGCCGACATTGGCTCGTCCAACTATTGCGACTATAGAAGCGCTTTGGCTATTCATGACTTGGCTATTATACCTCTGTTATGAAAAAAAGTCGCCCCTGTTATTTTTGGAGCGACTATTTTTAAATTTATGTACCTTTTAAACTGTTGGCGCGCCTGGGCTACCTGCAGCTGGTGTATCAGCAGTTGGAGCTGGGCTGTCAGCTGGTGGAGTTGAAGGCATTGAGCCTTCACTAGCTGGCTCAGTTGGGGCAAATGTTGTGCTTGGAGCTGGAGCAGCCGGTGTGTCAACAGCTGGTGTATCAGCAGTTGGAGCTGGGCTGTCAGCTGGTGGAGTTGAAGGCAT
>OZ246413.1:237152-669327 GCA_965231085.1 uncultured Candidatus Saccharibacteria bacterium
CAGCTGGTGTATCAGCAGTTGGAGCTGGGCTGTCAGCTGGTGGAGTTGCTGGAGCGTCGTTAGTTGGCATAGCTGGTGTTTGATCGTCGTTCATTTTGTTCTCACTTTCTTGTTGATTACTATTTTGCTGATCGCTAACTTGATTTGTTGTGCCCTGCGGAGCCGTTGGCGCGCCGTCTGGAGGCAAAACATCTTTTATAACCTTAGCAAAATCTTCAAGCGTAGCTTGTGACTTCACTAAATACTTTACCACGCCGAGTTTTTCACCGCGTGCTTGGTCCTCGGCTTGGCCAAGCGCCGTCATCATTATTACTTTTGTATTCTTCATTTCCGGAGCGGCTCTTAAAGATTCGAGCATGTCGAAGCCGGATAGCTTGGGCATCATGACATCGGCAATTATGAGATCAGGCTTTTCTTTCATAGCGACCGTTAAGCCTTCTTCGCCGTTGCCAGCAGTCACGGTTTGATAGCCTTCGGCCTGCAGGCGCATTTCAAAGATTTCCCGTAGGTTGTTATCGTCTTCCACTAACAGTACTTTTGCCATTTTTTATTTACCGTTTATGCTTAATATTGTTTTAATTTTACCATTATATGCTCATCTGTCTATACCTTCGTATCTAGCGGGCTAATTGTAGTTGCCTGTTTTTTTTGCATTTCCAAGGCTTGTTGAGTAGTTAGTCTTGGCAGATTAATAAAGAACGTGCTGCCCTTGCCTAATTCACTTTCCACCCAAATTCGGCCGTTGTACAACTCGATAATCTTCTTGCTAATAAATAGGCCTAAACCAGTTCCGCCTATGGTTCTGGTAGTAGAGCTATCAACTCGGTAGAACTTTTGAAATAAATGTGGAATATCGTCGGCCGGAATACCAGCCCCAGTGTCTTGCACCTGTATTTGGGCCACGTTAGTATCACCAGTTAATCTGATGGTTATGGAGCCTTCCATAGTGTATTTAATGGCATTGTCTATGATGTTTTGTAGCACTTCCCGTATGCGATTAGGGTCAACGTAGGTGTAGTAGAGCGGCCTCACTACTTTGCCTCCCGCCACATCTTTACTGGTGCTCATTACATAGTTGAGGGTAAGATTTTTTTCCTTGGCATGGAAGCGCCCAGCTTCAACAACGGCTGTTACCGTCTCGCCCAGTTCAACCACCGCTGGGTAGCTGACTAGTCGCCCATCCTCGGCCTTAGAGCTGGTTAGGAGATCCTGGAAAAGAACTCCAAGGTGTTTTGTAGAGTTCTCAGCCTTCTCTAAGTACTTACGAGCGTTGGCGTCAACCTGGGCTATCTTGGGGTTCATAGCTAAAGACAGGTAGCCTTCAATGGCCGCCAGCGGCGTACGCATCTCGTGAGAAGCTGTGCTGATAAAATCACTTCGGCGTTTTTCTTCTTCTTTTTCTTCGGTAATGTCACGAAATACGCCAACTACGCTGCCGGTTGGGCTACCATTTTTATCGAGTACCGGCGATACAATCAGTGAAATTATTGTTGGTTTTTTGCTGCGAGTTGATAGGCTGACATTGTTGTCTTTCACGGTCTTGCCAGTAATTATGGCCTGGGCAATGGGATGTTGCTGTGGGGGCATTGCCTGCCCTTTGCTGTCTACGGCTGATAGGACCGCGTGGAAGTCAGAGCCTAGTGCCTCCTCGGGAGGCCAACCAGTTATGTGGCCCGCTGCGGGGTTAAACAAATGAATTATGCCGTCTTTGCCAGCCATAACTACACCATCTTCGATGGTACTTAGGATAAAGTCAGAATTTATCTGATTGTCTTTACTAATCCGCTCGCTAGCATTTTTGCTAACATCGCCTGATTGATTTTTGTTTAATCCAAACACGTCAAAAATATTCCCACCGTTTATGGTAATGCTTATATTATCTGTTGTATCAAAGTATTTTTCAATCTCTAATACTATTGACAATAGTAGTACCAAGATTTTATGGATTTAGCTGTTGCATAAAAGTTCAAAATATCGTGTTGTGCCGAATGGGATTTTTTGTTTAACCTTTTCTTTTGAGCCAAGGCTGCTAGCTAGAGTAATTGTAAACTCCCCAAACTGGCTGTTAATTGTATCCATAGCTTGAGTGAGCCAGACCTCCTTATTTACTTCGTCTAACAAGCTAACTTGGGCGATATTTGAAGGCTCTAAATTATAGCAAGTAACGCCGATTTCTCGCTCATAAGCGTCCCGCGGTCGATTGTTGAATAACAGTGTCGCTCGCCGGTACACCTCGGTATTCGAATAAAAACTACTCTTAAAAATCCGGCGCTCGTACCAGTAGTCGCCGCTAGCATACTTAACGTACACCAGTATTCCACGGGCCGCGAAGCCTTTATACCGGAGTTTCATGGCTGTGGTTTCGCATAGGTAGGCTAAGCGAGATCGCACTACTTCATCTGTTGGCCTAAAATCATCCAGCACGTATTGCCGACCAACCGTCTTGGTATCCCATACCTGATTGTCTACTTCCCAGCCGCGTAGGCGCTGATACCAGTCTTCGCCACAAACACTTTTAAACACTCTGCGCCGCAAAACTTCGGCCGGAGCGTCTAGAAACTGTAGGGGGTTCATAATGCCGGCGGCGTTGAGCCTGGCCTGATTGCGCTCGGCTATGCCCGTTAGATCGGTGAGTCTCATATCGGCTAGCGTGGCTCGCAGGTTATCAGAATCAATAATATCTAGTCCATCCGGTTTATGTAGCCCAGCAGCGGTTTTGGCCAAAAAGCGATTAGGCGCAATACCGATATTACAGCGCATCCACCTGCCAGCTTCATCTCTTAGACGCTGTTTTATCTCCATGCCTATGTCCGCTAAGGGCCGGTTATTTACTAAATCTGTGCCGTTAAAGTCTACAATGCCTTCGTCTATGCTTTTCATGGTGATGTTGGGCGAATAAGATCTCATGATATTGACCAAAATTTTATAAACGTGGTGGTATTTTGGGGGGTCCGTCTCCGCCATGACAAGATCAGGCGCTAGAATCTTAGCGTCTCTATAGCTCATGCCCACCCTTACTCCGCAGGCCTTAGCCTCATAGCTAGCTGCTACAACGCAAGCGTTAGGAGTTAAGCGGTTAGTAACCGCTACTGGCCTGCCGCGCAACAGCGGCCTGGCCTGCTGCTCCACTGTTGCAAAGCAACTGTTCAGGTCAATATGCATAATCTTCGGAGAAGCTGGGTTAAGAGGCAACTGCAGGTGTGAATTGTGTGGATACGGCATTGTTTTGAGCTATGTCAGATATTGATACGAGGCTCCAGGTCAATGCTACCGCGTCAAATTCTAAGCGGTAGTCGGCGTTGCCGTCGGTCATGTCGAACATGTGGATTGTTCTCTGTCCTTTGGTTGTGGGGTGTACCATGCCAGTTTCGGTGAAGGTTATGCGGCGGTTATTCCACTCCATGCTCTTAGGGAAACAGCGCAAGCGGCGGCCCTTATTGTGAAAGTAGTAGGCTACGATGTTTACGTCCTTATTAATTAGGGTTACGTTTTCCATTTTGATCCCTCCTTGGTGAGATTTGTGAGTTTTATAAAGTTAAAAAAAGAGAACCGTTTATCTTTTAGAACAGATACGGTGGACGGATTCGAACATTGTAGTTGCTGGGAAAAACCTTTGACCGTTCCTGCAAGGGTTTCGTAACCAGAAACTGTTGTTTTGTTAGGGTAAGCAGTGACAAAAAGTGTGCTTCCCAGATAGTAGTCTATGCGGAGGAAGGTGTTTAAAAAACTCCAGCCCACATATGGCTGTCTATTAGTCTACTCTGCTGTGCAAATGGCCTGCAATATTGATTTATGTCTTTGCTTATATTGCGGTAGTGTCAATCAAATATCCCGGGCTGTAAACACAGGCTATTGCCTACCTGTTATTTGTGTTAAAATTAGCTGGTAAATCAATAACTTTTTGGAGGGTTACATGGACATCGGTCTACCAGAACTAATTATTATCTTAGTAATCTTGCTTCTTCTATTCGGAAGCTCACGTTTGCCAAAACTGACTCGCAGTATTGGTGAATCAGCTAGAGAACTAAAAGACGCTTTTGGCGGTCGGGTTGACTCGCAAGATTCAAAAGATAAAAATTCTAAAAAATAGCTAAAACTAAAATAGAGGGCGGGTTAAATCCATGGGGGAAGTGCGGAAGCACAAAAATCGACAGCCTTTCCGTGAGCACGTAAGAGAACTGCGACAGGTTTTCATGATCAGCGCATTGTACGTGCTTATCGGGAGTTCTATAGGCTATGCTTTGTATAAGCCACTTTTTTCCGTACTAATTAGGCCCTATCATAATCCCCTGTATTACACGACTGTTGCAGGGGCGTTTAACGCTATATTTAAGGTCTCTATATTGTTCGGGATAATTATTTCTATACCCCTGATTTTGCATCGGATCTATAAGTTTATCAGCCCTGCTCTGCCAATTGGGATCCAATTTTTTACTGTTAAGCTAATTGGGATGTCTTTCCTGTTTGCCGCTGCCGGAGTTTCGTATGGTTACTTTATAAGTCTGCCAGCTACCCTGCACTTTCTTACAACCGTTGGTCCCGCCGGCGTTAACCCCCTAGTGGAGATAAGTGGTTACCTAAACTTTGTGTTTCATTACCTTATTGCTATGGCGATCGTTTTTCAATTCCCACTAATTCTATTGATTATTAATAAAGCCAAGCCTCTAAAGCCAAGCGGCTTGATGAAATATCAGAGACACGCTATAGCCGCAAGTACGGTTATCGCCGCTATCATAACACCTACAACCGACCCAATAAATATGGCAGTCATGATGATACCAGTAATTGCTTTATATGAAATAGGGATCTTATTTATATGGTTGGCTAATAGAAATAAAGTTGAACCAGTTAGCTTACAGCGGCCGTCCAATGTGCTGCCAGTTGTTATCAACCCGATACCGGCTAATTTTGGTCTTGGGCCACTCTTGCCGCTTGAGGCGCCTGTAGTACTTGAGCAAAAGACTCTAAGCCCTTCACCAAAGACAAACATAGCTATCCAATTTTCTGATGCTGTTGAAGAGATTGAAGTTAAGTTTTCAGAGGATTACGTTAAACCAAAATTATTACCAAGAATCCAAAACTATTCAGCCCGTAGAATAGCTATGGATATATTGCCTCCGATGGCTAGCGCATAAACACATAATACAACCTTAGTATTACTTCTTAGGATCGATATCTTCGTACTCTTCGTCTTTGACGACTACTTTATTTTCGGGGGCCTGCTCAGGCTCTTCCTTAACTATTTCTTCGTCGTTAACAACTACGCCTGCCTGGGAATGCAGATCGTGAGCAGGAAGGCCTAGAGGGTTATGATGAGTCGGTTTACCCTGAGTTGGGATGTGGTCACTCAGGCCGCCTGTTTTTCCGCTATCTCCCTTGCCGCCTTTGGACTTTATCCCCCACAAACTGGCGATTTTTATGAATACTTTTCTTGGCAGTAAAAGCAAAATAATCATAGAAGCTATTATCAAACTCAGGCTAACCCAGGCAGATCTTACTTTAGCTACCGGTGTTGTCGATGCAGCGGTTGTTGTTGCGGGGAGAGTAAGCTTCCAGATTTTTAAGACTGCTGTAGGGGGTGTTAGGCTGGTTACTTCAACGCCTATGTCGTTACTACCATTACCATCTACATCTATTAAAAGTGGTTGGTTAAGTTTTAAGGTGAACTGTTTTGGGCTTGAAGCAACAGTGATTACTACCGAGTCAGCAGTAACTGAATTAATAGTAATAGTGTGTCTTTCGGTAATTGTATTTGCAGCCGAGTCGGCAGCTGCAGGATTTTCTTTGTCTGGAGAGTCAAGAGCAAATACAAACTCAAAAACTGTACCCTCAGAGACAGTCGTCGACTTACCTGTTCCGTCAGTGAAGCTCGAGAAAGAGTCTAAATTTATGACCGTCCCTGATCCCGCTGGCGTGGCTGAGTCTGCTGTTGTCGAGCTGGTTTTTACACAATCAATCCCGTTATAGTTACACTGATTATAAGAGCTGCTACCGTAAGTCGAAGCTAGAGCTGGAGCTGTTACAACAAACGATCCTATCATTAATAGGACGGCGATCGAGTATTTAAGTTTATTTACTAGCTTTACCAACATCTAACTTCCAGTGTACCCCCAAATATGTCTTACAGATAAACTAAATGCCGTAGGCGCTACCGCCATAGCCTTTTGTTGCTACTTTTTTGGCGCTACGCTTCTTTGGTACAGAATCATGCAAGTTCTTCATAAAACTATGTATGCCTACTAGGCTTAGCAAGGCCACGCCTGTGTATCGCAAAAATTCGGCACGGTTGACCTCAGTGTTCATTAGATCGTCGGTTTTCTTTCTCACACTTTTCTGAATATCCGCCATTACATTTTCCCTCTTAATTCTTAAGTTTAATTATAACTAAAGCGACAGTATTATCAACCATTAGCCACCAGTACCCTGTGAAGCCAAGTTGCCACCGTTTGGAAGGATAGTAATCCCTGTATTACGAGAGTTGTCGGTGCTAAATAGGGCTTTAACTGGATTGGTGGCAGAACAATCTTGAGGGTTTATATACATGAACGTTGAGCTTGCAGGGGCAACAAGAGTGTATGAGGTCGAGGGCGAAGACGAGACCATTGACAGTAGCTGGCCAGATGACCCCTGGAGGGTGCATGTTCCAGTTACGGTTGTGGTTGAGCTGGCCAAAAAACTAATAGTTTTTGCCGTAGTACAGGTTACTATCAGCCCAGCCAATGTGTTGTTGTTGCTTGTGGTGCTGGTGCCAAAGGTTAATCCACCAGACCCAGTAGCAATGAACCTTATTGTCGGCAAACTAGCGTTACCTGTTAGCACTGTTTTTGTTCCACTGTCAGTCCCTGTTATGTCAATGATGGCAGTGCCTGTAACTGTTAGACCGGTTGAAGCTGATGTTGTCCAAACAGTTGTTGCTGTAGCTGTTATCAGACTCCAGGTACCGCTACCCATTGCTAGGGTTCGAGTTGCTGTGTTGGAACTTATAAACTTTTCCATAGATACATTGAAATTGTTGGCATTAAAAGTACCGCTGTTGAGTGTTAGGCTTCTTGGTGATACTAAGCTCAAAGCATCTTGCAAGGTGTAAGTGCCTACGCCGCAATCTATAACATAGCTATTGCCCAAAGTCTTACCATTGGATGTGATTGTTTGCGATCCGCGTCCGGATAAAGTGACTGTTTGCCCCGCACTAGAATAGGTCATGGTTGAAGAAAAAGTGACGTTTCCAAATATACTTGTGGCAGCCGTTGTTGTTACGGCGACTGTAAAAGTTTTGGTGTAGCTCGTAAAATCGATGTTTCGGCCCAACCTTGGCATATCGGCAGTCAGCGTTGTAGCAGTCCCGCCGCTATAGTTGATGACTACGTCATCTTGAGGCAAAGGCACCCTGCTAGTCCAGGTTGCAGCCGACCAGTTGACCGTTCCGGTTGACCCAAATGTTTGCGATGCTGACGGGGTAAATGTAAATAGCCCAGAGTTACCCCCGCAGTCGCCAGATTTCCCTGTAATTGCCGAAAGATCCCAGCTGTTGGCCCCCGATCCACCGGCTGCGCCCGCGGCTACAATGTCTTGAAAGTCCACGTTTTGTATAGAGGCTGATATTGAGGCGGCAGTTATGGTCACTGCCGTACCAAGTGTATTCGATGCAACTAGTACTCGGTTGGTGGTGCTATTACCGCTAATTAAGAACGATCCGTTTACAGTAAGGTTACTATCCATCACGAGGGTATCAATTTTCTGAGCCGTACCCGTACGCGTAAAGTTATTGCAGGTTAATGTTCCACCGTTTCGGATATAGGTGGTGCCAGATCCTGGGAAACTCAAGTTGTAAAAAGTTACCGAACTAGCTGTATAGAGAGCCTGAGTACCGTTGTTGTTAATTGTTATAGTTGAGGTATTAGCATTAAACGTTAGGTTGGTCATGATCGAAAAGTTCCATGGCGTGGCATTCGATCCAGTAATCGTTATGTTGCTAGCGCCAAGAGTTAATGTTCTAACATTGCTGTTATTGCTTGCAAAAACACCCCACGAACATGTTTGACCGTTTGTATCTAGAGTGCCTTTTGTTAAGGTCATTGTTCCGGTAGAACTGATTGTCATAGCATCCGACAATTGGTAAGAGCCGTTACTCGTACAGTTGATTGTTACGTTGGGTAGAGTTTGCCCGCCGGTTGTAATGGTTTGGACCGTAGCAGAAGTTGAGACAAGGTTAATTGTGCCTACACCTGTTAGAGTGATCGTGCCCGCGTTGCTGAAGGCTACGTTACCGGTTCCGGCCGTACCGTCACCAATGGTAAGTTGGGCTGTAGTTGAGGCAAAAGCAAGGGTTCCAGACGACTGAACAGTTACTGACCGAGCCAGAGCTGTAGTCGCAGTTGGTATTGTTACTACTGCCGATGCGGGTATGGTTACATTGTCAGCGGCTGTTGGTTGTACGTTGCCGACCCAAGCCCCGTTCGTATTCCAGTTATTGCTACCGGTATTGGCTGTGATATTGGCCATTTATTAGAACCTATTCAGATTTATTTGTACCATAGTGTAACCGTAAGACCGGTAGACACTGCTACTGCTCCCGAATCGGTAGTCGTCGCGGCTACTGTTATGCCATTCGTAAACTTAACACCGTTAACCATCTCTAGGTTTGCAGCGCTTAAGCCAGGGATAGCCAAGACCATATCTGGTCTAGTGGTTCCCAGTGTCGCGGTGGCCCCAGCAAGATCAAAAACTTGAACATAAGCCGCGGTACTGTTGGGGTTATAGATCATATAACCACCTAGAGTGCAGGCTGCAGACGATACGTTTATACCTCCTGCTGGTGCAACCAAGGCTGTGTTACTGTTGTTTTTTGGAGTTGACCACTTCGTCCATCCACCAGTGGTGCTTGGGGTTGGTGTAACAAAACCGATATTGTTGGTTCCCGTGGCTAGTCCCACTACGCCCGTACCGTCAGTAGGTAGCTCTACCCTTATGGCGGTCGCTGCAGTTCCGTGGCCCTGCGAGATCGCC
Organism: uncultured Candidatus Saccharibacteria bacterium; assembly: GCA_965231085.1. Classification (GTDB taxonomy): domain Bacteria; phylum Patescibacteriota; class Saccharimonadia; order Saccharimonadales; family UBA10212. The sequence continues at coordinate 246,159 of OZ246413.1, forward strand.
GAACCCGCAACCTTAGTTATGTCAGCGGCTACAAGGTCGGTGGTGCCGTGAGTCGTCTGGTCGGTTTTTACGGCAAAGGGAGTGTTATCGGACGCGATAGTTACACGCTGTGACCCGGTGCCTGTTGCACCGTTGCCCATAAGGGGCGTCACGCCGTTAATTTGGGCGACGTTGACTGCTGAATTTGATGTTATCGAAACCGTACCCGATACCGGGAAGCTTCCTCCTGTACCATCAACCTTGAGCGCTGTCATGGATGTGGCGCCCTGAACAGTTATAACGTCGGCTGACGGCGTACCAGCAGTTCCAAGAGCAGGTTGTTTTGCCGACGTAGCGGCTCCTGTCGGAAGAGCTGATGATAAGACCTTAACCGACTCCGTAGTATCCCCAAAGGCAGTATCGGTTGTATCGACGTCATAGTCTATACGTAGTTTGTCGGTATTGTTTTCCCCACCCTGTAGGGCCGATAAGGTAATTACGTTGGTAGCTACCGTCGCGGTTGATATCGAACTATCTGCGAAGTTATAAAGTATTTTGTTGGTCGTAACATCAGTTATAAGCGCTAGTTTATCTAGCCTTACTGCAGTAACATCCGTCAGCGTTATAGTCTTTGCTGAAGTGTTAAATGTGTAGTTTTTTATAACTGATTTAGCCATATACTCCCATTATCCCAGCGCTATCGCCATTGCAATAGCGTAACTTTTTGAAGCGTTAAGGTCAACATAAGCTTTATTAGCCGCATCGGTTCCGGCTGTAGGTGTTGCTAAGCTGGTGATTTTGTGGCTATTCATGGAAACATCGGCCGAGGTGGCATTTGCAGTGGCGATAGAATTTAGTGTTGCACTGCCGGACATCTTGGTGTCAGCGTAAGCCTTGGTTGCCTTTTGAGTTGCGATCTTGGTATCTGAATTAGACGCAAGAGTTGTGTCAGTAGATAAGTTTGTATAGGTCCAGGTGTTAGAACCGCTACTGGTCGGTATATCGCCCGATAGGCTGCTAGCTTTAAGTTTGTCCGGGGTTACGTTGTCGTCAGCTATCTTGGCGGTGACGACTTTACCTGTGCCGATAGTCGGATTTGGGTAAGTACCAGCTAAGTCCCCACCGGCTGATCCGCTAGGTGATCCGCCGCTGGCGGCAACCGCCGCTCCGACTTGCACCCACGAAGACCCGTTTGATCTATAAGTAGTACCGCCGTTGTCATCAGTAGCGACATATAAAAGGCCGGCGTTGCTAGCAGAAGCCGTAGGTCTGGCGGCAAGAGTGCCGCTAAGAGAATATGTTAAAGGGTCAGCCCCGCCTGGGTAGTGACTAGAAGCATGGGTTTTAGCGGCAAAGGTATTATCGGTGCGTATTTTAAGACTGCCATCGCTATTATGTTCTTGCGACAGAAAGTCATTTAATATCGATCCCCACTGGCCGTCATCGCCTCCGGGTGTTGGTAATCTAGACATCTGTGTTTGTTTCCCTCATCTAATAAGACTATACGCTCCCATTACGCTTACATTTATCTTAAGCAATATAAACATTGCAGTCAATTTAATAATAATAAATTATCCACACGCAATGAATTTCAGGAACAGGTGAAGTTTTTGCAAAATGATGTTAAAAATATTATTTATTCTTCCGCAAACCGTGAGCGCGATGGTACAATTAACCATAAGGTTTAACAGGGGTAAATATTGGGGTTGTTTGTAATATAGAATGACGCGACTTCCTACACCAGGATCCGATAATGGTACATGGGGCTCTATCCTCAATGACTTTCTATTGGCTTCTCATAATGCCGATGGCTCTCTAAAAATATCTACTGACGGAACTCTAGACAACAAAGTAAATACTACAGACTCTCGCCTATCTGACTCTCGAACTCCCAAAACCCATGCTTCTACTCACCTACCTGGTGGGAATGATGCCATTGCTTGGGGCGACTACATAGTTAGGTCGGGGGCACTAGCATCAAGGCCGGCTGCTAGCTCGACCCTTAATGGAGTTTTATATATAGCTACCGATCAAAGTGGAGGCACGATGTATCGTTGCAATGGCACTACCTGGGTTCAGGTAGCTGGCCCGGTTACCGCTGGTAGCGCTAGCCTCCCTGGCGGCGACGCCGGAGGCGACCTAGCCGGTAGTTATCCAAACCCGACTATTGCGTCAGGTGCTGTTACCACCGCCAAAATCGCCGATGCTAACGTAACTATCGCTAAAATAAAGTCTGGCTCAACTGGCAATAGCATCTTAACTACCAATTCCGGTAACACCGACTGGCAATGGCGCACTACCCTACCAGTTACTATGGGTGGCACCAACATGACTGCTGCCCCCAACGACCAAGAAGCCCTTATATATGACGCTGGGAATTCGAGGTTTACGGGTAGTCCACTGCTACAAACTGCCGATTTGTCGCTACTCGAGACTAGTTATGAAATGAATCGTTGGTATAACCGGGTCTATGATGGGACTACTTATAACAATGCAATTATTACTTTGCGTTTCGACGATGGTAAGGCCGAAGATTATAGCTATATATATCAGAGCAAGCTTCAGCCCAATAATTTGGTTGCTGGCTTTGCAGTGATCCAGGCTAATATCGGCACTTCCGGCTATGCAACCTTGAGTAACTTACGTGATATGCAATTTAGGGGCATGGAAATTATGTTTCATGCCAACACACTGCATAGTGCAGCCCCGAGCTCTACCAGCGCATTTATAACTGAAGTTACTTCAGTAAGTACTCTTCGCAATAGTACTAATCGTCTATGGTGTGATAGCTTTGTGGTCCCCGAATCTTGGACTGGGACGGCTTATGATTTTAGTACGGCAGCCAAATGCGATACCGGAACACTGAGTCGTTATATAAAATCTAATTTCGCTGCTCTGCATGGCACCATAGACCCAGACAGTACAAGTACGGCGGTTGGCGCTGTTTCGGCTTATGATCTGGGCAGCATTAACACCGGTTCGCACACCTCGGTCGCCGCTGTAGAAGGCACCCCTGCTCTTAGGCGCTATGGCTCCAGTGCTATTTTGGCCGACAAGCTTAGCCTAACCGAGCTAGAAAGTATGGTCGATCAAGCCATCCAGTTTAGAGGCAGAGCTTCGTTTGTATTTCATGTTTCAAATCTTGACCAAGCTTCGTATCTATCTAAGGCTGATTTTACAAGCTTTATAACTTATCTTGCTGCCAAGCGTGACGCTGGCTTGGTGGATGTTCTAAATCCAACCTCCGCTTTGTACGCCAAGCAGTCCTCGACCCCCATAAATATGCTTAATGACCCAACCTTTACGGTCGCCCAAGCTAACAGCTATTTGTCTTGGGAGATTGTAGGCAGTACATCCAACTTTTCATTATCGGCGAGTGATGATACAGCTGGAGGCTATTATCTTTCTGTCGTAAGCTCATCTCATACCCTAAGAAAGCAATTCTCAAGCTATGCCCATAGGTCCTTGAAGTTTGTGGTCAGGGCTAAGCAAGGGGCCGCCAACGCTAAATACTATGTATATTTTCAGAACTTAGATTCCTCGTCAGCCGTATTTGATAGTACGGACGTCTACGGACTAGGGAGTACTATACCGGCCAGTTGGACCACTTACTCACTATCTTATGGGACGAATCCCAATGCTGCCAAGGGCTTGCGTTTCAATTTTTCTAACTCCAACAGCCTTTTGACGAACCCGGCTGCTTGGTTTACTAACGTTCAGGTATATAAGCAATAAGATTATGGTAAGACTTCCAGTAGTTGATGCAGACGAAGGGGTTTGGGGCTCTATCCTCAATGACTTTCTATTGGCTTCTCATAATGCCGATGGCTCTCTAAAAATATCTACTGACGGAACTCTAGACAACAAAGTAAATACTACAGACTCTCGCCTATCTGACTCTCGAACTCCCAAAACCCATGCTTCTACTCACCTACCTGGTGGGAATGATGCCCTGGATCTGGCCGGATCGGTATTTCGCTCCGGGACTATGGCGCAAATGAACAGCCTAGACACAGCAACCAACAAAGGGGTTTTATATTTTGTAACCGATGGAGCGGGCGGTGGAGAATTATATAACAGCGATGGCACTGACTGGCATCAAGTCACATCCTCGATTGATATAGGAAGCTTTACGCCAACTACTGGGGCGCCGACTGCCGGAGGGGACTTAAAAGCAAGTTCCTCATATCAGTACCCAAACCCCATAATAGATGACTCCAAGGTTACCACCGCCAAAATCGCCGATGCTAACGTAACTATCGCTAAAATAAAGTCTGGCTCAACTGGCAATAGCATCTTAACTACCAATTCCGGTAACACCGACTGGCAATGGCGCACTACCCTACCAGTTACTATGGGTGGCACCAACATGACTGCTGCCCCCAACGACCAAGAAGCCCTTATATATGACGCTGGGAATTCGAGGTTTACGGGCTCGGCTGTTGTTACGGATACGGGGACGTCCGGTATCGTGGGGGTAGATTTAGGTAACGAATTTATGCCCTACTATCATTACAGCCCAAGTTATTATGTGAATACCGGCGACCAAACAACGTCATTTACCTACGATAATACTTATAAAAAACCAGATTACGATGTTGTGTACCAGAATGTAACATATTCAAATGCAGTTGTTTCTCTTAGATTTGACGATAACCCTGGAGCGGACTGGTCTATAGTTTATAAGTTGCTACTACAGTACGACTTAGTAGCCGGATTTGCGGTAATTAGAGGCGGTAAAAATAGTGCCGGAGCTACACAGAGTAGTCATACACCTAGTACTGGCACTAACCTAACTTGGGCCCAAATCACCGAGCTTCAGGGTCACGGCATGGAGATATTAGCCCATTCACGAAACCACAATACTAACATGGCGGTAAGTGATCCAACATATACAACCTACTGGAACACCTTCTTGGATGAATTTTTATATTCGTCATTGGAGCTTCGAGAAAAAGGCTATTGGTGCGATAATTTTGCTCCACCCGGAACCTGGGGTCTTGATACTTCATCTACTGCAGGGGGCGGCACACCTACAAACAGCCCATACGCATTTGGAGGCTACGATGTAAACGGCTCCACTGTAGGCATAACGGCTAATTCAACAAACACAGTGTGCGATGTTGGAGGTGCTGCAAGGCTTGCAAAGCAGTATTTCGCTGCCGTTGAAGGCTATTTCGCGATGCCGATAGGCATTACTGCGGCCGAAGCTTTGCCGGTTGTTAGGCGAATCGGAATGAACCATATCAACGGTGATTCAAAGAATATGACCGGTACTGGCAATACTAATCTTAAAACTGGCTATCTGGATCCAGCCATTACTCACAGAGGAAGAGTTGCATTTAACTTTCATGCAGCAGCGATTGATTCAACAGGCATAAGTACTACGAACCTTACAAACTTCTTCTCGCAATTAAAAACATATAAGGATGCTGGGCTGATTGATGTCTTAACTCCTTCGGCAGCAGCCTATGCTCATTATTCGTCTTCTAAAATAAATGTTATCCCCGACCCAGGTTTTGCCTTATCACACACAAATATTGGTAACGGCGGTTCTTTTGTCGGCTGGGAGGTGGTTAGTACGGCGCCTACATTGGGGGGTCCAAGGTCTGGGTCCACAAGTTACTATGTTCAAATTGCAGATAGTAGCCATGCCATCAGAACTAGTTTAGCTGCCAAGAATTACCGCTCGCTAAAATTTGAGTGCTATGTCAAAACTTCTGACGGTGGCTCTGGGACAGTTAAGATTATTTTCGAAGCACTTGACTCCAGCGGAGTTGCAATCAGTAATGCCGGCTATACAACTGCCTCGGCCGACGATAACAAAACGCCATATACAACTATTAATTATGCAAATCAGTACTCTATTAGTGGCGCTAGCTGGACGCAGGTAAAAATTAGCGTTGGCACGCATCCCTGGGCTAAGCAATATCGAATAACTCTGTCACACAGCGATAGTGGTTCACCAATTCAGTATTCGGATGTCAGTTTGTATCAGACTTAAATAAATTTGGTGACCCCTGCGGGGTTCGAACCCGCGATTTTCTGGATGAGAACCAGATGTCCTGGACCGCTAGACGAAGGGGCCGCGTCGAAGCTTACGCACCTACCTCGTTTTGGCTATTTGCCAAAAGTTTTAGCTTGGTGCTATGCTTCTCCTCCCAATTTTATAAAATCTGCTGAAGCGGGATTTCATAAAATTGATCAGACCAAAGAACAGAGATAAGTTTAGCAAAACAGGGGTGAAATGTCGAGCGAGGCTTACTGAGTCTTTGCTGGTGTTGGTGCTGGCGCGGTATAAGTAACGTCGCTATCACTAGAAACTAAGCTAATCCAAGTCTGCCCGGCATTAAGTTTTAGGGGCGCCCCAGCTGTATCCGTGAATGTTAGTTGAGTAGCAGCGTCGGCCTTATTCCACTTCCCGACCGTTACACCACCATCCTGAAAAATATAGGCGTTGCCCGAGCCGGTATCTGCGTAGTCTGTATGCTGACCGTCAGCATTGATTGTAAATGGCATGACTACAGCTATTACAACTTTTGGTGCTAGCTGTACACCAGTTTTGTCGGTCGCACTTACCAGATTAAGGTGTGTCGCTCCACCTTCACTTCTAGAATAACCATTGGTGGCAGGGTTGTAATCGTAGTGAACATTAAAGTAATAACTAGAAATCGCAAAATCGATACTGTTAGCGGTTGGTGTAGTCAGCTTAGCATCATCTTTTCTCACCCAGCTAGTAAATGTGCTAGTGGTATAGCCTTTGGCCTTATTGAGGTTATCTAAATTGTCAGTAGAGGTATAGACATTGTGAGGAGCTGCTCGGCTACTTACCCTTGTGTAGTAAGTACTATTGAAGAACTGATCAAGGTCACGGTAGCTGCCATTACGTATGCGCGACAAGGCATCAGGGGACCCACCTACATGCGCGATGCTAGCCTGAAAAGGCTGGGCAAAATCGATGTAGTAAGGTCTAATGCTTCTGACTGGGCCAATGTATTGTGGGGTTGTGTCTTGAAAAAGCGCTAAGAACCTTGTAATTCCGCCCTCTGCGATAGCCTCAAAAACAGCGCCAGCATCCTGAAGCCCAGACTGTGGCCTAGCATCGGTGCTGTTTTCAATCATAACTCCAGTGACCGGGCGTTTAGCGAGAGCCGGGGCGACCTGAACACCGGTTAGCGGCGAAGCCATTGTTACCGGTTTGGTCGGAGTTACGACTTTCACGGTTTTGGTACTTTGCTTTGCAGGCTTATGCACTAATAGGTATGTTCCAGCCGCAATCCCGGTGACAAATACTAAGGCCACGAACACGGCGATTGCTTTCTTAACCTTGCTCCAGGAATTCCACTTGTTTTTTATCTTATTAAACAGGGACTTAAACTTACCTTGTTTCTTGGCTATAGCGCTTATATTGCCAGGGGTTATATTTGGCAAAGCCTGTTTAATAGGTGCACTAACGCTCTGAGCGGCATTAGCTAGGCTGGTACTTATAGGCTTTGAGCTTGGCGGTGTGGCTTCTACGGGACTGTTTGTTGAAGGGGGTATTTGTTTGTTATCGGGGTTATTATTTTTTAAGTCCATGAAGTAAATTTTACCACCGTTAATAACTATTGCGCTAGTGCTTGTATTGAAGCGCTTATTCTGGCTAGGGATTTATCTTTCCCCAGGACCTCAAGCGTTTCAGCCAGGCTGGGGCTAGCTGGTGCCCAAGTTGTAGCAATTCGTATTAAGCTAAACAGAACACCGGGTTTCTGCCCTGTCTTATCTAACAGTTGGTTGAGTCTGTTGGTTAGGTCTGCAGTTGAAAAGTCGCTTTTTTCAAGCTCGTCGACGCTGATCTGCAACAATTTCTTTAACTCAGGCCTATCCAATTTAGACAACTGCTTATTATTGGTTATTAATTTTAAATCGATGGGTAGCTCTTCGAAAAAGAATTTGGTTAACTCCGGAATTTCAGAAAAATATTTAAGACGCTCCTGTATAAGAAGCAGGACCTGTTTCTTATAATCATCATCGAAACTGGTGGCGTTACTCGGCAAAAAATCTTTTGCCCTAGCAAATAAATCCTCAGGGCTCAGCTGCCTTATGTAGTGACCATTCATCCAAAGTAGTCTTTGCTCATCAAACCGGGCGCCACTTTTTTGAACATTATTCAGGTTAAATTTTGATATCAGCTCGTCTACTGTAAATATTTCTTGTTCAGTAGCGTCGTTCCACCCAAGGCTGGCGATAAAATTGATCAATGCTTCTGGTAGAAAGCCATCTCTGATGTAGTCTAGAACGTCCTTAGCTCCGTCGCGCTTAGATAGTTTTTTGTTACCGTCAGGCCCAAGTATGTGCGGCATTGTAGCCATAATCGGCGGTTCAATCCGCAGCGCCTCATACAGGTTAAGATAATTGGGCACGCTGGCTAGAAATTCCTGACCCCTAATAATATGGCTCACCTTCATCTCTAGATCGTCAATAATATGGGCGAAGTTATAGGTCGGATAGCCGTCAGACTTAATTAAGATAAAGTCATCTACCACCTCAGGCCCTGTTGATATGTCGCCCATAACTTCATCGTGCCAAGTGTAGTCTTTAGGGTCGGATTTAAATCTTAACGGTCTGCTCCCATCCCAGGCAGGCGGGTTATCTGGTCGGTGGTCACGGTACAAAAAAGCCTTTTTCTCGCTAGCTGCTTTGTCTCGGAACTCTTGTACCTCGTCTGGACTATACGGATCGGCATAAGCTCGACCAGAGTCAATTAATTTCTGAGCCCAGTGCTTGTAACTTTCAAGCCTTTCACTTTGGCGGTAAGGACCATAATCGCCGCCAATGTCAGGTCCCTCATCATAATTAAGGCCAAGTGCTTTTAGTGATTTCATGATGTGCTCGTCCGCACCTGCTACCTCGCGTTTTTTATCAGTGTCTTCAAGGCGCAGAATAAAAACTCCGTTATTTTGGCGAGCTATTAACCAAGCAAATAAGGCTGTGCGAATACCTCCAACATGTAGATAGCCGGTTGGGCTTGGAGCAAAACGGGTCCTAACAATTTTCATTAGTCTAATTGTAAGTGAAGTAACCCTGTTATAACAACTCTATTGAATGGACTCAGCTATCCTAAGGAGCTGATCAGAGTTAAGCCCAGCGTCATTGGTAATGGTGTAGAGAAGCCCGCCGTTTACCCAGGTCGTTGTACGGGCGTTTGTGGATATGTAAACAGTAGTGCCACTAACCTGGGAAGTCATAGTCTCGGCACCGGCGATAAGCCCAGTGGAGGCTATGGACTCTGTATTTAGAGGTGATTTCTTTTCCGTTACGGTATAGCTCTTTGAAGAATTAGCGGTATCTTTGTAGGTAATTCTCACACTATCATTGTCGGCAACGGCTGGTCCAGAATAAACAAAGCCTATGGGGGTGTAGCTAGGTGCACTTGCACGAACATTGGCAACCGAGCCAGCTACTTTAATAGCTACAACCGGAATGTTCCTCCAAGCAAACAATGTCAAAGCTATAACTGCCACTATTGTTAAGATAGTAATCTTTAACCATTTTGGCATAGAAAAAAGCCGTCCCGTAATTCCGGACCGGCCTTTCTTGTAAGTTTCCCGATGAGACGATGCATTGAATAGTGCTAAATCAAGTAATCTTTCAAGTTGCTGGTGTGAGGCGCTGGCTACCATGCTAGGCATAAATCCAGCAGGGTCCGTAGAGGCGGCCTGTGCATTATTACTAGCGTTGGTTCTTGGCTTAGTAATTACTTCTCCTACCTCTACTGGATGAGCGATATCCGAGACAGTAGTTTTGGTACCATAACGACTGACCTTGGAGTGTTTTGGTATGGATTTTGCTCGGGCTGCTTTCTCGCTGTCTGTAATGTTTGTGTTTCGAGTCATTGGACGAGCAAAAGCCATAGTTGCTTCTTTTACTCTAACGCTTGGTCGAACAACTACGGTGCGTACTAACGTTCTAGACCTCTCGGCTCTTTTATGAACATGTTTTGCTGCAGTTGTTGCCGATCTAGTTACCGCCGCTTTATTCTTGGTTAACTTCTTGGTTGTTGTCTGAGTTTTTTTGGGCTCCACCAGCTGTTTGTTCTTTACGAATCCGTCTATAACTTGATTGCTCGCACTCAAGCGAGTCTTTGCAAAATCCTTGACTTTAGTCAGAGCTCGTCCAGTACCGGCATCGTAGCGGATGCCGTTGATCTCTATGACACTGGCTGTCTTGCTCACTAATTATCCCTCATAAATATAACTTTCATAATACACCCGAATGACTATCCGAATCAAGGACCTCGAGGCTCTTGTAGGTGTTAACTAAAGTGTGCGACAATGTAGGACAGCGAAAGAATAATAAAAAATCATGGATTTTCTTGACCCTAAATATAAACGTTCGTATCATTACCGATTATTATTGGGCTACGCCCTCACATCCATTGCCATAATACTAGGCACTATCATTCTCGTTTATGGGGCTTATGGCTATGGGATAAATACTAAAAACGGGCAAATTGTTCAAAACGGTTTATTATTTGTGGACTCCCAGCCAAGTGGAGCTAGCATTACCCTCAACGCTCAAACACAGAGCTCAAAGACGGGCGCCCGCTTAATTTTGCCTTCAGGTAATTATTCCATGACATTGTCCAAGGCGGGCTACAGGGATTGGAAGCACGACTTTGCACTAGATGAACAAACTATAAGGAGATATCCGTATGCTTTTTTGTTTCCCGATCAGCCGCTATCTACAGTTATTAAAGAATACCCAGCAACGTCCTATATAACGACCCAGAGTCCAGACCTTAGCCGATTGATGGTTGGGCCAGTTAGTAATTTACCCAGCGTAGGTTTTGAAGAATTTGATCTAAATGACCTCACTAAACAGCCAGTTAATCTTACTTTTCCAAGTGATATTTTTTCTACAAATGAAGGCTTTTTTAGCGTCGTGGACTGGGCGAACGACAATAATCATCTAATCATCAAACATGATTTTTCTGGCGGTAATGAGTTTGTTATCTTTAACCGGGACAAACCAAGCCAGTCGGTAAATATTAATAAGCAGTTCAGTATTAATCCTGAAAGCGTTGCTTGGCGAAACGGCAAGGCCGATCAGCTATATTTTTATAACTCCACCACAAAAGAACTAAATTTAATCAATCTTAGCGGGTTAAAGATTGAGTCACAGAGTATCAAAAAAGTTTTAGCCTACACTCCAGTAACTAATAATCTCGTACTGTACGTTACAGAGAGTAGTCGAGCCGGGCTCTCCGACATAAAGGTTACCGATGGCAACCAGACATATACCATAGAGACCATGACTGCTAGGGACTCTTACGTTATTGATGCTAGCGAATATCAAGGTCATTGGTATTACCTTTTGTCGTCAAGTACGGACGGTCTTTATTATGTTTATCAAGACCCTATCAACTCCATCAAGGACCCTGCTATCTCTAAAGCCCAACCGGTCACAACGCTTAATATAATGGGTCTCAAAAAAGCGTCTTTTGCGGCTAATGGCCGTAATATTATGCTCAGCAACAACAAAGATTTCGTATCTTATGATTTAGAAAATAAACAAAAATATAAATTTAGTTTAGATAAAGAGCTCCAGGGAGCTTATTACTGGATGGATAATTATCATATTCTAGGCAACCAGGCGGACAATATAATGATTATTGATTTTGACGGGCTCAATCAGCAATTAATGGGCGCCACGGTTATTAACCAGGGCGGGTTTTTTAGCAAAGATTATAAACATTTGCTAACCTTTAGGGCAACGGGCGATGGACATTATGATTTGGTAAATCTTGACTTAAGAGCAGGCACTGATCTACCTAAATCTAGTAACTAAACCATTTGATAATTCTCGACCATAGGCTTGGTGAGTTGCCAGGAAGTATAGTTGTTTTGTTGGCTTGAGCGGCAGGTACCGGATCATGGTTGTTGAACGCTGGCGAAGGGTCAATCTGCTCGCCTATAACAACCAGCCTATTAGTGCTAGTGCCAGGCGGATCGCAGGTTATTAGCGTGGCAGTTGCTGCTTTAGACTGATCGCCCAGTACTGAAATATCGGACGGCTTGACAATCCGCTTATCATAAATCTGGTAAGTATAGCGTTTGCCATCCTTTTGTAGATAGAAAGTATCACCAATTTCCATCCTACTCAAAAGTACAAAAGCAAACTTGTACTTGCCTGGATTAAAGATGTTATTGGACGAGTGGCCAACAATAACTACATTCCCATTTTGGCCAGGCATCGCTGTGTCTGCATAATGCACAACTCCATTCTCCAGCCCCTGCTCTACCTGAGCCTCATCGATGGTTGGGATGTCATAGACGACGGGAATTTGAACGTTAATTTTAGGGATAATAACTTCTGGCTCGCTGCTGATGGGCGCCGTGCTGCTGATAATCGGAGTGTTTGTTACGTTTCGACTTGGTTGAACAAAAGGAGCTATGAAACGTTCATTAAAAAAACTAAATAAAAATACTACCATTACAATTGCGCCAACACTCAATCCGAAAATTAAAGAATGAATTGGACTTTGCTTTTTTGGCTCCTTAGCTTTCGGCGACTGATATCCAATAAATGAATCCTTTATCTTTGCCAGAGAGCGCCCATAGCTGGAACTGGCAGGAGTCGCATAATGTCGTTTCTCTGCCGCAAGCCTAGCTTTTTCCGATTTGCCCAAATCGTTTCCGTACTTTGAGACGTTGGGATGAGAAGTATAAAACTCGTCCCAGACTTGATGTTTTTCTTCGTCTGACAATCCGCTGTAATACTCGTGCCACGCAGTTTGAATTTCATGCATTGGTTGACCTGTACTAGTTAGGTCAAGAATGAACTGTTGGTGTTTGGAAAGTTTGTGATCAGTAATTTTTAGAACTTCTTGTGACTCAAGGCTAGCGTCAGGTTCTGTTTTGTACGCCGCCTCAATTTTTTTACGGATAATGTCAGCGGCAGCATTGCCTTTACTATTCTCGAGCGTTCTTAATTCATCCGTAGGCAAAGGTAGGGAGGCATCGAACTGTTCAGGGTGTTTGTTATCTTGGTTGGCCATATGTAAAATCTACTCTTTATTGTACAATAACTACTGTTAATTAGCTTATGCGCTAATCCTTAACAGTGCATAAGTGCAAGACGAGGGCGAGTGGCGGAATTGGTATACGCGCACGACTCAAAATCGTGTTCCGAAAGGATTGTGGGTTCAAGTCCCACCTTGCCCACCAAAATTACGGACTCATCGAAAGATGAGTTTTTTAATTTTGGTTGACAGTAGCTTTTTAGGGCTAACACTAAGCGAGATCTGAAACCATGCAGCTAGTCACAGCTTCAAATATTTTGGTTGGATTTTGCAGTCCAAAGACTACGGCTCTAGTCGCCAGTTTTACTAAACTAATTTCCATCTTTGTTGTACAAACCCGGCCGCTGCTAGCAACTATAATATTATCTGCGAAACTAGTTACAATTATGCTTTTCAAATTTGTGGTGTAGGTGCCAAGTTCTTCCACAAAGTGACTTAAATCCATGTCATGTTTAAATAGCGCCTGACCATGAGCTAACTTCTGAAGTTGGCTGAAACTAGCGACTATTATAGTTTTTTCTCGATTGGTGATTGACGTGGGCTTGTTATAGAAATAATCAATTCCGTCATCAACTATGCAAGCAAGGGACTGATTCTTCTCCAGAAGTCCTTCAATAAAAATAGCTGTCTCACTGTTTTTGCCAAAGTTGCCGGCAAGCAGCAATCCATCGGCCCAGCCTAACTCTTGCATTACTTCACCAAGTGCCTGACGAGAAAAACTACCACTAGGCGTACTTGGTGCAAACAACGCCTCGGTAAAAATTCTACTAATACTTTTGACAAGCGAATCCGGCAATATGGCTCGAGCAACTCCAATGCCGGCCAACGTAGCCTCACTGTAGGCTGATGCAACTATAGAAAAGGCATGTAGATTACCGCCGACAATTAATAACCTACCGGCAGACTGTTTATTTTCTGGGCGACCCCATAGAATATCAGGGAATAAAGGCTTATCACTCGTTTGTTTAAGCCAGATAGTATTTGCCATTTTTTTGCTCCAGTTCATAAACCATGTTTTTACGCTCTAACACTATCTTCCAGCCTTTTTCTTTGGCAACTATATAAAGTTTTTTTTCGGGGTTTAGAACAATAGGCTGCTCCACGGCCTCAAGCATAGTAATGTCCCCAGCACTATCTCCAACCGCCAGGCTTTCTTGGAAGGAGGTATTATGTTTTTCTACCATTGATTTTAAAATCTCATGTTTCTTCCCAATCTGATGAACAATCTCTCCAGTAAAACGATTATCAATATGAATAAACTCGGTACCAACGTAATCATCAAATTGGTAGTAGTCGGCGATCATTTTTACGATTTCGGTTTGTGAGCCGCTAATTGCAAATAGTAAATATCCAGATTTTTTTAAATCATGAATCAATTGGCGAGTGTAGGTGTAGGCCTGATCCTTATATTCATCAAAAACATCTCTGGCTGCTTGCATAAAATGTTCATAGCTTAAATCTTTCAGTATTTCGTTATAAAGCTCTACTAACTTTTTCTCATACTCTTTAAAAGATTCGCTATGCTCTCTGTTTTTCCAAACCATGCGAGCGTCCTTTATCTCAGCAAATCTTTCAGGACTTACATACCCGAGTCTCACTAGTTGGTCGGCGATGGCATGATAAAGCTGCCACCGTATTAAAGTTCCATCAATATCGAAAGCAGCAAATGGGCGGCTATCCATAATGCAATTATAGGTGTTTTTTAATAATTTCTATATAGGGCCGAGGGTCAAAGTAATAATTGCTATGAAATCCGTTGACTTGAACGAACCTAATATTTTTGTAATCACTAATTTTGTTTTTTATTTCCGGAGAACAAAATTCATCCATGGTGTTTCTAATCAAAATTATTTTTTGCCTCGTCTCTGCTAGTGTTTTAATGAAGCTAAGATCAATATGATTTTTTACAGCTGACCATGTATAACTTGGCTTTGCAAAAATATAATAAATCTCCCAAAATTTCATCATGATATATTTTTTACGGCCGAAGCTATGCTTAATAAAAAGATTCTCATTACGATTCATTCTTAAAAATCGCTTAATCAACGAGGAACCGGGCCAATAAGGTGGGTTGATCAGTACAACGAGCTCTGACTGGTTACCTATCGGCAAGTTATAGCACCCGGTAGAATGAGCAATGATTATTTTGGCCTCGGCAATATTTTTTGTGCAGACAAAGCCATGCTCAGTCAGTGCCTGCCTAAAGTTGTTACTGAGTTTCGGACCACCTGCCCAGCCTTCAATTATGGACACCGTTTTCATATTAATAGGTCGATGCTTACTGGGCAGTGGTCGGAACCCATTACGGTCGGATGAATATCAGCTGCCTTGATTTTTGATTTTAAACTTTTTGATACCAAAAAGTAATCAATACGCCAGCCAACATTACGAGCTCGAGCATTGGCCCAGTGACTCCACCAGCTGTAATGACCGTTGCCTTTCTGGAAAATCCTAAATGTATCGATAAAGCCATGATCGATTAAAGCTTGAAAACCCGCTCGCTCCTCATTAGTAAATCCACGCTTTCCCACGTTGGCCTTGGGATTCGCCAAGTCGTCTTCTGTGTGGGCGACATTAATATCGCCGCAAAATATCACCGGCTTCTTTGTTTCTAGTTGTTGGCACCAAGCTATGAAAGCCTTGTCCCATGCTTGACGCAACGGCAAACGACTTAAATCGTCTTTTATATTGATTGTATAAACATTGACTAGAAAAAAGTCGGCAAATTCAGCTGTTATAACTCTACCTTCTTTGTTGGGGTCACCATAGATATCGCCGTGGACTTTATATTTATTAATAATCTCATCCGGCAGTCCGCAAATAATATTTAGAGCTTCATTTTTAGAAAATATTGCAGTGCCACTATAGCCTTTTTTTTCGGCCGAGCACCAGTATTCCTGGTAATCAGGTAAATCTATTTCAGCTTGGCCCTGTTGGGCCTTAGTCTCCTGTAGACACAGAATATCTGGCTGGTGATCCTTTATAAATTTCTGGAAGTCACCCTTTCGGATTACTGCTCGTATTCCATTAACGTTCCAGGAGTAAATTTTCATGTAGCTCTCCGGGCGTCACGTTCTTGATCACGCTTTTTTATGACTTCACGCTTATCAATTTTTTTCTTACCACGACCAATGGCAATTTTAAGCTTTATGTAACGACCCTTAATTATTAATTCTGTCGGGACAATTGTGCTGCCTGATTGTCTGGCGGCTTGTAGTTTATCGATCTCGGATCTTTTGGCCAATAGCTTTCGAGACCTGGTTACTTCCTCATCCTGAATTGGAATTCCCCGAGAGCCATTAATTTGGGCATTAACTAACCACAACTCGTTGTTTATGACGTTAACGTATGCGCCTCGTAAATCACCATGGCCCATTCTGAGGGATTTCGTCTCGGCTCCGGTTAGTTCAAGGCCAACTACAAAAGTATCGCCAAGTTCATAATCAAACTTTGCTCGACGATTATATATGTTGCCTTTAACCTCAGCCTTCTTAGCCATGATAAGTATAGTTTATCCTAATTAGTTGGTGTTAAGCTGCTGATTCTTAACGTTTGCTTCTTGCACTGCCTGTTTTACTACGTCCCACACTCTTGGGTCGTTTTGTTTAACTTTTAGCCAATACCACCATTCCGCACCCCACAGACTTATTGTTCGCATGCCAGTGTCCTGCCCATATTTTATTCTGCTTTTTAAAATATCTGGGTTCATAGATTTATATTGTTCAGCAACGCTAGTCTGTGTAATCCCAAGTCCGTTTGGTGTCCACGGTTCGGCCTGAAGCTCGTGGATCATCATATCTTTGCCACTGATTATTTCTTCACTGCCGGCTAACATGGCGTAAAACCAAGGTGGAATGGGGTATTCAAAATAGCGATGAGTAAAAGTAGTGTCCCAAACCCGTTTATAAACTGAGATTCCAAATTGGTCTGGAGTCGGCTGGCCAATAGGTATACCTATCCAGTTATCGCTACGGCTAATAATTACCGGGTGCTTTGGGTCTAGCTGCTTAACAAGCTTGAGTTCAGAGACCAATCGATTACGGTCAAAATTAGTGCACTCTCCGAAAACTTTCATGAAATATTCGTTTTCTAGCTGGTAGCTTTCAAGCAGAGGGTTGTCTTTGTAGCGATTGATGACCTTTGTCATAAAAGCATTTAGTTGAGGCTGCCATGTACTGTATTGCTCGTTTAGAGCCCAATTCGGCATATGACATTCTGGCCAGCGGGGTTGCCTTAGTCCGATACTAAGGCTAACTTTGGCATTGTGTTGAGCGGCAATCGCAAATTCGTCATCTAGACCCGAGAAGTCGTAATTCCCCGGCGTTTTCTCAATGTCGCTCCAGTAGCTAACTAACCGGATATGTTTAATGTTTAGATCTCCAAGAATATCATCTAGCGCCTGGTGTGGGTCGAGCCCGAAACTCTTAGCATAATCTGCAATAAAGGTAGTTCCAATTACCAGAGGTTCTTTGTTGTGTTTGTGTATATACCACTCGGCAACTCCGTACATGCTTGCCGTCCAAACAACCGTTAGAGCCGCTAAGATTGTTAGCAGTTTGCGCCATCGGGATTTTTGCCAGGTTCTAGACCAAAAGAAATTGAATATTTTTTTTGTTATTTTCCGAATTTTTTTGTTGTTTTTACTCATCTGGTAATAAGGTGTAATGCTCATGTTATTATACTAGTAGTTTTATGCTTCAACAAACCCCTTTCAAAGTATCCGTAGTCATCCCCTGCTATAACGAGGAACAGCAACTGCCTGGCTGTCTAGAAGCTTTGGCCGCTCAAAACCTTAAAGCTTACGAAATTATCGTGGTGGACAACAATTCCACAGATAGAACGGCTCAGATTGCCAAAAGTTACGGTGCAAAGATTGTTAGCGAACCTAAACAAGGCCTAATACCGGCCCGAAACGCAGGTTTTAATGCCGCTACTGGCGATATAATTGCCAAGTTGGATGCTGATAGTCGTCCAGCCCCGCAATGGCTTGATGAAGTCAACAAAATATTTCAGAAATCTTCTATTCAGGCGGCAACGGGCACAGGATTTTTCTACGACGCACCGTTTAAATTTTTTGTGAGAGCTTACCGAAACATTTTTGCCGTGTGGGTTAATCGATTAGCACTCGGGCATCATATGCTATGGGGTTCTAACTTGGCGCTTCGTAAGACTGCGTGGTTGGAGATTGCTCCAGACTGCCATAATATGCCAAACATCATGGAAGATTTAGATTTAGCAGCTCATATTGTCCAAAAATACGGTAAAAGAGCGATTGTTTATAGGGCGAGCATGCGAGTTGATGTTTCGGCTAGAAGAGCTATGTCTACACTAAAAAAGAACTGGCTGTATCTTTCTATGTGGCCTCGAACATTAGCCCTGCATAAGTCTAAACGCCGAGTGATTTTGTGGCCCGCCATAGCCATACTCTTAGTTTCAATGAAGCTCTCCCATGTAATTAATAGATTTTATAATCATGACCAAGGCAAGATTGTCTTTAGCAAAAAACAATGGAAAAAAGCATCACTTTACGACAGACCCAATCCTTAAGTCAGGGCGCGCAAGTATAGTTTTGCCAGAACCGGTAAGTTGTCGCCCCAGGTATGATTGGCGCCGACCACTTTTATAGTTGTCAGTATTTCATCTGTATCTCTTTGGCTTAATCGGTGCAGGGCCGGTTCAATAAACCCAGGTTTTGTAATTTTGCTGTCGCTACCATAGCCAACTACGATTTTATCAAGTATCCCCTCGTCGATCAGCTCCTGAACATTAGCCTCAAAAGTGTCACTAGACATGGCTTTAATGATTGAGTGATTAATTGGTCTTAACATCCCTGCCCCAGCCCGCAACATATCTACCCAATTTAGTGTTGAGCCCTGAATATTGAGGCCAGTTGCCTCTATTGCTGGAGCAAAGTCAGTATCTTTCATAAAGTCGGGCTGAAGTTGTGTGTAGGGCTTTCTTGCTTCAACTGTTGGCGGATCGCCGACAGACAGGCTCTTAATATCGAGCCCAGAGTTAAACGCCTGCCTGGCAGCCGCAGCGGCCATAGCCGCTCCTTGTGAAAAACCGGCTAGTGCCACTTGCCCAATTTCTTTTTTTCTAACGACAGCCAGCATTTCTTGGGCAGCTATGCCCATTTCTCCATTCTTCAAGCCACGGCGTTGTTCAGGCGACAGGTGTAAGTTGCTACCGGGTCCCGGACTAGCTAGAAAAATTACCGGCTTAAATTTGCCATCAGAGTCCGTAACGCCAGCCTGCTTGGCAACTCGACGTATAAACTCAGCTCTTGCTAGCCGGTTAGCACTTGGACCAACCGAGAATGTATCGAACATAACAATAGCGTCAGTCGATGAATATTCTGCAGGGCTATCTCCATTTAATACGGCGTAAGCTAGACCGTTATCTCGCTCGACTTTTGACAGCAGTTTATGAATCAGTTCGTCAGTATTCTCACGGTTCATTGATTCGCGGGCTGCTAAAATTGCAGGTTCTAAATAAAATTCAGTTTTGTTTGGAGTCCAGATCTCCGTAGGTTTGAATTCGTCGCTTGTCGCTTCTGTCATTTAATTAGAATAACCCACCTTTAGCTAGCCAACAATCACTACAAGTTATTCGACTGGTAGCTACCGTACTTTGTTAGCGTTGGGCTGCATGCGTTCCATAAACCAAGTTTTGCGGCTCTAGCCAAGGCCTCAATATTTATAAACTCTTGTTTCCTTTCAAAAGGAAAGCCGGTATAGGCAAAGCCAAAACCATTTTTTATAATTTCTTCTTCCACCAGTCTTCCGTCAGGCAGATATATATAACGCAGCAATCGATTATATCTATCCCGGTTGGTATCTAATGGGTCAGCAACTAGCCTCACTCTGTTTTGGCCAATTAGATTTTTAGTATAGGTCGCTGCATCAGGCCCGTAGCATTGAACTGGCGTGTTTGGCTTGTGAGTTTCAGGTGTATCAACTCCTATAAATCTAATTGTTTCGTCGTGCCCGTTCATATCAACCACAATCGTATCACCGTCGACAAACTGTACTACTCTGTAATAACCGGGTTGGACATTCAAGCCATTGGTTTTGTGGCTTAACCACCCTGATTGAGTCGTGGCCACTGCAAGTATAGCCACTATAAAAACTATAAATAGAACAAACTTATAACGAGTCATATCTGGCTATCCTGCTTGATTTTAACAAGAAATATAATCAAAAAAGAGTGCTAAAAATCTATACCTTTATTAGCTAAATACTTATCATCAAAGTGGTGCTTAATCTTCGTCATATTTGTGGCAATGTCCACAAGACCAAGCATTCCTTCTGGAAAATTGCGACCAGTTAGACATAAGCTAGTTTTCGAATCTCTACTTTTTATTAAATTTTTAACCTGTACTTCAGTTATTAGTCCGTCGTGCATTGCATTATTTATCTCATCGCATATTACTAGGTCAAACTCACCACTAGTCGCGGCTTTGTATGCAACATTATAGGTATCTGCTGCCGCTTGTTTATGGTCTGCCTCGCTAACATTTTTTGCACTGAGCTCACCAGCGTTATAAAAACCTTTGCCGCCTTTATGAAATAAAAGTTTTTCACCAAAAACTGGCTCAATTTGACTAATAAAATCGTGTTCGCCGACTTTCCAGTGTTTTATAAATTGTACAAAGGCCACCTTCCAGCCATTGCCTAAAGACCGGGCCAATAGCCCAACTCCAGCGCTTGTTTTGCCTTTACCTTCGCCAGTGTAGACAACAACAACTGAGTCCTTGGTTTTATAATCCTCGAAGGCCACTATTTGGCTCCAGCAATCGCGGCGTCTATCTTGGGTCGATCAAAACCAATAATAGCTTCATTATTTATCTCTATAACCGGAATACCGGCTTGCCCAGTTTTCTCGACAATATGTTTGGCAGCGTTTCGATCCTCATCGACATCGATGTAGGTATACTCAATACCTTTGTCGTCTAGGTAGTTCTTCGCCATATGACAAAACGCGCACCAAGCCGCCCCATAAACTATTATATTTAGGCCCTTATTCATAACTCCATTATAACACCTGTAAGTAAAGACAATTTTGCAACAGTTTTTGGATATTTGGGAAATACATATTATAGTTAGCTCCATAAGAAATAACTTTAGGAGGGTACGATTTCATGGCACAATCTTTACAAATTAATAAGGCCAATTCTGCGCCGTTGCTGGCTGAGTTTCTTGGAACTTCAGTGCTAGTGACTGTTGGTTTAGTTTTGAGCCAAACAACAGCTGTAGCCTACTTTATTGGCACAAGCGTAGCACTAGCTCTAGGCGTCGTGTATATGATGTTTAGTGGTGTTTCAGGTGGGCATTTTAATCCAGCTATCACTTTGGGTGTCTGGACAAGCAAAAAAATAACACAAAATAGCACCGTTAAGGCCGTCGCTTACATTATCGCTCAAATGCTTGGTGGTTTTGCTTCATGGAAATTGTATGAGTATCTAATTGGCCACAAACTTACGGGTCAAACAGTGCACTATACTTTCCCCGTGCTTCTTGCTGAAGCTATCGGAACTCTAGTTCTTGCTTTCGGTTTTGCTGCTGCAGTAAGCCGTAGCTTTTCAGCTATTGAATCAGCTCTAACATATGGATTCTCGCTTTTCGTAGGTATTCTAGTTGCTTCAACCGCCTCAGCAGCCTACCTTAATCCAGCTGTCGCATTAGCCTCACGTAATTTCAATTGGGTATATGTTGTCGGGCCACTAGTTGGTGGTGTGGTAGCTATCAATGTCTACCGCTATTTGTTCGAGCCAACTAAACAAGGCGTTGTTAAGACTGTGGTGGCTAAAGCAGTCAGAGCTAAAAAAACAGCAGCTCGCCGTCGCAAATAAAAATATAAACAGATAACTATAAACGCCCTGCTTTGAAAAGCAGGGCGTTTATTTAATGTTTTGGGTGTGAGCAGTAGTCGTGGCTTTTACCCAAGGGATACTCGCCGGCTCGCAGCTGTTGATTCATAATAGCAAGCTTATCTAGCAGCGTGTTTATGCTTGCTTGGGTCTTGCGCACTGACCCTATATGACCAGTCTCTACGAAATCCAAGGAAAGTAGTTTTGGCAGTTCGTCGTGCATTAACTTCCAGGCTAGAGCGTAAACCGTTAGCTGGGCAGAATTAGTAGCACGGCTTTTGGCCTTTTCGGCCGTTGCTACAGACGTGCTGGTTTTAAAGTCACGTATTTCCACTCCGTCGGCTCGTTCATATATGGCGTCCATGCGACCCTTTATTATTACGGGCAGTTCGGGGATTTCATTCCTAAAGGCGGCCTCGTCACGGCTTGGCAGTTCTTCTTTTATAAAGCGCTCATATATAGCGTCAAAAGATTTTATGGCCTGGCTGTGGTGGCGCTGCCGGTGGCCCAAGCTCAAATAACCAGTCTGTGGCAAAGCGTCTGCCACCAGTTTTATTAATTCACTGCGTTTTGGTTTGTGCCCCGCCCGGCGGGCATCAAAAATAGCTCTAATCACTTCGTGAATAGCTGTACCATATCTGGCCTGCGGGCTTTCTGGTTCTGGCATGGATAGGATATGTTTGTAGTAAAAGTCTTGTGGACATTTTAGCCAGCATTCTATCTGGCTCGCCGTTAGTACCAGCTTGTCGCCATTTAATATGCTGTTTGGCAAACTAGTCACGCTAGTGCTATGGGTTCGTGGTGCAAATAATTCCAGGTTGGTTTGATCTGCCTCTTCAATTTTTGCATTATCTAGCTTGCCAAACATTTCTGCAATAAAACGAGATGGTACCCGCTGGGCACCAACGCCGTGGCGGCTACTGTAGCTTATTAATAGATCTTTTTTGGCCCGAGTTACGGCTACATACATTAATCGGCGCTCCTCGGCCATGTGGTCGTCGGCCGGGGCTATCTTATGCAGGTCCGCCGGAACTACCAGTGAGCTTCGACTACCTGTGGTTAGTGGAAATGATCTCTCCAAGCAGTCAACTATATACACTGTCCCCCATTCTAGGCCTTTGGCGGCATGCACCGTCATTACGTTTACCAGTTTGTCGCTTATTTGAGTGCTAGCGTCTTCAAAGTCGCTGCCGCCGGCTTCTAGCGTCGGTAAACTCAATATGTAACTCTGCACGCTAGGTAGACCACTTGCCCGCTCAAAGTCGCGCAATGTTTTAAAATACTCACTTATGGCCTGGACTTGCATAGCAATTTCTGGGTCCTTTTGTGCTTGCTCGTATAGTTGGTCCTTCCAGCCAGAATCGCTAATTATGTTGTATGACAGCAGACGTACGTTTTGGTTCTTGCTCATTCTTTGCCAGCCGGCAAGTGTACCCAGAGCATCTTTTAATTGTTTAGTGCCAGCGCTCCCTATTATTTCGTAAAGGGTTTTGTGTTCGTTTCTGGCCTGCGAATTTAGTATGGCAAGCTCTGCGTGCGGCACGCTAAAAACTGGCCCGCTAAATGTATGAAAGAGTGCCAAATTATCTGCTGGGTCGGCTACGGCCTTAAGTATTTCTATTAGCTGTAGCACAGCTGGTTGCTTATACAGATCATTTTTTTGCCCGGCCACGGCGTTGTCTATGCCGCGCAGTTCTAGGGCTTCATGCATTTTGTTGGCACTGGCTCGCCCGCGAACCAGAACAGCTATTTGAGCCGGATCTTCCCCGTCCCTTATTCGATCTGCTATCTCGTTGGCCACCCAATCCAACTCTGCCTCATATGTAGCAAAGTGATGTAGTTTTGGTGGTTCCCCGCTAGTTTGAGCGTGCAGTTTTTTGTTGAGCTTATTTATCACTTCTAGCCGATTTGGATTGTTGTTTTGGATCAACTTATAGGCTGCGTCCAAAATCTGTTGATTGCTGCGGTAGTTTTCTATTAGTGTGATTTCACGTGCTTTTGGGTAGCGCTTTTTAAAGTCCAATATGTTGGCTACTGTTGCGCCTCGCCAGCCATAGATACTTTGGTCGTCGTCGCCCACCACCATTAAGTTCTGATTTTTTTCGGCCAGCAAATCAATTAGCGCAGACTGCATTGGGTTGGTGTCCTGAAACTCGTCTACTAATATGTACTTATATTGTGCCTGCAGATCTCGCAGAATGTTGGCCCTGGCTTTCAATAACTCGACTGTTAAGTATAGTTGGTCGTCGTAATCTATTACCTGGTGAGTTTTGCATAGCCTTAAGTAATTGGCATAAAACTGGGCCAGCTCGGTGTGTTTAGTTTTATCAAGCTTTTCGGCCTCGTCACGGCTCGGTAAATTTTTGGCATAGTTAGCATAAGTCTCTGGCTTAACAAGCTGCTGCTTTAGCATAGACACATATTCGCGCAATGTATTTAACTGGCCGTCTGGGTTGCTAACCGGTCCAAAATAGTCTAGCTCTAGCTCATCTAAATGCTCACGTAAAAAGACTAGCTGGCCGGTTTCGCCTAGCAGTTCTAGGCTGCCAAGCCCCCACTCGCTTCCATAGCGTTTCAATATGTCGGCGCCAAAGCCGTTAAAGGTGGCGATCGTTACATCTAGGGCAAGTTTTAGGCTGCATTCAGCTACGCGGTCTTGCATTTCGCCAGCCGCCTTTTCTGTAAAGGTTAGAGCTAAAATGTGTTTGGGATCTACACCCTTTTCTATCAGCTTTAAGATACGTTCGGTTATTACACGGGTTTTTCCGGTGCCAGAGCCAGCAACAACTAGGCAGGGACCGTCTAATATCTCAACGGCCTCGTGTTGAGCGTCATTCAAAGAGATGGGGGCTACATCAGAACTCATAAGAATATTATCTCATCTTTAGTTCAGCTGACTAACTATTTACAATAAGGGCATTAAATGCCAATATATACCCCGTGCGTTGACTTTTGACGCGTGAAGTTGAGCCATAAAAAACGAATTCGATGCCAATCGGGAAAGAGGTGTCGCTTGTTCCACACCTGTAGGGCCAAGAAGCCCGGCAGCTACGAGGTGACGGTCGTAGTCACCGATGCCGTCTACCGCAACATCCAGGAGTATCGCAGGCTCCCGAGCTCAACGAGGGAGAAGGCCTCCTACCCGGTGCCGCTCTTCACCTTCGTGGAGAAGGAGCTGTGCGGAAGGCCGGGTGTCGGGGAGTTCGTGTCTGGCTCGCTCGAGCAGATGCAAGCACTGGTCGGAGGTCGGAACATCGCCTACGCCGACATCTACGTCCCCTTCACTGCGGCCGAAAGGCCGCTCGTCGAGGAGTCGTGGTTCAAGACCTCCCCTCAACAGCTCGAAGAGGCCTTCGGGCGGGCCTTCGTTGCCCGGGCCATGAAGCTCTAGGCCCTGACGGCCGAAGGTCAAAGTCAACGGACTAAGGCGTTGCTCTGCCCGAGCAACGCCTTAGTCCTTTTCTAAAGGAGCATAATATAAATATGAATAGTGTGGCTGGAGCTCTCAAGAACGTTCCCAGAAGGAACTTTGTACCCGAAGATTATCAGGATCAGGCTGATTGGGACGTGGCGCTACCTATCGGGTTTGGTCAAACTATTAGTCAGCCCTATACGGTTGGCCTGATGCTCGAATGGCTGGAGGTTGAAGCCGGTAATAAGGTGCTAGACGTTGGCTCTGGTTCGGGTTGGACGAGCGCCCTACTGTCTTATTTGGTTGGGCCTAAAGGTAGAGTCTATGCGGTGGAGATTATTCCAGAGTTAGTAGACTTCGGCCGAGCCAATTGCCAAAGAATAGGTATTAAGAATGCTAGGTTCTATCAGGCGGGCAAAACTTTCGGACTGCCGCGCTTTGCCCCGTACGATAGAATTTTGGTTGGCGCAGCCGATGGAGTGCCAAAAGAATTGCTAGACCAACTAAACATAGGTGGCAAAATGATAATACCCTCAAAAAATGACATTCTAGAAATCGAGAAAACGTCTAGCAATAACTACGAAACAATTACTCATCCAGGCTTTGTGTTTGTCCCACTCGTACAGCCATAGACTTTCTATAATTTTGACTAAAAACAAAACAGGAGCTTTTGAGGGCTCCTGTTCTGCTCGCAGTTTTTGCTATTGCTAGCTAGGCTGCTGGCCACCTCACAGTGGTTAGTTTCATAATAGATCCAAGTTCTAGTATCGTCAAAAGCTCATGCTTAAAAAAGTGTTGTAATTTATTTAATCCTAATATTTACACTAGAACTGAATCAAACATCAGGCTGGGTTAGCAAGAAATATATTATAAAAGATGAGAGTGAGGAGGGGGTGTTACCCCCTCCTCACCGGATGGTCCGTGCGCGAGCCCTGTCTAGGACTGCCCTTCTGGCATCGTCGATCGAGACGATGCGAATCTGCCCGTTCTGGATCGGGCGAACCTCAGCTTGGCGGCTGCCGAGATTGATCGAGAAGATCTCGCATAGGCCGAAGGACAGAACTTCGCCCTTGGCCCCGACCTTGAAGCCTCGATCGTGGTGCGGCTGATGCTGCTCCAGAAGCTCCCAGATCATGCTGGGATCGCCGTCATACGGAACCTTGACCTTCATGCAGGTGGCCCGGATGACGCACCTTCCGATGGTCGGAGGCTGAACGATCTCCGGCTTGGTCTGGATCGGCGGGATTGGGACCGCCATCACTCTTGCGAGCATGGCAGGGTTCGCCATGAGCTGCTTGCGCTTCCAGCGGATGGCGTCGGGGCTGCGCCCGAGCACCTGCGCCAAGATCTTGTCCTTGGGCCTCCCCTCCTGGACGATCCTGTGGCACTCTTCGTCGGTCCACGGCTTGTTGCCGTTGTTCGGAGAGACAGACGCCAGCGGCGGCCTGGCGACGGCTTGGACCCTCGCGTTCCTCCTCACCACTTCTGGCGGTACACGTCTGATTTTGAACATTCGCGGGCCTCGTGGTAGGTTACAGGACTAGCATATAGTAACAGATAAATGTAAAAAAACAAGACTGCTCTAAGATGTTATTCAGTCTTGTTTTTGTATGAGCCGCTGCAAACGTCAGGGTATTGTGATTTGTATTGCCAGGTGGAGCTATCGTAGATAGCCTGAACCGATTTCCGTGATGCCTCGTCAAAGTATGTCATAGGACAAAGCCTGTCAGTAATTATACTCGGGGTCCCAAACTCCCAATGAATCTGGTAACCACCTACTTCGTTGTGAAGTTTAGGATTAGCTGGATGTCCCAAAAAGTCGCCAACTTTTACATGGGAGCCCTTTTTAAGATTGGTGTTATATGTCTCCATCTCCTTATAACGGATAATATATGGCCAGCTACTAACATCAATTTCCCATTTGGGCCATTTGTCCGTCACTAGGCCAATGCTACTAATTACTCCGTTTGATGATGAAAGCACGTTACCATCTGGTCCGGACCATTGAAAATCAATACCAGGATGACCACCGGGTGCGTTGGGGTGATAAATCTTCTCACCCATCGGTATGAGATTGATTGGCGGTGAATTCAAGTCGTATGGAGCATGGATTACTATCCGTTTGTGAGGTAAGAATGTGTCTGGCCTAACAAGAAAAAAAGAAGCTCCCAAAATAGCAATACCAATCGTTAGTAATAAGGTTTTTAACCAGTGGAGTTTTAGCCACTTAAGCATAAGCCTATTGTACAGCAGGCTGAGCATTGATAGTAATACGTAAATATATTATAATATTGCAATCTTTGTTGAGTCTCTAGAAGCTCCGAAGAAGTATCTGAAGCAGTTTTGCAGGCGCATTGCCCTGTCCAAGTCCTAGCTAGATCGAACTGTCGTAGACAAGCATCGAGAGGAGAATCATGGATTTCCCCAGCTATAGCCGGACCTTCAAGGGTGGCTCGGCCAACGTTCGGCTGTTCGGCTTCACGGACGTCTCCGCCGATCACAGCTTCTGCACCTATCTGGTTCAGGCCATGATGACCTGCATCGACGATCTCAAGCAGAAGCTCGAGGCGTCGTTCGCCAAGGCTCACGCTGCGGATGTCGTCGAGGTCACCTTTGCCGAGCGAATCAGCATCGGCGGTCGGCAGGTCGTCGACGTGTTCTACACGGTCAAGACGGCGGCCTACATCGACGAGGCGGAGTTGCGCAAGCTGATGGCGGCCCATCTCAAGGGCGCCTCGGTCTCGGCGCACACCCTGTGCCTCATGGCCGAGGCCCCCAGGGGCGCTGTGATCATCGTGCTGCGTCGACCGAACGGGATCGAGTACGACGTCCCGACAAGCGAGGAGATGACCGGCCGGCTCTGAGTCGGCACTGACATCTTCAGATACAAACGGGCCCGGGGGCGCATCATGCGTTCCCGGGCCCTTCCCTTATCTAGAGTTTGTTTATTGAGCCATGCGGTCTTCGACAAAGGTCAAAGCTTCGCCAGTTTTACCGGCTCGCCCAGCTCGCCCAATTCGGTGAATGTAATCCTCGTAAGTCTGAGGCAAGTCATAGTTTATTACGTGTGTTATTTCTTTAACGTCAATTCCACGAGCAGCTACGTCGGTTGCTACTAGTATGTTTACATGCCCGGCCTTAAAGTTTTCCAGGGCGCGCTTGCGCTGGCCTTGGCTTTTACCACCGTGCATGTATTCAACTTTGAATCCCTTGGATTTTAGTTCATTACCTAATCTCTCAACGCCGTACTTAGTCTTACCAAAGATTAGAACCTTACTGACCTCAGGCTTGGATAGTACTTCCTCTAGTTTGCGCATTTTCATGAATTTGTCGTTGTAGCGTATAACGTCTTGGTTAACATTTTCACTGGTCTCACCAACCTTAACGTTTATCACAACCGGTTCATGGGCAAACGTATTAATAAGTCTGCTGATTTCATCGCTTAGGGTCGCGCTAAAAAAGAAGGCTTGGTGTTCAGCTGGGAACTTATCTAGAATAAACCTGACATCGTTAATAAAACCCATGTCTAGCATGCGGTCGACTTCGTCCAGAACAACCATATTAAACTGACTCAGGTTTAATGTGCCCTGGTTCATATGGTCCTTAATGCGGCCTGGAGTACCGATAACTAGTCGAACACGACCTTTTAGCTGAGTCTTTTGTTTACCATCAGGCACGCCACCAATTAGAAGTATCGGCTGCAAGCCACTGTTTTTAGCAAAAATTCTAGCTTGATCTTCAATCTGCATAGCCAACTCTCTGGTTGGTGCAATTACCAAACCTTGAGTTTCAGGATGACGTAGCAAACTATTTAGTATGGGCAAAATGAAGGCTGCAGTTTTACCGGTTCCGGTGTTGGCAATACCAACAATACTCTTACCTTGTAGTCCCAGGGCTATAGTTTTGTCCTGGATTTCGGATGGATTGATGTAGCCTTTTTGGGCGACATTACTCTTTAAAAGGGGGTGCATCGCAAAGTCAGCAAACGAGTTTGTTGCAATGTACTCTGTTTGAACAGCTGTTGGCTTAGCCGCCTTAACAAACATAGCCGGATGCATGTTAGAGGCTTTAGCCGGTTTCTTAGACGAAAAAGATCGTCTGTTGCTATAAGATTGGGTGCCTGGGCGTCTTGGCCCACGGCGGTATGATGAATTTTGATACATAAAAAAAGAATCCTCGTGGTTATTAATAGTTATTCTAATGCTCTAGTGAAGCCTTGTTTAACTATTTATAAACCTGGATTCAATACGAACAATAAGTATATTTTAGCACAAGTGTAATAAAAGCGCCAGCCCTAGTGGTTTTACCCCCGAGTCTATGATCTTTATCACTGTTAATTCATGGTTTGTGTTTTAAAAATATAAACAGCGAGCAACATGCAGCACTTAAGAGTTAACTCAAGTGCTTGCTAAGCAGCTAAATTGATACTAATCTTGAAGCAGTAATAAGCATAAAGGAGATACTGGTCATGGAGCAGTTAAATAAATTAGAGGCTAGACTAGAAAGTGTGTTCAAAGGGGCGCCAAAGTTACCGGAGAACGCTGTAAAGACAATAGTCAGCTGGTTACCTTGGATTAACTTAGTACTGGGTATATTTAGTCTGTGGGCGGCCTATGCGTTATGGCATTGGGCGCACCAAGTAAACAGCTTGGTCAATTACCTAAACGGACTTTCTGCTGCTTACGGTGGTTCGGCCACAACTGCAAGCAATATGACAGCTGGACTTTGGTTGGCTTTAATAGTCATAGCTTTTGAAGGTGTCCTGTTTTTGATGGCCTTTCCAGCTACTCAGGCTAAGTCAAAAAGAGGCTGGAGCTTAATGTTCTATGCGGCACTGGTTAACTTAGTTTACGGAATAGTATTGCTGTTCACAGATTACGGCTCAACTGGCAACTTTTTAGGTTACTTGGTTGGAACAGTGTTGGGACTTTGGATACTTTTCCAAATCAAGCCAAAATACGTTGGTTCTAAGTAACATCTAACTCAAGTTCTTCTTATGAGGCCGGCTGCAAAAAAGCAGCCGGTTTTGTTATCGAGTAATTCTGAGGTATGGCTTTCGGACGCTAAAAATCAGTTTGGTATTTTTGCCCGTTAGTTTAATCAAATGGGTATGCAAATGAATTACTGTCTTTCGGTTTGAGCCAGGTGCTCGGGAATATATGTTATAGCCGCTAGCCTCATATTTTGTTAATAATTTTACGTACTCAATTAATTGTTTATCGTTCAGGCTAGCTAAGCTATCAATATGTTGTTTTGGTACTATCATCAAGTGGTCGGCTACCTTTTGGCTATCCCAAAGTGAATACGGAAAAATGTTCTTAACTACAAAAAAATTATCGGTTGCTTCAACTACCTCAGCTGGGCGATCTGTAAAGTTACAGAACTCACATACCGACCTGTCGGTCTTAGAGAGGTGTTTATGATAAATCAACGTTTCTTTTCTAGACCGAGGTGCAGTCATCAATATCTATCACTCCTCTACTAACCGCGGTTTTTTGGAATCAGTATTAAGGCCGAGGTCCAGGCAATAACTGCAAGCCAAGCGACTACCACCAGATTAGCGTATACACCAATTCTATCTTCGTAAGGCTTTAGTGATTGGCCGGCAATAACAAATCCATTATCTGGACTCTTGCCGTAGGTAGTAGCATATATTGCTGAGCGAACAGCCGCCTTTGGTTGCCATGTAACTTTGTCGGTTTGGTGCTCACTAGTATATTCAAAAACTCCTTCCGGTGGCAGCGGGGTCTTGCCGTCAAGAACTGCTGAACTCGCCAGAACATGACGCGAACTGTCAGTAATGATAACAAAGCTATTATTGTTACTATCGATGCTTATTTTACGGGCGGACACTACATCCTGTGGTATAGAACCGTTCTCAAGGTCGGACTTAGTTTGTTGAGCCAGAGATAGGGGGATGTCATTAGCCGATAATCTTGTCGATTGTTGGGCTATCACATAACCAGCAAGTAGCACCAAAGTAGAGCTACCAACTATTGCTAGCCAGAGTCGAATATGGGTTTTGGCCAGTATTTCCCTCATATATTTAAATTGTATCAAATAAACACAAGCAATCCTGGCAAAAGGCCAAAACCTAGTCATAAAAAACAAGATTTACAGTGCAGGCTGCAATGTTGTATAATATGCCGGCACGCTTGAGGTCCTGCCCCTGGGGCACGATGCTTGAGCACCGCAACAAGGACGCGGGAGCTATTCTCCCGTTCAATCTCGGACCTCGAAAGTGAGGATCGAATGAAACGGTCGCAGGAGAGCACCACGGGCTAGCAAGGCGAGCACCATGGCTGATGGTCTAGTCGCAAGACGGAACCCCGCACACAGCGGAACTAGGCCATGGGGGCTCAGGGCTTCGAGGCCTGCCTCGACCCTGGGCCCCCGCCCAACTCTAATCACCTCGTACACCAGTTTTTGTACCGCGATCACTCGCGACTTAAACCGGCATCTGCGAGGTGCTTTCTATTCTAGGCAGGTTTTCTACTCAGGATAACAAAGGTGTAGTTATAGGCGTTTTTAGCGTCTGCTAGGTGCGGTTCCCGGCTCTGCTCTTGCCAGTTATCGGGGTTGAACCTAAAATATTTATCACCTTCAATCTCAGCATCAACTTCTGTCAGATAGATACGCTCAGCTATGGGTAGCGCTAGGTTATATATTGTTTCACCGCCAATTATAAATATTTCGTCCGAGCCGGGTGATTGCCTAGCCAGTTCAATAGCGTCATTCAGCGATGAGGCGCTCAGGCAACCTTCGTATTTGGCGCCAGGCTCTCTGCTTATAACTATGTTGGTTCTATCTGGCAGGGCTCGACCAATTGATTCATGAGTTTTGCGCCCCATAATAATTGGGTGCCCAGTGGTAGTGCGTTTGAAGAACGCCATTTCAGATGGTAGCTTCCACGGCAGCCCATTTTCTTTACCTATAACTCCGTTTTTTGCAGTCGCAACAATGATCGATAACATGGGCTGTACTCCTTATTAGACTGCGATAGGCGCTGAAATTGCTGGATGTGACTGATAATCTTCGAGCTTTATATCATCAAATTTAAAGTCGAAGATATTCTTTATTTTTGGGTTAAGCCATAGCTTTGGTAACGGATAAGGTTCGCGAGACATCTGAAGTTCAGCTTGGTCAAAATGATTAACAAACAAATGGGCGTCACCAAAGGTATGTACAAAATCTCCGGGTTTTAGGCCAGTTACTTGGGCCATCATCATGGTCAGCAGTGAATAAGAGGCAATGTTAAATGGAACACCCAGGAAGGTATCGGCGCTTCTTTGGTACAACTGACAACTCAGTTTACCGTCGGCTACATAGAACTGAAAAAGTGTGTGGCAAGGCGGCAAGCCAGCTTTAGCCATCTCGTCAATATCAGCTACATTCCATGCCGAGACGATTATACGCCGCCCACTCGGGTGATTACCATCAGCTTTAACGGCATTTATATTCTCAACAGCCTTAGCAATTTGGTCGATTTCTTGCCCATTAGGTGTTCTCCAGTGTCGCCATTGGTAACCATAAACTGGCCCAAGCTCACCCCATTTTTTGGCAAACTTTTCGTCAGTTTTAATCTTTTCGGTAAACTCCTTAATTCCAGTCTTCCATTCATCGCTGCTGGAGTTTGGCACTGCCTTGCCCTGCTCTTGCAGATAATGCCTATAGGGCCATTCATCCCAAATATGAACATCATTATCTACTAGGTACTTAATATTAGTTGAACCCTGTAGGAACCAAATAAGCTCGTGAATGATCCCCCTCATAAATAGTTTTTTGGTAGTCACGGCCGGAAATCCCTGACTTAAATCGAATCTCATCTGGCGGCCAAAAACACTAGCTACATCGGTTCCCTGACGAGTTTTTTTGTGTGTCCCGTTTTCCTTTATGTCTTTAAGTAGGTCTAGGTATTGCCTCATAGTTTTTACATTATATCGCCATACTGTTGCCTTGCGCGTTGTATTTTAGTCACGTAAGCTAAAGAGGTATGGAACAGTTGGTGGAAAAACTAAAAACAAACAAATTCAGCGGCGAACTTGACTCCACGGCTGATACCCTGGAGTTTTATAGTCATGATGCCTCGCTTTTTGAACTAAGACCAAAACTAGTTGTCTTTCCATCAAATAGTCGAGACCTACAGACTCTGGTTAAAACTGTTGTTGAACTGCGACCTAAGCTACCAGGACTTTCCCTAACGGCAAGGAGCGGTGGAACCTGCATGTCCGGTGGAGCCATTAACGATTCGATTATTATTGATTTCAACAAACATTTTACAAAAATTGAAAAAGTATCCAGCACATTGGCTCAAGCCCAACCAGGCGTTTTTTATCGAGATTTCGAGAAGGCTACCTTAGCCAAAGGCGCTCTAATGCCAAGCTTTCCGGCCAGTCGAGAACTGGCTACGGTTGGTGGTATGGTGGCCAACAACGCTGGTGGTGAAAAATCGTTGGAATTTGGTAAAACCGAGAATTTTGTGCGAGAGCTCGAAGTTATTTTAGCCGATGGCAACAAGTACACCCTAAAGGCCCTAAACAAACGAGAGCTTATAGCCAAGATGGGCCAAAAAAACTTTGAGGGCCAAGCCTACAAGCAACTATTTGAAATATTAGAAGATAATTATGAGTTGATTAAAGCGGCTAAGCCTCACGTTACTAAAAACTCCATGGGTTACAACCTATGGGATGTATGGGACAGGCAAACGGGCGTCTTTGATCTAACTAAGCTTTTTGTTGGGTCACAAGGAACTTTGGGTCTAATAAGCGATATAAAGTTTGATTTGGTTCATAACAAACCTCATTCCGGTGTTTTAGTCGTGTTTATGCGTGATATTAAACAGCTTGGCGAAATTATAAACACTGTTCTAACGCAAAGACCGGCTAGTTTTGAATCTTTTGATAATTACACCTTAATGTTGGCAATTAAGTTCTTTCCATACTTTAGAAAAACTCTGGGCTGGCTGGGTCTGATTAAGCTAGGATTTCAGTTAATACCAGACGCCCTAGTTTTATTCCGTGGCGTCCCAAAACTAACCCTATTAATTGAGTTTACTGGCGAGACTCCCCAGGTTGTGGCTCATAAAATCCGCAAGATGAAGGAAATGCTGGAGCCTTTTCCGCTTGAAGCCATGGAGGAGGATTCTACCGAAGCCAAGGCCTGGAAGTTTAGAATTATCCGGCGCGAAAGCTTTAACTTGCTACGTAAAAAGGTCAAAGACAAACACACGGCGCCGTTCATCGACGATTTTGTTGTACCGCCCAAACACCTGGTTGAATTTTTACCTAAACTCCAGAAGATTATCAAAAAGTACAAATTGCTAGCCACTATTGCTGGGCATATGGGCGACGGCAATTTTCATGTCATACCACTCATGAAAATTGAAGAACCTAAAGAGCGGGCCAAAATCCAGCCAGCCATGCGGGAGGTTAATGAGTTGGTGCTTAGCTATGGTGGCAGTCTGAGCGGCGAGCATAACGATGGTCTAATTCGCGGGCCGTGGCTAGAAGATATGTACGGCCGAAAAGTCTATGAACTATTTAAGCAAACTAAACACATCTTTGATCCCGATAACATTTTTAATCCTCACAAAAAGACCGACGCCACCTGGGACTACTCAATGTCACATATCAGAAAAGAATTTTAGGGCAGTTTGATCCAGCGCTGTTTGATGGTCCAGAGTGGCTTAGAGCTGGTTGTTAGTATCCCAAACAGAACTAAGAAGTAGATAAAGTGTTCGTCAACGCCTGGCGAATTAGCTGGCCACAACAAGGAGCTCCACATTAAAGCCATTAAGATCATGCCAGCTACAGCCGCTGACTTAATCCATGTCCCAAACAATAGGCCCACCCCAATAAAGAGTAATCCGAGCATAAAAGCCCAATCTACAAACACATTACCAGCCAAGTGGTGGTAAAAATTAGCAAATGGACCGGTTACGGCATTGCCTAAAAACCCTTTTGTTGGTGATCCGCCATGTATCCATGACTGAGAGCAAGCTAGGTTAATTGCTCCGGCTTTATCCTTGCAGGTAGCAAAACCTAAGCCTAAAAGTTTATCAAAAAAGGCCCACAAGAAAATGTAGCCTAGCCCTAGTCTTGCGATTGACCAGCCATATGAGTTTGGATCGTGTTTTGATTGTGCCATAGTATTTTCCTTTTTAATTCTTATGCTTTTATAGTATCCCCAGAAAAGCCTATTGGCAAACGCGTGTTTGGTTATTTATTAGATTCTATCTCGTACATGTCGGCCCACTCTATAAACCACCAGCCTAAAATAATCATCTGTGAGTACTGCATATAAACAGCGATGTCTTCTATGGCACGGTTTTCGTAAAACGATCCCAGACCCAAGAAAATAATAAACAGAACTGCTGCTAGGGCAGCAAATATGCTAACCAACCTTAGCCTCATGCTAGCCAGGCGCTTAGCATAAAGCCAGCTTGCCAGCGGTAGTAATAAGATACAAAAACCTATGGCAACACTACTGTATATATGCCGGGGTAGTACTAAATGGTTAATATCAAGTGTTGCTGGTACGCTGCAGGCTTTATCTAAAATATTCGTGCATGGCAGCGGTACCAGAGCATCAATAATATTAAAAATGCCAAAAGCCACACCACCCAGGGCAATTATCTTGCCTAATTGTTGTTTTTGCTGGAGTCTAAACAGCACAAAACAGATCAAAATTATTAACAATCCAGCCAGAATATCTAACGACCGAAACACATAGTGATGTGGTTGCGAAAGAGCGCTAAAATCACTAATTGAACCCCTGTGGTATAAAAGCTTGGGGTTAAAAATGAGAGCCAATATCCAATTGTTAACAGTTATCGCAAACAACCAAAGTGAATATTTGGACTTTATTACAGCGGTTATGCTCATCACAAAGTATAATAACAACTAGTTAATATGCAGCCTAGCGCCAGGATAAAATTAAACCTTGTAGCCTCTCTTGTATTTTTAAGTGGAGCCATAACTCTTTGGAGCATTCTTTTATCTTTTTTGCATGCTAAAAACTTAAGAATTGTGGTTGCTGATGCTCGGCTAACAGTTATAGCCGGCATAAGCCTTGTGTATCTGGCCACATTATTAAAGCGCGGCAAGTACAATGCCTGGCTAATTGCTATTGGAGTGTACGGATTTTTAATTGTTCGGAACATCGAGCACTATATTATTGACCACCGGCCGGGCCACAGAATTATTCTGGCCGTTATTAATATCACCATTCCAGTTCTAACTATCACTCTGCTCCTTAGTTTCAAAAAACTTTTCAGGGTTAAAAGCGAGCCACGCAGCTTTGTTGTAGCCACTAAACGCTCGGCACTAATAATTTCTATTGCGTTTATTTATGGCGTGGTTGGATTTCAGCTCTTCGATAGGCGAGATTTTAATCAGGAGATATCCTTACCGGCTGCCGCCCACTTTACGGTTGATCAATTTGGTCTTACAACACAAAAAGAATTAGTTGCTAACACAAAACGAGGAGTCTTTTTTGTTGATTCACTTGCGGCAATTAGTGTTACGTCGTTAGTCTATGTTGGCATTGCTTTCTTCTCGCCAATTCGTTTTAAATTAACTCACCGCGATGCCGATACCCTGGCTGCCCTTGAAATTGCTAAGAAAAAATCAAAAACCAGCGAGGACTTTTTTAAATTTTGGCCGAAGGATAAGGCATATTTTTTAAACGAACAAAAAACAGCCTTTCTAGCTTATAGAGTAGTTAGGAGCGTGGCGCTTGTGGTTGGCGACCCAATTGGTAGCGATAAGGACGTATATCTGCTTATAAAAAGTTTTTGCGAATACTGCCGTCTAAACGATTGGGCGATTGCCTTTATTCATACCGATGGATCGCTCACTTCCCTTTACAACCGGCTTGATTTTGACGAACAAAAAATTGGTGAGGAGGCGATTGTTGACGTTGATAAGTTTATTAAAGAAGTTGCTGGCAACAAATATTTTAGGCATATAAATAATAAATTCACCAAGCAGGGCTACAAGTGTGAGTTGGTGTCGCCACCTTTTTCTGACGAATTATTTAATAAAATCAGCAAAATATCTGAAGATTGGCTAAAGCAACCAGGTCGTGCTGAGCGGGGCTTTATGCTCGGCTATTTTAGTCGAGATTACATGAATCAGTGCAAACTAATGCTTGCCTATGATGAATCGGGTAATATCAAAGCCTTTATCAACCAAATACCTAGCCTAAGAGAGGGCGAGGCTAGCTATGACTTCCTCCGACAGTCCAATGATAGCTTGGGCAATATCAACGATTATCTTATGGTCAACTTTATTAGAGCCCTACATGACCAAGGCTATAGGCAGTTAAATATGGGGCTATGCCCTCTTTCGGGCTTAAGCGCTGAAGATGAAAAAGATCGGGGGCTAATGGACGGAGTTCTAAACTTTGTTTATTCCAATGCCGGGCGCTTTTACTCTTTCCAGGGTCTCAGACGGTTTAAATCAAAATACGAACCCGACTGGCAGCCCAGATATATTGTTTACAGGGGTGGCCTACCAGGGTTGACCCGCTCGGCTAATGCCTTGCTCAGAGCCATGACTCACTATAATAGCTGGGAGAAGCATGGCAATAGTCTGGATTTGAATGCCAAGTAAGCTACAATACCTCGCAATGAAGCTATCTAAACTTAATTTCTACCAACTCATTGGAATTGTTGGAGTGATTTTTTGCTTAACTATTTTTGTAAGAGAGCCAAGCTTTCCCACTCCGGATAAGTTGGTTATTTTTCTAACCTTTGTTTTTCTAATTTTTGGGCAGGCAAAAAGCATGCTAAAAAGGTTACTCCCGTTCGTGGCTTTACTGCTCGTCTACGAATCATTTAGAGGTATAGCCGACTCGCTGAATTCTCACGTTAACTATACGTTTGCACCAAGCTTTGATAGATATATTTTTGGCAAACTACCTACAGACTATTTACAGCAGTGGTTATGGACCGGTAGCGCCAAATGGTTCGATATCGTTCTCTACATTCCCTACCTTCTGTTTTTTATAGTCCCGCTTGCCCTAGCCTTAGCTGTTTGGAAAACTCGCGATAGCTATTATTGGCGAGTTGTATCAACCTATATAACCGTGTTCTTTGGTGGTTTTATAACCTTTCTGTTGTTTCCGGCTGCCCCGCCCTGGCTTGCCTCACAGAATAACTATATAGAGCCAATCACAAGAATCAGCAGCCATGTTTGGGCTAGGTTAGGTCTGCATGATTTCCCTTCGGTTTATGATAAGATTTCTCCTAACCCAGTGGCGGCAATTCCATCCTTGCACTCCGCCTGCTCGACCCTTTTTGCAATATTTGTATTTAAGATTTACGGCAAAAAGTGGGGTCTAGTCTCGTTAATTTATCCGGCGATGATTTATGTTGGTGTAATTTACGAGGGTGAGCATTACTTCTTTGATGTTGTGGCTGGCATAGCCTATGCTATTGCCGGCTACTTTATCGTTAAGTTTTTATATCCAAGAGTTGAGGCCGAGCTAATCTACCGCAAGTTGATTCGCTAGAGCGTACTCCAGTAGTACCAGAATCGCTTTAGGATTAGGGCAATAACAATTACAAACCAAAGCACCACCGCGTCGGTATGGTGCCTGATGGCAAAATCTACAAATCTTTTTATTCTTTTTGGAACCTTTATGTTTCCTTCTCGGATATTGTAAACAAGTGTGTACCACGACATTGGTATAGTTACGGCCCAAACAATCATGCAGAAAATGCAGAGTGAGCCAATATCATAAAGAGTTTCGTATATCAGCCAGTGCAAGAAGGCTGTGGCAAAAACTAGCCCTCCCATAAATAACTGCCAAAATCTCTTGCTAAGTTTAGCTCCTGCCAACATTACTGCGCCAACTGTAGCAATAGCAGCGTATCCAGCAATTCCCAGATAGTAGTTCGGAAAGCCAAAGGCATGTGATTGCGTGCTGTCGGCCACGCTAGTACAACTTAAAATTGGGCTAAGATTACAAACAGGTATATAGTTTGGGTCTTTAAGACGTTGGTAAACTTCGACAGACAGAGCAATCGAGGCGATAGTGGCGATGATTCCGCCAACAAGTAGTATCCAGGGCAAGGCTTGTTTGAGAGTTAAGTTTTTAAACATTGTCATCGGTATAAGTTTAACATGTGTCGGTAGAGGCGGTAGACCTATTTGCAGCACAGACACTTTAGAGGTCTGCAAAATGACTATTGCTAAGCTTAACCATAACCTTGAAGTTAGTTTAATAATATGCTATAAGTATGCCATGACAAAAGAAGTTGCAGGTGTAAATCTTAGGGATCTTGAGGCCCCGATTTATGATGCATTAACTCGATTCTCTGAAGAAACTGACGGACGCGTTCTTTTTGGCTACCTAGAGCAAGCTGCACAACTTGAGCTTACTCCCGATAAGCCAAATTCGGCCAGAAGCAGCGTGCCCGTATACCATGAGTACGAAGAGGCTGGAACATTGCATGTAATTGCATTTGCTCCCCACGATGCTACTGGCGATGATAAAACATATACTGCGGATCGACTAGTTAACAGACATTTTCCCGATGATCCTAGATACTATCCTCGGAGCAAGGCGAACGCACACGCCGAAGCTCACTTATCTATTCTTTCCCAGAGAATTGAGTCACACGATGACCCGGTCCTATTTGCCGGTCATCTTAGCCTGTTAGGCATATTCAAACGAGATTACTTTGGTACTGAGGAAAATCATCTGGTTGAGATTGGTTATGTTGGTATGGAATCGCATTCGTTCGCATCAGCAGTACGTGATGGGCGCAGCGGCACAAAACCTCGCGCGACACTTACTACTGGTTATAGAGGCGAGTTGGAACATCCAGAAGCTCCAGGTGAGCGATTCGGTGATCCACATGCCTTATTGAACAGAAGCGGGCTGGCCGTCCAGGTCGCGGGATTTATTGCCATATCGCCGGAGGCCGCACCAAAACATCTTGAGGTTCTTAGACAGCTCAAGGCCAGAGAACCGTTTATTGGCGATTTCTAGTTATTTTTTCAGGGATTTTAGGACTTCGATGAGTTCGTCGATTTTAAGGTCTACATAGCCTGATGTATCTATATAAACGTGTTTGCCGTCTTCGCTGGTGTGCAGATCCATCCACTCGCCGTTAAGGGCGGGTATTCGGGTTACTTTGAAGGGTTTGGTTTTTGCGGGCATATGGGGCTCCTTTATGGTTATAGTTTATATGGTTGGGGTCTAGTTGCCGCTACTATTCCAATTATCTATCTTCCTGCACAGTTTTTTTATGTGACCAAGTAAGACTTCGTCTTCTTCTAACATCTCAAGTGTAATATGCTCGCATACCTGCTCAGCAAAAAGAACTTTTGATTTGAGGAAGACTTTTCCATAATCTGGTTTAGCTTTATTAACGTATTCTTCGAATGGTTGAAATTTTCCGATTGGTTTTAGATTAGGTTTGTTGAAGAAAGCCCTTAGAGCCTTGAGCGGAATACTGTTTTCAATTTCAGAACCATCAGTGACCCACACGTAACCTTTTACCTTCTCAATCTCTTTTTTCATACGTAATTTTGTTTTATTGATCTGTTTAGTTTCGGCTTTTTTGTCGCTATCCATAATCAAACAAGAATGTCGATTCAACTTCAGCAGGCTAGGGTGCTCACTATTTTTTGGATCTGCTGTGAGACGGGCAAGGAGACGCCCTCCGTAAAACATGCATTGGTAATGAGCACCTTCTCTGATGTTCTCGTCAGAGACAAGGGAAATAAAATGGTTGATGTATACTCTGTCCGAAGGCCCTTCGACCCATATGACACCGTTTGACTGTAGTATGTCGCTTGCCCTGACATCAAGATCATCGAGTAGCCCTGTCCTATCCCGGTACTCAGATACAGTATTGACGTGGGCAGTCTTTTTATCATGGCTAATGTGCAATATTTGGGCGTTGCTATCGGTACTAAAAAGGTCAATGACTACATTGGAATGTGTCGTTATAAAAATTGATACGTTATTTTCGACAGCAAGGTCGCGTAAGTATCCAAAAAGTCTTCGTTGAAGTCCAGGGTGAAGGTTATTCTCCAGCTCTTCAAAGCCAAAAACGTATGAATTTAGTTCTCTTTTTTCGAGCACTGGTATGAGCAGGGTTTGTGCGAGAACAATTAGTATTGTCTTCAGCCCACTGCCTGAATCTGAGAGAGCTATGGTACCTTTATGGTCCTCCTCTAGGTAAACCTCCCATTCATTAGTCGTTGTTAGCCGTTTAGCCTGGATTCTGGTGAATGTTGTATCCGACTGGAAGATCTTATTCAACGCGTTCAGTAACTTAACTTCGACCATTTCTTGGTCGGCTGAAGATTCGTGCAAAAAGTATTGTATAAGGTTAGATACCCCTGTACCGTCGGAGTTTAACATTGGAGGACCTTCTGACTCTGGGGCTATATTTCTTTCTGCAATCACACGTTTGAAAAGAAGCCCATTGAATGGATTTTGGATTGATTTAGCGAGCTCTTGATTAAACTGGGGGTGAGTTTCTGGGTCTAGGTGGACGTATGTTTGCCTTCCATCTTGCGAAAGTTCCACAGTTATAATTTTATCGAGCCAAGCTCTCCCGTATTGATAATAGTCGCCTCCAATGGGACCGCCACTTGTACCCTCAGGAAATACACGTTTAATTGTCAATTCATCCAGTGGCGCTGAAAAGTAGACTTTGGGGATTCTGCCTCGATGTCCGTATTTAGATATGTCATGTATGTTTGTCATAAAATCGACGATGTCAAGAAGAGCTGACTTACCAGAATTATTTTTGCCTATAATAATATTTATCGGGGCAATATTGTTAAATCCTTGTAATTCGCTACCGAAGGATTTGTAATTATTAAACCTCAGACTGACGTTATTGGTGAGACCCATAACTTAAATTAAACAGCAACGAACGAATATATAACAGCATAACCATTTTAAGTGATTCGACCTACTCATAATTCTTCTGCTGGGGTCGAGGGATATCGCTTCTCCTCGGCTAAAGTCTCGGTCGCTCCTTCCTGCGATGCTCGGCAAAAATATGTAAACACATTCTTGCCTTCGCTTCTCGTTCGCCGAACCATGTATGGTTCGTACCCTCCGTCTCAATTATAGTTCAACCAGCCCACCTGTGGTGAGCTTGTCGAACCATGGCTGGGACGGTAGGATTCGAACCTACGAATGCTGGTACCAAAAACCAGTGCCTTACCACTTGGCGACGTCCCATCGTCGAAACTCGAACTCTGTAATCGTCGGGCGGCTTTTTTAGAACTAGCCTTCCGACTTCATTTTACATTCGGTTTCTCCTCTCAAAATGAAATGCAGATAAATCTTGGCCTTTCATTTTGGGTAGAACATTAAGAACTATGCTGGGCTGCTCTTTTCCCTTTAGGAATAAAGCCAACAACCCCGTTATTATAGCGTATTTGGGGCGTTATATACATTATTTTACAGATAAGCCAACTATACCTATAATTGCTTACTAGAGTATGCCTAATCAAAATTTCAATGCGGAAGATTACATCTTTCCACTTAATATCAATGGCCTTCGCGGCCGGGTGATGCATATACCGTCAACCAAAGGTAAGAAGCGCGAGATACTACTGATATACGGCCACCACTCTAGTTTGGAGCGGATTGGCGGGGTTGCTGAGTTTCTTTCGGCCTATGGCAATG
This sequence comes from uncultured Candidatus Saccharibacteria bacterium, assembly GCA_965231085.1. Classification (GTDB taxonomy): domain Bacteria; phylum Patescibacteriota; class Saccharimonadia; order Saccharimonadales; family UBA10212. Next base: position 289,152 of record OZ246413.1, read on the forward strand.
TTACCGTCCCTGACCTCCCAGGCTTTGGTGGTATGGATTCGTTTTACAAAATTGGCGAGAAGGCCAGCCTCGATAATATGGCCGATTATCTAGCCTCATTTATCAAGCTTAAATATAAAAACAAACAGGTTACAATTGTTGGTTTGAGCCTAGGTTTTATGATTGTTACTAAAACACTTCAGAAGTATCCGGACATTGCCAAAAGGGTGAATCTTTTGATCAGTGTTGTTGGTTTGGTAAACAAAGAAGATTTTGTTTTTAGTAAACGAACTTATCTAATGCTGCGTTGGGGCTCATCACTATTTTCTCACCGGCTTACCGCTGCATTTGTAAAATATTTTATTCTAAGAAAAACTCTTATCCGAATAGGCTATGCTCTGGCTGAAGGCGTCTTTATAAAAGACGAGCACTCGAAGGTCAGAAACATAGATAAAGAAGAGCGAAAACACCGCATTAATTTTGAGATTGGCTTGTGGCAGTCCAACGATGTACGGACCTACATGAACATGGGCCTGACCATGTTTACGCTAAATCTGGCCGGTAAACATGTTGACCTGCCGGTCTACCATGTTCTTCTAGACGGCGATCGCTACTTTGACAGTACCAATGTAGAGGTTCATATGCGCCAAATTTACAAGGATTACAAACCTATAAAAGTTGAGGCACCAAACCACGCACCATCTGTTGTAGCCGAGGCTAGCGAGATAGCGCACTATATACCGCCGGCCTTGCGCAAACTTCTAAATAAGGACCCAAGTTAGGGTATACTGATATCAATATATGAAAATCGGCTTAGTTTGCCCACATAATATGTTTGAGCATCCCGGCGGAGTTGCCGAAGTAGTGCTCAACCTGGCCACGGGGCTAGAAAAACGTGGTCATACAGTAAAAATAATTACTTCACGACCAGCTACCTATAAAGGGCCAATCCCCGAGGATTACATAGTGGTAGGAACTGTCAGGAACTTTAGTGGTGGTTTTGGCACCAAAGGTTCTTGGGGCAGCGCCTACAACGTGGCGGAAATTAAACGCATTCTTGAAGAAGAAAAATTTGATGTTATTAATTTCCACGAGCCATGGATACCAATGATAGGCATGCAGTTTCTGCTGTTCTCCGATGCGGCACACGTCGGCACATTCCATGCTAACTTGATGGATACTGCGGCGGGCAAGTTCTGGATTAATACTTTTTACCCAATCGGGCGACCTTATTTTAAAAAATTCCATATTTTAACGGCACCGTCTAAAGTTCCGGCAGCAATGTTAATAGATAAGGCTAGCGACAACGAGCACCACAACTTCTTAGTTAATAACTTTAGATTTATTCCAAACGGTATTAACCTTGCTAAATTTCGGCCCGTTAAGAAGCGAAAGCCTTTAAGTGGGCCAAACACTAAAACCATTGTTTATGTTGGGAGGCTAGAAAAACGCAAAGGTGTCGATCATTTGCTCGAAGCATTTGACCTTCTGGTAAAAGAAATGCCCAATGCCCATTTAATTATTGCCGGCAAGGGTGCTAAGCGCAAAGAACTCGAAAAAATTGTTAAGACCAATGGCACGCCAAATGTAAAATTACTGGGCTTTGTAACAGATGAAGAAAAAGTAGATTTGTTTGCCAACGCCGATTTGGTTTGCGCTCCGGCGATGTTCGGTGAAAGCTTTGGGATAGTACTAGTTGAAGCCATGGCCACAGGGGCGCCGGTTATTGGTGGTGCTAATCTAGGCTACAAGAGTGTTATGACTGGCTATGGTCGTCTTGGTTTGGTTGATGCCGAGTCAACAGATGATTTTGCTAACCGTCTGGCGGTATTTCTCAACGAGCCAAGTATTAATAATGCAATGAGACAGTGGGGCATTCAGGAGTCCAAACAGTATGAGTACGAAACCGTAATCAAGGGTTACGAAGAAGCCTATCGAGCTGCCATTGACCGTAAAAAACACATGGAAGCCAAGAAAGAAAGTAAGAAAAATGGCAGAAAAATCACAAAAATTATCAATCGGGTTGGTCTACGACGACACTCTTGATAGCAGCGATGGTGTTGCTCAATACGTCAAAGAGTTAGGTGCATGGCTAAGTTCTCGCGGCCATAATGTTTTTTATATGTGCGGCGAAACCAAAGCTACTAGCTGGGCTGGCGGCAAGATTTATAGTTTGTCAAAGAATTTGAAGGTTAAATTCAACGGTAACGAGCCTAGTATGTCGCTGTTCTCGAAGGCATCTGACATTAATAAGGTACTAAGACAAGAAAAACCAGACGTTATTCATGTAATGATGCCCTACTCACCATTTATGGCCCAAAGAGTTATCAAGCGGGCCTACAAGCAGTCGGTGGTGGTTAGTACTTTTCATATTTTTCCATCAGGTTTAGTGGCCAGGGCTGGCACCAGGTTGCTAGGTTTATTCCAGCACCAAAGCGTTAAGAAAATCAATAAATACCTGGCTGTTAGCCAGGCGGCCCAGGACTTTGCCAAACAAACATTTAAGATTGAGACCCAGGTTGTGCCTAACATGGTTGATATTTCAAAATTTTTAACTAGTCCGCAACCAAAAAACTCGGCTAAAAGAATAGTTTTCTTAGGCCGTCTGGTTGAGCGCAAAGGCTGCCGTCAGCTAATCGAGGCGTTTGAGATAGTCCATAAAGATCTTCCCGATGTTCAGTTAGTTATTGGTGGTAAGGGCCCCGAGCAAGCCAAGCTAGAGGCCTTGGTTAATAGTCTTGGGCTGAGTGATTCGGTACAGTTTCTAGGCTACGTAGACGAGCAAGTTAAGCCTAAGTTACTAAACAGCGCCGATGTGGCTTGTTTCCCTTCCCTTTATGGCGAATCATTCGGCATTGTACTAATTGAGGCAATGGCTGCCGGATCCAAGGTTGTGCTTGGCGGTAATAATCCAGGCTACAGTAGTGTTCTTGATCCCCAGCCAAAAACCTTAATTGATCCTACTCATCAAACTGAGTTTGCTAACAGACTCATAGAACTTTTATCTGATAATGATCTGGCTAATACGCTTCACGCTTGGCAGGAACAGTATGTTAAGCAGTTTGACACCAAAGTGGTTGCGAGCACAATCGAGAAGATATATTTTGATTTAATTGATAAGAAGCAGCTAAATGAGGCATAATATTGGTTATGAGTGATTCTGATAAATCGCAGAAGGTCGTAGTTAGCCTTACAAACAGAACAATTATTAGAACTATCCTGTGGGTCGTGGTAGCTGTCATTGCCTATAAGATGTTTTTCCGTATCGGGCATATACTAACTCTGATATTTGCCGCCTTCTTTCTAGCACTTGCACTCAATCCAGTTGTCAGCTGGACCACCAGACGTCTTAAGATAGATAGCCGAGCCAGGGCAACCGCGGCTGCCTATGCCATGGTGATTACTGTACTTATAGCGCTCTTTGCCTTGGTTACACCTCCACTTATTAGTCAAACCCGCGATTTTATTAATGAAGTTCCAAAACTTGTTGATGATTTTCAAAAACAAGATAGTGGGTTAGCCAGAACCGCAAAGCGCTACAATCTGGACGAAAAGATATCTACTAGTGCTAGAGACTTTGCTAAAAATTATGGCAACTTCGGTAGCACGATCCTTGATACCGGTAAACGAGTGGCCACAATTATAGCCGAATCAGTCGCGGTTATTGTTATGGCCTTCATGATGCTTGTAGAGGGGCCGTATTGGATGGCCTTAATCTGGGGCTTTGTTCCTAAAAAGGACCGAGCTCACGTTAAGGGCCTAGCCCACGAGATGTATAAGGGCGTCAGTGGCTTTGTTAACGGCCAAGTCATAATCTCGCTGGTTGCGGGGATGTTTACCTTTATCGCACTAACTATTGCAAGTCATATACTTGGAGTTAGTGTTAACGCAGCAGCACTAGCCGGAATTGTGGCTGTTTTTGGGTTGATTCCACTCTTCGGAAACCCCATATCCTCCACCATAGTTTTGCTATTCTGTCTGTTAAGCTCGGTCCACCTTGCCATAATTATGGCTATCTATTTTGTAGTGTATTACTTTGTGGAAAACCACACCTTCCAGCCATACATTCAGTCTAGGTTAAATAAACTTACAGCGCTGTCAGTCTTTGTTTCGGCGCTACTAGGTATTGGTTTAGCCGGTTTCATGGGTGCAATCGTTGCCATACCGGCAGCCAGCGCAACTAAAGTTCTTGTAGAAGATTACTTTAAACGCAGTTCGGGTTCTAACCCACCTTCTACTAAAGGCATAGATACATCTAGCGCTGTTTAAAGGCTAAACCAAACAACACCTGCTGGAGTGTCTCGCAAACCTATTCTCTGACCAATTAACTCATCTCGTAGCTTGTCAGAAGTGGCCCAGTCCTTTTGGGTCCTGGCTGCCTCGCGCCTGGCTATAACCTGCTTCTGCTCGCTCGTTATGTCCTTGGTTGAATTCATCAAATCTAGACCAAGTAGGTCGTCAATAAAGCTCAGCCAATTTGTGTAGTTATCAAGGCTATGCTTTTGCACACCAAAGTTCTCAACTTGCTCTAGTGTAGAATCAATAGCGGTCAGGATTTGGGGAGTATTAATGTCTTGCTGAGCCTGCTCTAGGATATCAGCCTTGCTTTTATCAAACGATATAGCTTGTGCTGCTTCTGTACTGGCGGTTGGCTGGAATCTTAGTTCAGCAACGTTTTTAAACCGTCTGAGACGATTTTTAGCTGCATCGAGAGCCTCCCAGGTAAAATTAGTTTGATTTCGGTAGTGGCTCTGTAAAACTAGTAGTTTAAAGTCCATCGGGCTGTAGCCTTTTTGCTGAAGATCCTGCAACCTAAGGCCATTGCCTAGGGACTTACTGATTTTCGTGCCGTCTACCATCATGTGATTGTTGTGTAGCCAGTATTTTGATAGTTCGTGACCAAAAGCTGCCTCGGTTTGAGCAATTTCATTAGTGTGATGTGTGCCAATATGATCGATCCCACCAGTATGTATATCAATTGGGTCACCTAGAAGAGCGTGGATAATAGCCGAACATTCTATATGCCAACCTGGGAAGCCCTCACCCCAGGGGCTCGGCCAGTGCATCTCATGATTAGCAAATCGCCCAACGGTGAAAAACCACAGGGCAAAATCTTGAGGATGATGTTTGGCTGCGTCGGTTACAACCTCATTTCGGGCGCCAACTTCTTTGTCGGATAGTTTTTGGCCAGTTAATTTCCCGTAGTCCTCAAGCTTACTAGTTTCAAAGTAGATTGCCGCTTCAGTCTTGTAGGCGAAACCTTTATCCACTAATTGACGGATTATGCCAAGTTGCTGATCTATAAAGTCCGTAGCATTAGCTATCTTGGCTGGCTCTACAAGGCCGAGGTTTTTGAAGTTAACCAAAAAGTCATTGGTATAAAAGTCAGCAACCTCTCGTGGACTCTTACCTTCCCTTGCTGCACCTTTTTCTAATTTGTCTTCGCCTTCGTCTCCATCGCTCACTAAATGACCGACGTCGGTGATATTCATGACACGATTAACCTTGCAATCCAGTAGCCTAAGAGTTCGTACTAAAATGTCCCAGTAAATATAGCCGCTATAGTTACCAATATGCTGATAATCATAGACAGTTGGTCCGCATGTATATATTTTAACTTCGTCGTCACTAAGTGGCTTAAATTCTTGTTCTTGTCGTGCGAGGGTATTGTATAGAATCATTTCTTTTCGATACCATCCAGTAGCTCAGCTGCGACTTTAATTGTTTCGGTTTTGACTTCGTCTAATGGTCGGCCGTCCTGTAATTTAAATCCGGAGGCATAAGGGTGCCCGCCACCGCCAAAATGTTCAGCTAGTTTATCGCCAATCCCTTTGCCATAGTTGCAGCGAATTTTACCGGTTATCTTACCGTCTTTATAAACTTTGAAACAAATTGCTACGTCGGTGTTTTTAGCTAGTCGCATGTCATCGATTACTAGCATAGGTGGATTATAGAGTGGGCTATATTTTTCAATCTCCTCCCAAGGGATAACAACAGTTGCGATTCTATCGTCAGCACTAAACTCAACGCGTTTTAGAAGTTCACCCTTGTAGTGAATTAGTTCTGGCTCACGGCGCATAGTTTCGCGTCTAGCACTCTCTAGGGCTGCAAGACTAACACCAGCTTCAACCAGTTCAGCAATTATGTGTATCGAGCGAGCCGATGTTGCTTCAGATGTTAGGCCTAGGCTGTCGCTCATTATGCCCATGGCTAATAGTTCGCTGGCTGGCAAATCGATCTTCCAGCCAAGTTGGCTAGCCAACTCATAGATAACTTCAGCAGTGGCTACCGCTGGGTGGTTACAGATAACTTGGGCGTAATCAATTGTTGCGTCAGTTGCATGGTGGTCAAGTATGATAACAGGTTTAGCTGCTAACCAGCCCTTATAACCCTTAATACTTAGTTGCTCGAGCAATGACTCGGAACTAGTATCAACGATAACCCCAGCGTCAAAGTTGTTGGGTAGCTCATTAACAACCCTATCGGCACCTGGGAAGTAAGCCAGGTAAGATGGCAGATCAACTCCGCAGTACATCACTACCTCTTTGCCTGCTTCGCCTAGAATTGCCTCCAAGGCCAAGGAGCTGGCCAAACTATCGGCATCTGGATTGTCGGCCTGAATCACAACAATCTTGGACGATTGATCAATAATCTTGGCTATTTTTTCAGTTTCTGGGTATTTCATTGTTTTTATTGTATCCGAATATCAGGCACTAAAACAGAGTCTGTCGACCTTCGAGAGCGCGAGTTAATGTAATTTGGTCGGCGTATTCAAGATCGACTCCAACAGGTAAACCTCTAGCCAGCCTAGTAATTTTTACGGGATAGTCGCTAACTGCCTGGGTTAGGAGTAGAGCCGTACTCTCACCTTCTACGCTACCATTGGTTGCTAGTATTAGTTCCTTAACCTTATCATTCTTAATTCGTTTAATAAGTTCTTTAATATGCAACTGCTCAGGGCCAATGCCATCTATCGGTGAAACCAGGCCACCGAGCACATGATAAGTACCCTTAAAACTGTTAGTTTTCTCTAGTGCAACAATATCAAAGGGGTCAGCCACAACCGCCACAATTGTTTTGTCTCGTCTTGGGTCGCTATACAGCGAGCTGACCTTTTCGCTAGAATCAATCAACGCAAACGTAATAGGACAGAACGTAATTTTTGTGTGTATATCCTTAAGGTTGTCGACTAATGAAGCTGCTCGACTTTTGTCGGCCTTGAATAGAAAATAAGCATATCTCTCAGCTGTTCGCGGTCCAACTCCGGGGAGCTGCCTAAGAGATTCAATAAGTTCTAGTAACGGCTCTGGAACGACGGAACCCATTGTTTTAGAGACCCAAGCTACCTAGAGAACCCATCAGAGGTTGCATTTTCTCGGCAGCCAATTGCTGACTTTTTACAATCGCTTCTTTAACCGCTTCCTCTACCCAGCCTTCAAGCTGGCCAATATCGTCTAGGTCTACATAGTCTGGGTCGATGTGGATGTGCTTTATCTTTTGCTCACCAGATATCTCAACCTTAACTGCACCGTTCCCAGCCTCAACAGTGATAATTTCCTTTTGTAGCTCTTTTTGTAATTTGCGTGCCTTCATTACAAGCTTAGCTTGGTCAAATTTACTCAATTTATCTCTCCCTTTTATACTCTGTTATTTTAGCACGTATACCGACTTGGTAGATACCGTGTGTGGCCAAGCCACAAGAGAGTATTTTAGGCCGTAATTAATGCTAGCAACTCCAAGCAGTGCAATCAGCAGAATTGCTAAGCCTCGCGGTATTGGATTCCGCGGGAAAACTCCTTGCCACTCGATATATAAATATCGTAGGCCAGCTGCTGCCAGCAAGCAGGTCACTATTAAGGTAATTAACAGAGCAGAGTAATTATTTGTTAAGCCACTGCCAATTACGCCAATGGCCATAATAACTAGCATCCCAATTAACTTAAAACGAGCTCGAGACCATAGAGCATATATACCAAAAATAGATAATACAACTTGAGCAGCGTTAAGTAGTGGCAAGTAATCTATTTGAAATATAGAGTGATCTTGACTGTGCCAGCCAAGGGTCAAAAAGCTCCAAACTATATTCTTTACAGTATCAAGGTTTGGTAAATGCTGAGGCAAAAGCAGCAAATCCTTAATCAGGTCTGGATGTCGGGTTAGCCCCATGATCAAAGGTGTAAGTATCAGAAGAACCACCAAGGCAGCAGCTGCATTAATTCTGCGAGAGTAAAGCATAATTATAGGTTTAATATTAGAGCGAATAGAAAACAAAGAGGCTGCAAGCAACCAAATCATACCGGGGGTGTAAAGGCTTAGCGCACCAATAGCGGTAAGGCTTAGGTAAACCTGCCAATTTGGTTTATCCATTCTGGAATACCAAAAATAGGCTGCTCCAACTGCCAATGGGAATAAGAACATAATATCTGCACTGGCGCTTCTTCCAATTAATATCAATGATGGGGTCATAGCCATTAAGAGTGTCGCTACAGTAGCAATCATTCTTCCAAACCAGTGTCGGGCAATCTTGTAGAAACAGGCTAAGAAAACTACCGCCAAGATAGCTGAAACTAGTCTAAAATATAATATTTTTTCTAGGCCAGTCTTATGGACCAAATATAACAGCAATGAGTGAGGAGCGTTGATCGGATCATTAATAATCGAATGTATCGAAGCGCTATTTTTTATAGCTGAGCCTTCAAGAGCGCTAAAACCAGGCGTTAATTTAGTCAGATGCCAAAAGAATGTAACAAAAATTAGTGAAACACTAGAAAATATCAGCACAAACTGTCTATCAAGCTCCACTCGGGGTCGTTTAAGGTCAAGCATTATTAGTTAGTATAGCAAAAAAGCTAGTCAAAAGGCTGGTCGTGAGCTGCATCGAGATCTCTAAATATTTGTTTCTGCCTATCGAAGTAGATGTCGATATTTTTTGTTGGTCCGTTTCGATGCTTTTTTACTAAAACCTCCATAATATTCTGTTTTTCGGTATTCGGGTTGTAATACTCTTCTCGGTATAAAAAGGCTACCACATCGGCGTCTTGCTCGATCGATCCGGATTCACGCAGATCAGCTAGTTGCGGGATTTGCGGGGTTCTGCTCTCTACCGATCGGCTAAGTTGAGATAGCGCCAGTACTGGCACGTTAAGTTCCCTAGCCAAGATTTTTAAGTTTCGGCTGATTTCCGATATTTCCTGAACTCGATTAGAAGTAGAGGCAAATCTTGAGCCACCACTCATTAACTGTAGATAATCCACCACTATTAGAGCCAAGGGGTGTTGATGATGTAGCCGTCTAGCCTTGGTTCTCATGTCGCTAACCGTAATTCCTGACGTGTCATCAATAAATATTGGGGCCTCTGCTAGTTTTCCCATACCTGCACTTAGCTTCTCAAAGTCCTTGTCGGTCAAACCTTCACCGGTTCGAAGCTTCCAGGCATCCACACCAGCTTCTGCCGCCAGCAGACGGTCTACTAGCTGTTCTTTACCCATTTCGAGACTGAATAGCAATACGGAGCCTTGTTTAGCCTTTGTGGCTACGTTTAACGCAATATTAAGCATCAGAGCAGTCTTACCCATGCTTGGGCGGGCTGCCAGTACAATAAGGTCAGATCGTTGGAGACCGGCCAGCAGCTTATCTAGATCTCTAAGTCCAGTCGGGATACCTCTAATTCCGCCTTTGTGGCGATGTAAATCGTCTAAGCGATCAAAGCTATCCCCCAATATAGATTCAAGACTGGTGATATCTTGTCGAACATGGCGGTTACTAACCTCGAATAACCTAGTTTCGGCTTCCTCGATCAATTCTTGTAGTGTTTTAGACTCGTCCGAACCAATCTCGGAAATGTCCTTAGAAGCGGAGATTAAGCGTCTTCTAATGGCCTTGTCGGCTACTATCTCGGCGTATTGCTCAAGGTGCGATGCGGTTGGTACGGTATTAGTTAATTCGGTTAAGTAGCTCGCGCCACCAATCGCTTCCAATTGGTCGCTTGATCTAAGCTGCTCACTTAATGTCAAAATATCTATGGGGCTTCGCTTATCATGCAGAATACGCATTGCAGCAAATATTGCCTTATGACGGCTATCATAAAAATCATCTTGTCTAACAACGTCAGCAATCTTAATAAACGAATCACTATCTATTAATAGGCTGCCTAGTAGACTGGCCTCTATATCAATATTCTGCGGGACAGTAGATGCATTGCTGTTTGCCATATTACCCTTTGCTTATCATGATTCTAGCATCTCGGCATTGCCAAAAATATTGCTTATGGTATTAATAACTTCTGGTTTGGCACTGGCTAAAGCTGGCTTATTATCGGTGTTGCCAGGGGCGTCCTGGCTAACCACGGCCTCAATTATGAGCTTTTGACCTGTAATCTCAGAAACTACCTTGCTTATTAAGTCTTTGTGTTGGGCCTGATTTATCTTTTTTTGGTGTAGGGGGAACTTAAAGGCAAGAATCAACTTATCATCAGAAACACTCGGTTTCGCCAAACGAAGAGCTGTATAAATGGATGCAGCCTGGTTCTTAACCTTGTCTGTAATTTCATCCCAGGTGGTATCGTTGAACTCTCTGATCGACGCTGATTTTTTAGTTTCGGTGGGCCTGGCTTTATTCACCTTGGCCTCGGTCGCTGGGTGGTATTGTTCCTTAGGAGGAGCAATTATATTTTCATCCTTGGCTGGTGTGCCAGAGCTAGGGTTGTTAAGAGCTGCCTCAACAAGAATTATCTCTAGCAGTCGCTCCGGATTAGGGCTGGCCGCTATAGTCAGGAGCTCTCTTAATAGTTTCAGCTGTTCTGGGCCCCCAGAATTTTTTATAAATTCCTGACGCACAGTTTTTGCTATTTGATTGGATAAAACTGTGGCATTTGAGCCGTAGGCAAACATATCGCCCAAATGCTCAACAACTCGTTGTGGGTTGCCTTGGTTGATGGCGTCAATAATTTGATCGATACTCTCCTGGTTCGGAAGGCCCAGGAATTGGCTAATTTGACTCTCATCAATCTCGCCGGCTGAACTAGAGCGCAATTGATCGAGCAAACTAATACTATCTCTAAAACTGCCCTGTCCATGTTCTGCGATTAATCCTAAAGCCTTATCGCTAACCGTAATCTTTTCTTTATTTGCGATAGTTTTAAGCTGCGAGACGGCATCGGCAACTGATATCGGCTTGAATTCAAATTTCTGTGTTCTGCTGGTGATAGTCTCAGGTAATTTATGTGATTCGGTCGTTGCTAATATAAAAATGCAGTGAGCTGGCGGTTCCTCAAGAGTTTTCAGTAGAGCGTTAAAGGCCTCGCGCGTTAGCATATGAACCTCGTCAATTATGTAAACTTTGTACTTGGCGCTAGTTGGGCTGATATGTACTTTATCTCTAAGGTCGCGAATTTCATCTATACGTCGGTTGCTGGCGGCATCGATCTCGATTATATCTAAATGAGTTGATTCGTCGTCATAATCTAGGTCGTTAACTGCATGAGCCAGAATCCTGGCAATACTAGTCTTACCAACGCCCTTGGGGCCTGTAAAAAGGTAAGCATGGCTAATCCGACCAGACTTAATAGCCGATTCCAGTGTGTCGGTTATGTGTTTTTGGCCAACCGCATCAGCAAACGACTTTGGCCGATATTTTCGATACAATGCCTGTCCCATAGCCTATTAATTATACGTTTTATGTTGTGTCATTGCTGTTGTGAAATCAGTTTATCAACCCAGCAATGTAATATGTTTTATCAGGAAGCGAAGAGTAGCCGCTAAAGTGCGGCTTCGAGCGCGGCCCATTCGGCATCAACCGAGGGGTCCTCTGGTATATTTACGCTAACTTGGTCGCCTGGCTTGGCTTTAAAGTAAGTAACACTGGCCAGTAGTACGCGGTATACCTTGCCGTCTACATCAACGGTATAATGGCCATCATTTTGCTTCAACACGCCAACTACTTGCCGTCTTGGGACGGGGCCAATTTGCTTGTACATAAACGCTCCATCGTCAGCAATAGTAAGTTTTAGAATGTCGCCCTGAACTAACTTGGACTTACTGGCGTAATTAGCTGGAACTGGGTATGTCTTGCCATCACTGCCAACCATGTTCTGTCCGTCAAAGACTCCTTCAATAATTTTACCCAGGGATTGATCTTTAACTTTTTCAGATAAAACAGGATCTTCGCCAACAATACTAACTAGCAGCTCTTTAGTGGCTGCTAATGCAGTTTCGGCTTCGGCAATCAATGCTCGCAGTCTTTTGATTTGTTTTTCTGGAATATCTGCCATTTTGTTTTCACTCCCCTTATTGACGGTATTTGTTTGGTCAATATTCATCCCAAACGTACCATATAGGGAGACTCAAGTCAAAAAGTAAAGTCAAAGTTGTGGATAACCAACTAAAAACTGCTCAAAAATAATTTGAGCAGTAATTAGTTGCGCCTAAAGTCTTGCTTAGGCTAGTTCAACTGTAGCGCCAGCCTCTTCAAGGGCTTTTTTAGCGGCTTCAGCGTCTTCTTTGTTAGCTTTTTCCTTAACGGCCTTTGGAGCACCGTCAACAATTGCCTTTGCTTCACCTAGTCCAAGACCGGTGATGTCTTTAACGGCCTTGATTACAGCTACTTTTTGAGCACCGGCATCCTTAAGGATAACGTCGTACTCGCTTTTCTCTTCAGCTGCAGCGGTTTCGCCGGCAGCAGCAGGAGCAGCCATAGCAACAGCTGGTGCTGCAGCACTGACGCCCCAGTACTCTTCTAGGAACTTAACGAACTTGCTGATTTCTAGCGCACTTAGTTTGTCTAGTTGTTCAACTAGAGTAGCGAACTCTTTTGGTACTTCTACCTTGTTTTCATCTGCCATTTTAATTCTCCTTAGTTGCCCATGCCATCGGCACGAGCGGTTAATACATTTAGTAATCCTCGAACATTACCTGCCATCACATTTACAAATCCGCTAATTGGAGCAGCGATAGTGCCAACCAGTTGGGCGCGTAATTGATCCTTGCTTGGTAGGCTTGCAAGAGCCTTGATGTCGTCAGCTGTTAACATTGTTCCATCGACTGATATGCCACCAACAAACACGACCTGTGGTTCATTTTTTGCAAAATTAGCCAAGGTTTGTGCTGGGGCTACTTCGTCAGTAGAGTTAAAGGCATACATTAGCTGGCCTTTTAGAAGGCTTAGGTCTAGATCCTTCAGGGAATCATTTGACTCAAGCGCCTTCTTAAACAAGCGGTTCTTAACAACAATTATCTGTGTGCCGTTATCTTTGGCGCTTTTCCGTAAAGCCTGCATAGACTTAACTGAAGTACCTCGGTATTCGGCAAACACTGTTAGTTTAGAACTAGCTAGTAAGCTAGCAACCTCATCGACAATCACGGCTTTCTTATCTTTTGTTAAAGCCATAGTTTATTCCTTCGATTAGTTTGTTAATTTAATTTGTTAACGAGCTTCTTGGTCGACAAAGTTATAAAAAATCTCTGCGCCATATTCTAGCCAGAGACATAATTAACAATCTTGATGAATCGTTATTACCTTGGTAGCTTTTCTGGGAGTTCCCAGGCGATTAAGCTTGATTCAAGCAGCTACTGTCTTTGGCTAAACTAGCCACAATTGTAACACTTGTTAGGTTAATCGGCAAGAGTTTATAAGAGGTTATTTTTTCTTTTTACGGCTTGGTTTCTTCTGCGAAGTTACTCGATCTAACCTAGAAATAATTTCAGCAGCAATTGGATGAACTTCCGACACCTTCTCAATCAGTGAATCAACAATTCCCGCGTCAGTAGTATCTCGAGTTGTTCTAAATAGCTCTCGTAGGTAGCCTAGCGAACAAACAATCTGAAACCGCGATTTGTGGCCTAGCATAACGCCGTAAACTGCAGTCTCCGGAGTGTTCGTTGATTGCAGTATGCTATAAAGCTCCAGTGATTTGTCGAATATGTTCAGGTACTCGTCTAAGGCTCCAATTTTTTCAATAGATTCAGGAACTTCGTAACCATATCGTGGGGTTGGCGCCTGAACCTGAATAGTGTGGTATAGACTAGACTTGTCTAGCTGGATCAAAGCACTGCGTTCCGACGTAACATCAAACTTATAGGTAAGCTGCTCGGGTAGGCTGTTTTTGTTGCCTAGTATGGCTAAAGTTAGCGCCTCGACTTTTTGCTTATAGGAAAGTTTATCGATTTGATCGGCAAGCTCAGCTCTGGGTAGGTCGCTTTTAGGATAAATAACATCAATTAGGGCTTTAAACTCGTTTCTCGGGCTGGCATCGAGGAGTTTAACAGCCTCACCTACTGATGAAAGGGTTTGTGGTACATGATCGTTAACAATCCGTTTAATAATAGCCTCTATTTTTTCTGGTTCGTTAGCCGCCAAACTGTGTTGAGCTGATTTAATTTTTCGGCCCCAACTTTTGCTAGAGTGTCGGTTAATCTCATCTAGTAGAGCATCAGCCTCTGGCAGGTTAAGACTAACTAGTTTTTCGGCCAGGCTAGTTGCATCGGAATAATCTAGGTTAAGTTGGTAGCTCCCAAAGGCTGCTAGAGGAGTGCTTGGTAGAGATAGATCTCTCGGCAGATCGTTAACCCTGATCTTTTTATCAAGCTTTCTCCGGTTGGCAATAATATCTTCCATGATGAACCTTAGCTTATTCTGTGTCTTTTGAGCCAATCCCTCAGGGACATAGTAGCCATAGTTGTTACCCGGCCAATTTTTATCAATATTGTTTTTAGGAAGCCAGGCTCTAATTTCTTGCGCAAGCAGCAAGCTGATATTTCGTGATATGACAATCTCGGTCTGTTCACTAGTTTGTTGCTCATTAGGGGCTGCAGTTGTACTTGTATCGGATAAATTGACTGTAACGGGATGGCCGGCGTTCGTGGCTGGTCTCGGTGGTAGAGCAGGTTGAATTATCTCCCAGATGATATTGTTAATCTCAGGAATAGTCATTAGCTGGTTGTCTCTCATGCAGTCAATGGCTTTAAAATCATTTGGGAATATCTCGCACAGCAGGTCGTAGGTTTTAACTGAGTTTCGGAGATGTTCTAAATCCTTCTCATGCTGGTCGCGACTTTCGCTAGTGTAGGATCTAGCTTGCTTCTTACTAATCAGATCAAATGACGTTTCTGCCGGTACTCTTAGGAAAATATTTAAATTAGGTCGTGGCAAGTTAAGCAGTTGGTATTCTAAGCTATCCTCCCAAACAAAAAAACTTCGTTGTTCCATTGGGTCCCTCAACTTTGAACCTTGGTGTGCCATGTTTGATCCGACATAACGATTTGAAAGGACAATCTTACCATCTCTGAGGGCTTGTCTGATTCGGCCAGAAGCTTCATATCGATCGAGTGCAAAGAATAAGGAGGCAGTGTAAGGGCTAATTTGATTAGCCGGTCCTAACTCACCATTCAGATATTTTTTAACAAAGAAGCTAGAGTCGCTCTCGTACTGTGGAAAATCAAAGACCTCAACTTCGTAACCAACAGCCTTCAAGCGTTCGGTTAGTAACTTGAACTGAGTTCCCTTACCTGAACCGTCAGCGCCTTCTAGGACTAAAAATGTACCAGTTGGGTTTTGCATAGGTTAACCATTACTTTTTCCCACCGCGCTTAGTTTTGCTAGCTAATCCATTGATTTTAATTGGCATGGCCCGACTATCCTTATAGGCCCGAGGTAGCATCTGTTCTGGTGCCCAGTTTTTGATTAGGGCATCGAGGTCGTCACTTGAGCCAGTTTGGTACTTACCACTGAGTTTCTTATACTCGCCGTCTACAGGGCCGGTTTCGTGGAAAACCATCTGGGCAATTCGTTCGCCGATTGGCAGAACGACGCTCTCATGTTGGTTCATATTATAAATCTCAAGAGTCCAGCGGTTAATATAACCGGGGTCTCCCCAGCCAGCGTCAAGACAAACTGCAACACCGTTTCGGCCCCATGTACTACGGGCCTGAAGGGTGCTAGTACCAGGCGCCTTAATGCCGATAAATTCATGTGTGTGCGCCAGAATTCTCTCGTTAGGCCTTAGCACAATAATTGGGTGCTTGGGTGGAATGCCTACGAACAGCTGACGTCCATTAGTCTTGGCCCATTCCTCGTGAGTTTGCGCCTGGTATGGCCCATCAAAATATCGAGATACATCTTCCTTATCGAAAGGGTTGTAGAAGCCACTGCTACCGGTTCGCTCAGTTCTATAGAACCAGTCCCCAAGAGTTACGTCTATACTAGTCCCGGCAATGTTTCCTGGATTTAATGGGTGACAAATTATATGCCCAGCCTCGATTGCGACCTGTATTTGTATGTTACTGTAGACGCCCATTAAATCTCCTCTACATATAGTTTACAGATATGTAGTTGACCAATCAAATAGCAATATGTTGTAGTATTAGCTCCGCGAGTTTATATCGACTTTAATACCAGGGCCCATGGTTGTTGTAACGGTAATAGCTTCTATGAAGTTACCTTTAATGCTGCTTGGCTTAGCATTTCGAATACTGGTCATTACTGCCTCAGCGTTTTGCATAAGTTTGTTAGCCCCAAAACTTACCTTGCCTATACCAAGATGGATTATTCCAGCTTGGTCTACGCGGTATTCAACCTTACCGGCCTTTAACTCCTTGATAGCTGTAGAAAAGTCGGCAGTCACCGTTCCGCTTTTTGGGCTTGGCATCAGTCCCTTAGGTCCAAGAAGTTTAGCGTACTTACCCAATTTTGCCATTAATAGAGGTGTTGATACTAATAGATCAAAATTAATATCTTCCTTATCTAGCAAAGCAATAACCTTATCAACGCCAGCAATGTCAGCTCCAGCTGCCTTAGCCTTCGCCTCATCATCAGCTTCTACAAACGCTGCAATTCGAACTGTCTTACCAGTGCCTGCCGGTAGCGACAAGGTATCGCGAATGTTTTGGTCAGCCTGCTTTGGATCTACGCCAAGGTTAATGTGAAGCTCAACGGTAGAATCAAACTTAGTAGTGCTTGTTTTTGTAGCAAGCTCCAGAGCTTCGGCTAGGCTATAAATTTTGTCTTTTTCCAATAACTTGGCAACCTCTCGATACTTTTTGCTCGAGCGCTCCAGTTTAGTTCTGGTTTTAATAGTCGTTTTAGGCTTAGCAGTGTTGGAGTCAGCCTGTTCGGCCTTTTTGGACTCCTTGGCTACTTTGGCTTCAGCTTCGGCAATTGCTTTAGCACTTCGTTTACCGGCTTTAGCCGTTGCTTTAACTTTAGGTGCAACTGTGTCCGATACAGCAGCCACTACTTGTGGTTCTATATCTACAGTATTGTCTACTTTTGCTTCTCCTTTAGTTTTTTTATCGGTCATCTTAATCTCCTTTGTGGTGCTATCGACTGTTTAAGAACATATCTCCCACAGCAGTTAGTTGTTATTCGATCTCTATCCCCATGCTTCGGGCAGTACCAGCCACCATTTTTTTAACAGCTGGAATATCATCTGTATTCATGTCTATGGCCTTCGCCTCGGCAATTTCAGTTACCTGCGCGTCTGTAAGTTTTTTGGTCAGTTTTTCACTATTTGGCTTACCAGAACCCTTATCTACTTTGAGAGCAGCGAGGATACGCTCGTCGGTTGGCGTGCCAACAACTCGCCAATCCATTGTGCGGTCATCGTAGATTGTGATGTGGACAGTCACAACCTGGCCCATTCGATCCTTAGTTTGCTCGTTAAACGGATTTATAAAATCCATCATATTAACGCCGTGCTGGCCGAGACTAGAGCCAACTGGTGGTCCTGCACTAGCTTGCCCGGCACGAATTTTCATCTTCAAATTTGCTTTAACTTCTTTTGCCATAATATTCTCCTATAATCGCTCTCTTTTACATATAAATCTCGCTACCTGTACGGAGTCTGGTTCAACACTGTACATCCCACCGTCTTGCTCGAGTGGGTAGAGTTCGAATTCGGCCGAACATCCCGGTACATCGCAGCTAGCTATCAGCTGCCCTGTTTCTTTATCGGCCTCAACTACTGACCCTGCTACCCGCTCCAGAGTTCCGCCGTTAATCGGTGATACAAGGCCAATTTCCAGTGATCTTTCAATAATACATTCAGCCATTTTTTTTAAACCCTCTTTACCTGTAGGCCGTCTAGCTCAACTGGCGTTTCACGGCCAAACATGTTAACTAACACTTTAAGCTTGCCCTTTTGAGCATCAATTTCATTAATTGACCCGTCGAAGCCTTTAAATGGCCCGTCGATGATATTAACAACCTCACCAACCTGGTAATCAAACTTGTGTTTAGGCTCTTCACGACCCATTCGCTTCATAATTTTAGCAATTTCATCAGCGCTAACCGGTGTTGGTTCAGTACCCGTTCCGACAAAGCCGGTTACGTTAGGTGTGTTTCTAACAATAAACCATGCGTCTTCAGACAGTTTCATCTCAACTAATACGTAACCTTGAAAAATTCGTTTTTCAACAATCTTTCGCTTACCATTCTTAATCTCAATCATCTTCTCCTTAGGAACTAGGACCTGAAAGATCTTGTCACCCATATCAAGGCTGTCCGCACGTTGGCGGATACTCTCGGCAACCTTTTCTTCATATCCACTGTAGGTGTGAATGGCATACCATTGTTTACTCGAATCGTATCGTCGGCTCACTTTAACTCCTTTACTTTAGAACAACTTTTTTGAAGAATTCATCCAAACCTTTGTCCACAATTGCCACCGCTAATCCAAACACAGTTGCGAATATAAACACAGCAAGAGTCAGGCGCCGTGTCTCTCTACCAGAGGGCCAGGTAACCTGTCTAACTTCTCTCCAGGCGTTAACAAAATACTTTGGTACTAATAGCTTTAGGAACCAAATAATTTGTTTAATACCCGGTAGCTTTGAAATGTGCAATTTTGACAGGGGCAAACGTCTACTTTTTTCAGAAATAGCCTTAACTTCTGGCTGCAAATTTTCGTTAATTGCTTTAGCTAATTTACGAACTCGAGGTGCAGCAGCTCGCTTCTTTTTTGTAGACATCTTTTGATCCCCTTTACAAAATAAAACCTACTATGAATAGTAGGTGTCTGTAGTCAATAGTACCTTAGTTTACTCTGTTAAGCAAGCGTTATTTATCTGTCGGCCGGATAGATCTGTGGTTTATGTTTGCTGAGCTCTCTTCTTAATTCCTTGGCCTTTGGCAGTATAGACTCGACCCTAGTCCAAAAGTCGTGCCCATGGTGCATATGTTCAGTATGAGCCAGCTCGTGTATTAATACATAATCAATGAGATTCCACGGTAGCTGTATGAGGTATAAGCTGAGAGATATTTCTTTTTTTGCCGAACAGCTTCCCCAACGAGAGGTCAATCTTTTGATGCGAAGATCCTTGTAGTAGAAGTTATTAGCCTTAGATAATTGGTCAAGTCGTTGTTTAAGTAGTACATACGATTCGTGTTTTAAGGCTTTTTCTGTGGCGGTAGTCACCTTCTTTTGTAGCATTGGGTTGCTTATCTCTTCTCTCGTATAGATATTTATGGTGCTGCCAACCAGTCTTGTTCTTGTGATTGGGCTACTAGATGCATTAAAGTTGAGCCGCAACGATTTACCGACCCGGTCACCGTTCATCAAAAGAGCAGGCCTAGCTTTACTAGAGTGCGAAAGAACCCAGGCGCGTTGCTTATGGATAAAACTTAGTCCAGTGCTGTACGGTGCCCAGATCGGGATGGTTACCCTAATAAGCCCACTATGATCAACGCTTAGTTTAAGGTTGCGCACACCACGTCGTTTATAAACTTTAACTCTGCCGATATCAGGTATATCAAAGGTTTTTACTGCCATTCATTAATTATAGGACAGATATGTTCCGGTAACCCTCTTGTCCGGCCGGATGGCTGGGGACCAGGTTAATCAGGTCAGGCCTAGTAACTGATTGCTGGATAGTATCGCTGTTTATATGACCAATCTGATAGAGCTTATTAAATATTGTGGCTTTTTGACTATTGAAGGAGTGCTTACCGCTAACCACCAAGTAACTCTCGTCGCTAGGATTCTGCATATGGCTCATAAGGTCGTTAAAACTACGTCTGGTGTGAGATTGGGCAAAATGATCATCAGCGGTCCGTTTATCTCGTTTTAAAGTTCTGGAGTAAGCTGTTTCTGGATCAATCTGAATCCATATGAGCATGTACCCAGCGCGGTGCTTACTAGCCAACTCACGAAGCTGCTTTCGCTGGGTAACTCTTAGAGAATTTGCGTCATAGATTACACTTACCCCTGCTGATAAAAACTCATCAGCCATGTAGTTCATTAGGTGCAGTATTATTGAATTTTCTTGAGCAGTATATTGCGGGTTCTTAAATAGTTCACCGCGAATACGATCGGCGCTAACGTGAGCAATATGGAGGTGTTCGGCTAAATTTCGAGCAATGTATGATTTCCCGGATCCTGGAAATCCATACAACGTTATTAAAATCGGTTTATTTAAGGCCGTTCTGCTCATAATTTGATAATACGCACCTACTCTTTAGTAGAAAAGTGGCTACGCTTATTTACAATGATCTATAAATATGACTGTTGCTTATTCTGGCAGGGGAGACAGGACTCGAACCTGCGACCCTCGGTTTTGGAGACCGATGCTCTACCAACTGAGCTACTCCCCTAAGATATATAAGCCAATTTATTATCGCTCGAGCAAAAAATGTGATTTTCTGCTCGGGATATCTTTTCCCCTTATGGGAACTTAATTGATTATATCTTAAAACAAAGATTATTTGCGAGGTTTGACTTCGTTGCGACCAAGATTCTTTTTTGTCTCAAGCTGTTCAGCAGTAGCCCGCTTAACTGGACAGAATTTTTTTAGGCTAACTTTGTCTGGAGTATTCATAGTGTTCTTGCTGGTATAGTAATGCCGCTGCCCGCATGCGTCGCATACTAGCCCGATAAGTTTTCGTTTGTCGCCTTTTTTAGCCATGATTATAAACTAATATAACAGATACGCACCTTCTTATCAAGTTATTATCGGGGCCCCCGCAAAACACATGTTTTGTGGGGAGAGGAGGAAACATGAAGACCCAGGCACGAATATTCGGCAATTTATTTACCGAATATTTTGACAGGGTCGAAATGATAGACGACGATGGAGCCGTCGACGAGAGTTGAACTCGTGACCCCCTCCTTACCATGGAGGTGCTCTACCACTGAGCTACGACGGCATTAACAGATGTATTTTACTAGAGAATGTTAATTTTCTGAAATGGCACTTTTAACCTGAGAGAGTGCGTGATCAATATCCTTAGCCTTAAGCTGGGCCCCTGCAGCTGGTTTGTGGCCGCCTCCGCCCAATTTCTTGGCTATTGATGCGACGTCAATCTCACCGGGCGTAGATCGGAATGAAACCTTATAGTCACCCTCGCTGCCGTTGGCGTCCTTGTATACCAAAAAGCCACTCTGTCGTTTGTCTACATTCCTTAGATAATTATGCATAAATGTATCGGCTGCCTGTTTTACAGCCTGAAAATTCACACTATCTACAACCTTATCTTCAAGATATGTATAACTAAAGTCTTTGTAGCGACTCATATTTTTTATTAGAATAGCCAGAATTTCGATAGCGTCAGAGCTAATCTTGCTTAAATTATTGGAAACTTTCTCGATATTTACACCAGCATCAACCAGCTCACTAACAATTTTAAGTGTTAATTTATGGTCGCCAGATAAGTACTTAAAGCCACCCGTATCAGAATATATGCCGATCATTGCTAATTCTGCAAAACCATTTGGCTTTTTTAATTTCAACTGGTTAAAACAAAGGTCGTAGATATCCTGGGTCACAGCGGGGCTGTTTTGATTTATATATACATCCGATTCGTCTTTATCAACTGGTTCATGATGATCGATTATCGCGAGTTTAACATCAGACAATACCTTCGATACTGATTCAGGATCGCGCGTGCATCTTGTAATGTTATTTGCGTCCACAATAATTAAAAGATCCGGCTTAAAACCTTTAACTGCATTAACAAGCGGTGAAATTTTAATGCTATTAAAGCCTTCTATAAAACCTAGGCCGTATGAGACTTCTTCTAGAACAACATTAATTTTTTTATTAGTATAGTTTTCTGCCAACGTGTTTTTAAGAAGCAGGCCTGAGCAAACAGCGTCAGGGTCAGCGCCAAGGTGGGATGTTATTAGAATTCTATGAGAATTTTGTAGTAGTTTTTGTAGCATCATTACTTTAAGTGGCTAAGGTTAGTTTTCTGGTCGCAACATAAGCTTTGGTACTTTCTTTTCGGGCGTTGAAGTCAAATGCCGGCAGAGCTGACTCTATAACAGAAATATCTGCTGTTACTCTATCTTCTAATGACCGATCTGAATCTTCGGGTAGATATAAATAGGGGGCCAGGAGATCTGTTTTTCCAGCGGAATAATCATGAAGGTGCCTAAGTGAGAAGGTTAAACCATCCTCTATAAGTTCTAGATCTCCAACTCTGGTGACATAAGGACTCGAGGCGTCTTGCCTTGCCAATTTGTACCATTCAAGCTGAGCTCTTGTATCATTGTACCTATTCCGCCGTTTTGTAACTCTACGAGGCTCAAGTCCAAGAAAGTTTCGTCGGCCAATTAGGTTGATATCTGCTCTAAGTAATGAGTCTAGGCTAACTCTAAGTTCATCTCCTTCAAATGAGATGACATGCGCATTGAATTCGGGAGCTACATATATATCCATATTTTATAGTTGGTGCAGAGGGAGGGATTCGAACCCCCGAAGGCGAATGCCACTTGATTTACAGTCAAGCGTGTTTAACCACTTCACTACCTCTGCATACTAGTTGTTATCAATCGGTATGATTGATATTTACTATGCTCGATACTTATTTCATTCCTAATTTTTAATTTGCTCCACGGGATTAGGTACTGCTGTCCTTTAGCTGTGTGAACAAACAATAGATCGAATGCTATGTCTGAATACTTCTTCGCATAATGAAATGATTGGTTGCCTCCTGTTATGCGAAGACCAGCCTTACATTGGTTACCTCTACTATACAGCCCAGCATATTTTACCTGCACTCTACTTAGTATATTGTCCTTTTCGACAATAAGATCGTAATCTCTCTTATCGCCAATAGGTAGACAAACCTCATAGCCCTCCGAGATAAAGTATTGGATTGCCATTCCAGCGGCAATATCTCCCTTTTGCTTGGTAAGCATAACCGCAGTATAGCAGAGTATAGTGCGGTTAGCTAACCATGTAACACCCACCTAAACTACACCTAATTTGAGTGTCCTCGCAAACACAATCAAATTTGGAGCCGACGGAGGGAGTCGAACCCACGACCCGCTGTTTACAAAACAGCCGCTCTGGCCACTGAGCTACGTCGGCATAAACGCACAATTAGAACACTCCAATTCTATCAAAACAGGGGTAATTTAACAACAGAATATGCTTATATAACTACTCGGCGGGGCCTAAATACTTTTTTGCTTTTTGCCGATGGCAAGGCAAACTTATCTAGTTTTTTTTGTGATTGTCTTGCTTCATCGTCTAATCCCTGAGACTCATAGGCCTTCGTCAGCAGAGCGTAGGTTTCGCGATTAGGTTCAAGTTCGGCGGCCTTTTCTAGTTCTTGAATCATTAGCTTATCGTTGCCTAATTTTTCTTGAACCTTGGCGTAGGCTATATGTCGGGCTGCTAGATCATCTTCCAACTTTAAGGCTTGCTCAAAGGCTGTTGAAGCTTTGTGATAGTTCTCGGTCTCATAGTAGATTAGGCCCAAATTGTGCAAACTAGATGCACTAGGTTCTATGGAGCTAGCTATCTCAAAACAGTCGATTGCATCTTTGTATTCCCTTTGTTTGGCATATAGGATACCCAGTCGGTTGTAGGCTGGCGCATTTTTCTCATCTATCTTAAGAATAGTTAAAAGCGCTTTCTCTGCTCGCAATAGTCTATTCTCGCGCATGCCATGATGAGCAATTTCCCAGAGTTTGCTAAGTCTATCGCCAATACGTCTCGGGATTACTATCATTTCATGTTCGGTCTTTTGGCCGTGTCTAAAAACAACCAATGCTAGTAATAGAATAAAGATAAGTGAGTACATTAGGCTTATTATACCAGAGCTAGGTCCTTAGCTTTAGGGCCGCCTCGAGAGCGGCGAGTCTGACCGATACATTGTTTTCAAGAGCTGAATTTACTGTCAGGATCATTCTGCGGTTCTCGAGCATTTTTTTACTAGCCGATATTTTGCCGGATCGTAGACTCGATAACTCTATGGCTTTAATTGCCGAGTCAAGTGTGTCTAGAACACTTATTAAAGCGTTTTTATCTTGCGATAGCTTATCAAGTAGCACTATTCGGCCATACTTATTAGAGGTAAGAATATCTTTTGCTTGCTTAGCGTTATTAAACTCCTTGGAGTCATAATTAGTTATTAGTTCATCAAGTAATTTCGCCGCACCTCCGCTAAGATGCCACGCAGACAGCACCCTAGCCTTTTCAACACCAGAATAGTTTTGGTATGCCTGATTAATGCTTATAGGTAGTACATTGATCCTAGCGCACCTGGAGACTACTGTCGGTAGCAAATTAGCAATGCTTGAGCTAAATAGTACAATGTGGGTGTTTTTTGGAGGCTCCTCGAGAGACTTTAGTAGGGCATTTTGTGCCTCGTGGTTCATGGTCTGGGCATTGTTTATCAGAACTACACGCCGCTGCTTAGGACCAGATCCCGAGCTTAGTTTTAGAGTAGATTTAAGTTGCCTAATATTATCTACGGTAATATTTTGCTTATCATCAGATTTCTCAACAATCATTAATTGGCCAGACTTTAAAACTCGGTCTGGGTCGACACCCAGTAGTTCAGCCGCTATATCCAGGGCTAGTAAATCAGCTCCGGAGTGTTTTTTACCGTAAACTAATACTGCCTGGGTTGGGTTCGATAAATAGTCAGCAATCTCTTTAGCTGTTTTTGGGTTTACTAGGACACTATTCATATAGAAACTCATTAAATCTTTTTGGTACGTCTGTATCGAAGATTTTCCTTTCACTAGATGGCAGGGTAATTTCTAGTTTCACAGCGTGCAATAATAATTCTCCAGAATCTTTACCGTAGACATTATCGCCGACTATTGAGTGACCGATATAGTTCATATGCACCCGAAGCTGGTGAGTTCGCCCGGTTTTTGGACTAAGTTGCAGGTATGTATAGTCCTTGCCACCCTTGGTTAAATGTTGGAGTACCATGTACTCAGTAATTGCAGACTTACCTGACGAGTCGACCTTAAATGTTTGTGGTTTGGCTGGGTTACGTAGGATAGCGGCATCGATAATCGCATGATCTGGAGAAACACGCCCGTGAACAATAGCAATATACTGTTTCCTGGCTTTACGTAGCGAGAACTGCTTTTGTAGCTTTGATAATGCGTTGGTATTTTTGGCTGTAATAATTATCCCGCTTGTGGCTCTGTCTAGTCTATGAACAATTCCAGCCCGATTATTGCTTAGAGCAAAGTTTTGAAGCTTAGGTTTTATAAAGCTAGCTACGGATGCCTCTGTATTCAGCGAGCCCTTAGCATGAGTTAAAATACCCTCCGGTTTGTTGATAACCAGAACATCCTCGTCTTCGTATATAACTGGGAGCTCTAGATCAGGGGGTAGCTTAGACAAAAGCGTTTCATCGACGTTAATTTTATCGCCAACATGCAGTTTATGCGATGCTTTTACTGGTTTACCATTTAAATGGACGTGGCCCGCATCAAATAACTTTTCTAGAGACGATCGGCTAAATTCTGGGTATTTATTGCTAATTACTATATCAACCCGCTTGCCGCTGTCTGATTCACCAATTCTGAAACTTGTCATATTAGCTAGCGTTTGATCTGAGCCCTACAGCAATTTGTACTGACAGTAAACGTCTGTTAGCAATTAAATTCATAGTTGTTTCATCGGTTTTTAGCTTATTTTCGAGCTTAGTTGAATCAACGTCAGATAGATTCCTATGCAACGTAGATAAAAATTGACTTACTTCCTTTGCAACCGCTTGCTTTAACTCACCATAACTACTTTTTCCCTGCCATTCCTTAGTAACACGATCGTGACTAGTGTTTGTGAGTAGGGCAAGTATTTCCAGTAGGTTGGTGACTCCCGGCTGTTTTTCCCAGTCGTAAGCTATCGCTCCGATTGAGTCGGTAGTTGCAGAAAGCACTTTTTTAGCTGCCGTCTCAGGTGTGTCGCTTAGCATAATTGTACCCGCTGGGTCGTCTACAGATTTACTCATTTTTTTGTCTGGGTTTCTGAGCGATCGAATTCGTACTCCACGCTCTAGCCCGGCAAACTCAAGCTGTTTCTTCCATTCGTAGGGAACCTCGAATACATCGCCGAACTTATTGTTGAGTCTAAGTGCAAGATCCCTAGCTAGCTCAATATGTTGTTTTTGGTCATCACCAACGGGTATGTAGTGTGCTCCGTAGAGTAGGATATCTGCGGCCATTAAAACTGGGTAGTTGAATAACCCTACGGTAACTCTATCGACACCCACTGATTTGGACTTATCCTTGAACTCTATCATCCGGCTAGCCTCGCCAAAACCAGTAAAGCAATCCAAAATCCAGGTTAGTTCAGAGTGAGCTGGCACAAAGCTCTGTCTGTATATGTACGTATCGGGGTTATTTATATCTAGCCCAGCAGCTACAAATATTTTTAGGTTTTGAAGTGTCTGCTCATACAATTTTCCATGTTCTATAGGAGTTGTAAAGCTGTGAAGATCCGGAACAAACATATTGAGTTGGTATTTTCCAGCATGCTTCCTTTGAAGTTCAACCATAGGTAAAATGGCCCCTAGGTAGTTACCTAGATGAAACTCGCTGTTTGATCTAAGACCTGTCAGTATCACTTCCTTAGTCATTAGTAAAATTATACCTTATTCTGGACTCATTAAAGACATGCTCAGCTTATAGATCGACTACAAATTCTGGACGACCTTTGCGGCTAACTGGCATAGGTAGCGCCTTAGACGGAGAATCGTCAAACTCACCAGTCGAATCGTCATGTTCAGCCCGAACCGTCACTGCTCCAGCGCAACGGGCAACGTTACTACGAGTTAATTCTATTAGTGCTTGTCTCTCTGCCTCGGTTATTCCTAAAATATCTGGACTTGGCATTATGTTCTCTCCTTTATTATTTGAGTATTAAAAAAATCCGCCGTGATGGCGGATTCTTCAGTATTCTCGATATTTATTAGTTTACGAACGCACAGAAAAAGCCGTCATCGTGGTGAATGTAAACCAAAAACCAAAATACGAGTGCAGCTTATTCATCGGAGCTAATTCTAGCATTGTGACGGTTATTCATCAAGTAGGCTGTCGGTGTCTCCTGAGCGACGCTTATTAAATGGATTAGAGTCTAGAGATTTTTTGGTAGTTGCTGTCCATCTGGTATTATTCGTATCTATTACAGCCCTAACTCGTTCGGCTGAAGGTGGCAATATCCCAAGATCGTGGGCAGCAAGCATTTGTCGTTCCCTTTCACTAATTCTTAAGGCCAGGCCTTGCGTATCCCACATAATCCGGTCGTGCTCATTTGAGGTTAACAGCACAGGATTTAGCCCTAGGGATTTGATATGTTCCATAGCGATTTCGTGATTACCGTGGTCAGACGCAACCGAAACACCAAGTTGATAGTTCATTGCACAGTGGACAATAGCTATTTGACCTAATGCTAGTCCATATTCTTCCAGATGTTTTGCTACACGAATACTCTCGGCCATCACACTGCTGTGAAGGAACAAAACCGTATTATCCTTGGGTGTTATGTTGGCCTGAAGGGCATGTTCGGGGTGAGCAGTCCAGTGGACTAGCGCAGATTGATCAAACACTCCCTGGGTAGTTTCTGTACGTACAGACAAGGGTTCGTCTCTAGAAGTTCTCAGCCAGGGGTTTATGCCTCTTTTAGCAATTTTATACTGAAACGGGTCAAAACTGACTACATTAAAGCCGGCTTTTTTTGCTTGCAGCTCTAACTTACTGCCTAGCTCACCAACACCAACCACCCCGATGGTTTCGGGATTTGCCATAGAATACTAACGCTTAGTAAACTGCCTTTGCTTGCGAGCGCTCTTGAGGCCAAATTTCTTGCGTTCCTTTTCGCGAGGATCGCGTCCAAGCAACTCGGCTTTTCTAAGAGTTCCTTTGTAGTCCTCGTTAAGTAGCACCAGTGCTTTTGCTATACCTAATCTGATAGCATCAACCTGGCTGGCATGACCACCGCCAACAACCTTAGCGCTGACTGTAAACTTAGCTGGGTCAAGTTCAAGAACTGTGAATGCTTTGTTCAGGTCGTGTAAAAGACTTTTGTTATCCGCAAAATAATCAGTTGAAGTTTTAGAGTTAATAGTAAACTCTCCCTTGCCGGATGTTAGGCGTACCCGAGCGGTTGCACTTTTACGACGCCCTAGTGCATAAAAGTAGTTATTGGCTGCCATTATTTATCTCCAGTCTTCGTTATTGGATAATTCTTGGGTTGCTGAGGAGCGTGGTTGTGCTCGTTACCTGTGTATACCTTGAGTCTAGCTAACCTAGCATCACGAAGTTTGTTTACAGGCAACATACCGCGAATAGACTTTGTCAGAGCTTCGGTAGTTGTAATATCACCCAATGTCCTAGTTCTCAGACCTCCAGGAAAACCACTATGGTTTTGGTATAGCTTCTGGTCTTTTTTATTGCCTGTGAATTTCATATTATCGGTGTTGATAACGATCACGTAATCTCCGCCGTCCATGTGGTCAGTAACGGTTGGCTTGCCTTTACCGATTAACAGGGAGGCAGCAACCGTGGAAACGCGGCCCATAGAAATATCAGTCGCGTCAATAACGTACCATGCTCGGCTAATTTCGCTAGGTTTTTGGCTGTATGTCTTCATTATTTAGCCTCCTTGGCAGGCTTAGTCACTGGTTTTTTAGCTGATTTTGCAACGGTCTTCTTGGCGGCCGTTTTCTCGGGCTTAGCCTCAACTTTAGTCTTGGTTTTCGCAGACAGATCATCAACGAAGCTAACAGTAGCTAGTTCGGCATTATCTCCTCGGCGAAACCCAGCTTTTTTAATCCTAAAGAAGCCGCTACTTCGATCAACTAGTATTGGGGCTATGTCGTTGAATAACTTGTCAGCAGCCTCAATTGTTGAAAGACTACTGATTATTTGGCGACGATTGTGCAGCCCGCCTTTTTTAGCCTTTGTCACAAGCTTCTCGGTATACGATACAACTTCCTTAGCCTTAGGTAGAGTGGTTTCGATTGATTCATTCAAGATCAAGGATTCAGCTAAACCTTTAAGAAGGGCTCGACGTTGATCGCGCTCTCTGCCAAACTTCCTTCCTTGATATCCGTGACGGTGCATTTATTTATCCTTAATCTTTCCTTAAAGCTCTAGCTCAGCTATTTTATCTTTTACTTCGTCGAGGGCTTTATTGCCAAAACCTTTAAGGTCGCGTAGTTCGGCCTCTGACAAGCTCAAGAGGTCTTTGATGGTGTGAATGTCGTTATTTACCAATGCATTAGTTGTTCTAGCACTTAGGTTTAAGTCCTCTATAGAGGTCATTAGCTCAGCCGGTTCGTCACTGTCTGGACCCTCAGCTTCAATAACACTGTTAGCAGTAAGTGGCGCTCCAGCTTCAACAGTTGTTTGGCCAGCGAGTGCAGTGTACTGGTTTACCAGTATAGCTGCCGCTTCTTCAAAAGCTTCTCTTGGTGAAATAGAACCGTCGGTATCAACGGTTAGGAGTAGCTTGTCTAGGTTGGTCATTTGGCCAACACGCGTGTTCTCAACCTTGTATCGAACACGTATCACAGGGGTAAACAAAGCGTCCATAACAATTAGATCGCTGGCTTTTCGGCCACTTCCAGTCTCGTCTAGGGGGCGGTAACCGCGACCTGTTTCAACAACAAGCTCGATGGTAAGACTGGTTTTGTCATCATCGACTGTGCAAATCAGATGATCAGGGTTGACTAGTTCGACATCAGCATTAAGAGTTATGTCCTTACCCTTAACAACTCCCTTCCCTTTTTTGGTTAGGGTTATTGTCTGTGGTTCGTCGCTATACACCTTAAAGCGCAGACCCTTAAGATTGAGCATGATAGCTACAACGTCTTCTTTTACCCCTTTTACGGTGGTGAATTCGTGTGTCACTCCGCTAATCCTAAAGCCTGTTACAGCTGCCCCAGCTACGCTGGACAAAAGGACTCGTCTTAGGCTGTTGCCTAGAGTCATCCCATAGCCTGGATGTAGGGGTTCAATAACAAAGGTAGCGCTTGTGGCCCCGTGGTCATTGATACTGGCTAGTGTTGGTGTGTGAATTAGTTTGCTCATATTGATTTACCCGCCTCCTTTAGCGTGAATAATATTCTACGATTAATTGCTCTTTGATATCTGGTTCAGCATCTTCGCGAGTCGGTACGGCGCTCACTGTGATGGTTAGCTTCTTGCGATCAACTTTTAGCCAAGCCGGTATTACACTTGGTGCTGGACTAACATCGTCAATTCGCTTGAAATAATCAGTGTTTTTGCTGTGGTCTCGTATAACTATAACGTCACCGACCTTAACCCGAACTGAGGGGATGTCTACACGCCGGCCATTAAGTGTAAAATGCCCGTGAGTTACAAGCTGTCGCGCTGCTCTTCGGCTAACAGCCAGCCCTGAGCGATAGACAACGTTATCTAGGCGTCTTTCTAAGAACTCCAGAAGAGTTGAGCCTGATTGACCACGAGTTCTTGATGCTTCAGACATAAGTTTGGTAAACTGACGCTCTAAAAGCCCATAAAGGCGCTTAACCTTCTGTTTCTCGCGTAACTGAACAGAATATTGACTAGCTTTTCGGTTACTGTATCCAGTGTTTTGCTGCCCTGGTAGTGCTGTGCGCTTGACTAGTGCCTTATGAGCCTTCGGGTGAAGCGCGTAGCCTTCGCGACGTGACTGCTTAACAATTGAACTAACGTTTCGTGCCATAATTAATTCCTCTTAGGCTTTCTAGGTCGTACTCCACCGTGGGGAATGCCAGTTATATCTCTGACGCTCTCTACCTGTATCTTCTGACTAATAAGCGAGCGGACTGCAGCCTCTCGGCCTAGACCGATACCTTTAACGAAAACATCTGCCTTTGAAATACCGTAATTTTGCTTAGCATCAGATACAGCTTTCTCGGCAGCAATTTGGGCAGCATAAGCTGTACCCTTCTTGGAACCTCTAAAGCCCGAGGCACCAGCGCTACCTGTGGTTAGGGTATTACCCTTGTCGTCAGATACAGTAATAATCGTGTTGTTAAATGTTGCTAGCACATGAATATGAGCATGCGACACGGCGCGCTTAGCCTTTTTACGTTTGACTACTGGCGCTGGTGCTGTAGTAGGTTCTGCAGCAGCTGTAGTCACTTCTTCTTTGATAACTTCCTTGTTTGGTTCTTCAGTCATAATTTATACCTTAAGTCTTAGAGACTGCCTTCTTAGCAGTGCCACCAACAGTAACCTTCTTTCCTCGGCGAGTTCGGGCATTGGTTCTGGTTCGTTGGCCACGAGTTGGTAAATTATTCTTGTGGCGCATACCACGGTATGAATTGATCTCACGTAGTCTCTTAATATTTCCTGTTACTACTCTCTGCAATTCACCTTCAATGGTGTAATTGGCTGTAATAAAATCCTGGATACGGGATAATTCAGCGTCTGTTAGGTCTTTTACTCTAACCGTTGGCTCAACTTTGGCTGCCTTTAAGGTATCTTGGCTAAACTTTGGACCTATGCCATATATATAGGTAAGAGCAATCTGAACTTGCTTATTATCTGGAATAGTTACGCCCGATAATCGTGCCATATAGTTAACCCTGCCTCTGCTTATGCTTTGGCTTTAGCTTATTAATAATATATACGCGGCCTTTACGGCGTACAACTATATCATCTGGACTTATTTTCTTTACGCTAGCACGCACTTTCATGCGGATCATCTCTCCTTATATGTGTTGATGACACACTGCTTAATTAATTTTCGCGGTAAGTTATCCGACCCTTTGTAAGATCATAAGGTGTCAATTCTACCTTAACGCGGTCCCCTGGCACAAGCCGAATGTAATGCTTCCGCATTCTGCCGGCGACGTGAGCTATTATTCTATGGCCATTTTCGAGTTCTACGACAAACTGGGTGCCTGGTAGAGCTTCTACCACCACTCCAGCCAGCTCGATTACCTCTTTATCTTTAGCCATAAAATATAACTAGGAAAGTATATCAGATAGCCTAAGGTGTTGTAAAGGGTATTTATCGCCAGACAATAACTGTCAGTTTATTAGCGACGAAGTTTGGGTAATTTTGGACGATATTTTAGTATTCGAGCGCCCATTCCTGCAATCGCTGGTGGATTATCAGACTCATAAAAGTAGTCTGGTTGTTCATACTGGTCATAGGTTATCATCATAGCTCTAGATTCAACTTGGCGGAGTGTCTCAAGCGACACGGAAACAAGGATAAGGATGCTGGTTCCGCCAATAGCAATATTCTGACTAAGTTTAACCTGAGCCAAAATTGGTAGAACTGCTAAAAATCCAAGGGCTATGGCGCCAAATAAGGTTAGGCGGTTGACCACTTTTGATAAGTATTTTTCAGTTTGCTTACCAGACCTAATGTCGGCAATAAAGCCACCCTGTTTCTGAAGATTCTCGGCTATTTCCTTGGAGTTAAAGGTAACACTGGTATAAAAATAGGTAAAAATAAACACCAGACTAAAGTAGGTTATTGGGTAAACCCACGGATGCCAGCCTCCAGCCGCAAATGTAGCGGCACTAGGACTTTGAAATAGTTGAGACAAGCTAACTCCAATGTGCTCCCATTGCGTATGAGCCACAATAGCCGCACCCTTACCATGGGTGAGTAATTGGCCTATAAAGCTTGGTACCGACAGGAAGGCTACAGCAAAAATGATCGGAATGACACCAGCTGTAATAAGCTTCACGGGCAAGGTTGTGGTTACGCCGCCGTAGGTTCTGTTACCTTGGACACGTTTAGCGTAATTTACCGTCAATTTTCTGGAGGCTTCGTTCAGTTTAACAACTGCCCAGGTTACAAAAATCACCGAGAATAGAACAATGCCGAATATCATAAGTCCATGCTTAGAGAAATCGCGGTGTAGCCAATGAAGTTTGTCGGATACTTTCATAGAATTAGTCCAGTATGATCCATTCCAAAGCTCGGTAGCCAGGCTTGGTAATCGACTAACTATTCCAACTGTAATGAGCAAAGATATGCCATTGCCTACAGATCTCTCGGTAATCAGCTCGCCTAACCACATTAGTATCATCGAGCCGCCCACAAGAGCCGAGATCATCAGTAGCCACTGAGCAGATGTAGTATTGGCTGTAATATCTCCTAGGCCTCCAATACTCTGGGCCTGTTGTCTAATGAGATAGATCATGCCTACAGATTGAACGATTGCCAGCGGAAAAGTAAGCATTCTGGTGTACTGATTTATTTTTTTGCGTCCAAATTCACCCTCTTTATTAAGGGCCTCGAGCTTTGGTATGGCCTTGGTTAAAAGCTGCATTATGATACTGGCGTTAATGTAGGCCCCTAAGCCAACCAACATTATCGAAAAGTTAGCCAGCGCTCCACCTGAAAGTACATTTAAGAACCCTAGCAGCTGATTGGAATTAGATTGTTCAAATAGATTTTGGAGAACCTGCTTTAGGGTGTGCGGGTCAGCCAGTGGTACCGGGATGTGGGCCAGTATTCTAAATACTAGAAGCATTCCAAGGACAGCCAAGATACGCTTGCGCATCTCGCCATGGCTAATAGATTTTAGTATTATTCCCCAGTTCATACGGCTACCGCCTTATGAGACACCCTTTCAGGGTTTCTCATCGCGCCGGGCGCGGAATGAATCCGACGCTCGGACTGCTCTTCCCAATATATAAACCTCAACATCTTGAAGTTATTATACAGGAAGTAGCTGACTATAGATGTTGTCAGCTAGATAACAAATTTATTTGTCTTTTTTTGAAGAAACTCGGGCAAGTCTGTCAGTTTGTTCAAATTTGCCACCAGCAGCTTCTAGGCTCTTTATAGCAGACTTACTGGCTCTAAATAATTTAACAGTCTTTTTGGATTTCATTGAGTCACTTCCAATAAGTTTGACCGCGACATGTGCGTTAGAGATCAGTCCAGCCTCAGCAAGTACACCGGTGTCAACAATAGCTGGCTTAATGGCATCGATCTGTGATACAGATACAGTCTCAACCACGTCTCGTTTACTCTTAAAGCCACGAAGCTTAGGCAGCCTCATATAGATTGGCATCTGGCCGCCCTCAAAGCCAGCTTTGGTTGAGCTCTTTCGGGCACCTTGGCCTTTAGTTCCTCGGCCGGCTGTTTTACCACCGCCAGCGCTAATACCACGACCAACGCGTTTTGGTGCAGTTTGTCTTGGTGCAGTTAGTTCATTAAATTTCATTATTTTGTCTCCTGAACTTTCTTGGCTGGTTTTGTAGTTCGTTTATTGAACTGAGTGGTAATCCATTTGTCAGATGTCTGCATTTTAGACAATGCCTCAATCGCAGCGTAGGCGGTATTGATTCTATTTGATGAACCATGTGATTTAGACAGTGCGTTTTCGATACCTGAAACCTCAAGTACGGTACGGACCACTCCCCCGGCAATCAAACCGGTTCCTGGTGCGGCCGGCTTTATGAGTATCTTGGCGCCGGCAAATTTGGCATCAACCTCGTGAGTTAACGTACCTTTATAGATAGGTATCTTAACTACATGCTTCTTAGCTACCTCGGTTGCCTTAGTTACTGCCGTTGATACATCTGCTCCCTTAGCTATACCTAGTCCGACCTTGCCTTTGTGATCGCCTA
The DNA here is from genome assembly GCA_965231085.1 of uncultured Candidatus Saccharibacteria bacterium. Lineage (GTDB taxonomy): Bacteria > Patescibacteriota > Saccharimonadia > Saccharimonadales > UBA10212. The sequence continues at coordinate 323,926 of OZ246413.1, forward strand.
GAACTACTAATGCCTGGAAACGGAAGCGGCGTCCACCGCTTACTACACGTGCCACACGGTTAACAAATACGACTCGCTCGTCGTACATTTTTTCCTCTACGGGTCTTGGGGCTCGGTTGTCTCGAGGTTTTCGTTTATTATCTGGGTTCATATCTTAAAACTCCAATCCGTTTTCTCGAGCTGCATCAGCTAGAGCTTTTATGCGACCGTGGTATTTTCTGAATGAACGATCAAAAGTAACTTTTGTAACTTTAGCTTTCTTAGCCCTAGCAGCGATGTCCTTACCTACCCAGACAGCATTCTCAGTCATGGTTCCGGTTAGTTTTTGGCCAATCGTTGTAGAGTAGGCGAGAGTTTTGCTGGACGTGTCATCGATAATCTGAGCTGTAATATGCATATTGCTGATGTGCACTGCTAGGCGTGGACGTTCGCTTGAGCCACTAACAACAGCTCTCACTCGGTTAGAGCGGCGATCCTGATTATTCTGTTTGCGAATTAGGTTATTCATATTCTATTCTTTACCACTCTTACCTGATTTGCGAATGATACGTTCGTCTGAGTATTTTATTCCTTTACCCTTGTACGGCTCTGGTTTTTTCAATGATCTGATCTCGGCAGCAACTTGACCCACCTGCTGTTTATTTATGCCGCTAACTGTAATTACGTTCTGATCAATAGCTGCTGTAACACCTGCTGGCATTTTGTAAATTACATCGTGGGAGAACCCAAGATTAAACTTAAGATCAGTACCCTGAGCAGCAACTCGATAGCCAACCCCGTTGATCTCTAGTTTCTTTTCAAAACCTTTACTAACGCCAGTTATCATGTTGGCTACTAGCGTTCGCATAAGACCGTGAAAGGCTCTGGTCTTGGCCTCCTCGTTTTCTCGCTTCACTAGCACCTGCTGGTCCTCTTGCACAACCTTAATACCAGGGACATTGAACTGCTTTAACGTGCCCTTACTACCGTTTACGGTAATAAAATCATCGTCGACAGTGATTGTCACACCGGATGGTAGGCTAATCGGTAGTTTTCCTATACGACTCATATTATCTCCTTAATAAACTTGGCAAATTAATTCGCCGCCAACCTTCTTGGCTTTAGCTTCTGTGCCTGTCATAACCCCACGGCTAGTGGACACAACAACAATTCCACGGCCTCGTTTTACCGCTGGAATCTCGTCAGCCTTTACGTAAACTCTACGTCCTGGACGACTTAATCTCTTAATTTCGGTAATTTTGGCTGGTTCGTTGTCGGCGTTGATTACGATTTCAAGATTTTTTCGTGGACCGTCGGCAACGGCTTTAACACTTGCAATATAACCGTAATCGGCCAATATCTTCGCCACAGTTTCCTTGTTATTGGAATGCGGCATAGTAACAACTGACTTGTTTACAGCAATCGCATTACGAATGCGCGTAAACATATCTGATATTGGGTCGGTTGAAATTATTACAGTTTGTTTCATATCTATTACCAACTCGCCTTCGTTACGCCCGGTATCTCGCCCTTACTGGCGTGATCTCTGAAAGCGATTCTTGATAGTCCGAACTGGCGCATGTATGCTCGTGGACGACCAGTTTCGCTACACCGGTTGGTCTTTCTAGTTGGGCTAGAGTTGCGTGGTAGCATCGCTAGACCCTCTAGATCGCCGGCAGCTTTAAGCTCCGCTCGTTTAGCGGCATACTTTGCAATCATCTTTTCTCGCTTTAGATCACGAGCTAGAATGGATTTTTTAGCCATTACTTATTCTCCTTCTCGAAAGGCATTCCGAATTTAATTAATAGTGCTTTTGCATGTTCTGGTTTCTGGGAGCGGATAGTAAAGATAACCTGTAGGCCGTGAGCCGTAGCAGTATCTTCGTAGGTTAGCTCTGGAAAGACCGATTGATCAGTTAGGCCGATACTGTAATTGCCCTGGCGATCAAAGGCCTTGTTACTGACGCCGTGAAAGTCGCGCAGTCGCGGCAATACTAAGTTTATGAAACGATCAGCAAATTCGTACATTTGTTCACCACGAAGAGTAACCTTGACGCCAATTTTGTTACCTTCACGAAGCTTAAAGCTTGCGATTGATTTCTTTGAAATCGTCTCGACAGGTTTGCGCCCGGTTATTTTAGTTAAGGTATTGGCAGCAACCTCTAGAAGTCGCTTCTCGTCTTTGGCTCGTCCTAGTCCAACGTTGAGAGTAATTTTTTCTAGTCGCGGTGCCTCATTGATATTGGATAGTCCTAGCTCCTCTTTAAGAGCTGGGGCAATTTCATTCTGGTAGGCAGTTTTTAGCCGTGCGACAATCATGGTTTTTTGGGCATTAGCTGGAGCGCTCATTACTTAATCTCCTTACCGCTTGATTTTGCGACGCGCGATTTGGTACCGTCTTTAGCTATTTTATAGCCAATTCTAGTGGCCTTTTTGGCTACAGAATCATACAGACCAACCTTACTGACCCAAATTGGTTTAGTAAGTTCAGTTATTCCACCTTGTGGATGCTCGCGAGTAGGCTTCATGTGTTTTTTAACAATATTAATTCCCTCAACTGTGACCTTGTTTAGTTGTGGGTGAGTAGCTATAACCTTACCAGTCTGGCCCTTGTATTTGCCGGCGCGAACAACAACTGTATCGCCCTTTTTCAGTCTAATTTTATATACAGGCTGATTCATTATAGAACCTCCGGAGCTAATGAAATTATTCGACTATATCCCTTATCACGAAGTTCGCGGGGAACTGGCCCGAAAATACGGGTACCGCGAGGAGTTTTGCCATCCTCGGCCAGCAACACAGCCGCATTGTCATCAAATCTGATACTAGAGCCGTCCTTGCGCAAAATCGGGCTACTAGTCCTAACAACGACAGCTCTGACTACACTTTTTCGCTTAACAGCTCCTGTTGGATTTGCTGTCTTTACACTGGCAACAATAACATCACCAACACGAGCATAACGTCGGCCAGAGCCGCCCAATACTCTAATGCAAAGTAGGCTCTTTGCGCCGCTGTTATCTGCAGCCAGTAGCATTGATTCTTGCTGAATCATTACTTGCTCTCCTTATCATCAACGTCTTTTGCAACAACCTCTTCAGGAATATCAGCAACAGCATCAGTCTCTTCAAACCTAGCACCCGCCTTATTAACAACCTTGCTTAGCTTAAAGCGCTTTCTTGCGCTTATGGGTCTGGTTTCAGTAATGATTACTAGATCTCCAAGTTTGGCTTCGTTGTTTTCATCATGAGCCATAAACTTAGTATTAACAGTGTACTGTTTCTTATACAAAGGATGGGTTTTGCGCTCGGTAACAGTGACAACGATAGTCTTATCGGACTTATCGCTAGTAACTGTACCTGTTAGTGATTTAGCCATTAGATGCTCTCCTTCTGTAGTTGTTCAGCTAGAACTGTTAATACGCGGGCTAGGTCCTTGCGCTTATTTCTAATTACTCTGGTATTTTGAACCTCGCCACTGTAAAGACGTCGGCGCAGCTCTGCAATTTCCTCTCGCAGATCGGTGCTTCTCTTTGCAAGCTCATCGGTTTTGAGTTTACGGATTTCAGCAATTTTCATCTTAAGCCTCCTCCTTAACCGCAAACGAAGTTTTGATAGGCAGTTTGTGCCCGGCTAGTCTCATAGCTTCGCGGGCAACTTCTTCAGTAATTCCGTCCATCTCAAACATGACAGTGCCTGGCTTGACCTTAGCTACAAAGAATTCTGGGTTGCCTTTGCCGCTACCCATTTTTACGTCCTGGGGCTTACGGGTAACTGGAGTATGAGGAAAAATTCTAATCCAAATTTGCCCACCACGCTTTACGTAACGGCTCATTGCTTGACGAGCTGCTTCAATTTGGCGGCTCGTAATTCGCTCGGATTCCTGAGCTACTAGTCCGTAACGTCCATAGGCAATGGTGTTTAATGACGTAGCTGTGCCGCCATTAATCTTACCCTTGCGAACCTTGCGGAATTTAGTACGAGAAGGCATTAACATCTTACTTTTCTCCTCGGTAAATCCAAACTTTAACGCCAATTATGCCAGCACCTGGATACTGAGCTCGAGCCTTGGCAAAGTCAATGTCGGCTCTGATTGTATGTAGTGGAACAGACCCTTCAACGACTTTCTCGCGACGACTCATTTCGGCACCTCCAAGACGCCCAGCTACCTCAATACGAATACCTTTGGCTCCGGCACGCATGGTAGACGCAGCAGTAGACTTAACGGCTCTTCGGAATGAAATACGTCTCTCAAGCTGATGCGCTACGTTCTCGGCCACCAATTTGGCTTGCAATTCTGGCCGCTTTATCTCTTCAATATTTACTCGTACTGGTACGCCGTAAATTTTCTCTATCTCAGATTTTAATTCGCTGGCGCCCGAACCACCACGGCCAATAACCACGCCGGCCTTGGCTGTCTGAACAGTTACAGTTACAAGGTTTGGTGAACGTTCGATATCAACCTTGCTGATTGCTGCGCGTGAGCCAAGCTTTGTCTCTATCATTCGTCGTACTGACAAATCTTGTTTTAGATAATTAGCATACTCTCGTTTACCAGCAAACCATTTTGATCGCCAGTCCTTATTCACCTGAAGACGCATGCTGATTGGATTTACTTTTTGACCCATTACTTAGTCTCCTTAGGTGCCTTAATTTCGCGTTTATCTCCGTCGACAACGACTCTGATATGACTTGTTTTACGTTCAAACGGCAACGCACGTCCGCGAGCAGCTGGGCGATACCGTTTAAATCGTGGGCCATGGGTTACAGAAATTTCGGTTATAACGAGGGTAGCGGGCTTATAGTTATGGTTGTGCTCCGCGTTAGCCCGGGCAGACTTAATTGTGTCGGCTACAGCCTTGGCTGATCGGCGTGGAGTATGCTCTAGGATCGTTAGTGCGTCTGCAACAGTCCGGCCGCGAACCAAATCAGCAACTACGCCCACTTTGCGTGGACTCATTCTGACTCCTTTAGCGATTGATATAACGGCCATAATTAACCTCTTGTCTCCTGAGATTTAGCTAATTTTCCACCATGACCACGGAACTTACGAGTCGGCGAAAATTCGCCAAGCTTGTGACCTACCATATTCTCGGTAATGAATACTGGTACATGAACCTTACCGTTATGAACGGCAACCGTCCGACCAACAAAGTCTGGCGAGATAGTACTGGCCCGTGCCCAGGTTTTAATCACTGTGCGGTCATCGTTACCAAGAGCAGCAATCTTCTTAGCTAGCTTAGGGTCAACGAATGGTCCTTTTTTAAGAGATCTGCTCATCTTATTTCCTCTTTCCTAAGTGTCGGCTTCTTACAATAAATTTATTAGACTTACGGCGAGTTCTAGTTTTGTAGCCAAGAGTCTTTTGACCCCATGGCGTTCGGGGATCTTTAGCAGTACCGTGACGTCCACCATCTCCACCACCGTGTGGATGGTCGACTGCGTTCATAACTACACCGCGAACTGCCGGACGAATACCCATGTGTCGCTTACGTCCAGCTGAGCCAATATTGATGTTCTGGTGTTGTTCGTTGCCAATAACACCAATCGTAGCCATGCAGTTGACGTTAATCATTCTAACTTCGCCGCTTGGCAACCGTACTTGTGCGTAATCTTCTTCCTTGGCCAGCAATTGAGCACTGGTGCCAGCTGAGCGGACTAACTGGGCCCCTCTACCAACCTGAAGCTCAACAGCGTGAATCTGGGTACCAGTCGGGATGTTTTTTAAAGGTAGGCGGTTTCCGGTTTCGATTGAAGCTTCATCGGATACCTTAATTTTTGTACCTGGTTTCATGCCTTTAGCTGCTAGAACATAGTGATACTTGCCCTTAACATCCTTAATCCTAGCGATTCTAGCACTTCTAATTGGGTCGTATTCAATGTGCTCTACAACTGCTTCAAGACCATCGGTTAAGCTAAAGCTAACCAATCGGTAGTATTGTCGGACACCACCACCGCGGTGTCGGGTAGTGATTCGGCCCTGATTATTTCGACCACTATTAGCCTTTCTGATGCGGATAAGGCTCTTAACTGGCTTATTCGTAGTAATGCCATCAAAATCCTGAGTGGTCATGCCTCTGCGAGCAGGGGTAGTTGGGTTATAAGCTTTAATAGCCATTACTTCTTCTCCCTAGCTGGCTTTTCAGTAGATTCGGCTTCAACAGCAGCAAAAATTGGTAGTTTTTGGCCTTCTTCAAGTGTTACGTACGCCTTACTGACATCGTTGCGAGTAATTGCTAGCGCTCGGCCCCGCTTTTTGTAGCTCCGTTTGCTTTTACCAGCAATGTTGGCAATTCTTACAGATTTGACCTTCACACCAAATTGAGTAGCCACGGCTTCGCCGACAGACTGCTTGTTAGCGCTAGCCGGTACATCAAACACATACACATTCAGCGCCTCGCTAACAGCGTAGGTTTTTTCACTCATTCGGGGACTAATCAGCATAGTATTACTCATTCTTTGCTCCTAGCCAGTCGTGCACCATCTCTAGTGCTTTTTTGCTAATAACAATGCAATCTGCATTCATTACATCAAACACGTTCAGATACTTAGCTTGTACGGCCTTAACCTTTAGCAGATTGCGAGTAGCTCGTTCAACCAGATTATCTTTGTCAGACACAACTAAAAGCACGTTGCCCTCGGCCTTGATTTTATTGAGTAAGGTAACCGTTGGCTTAACTTTGCCCTCTGGGCACTCAAATGTCTCAATAACCATAATCCGATTTTCGCTAGAGGCGAGACTCAATGCCTGCTTCAATGCTTGGCGCTTAGCGCTTACGTTAAGTTTGCGAGTATAGTTCTCGTCGCCAGTTGGGCCAAAGGCAGCTCCACCCTTTCTCCAAATTGGGTTGCGACTAGAACCGAACCGAGCCCGGCCAGTGCCCTTTTGACGCCATGGCTTAATACCGCCACCGGATACGTCACCCCGAGTCTTAGCTACAGCCAAATTTGGTCGTTTATTAGCCAGATATGCAAGATAGGCGTCCTTTAGCAATTGATGATTTTTGACTTCAACACCAAAAACATCCTTGTTTAGCTTGGCAGGAGTAGTAGCTTTAGCGCCACTCTTCGTATAAGTTGCTACTGACATTACTTAGCCTCCTTAACTAAAACTGTGCCTTTTCGAGGTCCAGGCACAGCTCCAACAACACCAATCACATCAAGCTCAGTATCCACTAGCGCCACCTTTAGACGCTTACTGGTAACCTGCACATGGCCCATCTGACCGGACATCTTTTTACCTGGGAAAATTCGCTGTGGGTATTGTGAGCCAATCGATCCAGGGCGGCGTAAACTTTTGCCACCGTGAGTTTTACGGCCACGCTTAAAATTATGGCGCTTAATCGTTCCGGCAAAACCCTTGCCTTTAGTAATACCGGTAACATCTACAAGATCGCCAACATTAAAAACGTCGGCGCTTAACTTGTCGCCGACCTTTGTTTCATCTGTTATTTCACTAACGCGGAATTCACGAACAATCTTTGGAATAATTCCTGCAAGTTTAAATTGACCCTGTGTACTCTTACCAGCCTTCTTATTTTCACCGTAACCTAGAGCAACGGCCTGATAGCCATTTACTTCATCGGTTTTAATACTCGTAATAACGTTAGGTGTGGCAGAAAGCAAGGTAATACCAACAGCTGAGCCATCATCCGAAATGATGCTCGTCATGCCAATTTTTTTCGTTACAAGTGCTTTCACTTCTAATTCCTTACGTTTTAGCTGATAAAGCTGGCCCACATTTGTTTGTTGGCTTGCAATCTAAAAGCCTTGGTAATAGCAGTTTCTACCCCTGTTAGCGGTGCAGACTTGCTATCAAGCCAAGACCATAAATTTGCTTTACTCCGAACAGATTACCACAAAAGCCCAACCCCTGTCAATCCGCTGTAAATATTACAAAATTAGAATGGGATGTCGTCGTCAAATGATAGTTGATTTGGGTGAATAGCTGTTCTCCCAAGCCATCTATTGAAAATAATCCTATCGTTCCAGAAATACTCTTCGTAACTTACTCTGTCTAAGGTCAACTCATCATCGGGCTCAATTACGTTGTAGCTATACGCGGCTTTATTAGCCATTACTTCTTGCACAAGCTCTAGCAGGATTCGTTCGTCTCTAGAGAGTCTACGTAAAACCGTTCGACCACTAGATGGTTTGGAATCTGGGTCGATTGTTACGTTTAATAAGCCGTTGATCCCACTAGCGTATTGGTACGGGTCCCCAGCACTTCCATCAAGGTGGCTAATTTTACGACGTAGCTCATTACGAAAATTTCTTAGAAGTTGATTTCGTAATTGAATCCTACCACCGGGGTTGATTTGTATTCCCGTCACATTTATTGGGCCATGCTTGATGTCCTGAACTCTGGTCTTAGATTCATTAATCTCAAACATGTACTGAGCAATTATCTCTCTTATATCTCGACGTTTTCGTTTACCGATTGAATCTGTAGCTAATTCTCCGGTGTCGGGACTTGAGAACACTAAATCATCCATATACCGGGTATAAATTATCCCAACCCTTCTACAATAGTCTGCTATAGCAAGGTCCATATCTAGGCAGTATGCATTGAATAGGCGCGGTGAGCTTGGTCCTCCCATTACCAAACCAGCTCCGTCAGGTGATAAGCAAGACTCGTTTAATATTTTTAATATTGTTTCGTGGTCAAGCGGCTCGTTAATCGCAAACTGCAACCTGAAAAGTCTATCCGCTAAGACAGGCATATCCACCTGACCATACGCTCTGGCTAGATCAATCTGAAAAAAATAACGCGAGCCAGAGTGTCGTAGGGCATTCTCGGCAATATTATTCCCTCTTAGCCCTCCAGTCGCATAATCAAATTCAATGCCGGTTTTATCAAAGTAATGATTGATGACCTCATGCTCCTCTCGCATCAGGTCATTAGGCGCCCAAACACGCCTGTTACCGGCGTACATTAAGTGCCACGCGCTAGTCTCACTTGAGTTTGCTTTTGTCATAAATATAAATTAGCGATGAAATATCAATTCCCTAAACCCCGAAGGGCAAGAGATGTTTGATATTCCACCGCATAGGGGCGCGTCAGGGGGGATCTTGGGGACCCCTGGTGTCAGGAGTTGTTTACCCGACGCTCCTCGGCTCACCAGCGCGGTCAGTGCACATCCAGTCGAACCCATAGCTGCCTGGAGTCACCGTTCTCTGCGCCTAGATACCTCAGATCACTTGTGTCTTAGCTTTGTATGAGCTAAGCCGAGCCGGAACTCCCTATCCCGAAGGATTAGCAGTCCCCGCACTGTTGGTTGATGTTATGCATCCCCAAGATCCCCTCATGCTATACAAGCAGCACCTGCTCATGATGTTCGAGCAGCTGACCACCTAGCTGTGAATATACCACAATATTTAACCCCGGGTCACGTTGTTGTCCACGTTATTCTAGTAAATTATTTTGTGTGTCTTTGCGATATCAAGTGCCTTGTCAATCTGCGAGTGAAGCGGCGTTGGCAAATTTGATATATTAAACCAACCAATTTCATCGATTTTGTCCGGTTCACCGATTTTTATTTTATCTGGGTCAAGAAGTACGCTATGCAGTAAGGCGACCCAGTGAGTCGGCCGGCCATTGTGCTGGCGATGCGCCTCATAAGCTCCAAGAAAATCTATCTTTAGCGGCTTTGTCAGATACTCCTCTGCTATCTCGCGAGTTACTGCCTGTTCCATAGTCTCACCAAATTCGACAGCTCCACCACCAATATCCCACTTTCCTTGCTCGTCCCTGGCCTTAGCTCCACGTTTTTGTAATAGGATCTTGCCTGAGCCGTCGTGTGCAATAAAACACACTGTGACTCCTATAAAGTTAATTCCTCGCTGCTTATCCATATACCGCTTTTTAACCTAATATACTGTGCAGTTCCACAGACGGAAGCCCGGTTTTATAATCTAGACCTGCATCACGGCAATCAGCGATTAGTCCGACAAGATCAATAACTAGCTCCTCGTCTATTCTGCCTATGCTAGGCCCATGGGATCTGGCGATGTCCAGCAAGTCATCCTTACAATCACGGACTTTAGCTATTTCGGCGTCATATAAATCGGTAGTGGCGCTTCGGTCCGATCGCTCAAATTCAAGTCTTGATATTAAATCTGCAATTGCAGCCTTCATAGCAATGACTGCCGGAGATTCTGGGCTTGTCTCAGACACAGCCGGCGAGGCTACGCCTTCGCGACCGGCTAATGGGAACGATTCTGCAAATGCAACTAGATCAGACATATCTGTGTAATCTCTACCTTCTTCAACTGGGTGTTCTGGAACCGACATAGCGTTAACTCCTTATATAAAAACCATATTAGCACGAAAAAACCGCCGAATGGCGGTTTAATCAACTTTATTGTCCTTAAGTTACATCTTTATTTCGGCGTCGCAACCTGCAGGCAGAGATAGGTTCATTAAACTATCAATTGTCTTAGGAGTTGGATCGGTAATATCAATCAACCTCTTGTGGACTCTCATCTCAAACTGCTCACGACCTTTTTTGTAGACATGCGGGCTTTTGACTACTGTGAATGTGCTTTTGCGAGTCGGCAGAGGTATAGGACCGGCAATTTTAGCGCCAGTCCTAAGCGCAGTTTCTACAATCTGTTTAGCCGATTGGTCGATAACTTTGTGATCGTACGCCTTTAGACGGATACGAATGCGCTGCTTTACTTCTGCTTCTTTTACTTCTGCCATGTTATTTTACGATTTTTGTAACAACACCGGCGCCAACTGTTCGGCCACCTTCGCGGATAGCAAAACGTAGTCCTTGCTCCATAGCGATTGGTGCAAGCAACTTAACCTTAAATGTTATTGTGTCGCCTGGCATAACCATTTCTTTGTCAGCTGGAAGTTCGACTTCACCAGTAACGTCGGTAGTTCTGAAGTAGAACTGTGGTTTGTAACCCTTAAAGAATGGGGTGTGTCGGCCGCCTTCTTCCTTAGTTAGGATGTAAACTTCTGAGTCAAACTCGGTGTGTGGAGTAATGGAGCCCGGTTTAGCCAAAACTTGGCCTCGCTCGATATCTTCGCGTTCGATTCCTCTAAGCAAGATACCTACGTTATCACCAGCCTGACCTTGGTCAAGATTCTTCTTAAACATTTCAACACCGGTTACAACGCTCTTGGTTGTTGGTCTAATACCGACGATTTCAACTTCCTCGTTAACTTTAACCACACCAGCTTCAATACGGCCTGTAGCAACAGTACCGCGGCCTTTGATAGAGAAGACGTCCTCGATAGGCATGATAAATGGTTTATCTAGCTCGCGAACTGGCTCTGGAATGTAGTCATCCATAGCCTTAACGAGTTCCATAATGGCATCTTCGCTAGCTGCATCACCCTCGATAGCTTTAGTAGCAGAACCCTTGATAATTGGGCAGTCACGGTCGAATTCGTACTTAGCGAGTAGGTCGCGTACATCCTCTTCTACTAGCTCAACTAGTTCCGGATCAGCAAGGTCCATTTTGTTTAGGAAAACAAGAATCTTTGGAACACCCACTTGCTTAGCAAGCAAAACATGTTCACGAGTTTGTGGCATAGGACCATCAGCGGCAGAAACTACCAAGATAGCGCCGTCGATCTGAGCAGCACCGGTAATCATGTTCTTGATGTAGTCGGCGTGACCTGGCATGTCAACGTGAGCGTAGTGTCGCTTTTCGCTCTCGTACTCTTGGTGGCTTGTTGCGATAGTAATACCACGAGCCTTTTCTTCTGGGGCCTTGTCGATCTCATCGTAAGCAACCTTCTTGTTTACATCTGAAGGTAGCTTTTTTGCTAGTACTGTAGTAATAGCGGCTGTTAGAGATGTCTTACCGTGGTCAACGTGACCCATGGTACCGACGTTTACGTGTGGCTTGCTTCTGTCAAAATCTGCCATTTATTTATTACTCCTACTTATTTTATTTACATTAATAACTTTTTGCACAATCGAGCATTCTCGACTTGTGCGAGATATTAAGCATTATAGGGAAATTAACACCTCTTGTAAAGAGTATTTATGGCCTAGGCTTTACCGGCTTTGGCAATAATTTCCTGAGCAACGTTGCCAGGAACGTCCGCGTAGTGATCGAGTTCCATACTTGAGCTGGCTCGGCCTTGAGTTGAGCTTCGTAGGTTTGTAGTGTACCCAAACATTTCGCCAAGAGGTACAAAGGCCGTAATCTGCTTAATACCGTTTGCTAGGTCCTCCATGCTCTCCACCCGACCACGCTTAGAGTTAAAGTCACCAATAACGTCACCCATGAATTCCTCGGGGGTAACAGCAACTACCTTCATAACTGGCTCCATAAGCACTGGGCTGGCCTTTTTAACACCCTCTTGGAAGGCCATGCTGCCCGCAATCTTAAAGGCCATTTCAGAGGAGTCGACATCGTGGTATGAGCCGTCATATAGTTCAGCCTTAATATCAACTACTGGGTAACCAGCTATAACACCGTTAGCCATTGCTTCTTCAATTCCGGCTTTAACAGCTGGAATAAACTCGCTAGGAATCGCACCGCCCTTGATGCTGTTAATAAATTCTAGCCCCTTACCCGCTTCATTCTGAGACAGTCTTAGCCAGACATGGCCATACTGACCACGTCCACCGCTCTGGCGAATAAACTTACCTTCTTGCTCAACGTTATCCTTACGGATAGTTTCTCGGTAGGCAACCTGCGGCTGCCCAACATTAGCTTCAACATCAAATTCACGCTTCATGCGGTCGACAATAATTTCAAGGTGAAGTTCACCCATTCCGGAGATAATTGTTTGGCCGGTTTCATGGTCGACTTTAATCCTGAAGGTTGGGTCTTCCTCAGCAAGACGCTGCAAGGCGATACCCATTTTTTCTTGGTCAGCTTTTGTTTTTGGTTCAATGGCAATGCTGACTGGCGGTTCTGGAAAGGTAATACTCTCTAAGATGATTGGATGATTTACATCACATAAGGTATTGCCGGTTGTAGTGCCCTTAAGCCCTACAATGGCGGCGATATCACCAGCTTCAACCTCAGTTACATCCTCACGTTTATCGGCGTGCATACGCACAATTCGGCCAACGCGCTCCTTTTCACCGGTTGAGCTGTTCAAAATATAGCTGCCGGCTACAATTTTGCCTGAGTAAACACGGAAGAAGGCAAGCTTACCAACAAATGGGTCGGTCGCAATCTTAAATGCTAGGCCGGCAAACGGCTCGGACGCATCAGGTTTGCGCTCAATTTCATCACCTGTTTTAGGATTAGTTCCCCACGTAGAACCTCTGTCTAGTGGATTGGGTAGAAAATCGTTAACAGCATCAAGTAGCTTCTCGACTATCACACCTCGGCCATCGCCACCGGTTACAGCAAAGAATTTACCGGACAGTACTGCTGTGCGAATAGCTGATCGAACATCGTCTTCGCTAAGACCTTCTTCACCAACCTCGAAGTATTTTTCGAGCATGGCTTCGTCTTCGGCAACAGCGTTTTCAACAAGTAAGGATCGGTATTTCTTAGCCTGATCAAGCATGTCAGCTGGAACTTCGCCCTCAATTAGACTTTTATCTGTAAAATCCTTGTAGGTGTAGCTCTTCATGGTTATAAGATCTACGATTCCGTTGATTGATTGCTCGAATCCAATAGGTAGGTGAACTGGGAAGGCGCGCTTGTTCAAGCGAGCATGTATAGAATCGAGTGACTTATAAAAGTCGCCGCCAGTTTGGTTAATTTTGTTAATAAAACAGATGCGAGGCACACCGTACTTGTCAGCCTGTCTCCATACGGTTTCCGACTGACTCTCAACGCCCATTTTGCCGTCAAAAACAGTAACGGCGCCATCTAGAACACGCAAGGAGCGCTCTACTTCAACCGTAAAGTCGATGTGGCCTGGTGTGTCGATAATATTAATCTTGTGGTCTTTCCAGTAGCAAGAAACAGCGGCAGCGGTAATAGTAATGCCTCTTTCCTTTTCTTGAGCCATCCAGTCGGTTGTTGTTTCACCTTCGTGCACGGCACCAATTTTGTGCTTTAGACCAGTTCGGTAAAGAATACCTTCGGTAGTTGTGGTCTTACCGGCGTCAATGTGTGCAATGATACCTATGTTTCTTACGTTTTTTAGATCAACTTTTTTATCTGCCATTTTTATTCCTTTAGTTTACTTCTAGTATCTGAACTCTCAATGCTGCCGGTTTTATGTTCCCGTGAACCAAGCCGCAACCATGATCTGTACAGCCTAAACATCTGCCTGTTTTCTCGTCTACTTCCTTTTGAATTGCCTCTGCCTGGGCGTAATCATGATCTCTGACTGCGATGTCAAAGGAGGTTCTGTCTATCTCAAGAGTCTCACAGATCGGCGAACATCTATCTGGTGTTCGAAGTGCTTCTAGCCCCATATTAGGTCCTAGCAAAGTGAGCGAAGGCTCGGTTAGCTTCGGCCATACGGTGAGTATCTTCACGCTTTTTAACTGCTGAACCCGTGCCATTGTAGGCATCGACTAGCTCGGCGGCAATTCTTGCATCTGTGTTCATGCCCTTTCGAGCTCGAACAGCTTCAACAAACCACATAATTGTAAGATGCTGCTGTCGCTGGCCCTTGACTTCAAATGGAATCTGATAGTTGGCACCACCAACTCGGCGAGACCGAGTTTCCATATGTGGTTGGATGTTTTTAAAAGCCTGTTCAAATACCTCTAGCGGGTTCTGAATTTTCAGTTTATCGGCTGCTTGCTGCATGCCATCATAAACTAACCTTTCAGCAACAGTTTTTTTACCGTCGCGCATTATGCGGTTGATCAGCTTGGCAATCATCTTGCTGTTATATAGTCTATCTGGCTGTACTTCGCGAACTAGCGATTTGGTAGTTTTTCGTGGCATGTTACAGTCCTCTCCTTGAAAGCAATACGGCTATTACATCCTCGGGCCAACCAACTAAAATTTCAGCCATTGATTGTGCAGATGGTTCAAAACCAGAACGGCTAACTAGCTCGAGGGCACCATCAAATGCGTTGAGATCTGCCTCAGTTAGATGGCCTGTCAGCATTTCTACTGGAGCACTAGGGTATGTATCTGGTGTGCCGGCGACATGTAGTCTGGATGATCCTTCCATTATTTGCTGTCCTTCTTGGCACCGTATTTACTGCGGCCTTTTTTTCGGTTAGCTACACCCTGAAGGTCAAGACTGCCTCTTACAATATGGTAACGAACGCCGGGAAGATCTTTAACTCTACCGCCTCGGATAAGTACTACTGCGTGTTCCTGCAAGTTGTGACCTTCGCCACCAATGTAAGCCCAAACTTCTTGACCATTTGTAAGGCGAACACGAGCAACCTTACGAAGTGCGGAGTTAGGTTTCTTAGGAGTTTTAGTAGTTACACGAATACAAACACCACGCTTAAACGGCGATGATTTCTCATAGCTCTTGGTCTTTAGGTTGTTAGTCACACGCTGCAAGGCAGGCGACTTGCTTTTGGCAGCGCTTGATTTGCGTGATTTTCTAACTAGTTGGTTAATTGTTGGCATTTATTCTCGGGTTCCTTTGGATTCAGTGGTTAATTCTAGCAAATTTACTCCTTAGACGCAACTGTTTCTAGGTGTTTAGCTTCGGCCTCGGCTTCGAGGTATTTACTAGCACCAGTCCCAACAGGAATTTTGCGTCCTAGGATAACGTTTTCTTTAAGACCATATAGCTGGTCGACCTTGCCACTTGTAGCAGCAGCGATTAGTACTCGAGTAGTGTCCTGGAAGGACGCGGCCGATAAGAACGAATCTGTGCTCAAGCTAGCCTTAGTGATACCGAGTAGCAATTGATTGTACTTAGCAATATTCTTGCCAGCCTCTTTAAGTTTAGAATTTGCATCTTCTACAGCCAGCTTACTTACAACGTCGCCAGTGATGAATTCGCTGTCGCCAGACTCCTCGATTTGAACTCGACTAAACATTTGTCGAACAATCACCTCGAGGTGTTTATCCGAAATGTTTTGACCCTGACTAGCAAAGATGTAAAGAATCTCGTTCATGATGTAGCGCTGTGTGGCTTCAACACCTTGAAGGCGCATTAATTCATGCAGATTAATAGAACCGTTTGTAAGCCTTTGGCCCGCCACAACCTGCTCGCCGTCTTTGACTAGTAGTTGCTTAAAGCCTGGGATCTCGTAACGAACCACACTCTTTGCAGTTGGAGTAATAGTAATTGAAGTTTCAGTAACCTTAACCTTACCTGCCATTGCGGCAACAATTGGCTCTTTGCCATCTTCGGTGCTGGCTACTACGTCTCCGATTTCGACTTCATCTCCGTCGTTAACTTTAGCAACGTGACCATTTAGTGGTAGTTTTAGAGCTTTTTGTTCGCGAGCTGTAACCTGGACAATGTATTTGTCGCCCTCTTCCCAGGCATTAACTAGACCGGTAATGTCAGTTAAGTACGCTTGGCCTTTTGGTGTACGAACTTCTAGAAGCTCCTCTACACGGGTAAGGCCCTGTGTCACGTCGTCTCCAGCCGTAACGGCTCCAGCGCGGTGCTTAGAGTCTAGAGATAGCTGTGTACCTGGCTCACCAATTGACTGTGCAGCAATTACACCAATTGGGTAATCAGCAGCAACTAATTGGCCGGTGGCAAGATCAATACCGTAGCTCTTCTGACTTACGCCGCGAGCATTAGCGCAAGACAAGACACTCATGATTCGTACGCAATCGACAGATTCGTCAGCATCGATTGCCTTAGCAATCTCGGCCGTAATCAGCTCACCAGCTTTTACGTGCTTCTTGACGTTCTCGGCCGTAAATCTGCCAACTAACCGATCGGCGTAGGTAGTATTGATCATGACAGCGTCAGATCGGTAAAGCGGGAAGCCTGGGTCCTCGGCGTCATGGTCGATAGTAAAGACATCTTGTGCAACGTCTACCAAACGACGGGTCAAATAGCCTGAATCGGCTGTTCTCAGAGCAATGTCGATTAGCGACTTACGCGTACCTCGAGTAGCCGTAAAGTACTCTAGTGGATTTAGACCATACTTGTAGTTACTTCGTACTGGCAGCTCAATAGCGCGTCCAGTAGCGTCGGCAAACATACCTAGCATACCAACGGACTTTTTCATCTGAGAAATGTTACCTCGAGCACCAGATGCAACTGCTATGGACATCGTGTTGTCCTCGTTAGCAAATTGTTCGCTAAGGGCTTTTTCAACGTCTGTGTCGACGCTAGTCCAGGTCTCAACTGTTAATCGGTAGCGTTCGTCGTCGGTAATAAAACCAGCTCCGAACTGCTCACTAATCTCGGCAGCTCGTTTTTCACCACCATCAACAATCGAACCAAGTTGCTTAAGATCAGAAAAGTCATTCATCCCAATAGACAAACCTGAGAAAGTTGCGTATTTGAAACCTAGGTCTTTAAGTTCGTCGGCAATCTCGGCCGTTTTGTCTTGGCCGTACATGCGGTAGGTCATGGCCATAACCTTATCTAATTTTTTGTTAGTCATGGCTTCATTCTGGAATGGGAAGTCCTCAGGGAAGATTTCATTGAATAACAGTCGTCCAACTGTTGTTTCTCGATCCTCGCCGCGGAAAAATACCTTCACTCTTGATTGCAGGCTGACCTTACGCAAATCTAGAGCCATGATTATTTCTTCGATGCTTGAGAAGTTCTTAGTAGCCTCAGCCTTAACACCTGGTCGCTCATAGGTTAGGTAGTAGCAACCCAAAACAATATCTTGCTCAACATGAAGGATCGGTGAACCGTCAGCTGGTTTAAGTAGGTTCTTATTGCTAGCCATAATATCTCGTGCTTCAGCTTGAGCTAAATCAGATAATGGTAGGTGAACAGCCATTTGGTCGCCGTCGAAGTCAGCGTTAAAACCTTTACAGACGAGAGGGTGTAGCTGGATGGCCTTACCTTCGATTAGTACTGGCTGGAAGGCTTGAATACTCAATCGGTGAAGACTTGGTGCTCGGTTAAGAAGAACATACTTGTCCTTAATAACTTCGTCCAAGGCATCCCAAACTGCGGATTCGCTCATTTCGATCATACGAGTAGCGCTGCGGATGTTGTGAGCCAATTCCTGTTCAATTAAGCGACCAATTACAAATGGCTTGAATAACTCAAGAGCCATAGTTTTTGGAAGTCCACATTGGAACATCTTAAGTTCAGGACCGGCTACGATTACCGATCGGCCAGAGTAGTCCACGCGCTTACCAAGTAGGTTCTGGCGAAATCGGCCCTGTTTACCTTTTAGCATATCGCTTAATGATTTTAAGCGTCGGCGTTGGCCAGTTGCGGCTACGGCGCGACCTGATCGAGCGGAGTTGTTATCGATTAGAGCGTCAACCGCCTCTTGAAGCATTCGCTGTTCGTTGCGACGGATAACTTCTGGGGCATTAAGCTCCATAAGCTTCTTCAATCGGTTGTTGCGGTTAATTACACGGCGATATAGGTCGTTAAGGTCGCTTGTGGCAAAACGGCCACCAGTTAGCTGTACCATTGGGCGAAGATCTGGAGGAATTACTGGCAGAACAGTCACACACATACTTGATGGCTTAATGCCAGCTCGCTGCATGCTTTCTAGTAGGCGAAGGCGCTTCATGATTTTCTTCTTGCGCTGGCCCTTTGCTTCTTCGGCTTCTTTATCTAGTTCTTTGATAAGTTTTTCTAGGTCAACATCATCGAGTAGATCCTTCAGAGCTGATCCACCCATGCCAACGGTAATTAAATCTTGTAGCTCGTCTGGTAGATTTCGGTAGTCACTCTCAGACAGTAGTCGAAGCTTCTCAAGGCTATCGATCTGGTCTTTAAAGGTTTCGAATTCTTTGGCTAATTCTTCTAATTCCTTGGTTCGACCCTCGGCAAGAGCGCGAACATCAGCGCCTTCTTTAGCCGCATCGGCTTCGTATCTTGCGTTAATGGCGGCCTCGGCAGCCTTATTTTCGGCTGATTTGTCTTCAAATATTTTGTCACGTTTTACAGTATCGACAGACTTAATAATGTAGCTCGCAAAGTACGCAACTCTCTCAAGGTTTTTAACAGTAATCCCAAGTAGCAGGCCAATTGCGCTAGGTGTCCCTCGCAAAAACCAGATATGCGCTACTGGAGCCGCCAATGTAATGTGGCCCATTCTCTCACGTCTAACAATAGAGCGAGTTACTAGCTCGCCATTCTTGTCGACTGCCGCTTCGCGTGAACGAACACCTTTATATTTAGCATCGTGCGGGTTAATGTCCTTAACTGGTCCAAAGATTCTTTCGCAGAACAAGCCGTCGCGTTCTGGTTTTTGGGTTCGATAGTTAATTGTTTCGGGCTTTGTAACTTCTCCATAGCTCCAGTCGCTGATATCTTCCGGGCTGGCAATGGCAAGCCTTACTGCGTCAAAGTCTGCAATATTTGTACCTTGGTTGCTATATTGGCGCATTATGCATTCTCCTGTTCTAATTCGTCTTCTATTTCAATTGCTTCTTCTGAGATGTCGGCTGCACCTTCGGTGCCCTCTTCTTCCATGAGCATCATGTCCTGTTCAACACTTTCCTCTGTAATATCAGGATCATCGGTCATAGGTGCGGTAGCAGTTGGTGCCGGAATATTTGCAGCTTCTTCCTTGATGTTCTCGCTCAAGATTTTTTCAGCGTCGACAATCTTGCCTTCAGTCAATAGGTCGACCTTGAGGCCAAGACCCTGGAGCTCTTTGACAAGCACGTTGAAGCTCTCCGGAACTTTTGGTCCTTGGATTTCGGTGCCTTTAATGATCGATTCGTAGGCTTTAGCACGTCCGTAAACGTCGTCGGACTTAATAGTTAGCATTTCCTGCAGAGTATTGGCAGCGCCGTAAGCCTCAAGCGCCCACACTTCCATTTCTCCGAAGCGTTGACCACCATTTTGAGCCTTACCACCAAGCGGTTGCTGAGTAACCATAGTGTATGGTCCGGTTGACCGTGCGTGGATTTTGTCGCTAACCATGTGATTTAGCTTGATGATGTACATTGCGCCAACAGTAGTTCGTTCAGCAAATGCTTCGCCGGTGCGACCATCATAAAGCTGCTGCTTGCCATCTTCTGGCAGGCCAGCTTCTTTTAATAGCTCTTTAATCTTATCGATTGGGACGCCGTTAAAGGCCGGGGTTGCAACCTTAATACCAAGTGCTTTAGCGGCCATGCCTAGGTGGGTTTCAAATAGCTGCCCGATGTTCATACGTGACGGAACACCAAGTGGGTTTAGTACGATATCGATTGGTGTACCATCTTCGGTAAATGGCATATCTTCAACTGGCAAAACCTTAGCGATAACACCCTTGTTACCGTGACGACCCCCAAGCTTGTCACCAACTGAGATCTTTCTCATTTGAGCCACAAAAACTTGGATCTGCATAATCACGCCAGCTTTTAGCTCATGGCCATTGGCTCGTGAAAATACTTTAACGCCAACGACTTTGCCATGACGGCCAGTGCTCATTCGCTGTGATGTGTCACGAACTTCTTTAGCCTTCTCACCAAAGATCGCGCGCAGCAAGCGTTCCTCGCTTGATAGCTCTTGCTCGCCCTTTGGAGTAATTTTTCCAACTAAGATATCGCCTGGGTGAACCTCAGCACCAATTCGGACAATTCCGTCTTCATCAAGATGACGAAGCGACTCCTCAGAAACGTTTGGAATATCACGGGTAACAATTTCTGGGCCTAGCTTGGTCTCACGAACTTCAGTCATGTAGTCAACAATGTGGATTGAGGTCAAGGTATCATCTTCTACCAAGCGGCGGCTTAGGATAATAGCGTCTTCAAAGTTGTAGCCACTCCATGGCATAAAGGCGGTCAGAAGATCCTTACCAAGAGCCAGCTCGCCCCCGGCAACACTCATACCTTCGATTAATGGCTGGTCGGCTTTAACCTTATCGCCGCTTTCAACAACTACAAATTGGTTGATTGAGCTACCTTCATTACTCCTTTGGAAGTGGATTGGTTCGTACTTAGCAGTTTTACCGCTCTTGTATTTAACAATTACTTCGTCGCCTGTGGCTTTAATAACTACGCCATCCTCTTCGGCAAGAACTAGCTGCCCAGAGTTAGCGGCAACGATCTTCTCAAAACCAGTTCCAACAATTGGACTTTCTGGCTTAATGAGCGGTACGGCTTGGCGCTGCTGGTTAGAACCCATCAGTGAGCGAAGCACATAGTTCTTCTCGATAAACGGAATTAGGCCGGCACTAGAGCCGATAGTCTGGCTTAGTGAAGAGTCGATATAACCAACTTCGTTAGCGTCAACCTCACCTGGTTCAAGTCGAATGCGAGCACTAACGCGCTCATTAACAAAATATCCGTCCTTGCCAACTTCGTTACCGGCACCTGCGATTGTTGACTGTTCCTCTTCAGCAGCGTCCAGGTAAACAATCTTGTCTGTAACCTTGGCTTTAACTGGCCAAGTGGCTTTAGTTTTTACTTCGGCTAGCTTTTTAGCAGCCGCCTCAGTAATAACTGCGCCTTTTTTAACAATTACTTTATCTTTGGCATCTGTTAGGTCGGCGCTAGCTATATGACCAACAGCCTCCTTAGCAGTTACAGCGTTAATAACTTTTCTATATGGGGTTTCGATAAAACCATATTCATTGATCCGAGCAAAACCGGCTAGGTTAAGCACCAGGCCAATGTTGGCGCCTTCTGGGGTTTCAACTGGGCAAATTCGCCCGTAGTGAGTGGCGTGGGCATCACGAACCTCAAAGCCAGCTCGTTCGCGGCTCAAGCCTCCTGGCCCCATTGAGCTAAGACGTCGCTTGTGAGCAAGCTCAGATAGCGGGTTAATCTGATCCATGAACTGCGAAAGCTGAGAACTTGCAAAAAATTCACGAACAGCCGCTACAACTGGGCGAGCATTGATTAGCTGAGCCGGGGTGACTGTCTCGATTTCGCTCATACTCATTCGGTCTTTGGCGTTGCGCTCCATTCTAAGCAAACCAATACGGAATTGACGCTGCACTAATTCACCAACGAGTTTAACTCGGCGATTAGCTAGTGAGTCAATCTCGTCAGCTGGATCTTGGGTAACATTAAGACGAATGACCTCGGCGATAATAGCTACGAGGTCTTCGATGCGCATTGTTCGGTTTTCGATAGTGTTGGCAACATCAAGATTCAAACGCTTGTTGATCTTATAGCGACCTACGCGGCCAAAATCAAAGCGTTTGAAGTTGTAGAACATATTTTCTATTAGTCCACGGGCATTATCTACGGTAGCAAGGTCGCCTGGGCGTAGTCGGCGGTAAACTTCGATAAGTGCTTCGTTGGTGGTTTTGGTTGGATCCTTGGCAATTGTAGTATCAATGTAGCTAACCGGTCCTTGATCAACGTGTTTAAAGGCCTCTTTAATCTGCTCGTTGCTCATACCAAGAGCTCGAAGCAAGGTGGTAACAGCAATTTTTCGCTTGCGATCAATCTTGACGTTTAGTACGCCAGCTGCCGAGGTTTCAAATTCTAACCAAGCGCCACGAACAGGGATAACTTTGGCACCGTAGATATTCCTACCACTGCTGTGCGGGTCGGCAGTAAAGAAAACGCCAGATGATCTAATCAACTGGCTTACTACAACGCGTTCTGCACCGTTAATAACAAAAGTACCGCGAGAAGTCATCCACGGGTAGTCACCTAAATAAATTTCTTGATCTTTAACTTCGCCAGTTACTTTGTTGGTAAGCTCAACCGTTGCCTTTAACGGGGCTTCAAAGCTAACATTGTTTTCCCGAGCGTCGTTCTCGGACATTTTTGGGTCTTCAAAATGATACTTTTTGAACTTTATACTTAGCTTTGTGCCAGTGTAGTCATCGATTGGACTAATCTCTGATAAAAGCTCACCCAGCCCTTCTTCTACGAACCATTTAAAAGACTTATTTTGGTGATCTACTAGGTTTGGTGCCTCTAGTATATCGTCAGATTGTGTAAAGTACGTTCGCGCTGAGCTAGCAGCAGCCGTGTTTTTTGCCATTAAAAACAGCTCTCCCTTATATTTTTAATTGATATCGCTCTTGCCTAAGCGAAGCCCACTACGTTCGGAGTTGCCAATATAATTAGTTATAATCACGCGCAATCACCAAAGTACACTACTTCTTAAGGTAAGATTGTGAGCCAAGAGAGTTAATGTGTCAAGACTTTTTTCGAAGTCTCTTCATCAATGCAGCAGCCGAGTCAATATCATAGAAGGCCATAGGAATAACCACGCCTGAGACTTCTTGCTCTCCATAACCTGCAAAATTTAGTCCAACAGATTCATAGAAGGCTCTACCGGTTGGGTACCCAGCCGAAAGAGCTGCCTCAACCGGTACGTGCTCGTCGGCTAGCATAACCATTCGCCTTAAGACTGCCCGTCCGAGCCCAGCGCCTCTAAAACTTAAACCTGTATGTACTTCTAGTATACGCAGGACTTGGCCAGTCTCGGTTTCGCTTATCTGACCTTTTGCTAAAGCAACAACTCTAGTGATGGGTGTGCTGGTGGTCCCCAGAGCGGGAGTTTTAGCTGTGGCTACCACCGTCGGCTGCTCTGGGTCAGGGTTTGACTCAACTGCTCTGACTAACTTGAGCCGCTGAGTCTCGTTCCTCGGGCTAGCCAGTTGATCCAGCTGTTCTGTGTCCAATAGACCATCGTATATTTCACCGTTGCCCGCTCGCTCAAGAGATAACATCTGCCAGGCAACATCGGTCGGTCGCATATTGACATACTGAGGTGGAGCAACTTCGAGTTCTTCGATTTTACTGGCTGCCATTTATACACCCGATACTATCGGTGGGCGATGACCTTGTCAACCAGACCATATTCCTTGGCCTCTTTGGCGGTCATCCAGTAGTCACGCTCAACGTCTTTTTCTATCTTTGATAAGCTTTGCCCAGTGTTCTTGGCAAGTATTTCATTTAGGAGCTTCTTGATACGCAATCCTTCTTTAAGGTCTATCTCCATATCTGTAACTTTTCCTTGAGTACCAGCCGATGGTTGGTGGATCATAACGGTGGCATTTGGCAATAGCAAACGCTTGCCCTTAGTGCCTGAACTCAATAAGAAGGCTGCAGCCGAAGCCTGCACGCCGATTCCAACTGTCTGGATATCGCACTTCACATATTGCATCGTGTCATAAATGGCTAAGGCATCATAGGCACTACCGCCCGGACTGTTTATATAAAAAATGATGTCTTTCTTGGGATCCTGATTTTCCAAAAATAACATTTGGGCAACAACTAGGTTCGCAGTGTGCTCGTTTACCTGCTCGCCTAGAAAGATAACCCTATCTTTGAGTAAACGACTGTATATATCGTAGGCTCGCTCCATCCGACCGTCAGACTCGATCACAGTTGGCACTAATGTTGAGAACTTATTCATATATAAATATTGTATTTATTTAGCACTCGCTAGTCAAGAGTGCCAAGTTGCTCACTTGCCCCTTACCAAAGATTTTATAATAATGTCAATACTATTTCGTGGCGTATTGTTTGAGCTTGGTTAAAGTCTTTTCTGTTAGAATCCGAGCTGCAATGTCCTGGCGATTCTCAGGCTTATCAAGCTCTTCGCGCATCTTTGAGTCAGTGTACTGTTGCTTTAGAGTATTGATTCGTTCTTCAAGCTCGGCCGGCGTGATTTCGACCTTTTCAATCTCAGAAATCTCGCTAAGAATTAAACTTGCCTTTACGCGCTCCTGGGCATCTGGGCGATTACGCTCCCGATGCTGATTTTCAGTTACGCCTTCTTGTTTAAGATGCTCTTCCCACGTAATTCCCTTATACATTAGATTTCGCTTTTCTTCTTCTTCACCACGGCGTATTTGGTCTTCAATCAGAACTTCTGGTATGGCGACTTCGGACTTATCAGAAATTTTTCTTACCAGCTGACTTTCATAATCACGTTCAGCCTGCCACTTTTTTTCTTCTAGAAGCTGTTTTTTAATGTCTGCCTTCATCTCCGCTACAGTTTTAAACGGCCCGGTTTTGGCCGCAAAAGCGTCATCAACTTTAGGTTCAATAAGTTCCCTAACCTGTTTTATATCAACCTTAAATTTAACCTTCTTGGACTGGAGCTCCTTGGCTTGATAGTCCGCTGGGAAGGTTATGGTGAACTCTTTAGTTTCTTTAGGTTTTAGGCCGATTAATTCCTCTTCAAAACCAGGTATAAAGGTCTTACTGCCAACTTTTAACTCGTAGTCTCTGCCCTCTGCTCCAGCAATCGGCTCGCCCTTAAGGTCACTGCCGTAAAAATCTATTACCGCCTCATCCCCTTTTTTTATGGCTCGGTTGACTTCTGTCTTTTCAGCCAGTCTAGCCTGCATCTTTTTTATAATGTCAGCAACTTCTGCCGCTGTAACCTCAACTTTAGGAATGGCTAATTTTATGGCCTTGTAGTTTGCTAGTTTAACCTTACCAACCACTTCTTGTTGTGACTCAAACTCTAAGTCCGTAAATGGTACAAATTTCTTAACAGATAAATTAGGGCTGCCGATTGGCCGTAAGTTTTCTTGATCGATGGCTTTTCTGTATAAATCGTTTATTGCATGATCTAAAAACTCGTCCAACAGGGCCCGCTGGTCAAGATGTTTCTCGACAAGGTTAATGGGCGCAGTACCAGGTCTAAAACCAGGAACCTTAACCGTCGCTGCAAAATGCTTTAAAACATGCCCCTTAATTGGAGCAAGGTCTTTAGCGTCTGCTTTAATATTAATAGTAAGTTTGGTCTGATTGATCTCTGTTAAAGTTATCTGCATATCTGGAGGATTATAGTGCCTAAAGCGGCTTATGTACAGATAGCTTACTAATAATTTCGTCTATGCTTAATGTTTGCTCTTCGCCCTTATCGAGATCTCTCAATTTAATTTTGCCCGAGTCAATCTCGGATTCACCCAAGAAAATTGCGTATCTTACACCACTTTTAACGGCACTTTTTATCTGGTGGTCAAGCTTGCGACCGGAGTTATCAACCGCAATCTTCAACCCAGCATCGCGAAGTTGACCAAGCTGTTTTTGCACCTTAGCGTATACGTCACCAATTAATATGGCCGTAATATGCGTCTCGGGTTTAAGCTTAGGCAAAAGTTTGTGAGTTTCTAAAAAGTTCTGCAGGGTAACATCGCCCATGCCAAAACCAACGGTCGCAACTGATTCAACCCCGAACAAACCAACTAATCCATCGTAGCGGCCGCCACCAAACATAGATCTAATGTTCTCCGGGTTTGTATCAAAGACCTCGAAGACTATATCTGTGTAGTAATCCATACCCCTGACAATTGAGGTGTCAAAAACGGCTTCAGTAATCCCGGATTCTTTGAGTAGATTGAACAATTTTTTCAAGTCGCTGACGGATGGGTGTGAGCTAACCGACGACGGTAAAGCCTCGACATTTGGACAATGTAAATATTCGATAAGCTGTGCAACATGATTAGCGTCTTTCAATAGATCTTGAGCCTCTTCTACAAAAGCCTCGCGAGGCATCTTATGTTTTCGGTCAATTAGCTTTTGAGCGGTAATAGAGTCCGCTTTTGATAACTTTAGGTGATCATTTAGAAAGTGATCTGTAAGTTTACGGCTACTAATTCTTATAACGTAACTGTCTTCTGGGGCCTTAAATGTCCTTAAAATTGAATTAGCAACGGCTATAATCTCATGATCTCCCTCCACACCCGATATACCAAATAGATCGACATTTAATTGCCAGTGTTCCCTGAGTCTGCCACGCTGCGGCCGCTCATAGCGCCAAAGATTAGGAATACTATACCAGCGCAAGGGATATGATAATTCTTGACGGCGAGCAGCTACCATACGGCTAACAGAAGGAGTCATTTCAGGTCGAATCGCTACCTTGCGACCACCTCTATCTTCAAACGAATATATTTGATCTCGTATAATCTCCTCGCCTGTCTTGGCTAGATAAATCTCCAGCGGCTCAATTATCGGCGCGTCGTACTCCTGGTAGCCATAGCTCTCAACAACGTCGCGCAGTACTGAAAATATATATTTTTGAGCAGCTTTATCCTCGGGGTAAAAGTCGCGTGTGCCCTTATACGGTTGTTTATTTAAACTCATTATCAGTCAATTATATCTTAAGCCGTAAACAGTGAACAGCCACACCTTGTGCATTTAGCCTGTTGATTATATAATTTCGGCATCTTTGTTGAGGTAAATGTTTCACACCTGAAGTTCGCTTCCAAAGATGTACATTTTGGCAAGCAGACAAAGACCAGATCGCAATCCGACCACAAGATTGGAGGATCCGAAATGGCAGTAGACGTATTAACCGACCTGGAAGCACTGAAGCACAGGCGCCTGGCGGACAGCTACCGGCTCGGCAGCTGCACGGCCATCGTCGAGCGCGGCGAGTTCTGCGGGCGGCCCAATGTCCGTACCAGTGGGCAGGGTCACACCTGCGTGTCGGAGCACGCCTGCCAGGCGTGTGGCCGCGAACCAAGCGCTGCCGGCCCGAGGTGCAAGATGTGCCCGGCTTACGGTGAAGATCATGGCGAGTGACTCAGACGCTCTCGCACGGGGGTTCGATCTCGAGCTCTTCGGTGGCACCGGTGGGCCTCGCCCCTACGCCAGCCCGGCCTTGGACACGTCCAAGTGGATTCCATGGCCGGCCGGCCCCGGGCTGTGCGACCGCTGTGGCAAGCATGCCGAGCAGCGAGCCAAGTCGATCATCTTCCATGATGATCGGGAGGAAGAGTACGTCGGCTACTGCCAGGCGTGCTGTGACCGCTTCAAGTGGGAAAAGGCACTCAGCCAACTCCCGACTGGGCCGATCGTCGTCTTCCCGGGCGATCAGCTACAGCTAGCCACCCTGGTCACGCTCCACGAACTCTTCATCGAGTCGAGGGGCTGGAAGCGGGTCAACCCTCCCGGCTACTGGAAGAACCCTCGGAGGTTCAGGCCGCCGCTGAAGCTTCACGATGCGGTGCGCTATGAGATCGAGACCGAGTCAGCCTAGCTACACCGCTGACCACCCGACGTAGAGACGAGTGAACATATGCCTCGTCTCTACTGTTTGCGAGAATAAGTCTGCTTGCCATTAACCTAATTATAAAAAGAAACTCTCCATGTTGAGAGTTCATATCCTGTATGGTGGAACTAAACGGAACACTCTCGAACCCTGAAGTACGGGTTGAGGTTCTGGAGCTTTTTGGCTTGGTTGAGCTGATTCTGACCAGAGGGCCCAGTAGCTCAGAACGTCCTGATCCACCCAAGCGGGCTGGAGAGATCAAGCAAACGGTGATCCATGTGCTCCAGATGGCCGAGAAGCCAATGAGGGTCATGGACATCCATAGAGCCTGCGAGGAGTACCTAGACAGACCAGTCAACCGGTCTACAGTCTCGGACTGCCTGATCAAGCACTCAAAGGGACAGAGGCAGTTGTTTGTAGCTACAAGTCGAGGGCTCTACTCGAAAATTGAATTCATCGCCTAAAACCACGAACTTGTTCATAGTCTTGGGTGAAGCCCCAGGATTAACGTACCTGGGTATTTAAGACCTTGGTGGTCTTACGGCTCTTGCGAGCAATGTTCGAACAGCCGATAACGGAGAGCTCAGGCGCGGCTGGCAGCCACGTACAGCTTGACCTCATCGGCCTTCTCACGGTCGATCTTGCCAGTCTCGATGTAGTGGTCGAGGAGCTGGGAGAGCGTGAATGCTGAGATGACTCGGATGCCCTCCTCGTCGGTGAGCCACTCCGAGCCTCCCTGCTCACGATCGACCAGCACCAGGAGGTCCCGAACCTCCATGCCAGCTAGCTCAAGGATCGACACAGCCTCGATCTTGCTGTCGGCCTGGGTGATCAGGTCGTCGACCAGCAGAACCTTGCCGGGCAGATCCCAATTTCCTTCCAGAAGACCGGCGATCCGTCGTAGGTCTGCGGACTCTTCCTTGTAGAGCCGGATCTGATTCACCGGTGACCACGAGACGAGGCGCTTCATCAGCGCGTCGGCAAGCGGTTCACCGGCATTCGGGATGCCCGCCACGTACCGAAAGTCGAGACCTTTGTTCAAGTGGATCATCCCATAGAGCAGGTCAGCGATCTGTTCGATCAGCTCAGGTGTCAGCGGGCCCGGTTTCGGGTTGTCGGGAGTCCGCAGGTTGAGGTAGATCGGCGACAGTGGTGCATCCGGCTGGATCTCATGGAGCTTCAGTCGGAAAGCGCCGAACTTGATCGCGCCGACCTCGAAAAGCTGGTCGGCGACCGTAGCAAATCTTCCTTCGAGCAACAATCCTCCTTTCAGATCTGAGCCAGCACGATCGAGATGTCGTTGTGCATGGCCGAGGTTGCAGACCTCGCGGCTTCGGCGAAGTCCTCGCCATCACTGGCGAAGATGATGCCGCGAGAGCCGTTGATGATCATGCCCTGGTCGTGGCTGTTGACGCCCGCTCTCACGGACGCTTCCAGCTCCCCGCCTTGAGCCCCGATCCCGGGGATCAAGATAGGCATGTCGCCGACGATCTTCCGAACCTCAGCCAGTTCGGCAGGGTATGTCGCGCCAACTACGACAGCGCAGTTGCCGTTGTAGTTCCAGCCGCGCGTGATGTTCCTGGCCACGATCTGATACAGCGGCACTTCGCGCTCTTCGTAGTCGTAGAGCTTGCCCGGGTCGCCTTGCTCAGTGATCCGCAGATCCTGGAACTCGCCGGCACCGGGGTTGCTTGTCCGAACGAGGACGATGACACCCTTGTCCATCTGGTCGAGGAACGGCTTCATCGCCTCCATACCGAGGTATGGATGCACCGTCACGGCGTCAGCGGCCTGAGCCGCCGCAACGTAGCCGGCGTTTGTGTTGCCGATATCGCCCCGCTTGTAGTCGAGGATGACCGGGACCTCGGGCGCTACATTGTGGATGTAGTCGATCGTGTCTTTCAGGGCCACCAACCCCGAGAAGCCGAGCGCCTCGTAGAACGCCGAGTTCGGCTTGTACGCGCAGACGAGGTGCTTGGTCGCGTCGATGATCGCTTCGTTGAAGTCGAGAATCGTGTCGCCGAGGATCTCTGCCATGTCGCCATAGCTCAGACCCTCCGGCAGATCCTCTCCTCGCTGAAGAACCGCGAAGGCGGCCTGGGCGATCAGCATCTCGTCCACGCTGTACGACCCGCGGCTCTTGATGTGCCGAACGGGCAGCTTCTGGATGTCGCTGTCGAGACCGACGCAGACGAACTTGCCCTCAGCCCAACGGGCTTGAAGCAAGTCCATGAAGTTGCGTTGTGACATATTTCCGCTTCTCCTCTCGTAGTAGTCTGGCTTTTCCAGACCGGATTACTGCCTTCCACGCAGCAAGCACTAATCCAGTCTGGAAGAACCCGAAGAGAACTAACAATAAGAACCTGCTTGTCAAAGAATCATCAATGGAGCTAAGTGCTCAACAAAGATGACGAGATTATACAATAATCGGCCGGAATACTCAACTATTGGTGGGTGTTGTAAGTAACGCTTTTCAGTAAACTAACTGCGAATTCTCGAAGACATGAAAAATGACCTCGTCTACTGAGGTCATTTAACTTCTGATAACGATAACCATTACCATTATGGTGGGGACGAAAGGACTTGAACCTTCATGGGTTGCCCCGCTAGCTCCTAAGGCTAGTGCGTCTGCCAATTTCGCCACGTCCCCTCGTTGAAGCAAAAGTTTCTACATTTCGCTTCCAGACACATCCGAAAGCTCAATCTTAATCTTTGCTTCTCCTCTCATTTTTGCAAAAACCTGCACAGGTGTTTTCACAAAAATGGTAATCGCACAGGGGTTATTTTACCTTAAATCCTGCTATTTTTAAAGGGCCCTTATTGCTTATCTAGATTTAGCTTTAATTTGCCAACTGCCGCTTCAGCCATAAGCGCTAAGTTCCGTTTTACGTCTTCCATTTTGTTCAGCCCATAGCCTAGCGAATAGCCTGAATATTCGTCTAGGATTTCATCCATTATTTCAATTCTTTGTGCTAGATCGTATTGACCAATAATCTGATGCATAATTATGCCCATTTGGGTTTCGTCAATAATTAGGTCAGCCTCCGAGTCTCGGGCGATATCTCTGCCGACGCGTCCTGCTAGCCGAAGCAATCTTAGATTGTAAATCGATTGATCTCTTTGCCACTCTTCCCAGCTATCAGCAGGATTTTCGTATTGTCTCGCCCGAGCAAGATAAGTCGCCGCTCTGTCTTTTGTGTAGGCTCTAGGTATTTTTGGCGCAATGAAGCCACCAGAATCGGAGGCTATATTCCTAAGCTGTGTAAGGCTACCAAGTCTAGCCAGGGCTTGAGATTCAAGCTGTCTGACTCTTTCTCTAGTTAGGTCCAGCTCATAACCGACCTGGTCGAGTGTATATGGTTCCTTGCCATCAAAACCAAACCTTTGTCTTATAATTATCGCCTCTCTTTCAGGCAAGGAATCCACAACTGAGGCTATCTCTTGGGTTAACATCTCTTCTTCTGCTATTTCCTCGGTAGTCTGATGGTCAGGATTACGAGCATCTACAACCTGCAATCCCAGGCCCGATGGGTAGCCATCAAAACCCCATAATGCTAGTCTGGCCATGTCTTTAGCGCTACCATGCCTGGCAAGATTTTTACGTTCAATAAAGTCTTCGATATCTTCTACCTCGGGGACGACTCGTTGCTCCCGAACGTACCGGCGCATAAAGCGGCCGATTTCCCGGGCGGTAGTGGCTGGAAAGCCTATTGAGCTTCCTGGTACTTCTGGTAGGTCCCACTCTTTTTCCAAAATTTGGTTATACCGCCTGATATCACGACTATGAGTATCAGTGCGCTTAGAGTTGTATTTTACTCTAAGTTGTTTTAGTAAATAGGCATCATTGGCTAGAAGGTTAAGCCATAACTCGGAATTAATAATCCGCTCAAGATTTGACCGCTTTGAAGTAGAGCCACCATTACCGACCCGCTCTGATCCAATTACCCGTCCGAGATGAACCGATTTTTCATCCATCACGTCCAGGCTAGTGTACTGATATTTGTTGGGTGAAACATCCATAAAATCAACGATAATCGACTCTAAGTTACCCGGTTTTTTACGAAGTACCCTACCTAGTTCTTGGGTCTTTCGAACACGCGAGGTAGTTGGGCACGTAGCGATTAAAAAGCTAGCTCGGCTGCTATCCCAGCCTTCGGCTATGGCTTTTACATATGTAAGAACGTCAATTTGCCCGTTTTCAAAGGCCTGTAATATTCTTTGATTTTCTTCTTGGCTCAAGAAACTGCCGACCGCTCGGGCTCTAATAAATTTTTTAGTACCGTCTGCAAGCGTTATAAAACTGCCGTCCAGCTCATCGGCTAGAGACCGAGCGTGAACAGAATTCTCCCCCGGTACACAGCTAATAATTCCCTGGCGGCCATCGGCTACAAAATTCCGGGCAAACTCTAGAGCACTGTCGTTTCGAGCCTTGAGGTCTATTAGTTTTTCAAGTTCCCGTTGCGTGTATTCGTCTGCATATTCGTCTAAGTCAGGGATTTCGGCATCGGTGGTATAAAGCAAGCATGTTACCGGCGCAACTAAATCGTTTTCGATAGCTTCTTTGAGTGATAATTCATGAATTGGTGTTTCAAAAATTTCGTTGACACTTTTTCCAACGCGATATTTTGGAGTGGCAGTAAAACCAATTTTTGTGGCTTTTGGAGATATGCTAATTAAATTACGCTTTGTCACTGCCCCAAGACTCTTATGTGCCTCGTCAGCCAAAATAACGTCAAACTCTCCCAGCTCACCAGTCTGAACAAAGTTATTCATTCCAGCGTAGGTCGCAACGACTACCTTGTCGGTTTTTGTAGCTTTTGATCCACCATAATGCTTGCCTACGTCTGCTGGGCTAAGTCTTTGGGCAAATTTTGCCAAGCCTTTATCTTCAATATCGCCGGACAGCTGGCTAACCTGAGTTCGCATGTCTGCTAAAACCAAAACTCTTAAGCCGCTTCCGGCAAATATTTCGGCTAGTTTGGCAATTAGATATGTTTTTCCGGTTGATGTTGGTAGCTCAACATATCCCCGGTTATAACCCATAGCAAGGGCTTCTGAAATATCAAAAAAAACCTCCTGTTGATGAGGGTATGCCTCGTCCTGATCATCAAGCCAATGTTCACTTCTGAAGTATTGGTCTAAGGCAAGAGCGGGGCCTTCTAGATTTTCTTCTTGCGAGAAAACTCGTACGCCAGATTCAAACGGGGACGAGTTTGCTCGCTCTATAGCCGTATTCACGAGACATATTTTAATATAATACTAACTTTCTGTCAATTTAAGCTAGGGGTCAGTCTCTATTTTTTCTATAAAACACCAGCTTAGCGTCGCCGTAGGTTTTTTCGGCAGCTATTTCGGTCTTTTCGTACTCTGGGGCTGCATACTTACCGGGGCACGACAATACTGCTAGACCTCCCTTTTTAACATGTCGCTTGATCAGGGTTTCTGTTATTGCCTCTTGCAAATCATCAAAAGGCGGGTCAATCATCACAATATCAAATTTCTTATCAACGTTATGACTACTCCAGCCGCTAGTGTTTGCTCTAACTGCATCAATTTTCTTTTGCAAGTGATGCTCTATGATATTTTTATCTAAAGTTGCATGGGCAGAGCGATCCTGGTCGATCGCTATTACATGTTTAGCGCCGCGGCTAACAGCTTCAATCGATAGGGCTCCGCTGCCAGCAAAGGCGTCTAAGAAAGTTAGCCCTTCTACGTCACCAAGAATGTTAAATAATGCTCCTCGAACTTTTTCACTCATGGGATGTGTTTTATGCCCATGATGCTGTGTAATGACCTGTCCACCTAAAGTCCCGGCGATAATTCTCATAATTCTATGATACACCCTCGAATATATCCTGATAAATGAAGTAGGGGCGGCCCGTGTAGGACCGCCCCCGTGTTGTCCGCTCTTACGTCGAGCAGGACTCGTGCGCCGGCTTGCCCCACACCGTGGTTGCGTCCACGACGGTGACGTTCAGCCCCTTGATGAAGCACCTCACGTCCCAGTTGTAGACGATCACCGTGGCATGGTCGCTGGCGACCACAGTCGTGTGACCGTGCGCCGACACGACCGCATTGCCGGAGGCAATGGCAGTCGCACCCTTGTCGATGGACACGCAGCCGTTCTTGGAGACGACCACGACGACGCGCCCGGTGTAGGCCGACTGCTTGGTCGGGTCGGGGCAGGACGTCAGGTAGAGGTTGGTCGGCTTCGGCTTGTTGGCCGCGCTGGCCACGCCCGTGAGGGCGAGCATGGCGGCAACGCCGACGAGAACGAGACCGATGAGCTGCTTACGCATGACTTCCCCTTTTCCGCGTTGTGCGGGTTGGTTGCGGGTGGAAGAGCGGTCCCCTTGACTATTGCTAGCCTTTGAGACTAAAAAAGATTATATCAGATTGCTTCGATTTGTCAATACTAGTTAAGGCTAGTTATTGCCCGGAGCTTACTTATCCGCTCAGCTAAATGCGGGTAATCAGTCAACTTGTTTTTTCTATCTAGAAATTCTTGGGCCGCGCTTCGAGCCGATGCGATCAGTTTTGAATCGGTAAGCTTGGCAACTCGTAAATCTAATGCTCCGCTTTGAACCGTTCCATAGATAGCTCCTGGGCCCCGAAGCTCTAGGTCCAGCTCGGCCAGTTTAAAGCCGTCGCTCATAGTCTCTAGTGCCCTAAGCCGTTGACTCGGGGCTTTGCTATCGCTCATCTCTAAGTAACAATAGCTTTGATGCGCCCCCCGGCCCACCCGGCCCCTTAGCTGGTGGATTTGAGCCAGCCCGAACCGCTCGGCCCCAACTACTAGCATGACTGTTGCGTTTGGTACGTCCACTCCAACCTCTATAACCGTGGTGCTAACTAAAATATCGTACTTTTTAGCTATAAAATCCTTCATAATTTTTTCTTTTTCTTCAGATTTCATCTTGCCATGAAGCATTGCCACCTTGCGGTGCTTAAAATCGTTATTTGCAAGTCGCCCGTAGGTTTCCTCGACTGATAAACCCTTGCTCAGATCGTTTTGGGTAATTAGAGGACAAACTACAAACATCTGACGACCCACTTTTAATTGGCTGTCTATCTTCTCATATAAAGTTTTTCTTGAGTTTGGAGAAGTAACTTTTGTTTCTATTGTTTGACGACCAGGCGGTACTTCGTCCAGAACGGAAACATCTAGCTCGCCATATAAGGTAAGCGCTAGGCTCCTCGGGATTGGAGTGGCAGTTAGATGTAGTACGTGGGGCATGTGCCCAGCCTTGGCCTGAAGTTTTTTTCTTTGCTCAACCCCAAAACGATGCTGCTCGTCAACAATAATCAAACCAAGACTATGCATATCAACCTTTTCACTAATGAGTGCGTGTGTGCCAACAATCATCTTTACTCTGCCTGATTTTATTTTTTTATAAATCAGCGTCTTGGCAGCGGGCTTAAGGCTACCTACCAGTAGGGCAAGTTGGTCAGCGTGCCCGACACTGCTTAGTAATTTATGCATTGTTTCTGCATGTTGACGGGCAAGTATTTCCGTTGGTGCCATGAAAGCAACTTGGTAACCCTGCTCCATGGCCATAAGGCCTGCCATAACCGCAACCACTGTCTTCCCAGAGCCGACATCTCCCTCAACTAAACGGTTCATGGGATGTGGCTTCTCAAGATCTTGATATATTTGCCAGATTACTTTGCGCTGCGCTCCAGTTAATTTGAATGGGAGCTTGGCTACAAAGTCTTTTGCCAGATCTTGCTTAAACGGGATTAACACACTCTTTTCGTGAGATAATTCGTACTTATTAAGTAGAGCGGCAAGGGTTAGCTCAAAAACTTCTTCAAGCCCCAAACGTTTTTTAGCAAGCTCTAGTTCCGCAGCAGATGATGGAAAGTGCATTTCTGAGACTGCTTTTTTATAGTCGGTTAGCTTTTCCTTTTTTATCAGCCAAGCAGGCAAATGCTCGTTAAGTTCAAAATTATCTGTAAGTACTGTCCTGATTAACTTCCGTATGGCCGATGACTTGAGCCCCTTTGTTTCACGATAAACCGGAATAATACGCGCGGTATTTACCGGGAAGTCGCTCACCAATTCCATCGACGGGTTTAATATGCTAAACCGGTTTCTGCGCAGAGCATAGTCTCCGGAGATATAATATTTCACTCCAGGTTTTACTGCTGCTGAGCGATATGGCTGATTAAACCAAACCAGCCGAACGCTACCTGTAGCGTCAGAAGCAACTGCTTCGGTAATATGCATACCCCTGCGAACATACCGACCTTTTACTTCTTTTATAGTCACTTCAAGAGTTACGGGGCCGGGATGCATACTAGCAATCGATGCAACGTTAGAATAATCATCGTACCGACGTGGATAGTAATCAACTAGATCACCAACTGTTCTTATGCCAAGAATGGTCAGTTTTTTTGCTAACTCATCACCCACCCCTTTTAGTTCGGTAATGTTTGCGCCAAGATTCATCTAATAATTAGTGTAGCAATAGACCTCGCTAATACGAGCGCATATCGGCGTTGAGCCTGGCGAGTTCTGCCAACGAATCATCTATTTTTTTGGGAGCAAACTCGCCGTAAGCGTTAGCCGCTGCTAGGGCAATAAGACCATCGACAAATTTTGGATTGTTGGGCAACACAGGCCCGTGGGCATATGTACCAAAAACGTTCTTATACCGTGCCCCTTCACTCTTATCCTGACCATTGTTCCCGCGGCCTCTTACGACCTTACCAAAAGCGGGCTGCCCTTTAGCAAGAGTAGTCATGCCGCTGTGGTTTTCAAAACCATAGATAATACCAAATTCGGTTTCGAATTTAATATTACCTATCATTCGCTTCGAGCCTGCAATTGTTACAGCATCAAAAATGCCTATGCCCTTTATTTCTTCTTTTTTATCCGTTACAAATTTATGGCCAAACAGCTGATACGTACCGCAAACCATTAGCATCGGCACTCCCGCTTTGGCTAGCTCTCTTAGCTGCGACCCTATCCTTACAATATCCGCCTGAACGGTACTTTGGGCCGAGTCTTGTCCGCCGCCGCCAACCACGACGTCGATTTTGGCAGGTAATTTGCCTCCGGGGTGATGGTAATGAACAACTGGATCATAACCGTGCCATTCGCAGCGGCGAACCAGAGTCAAGACATTACCGTGATCACCATAGGTATTCATTTCGTTAGGATATAAGTGAAGAATATTAATAGTTTTCATGGTTTCTTACCTGAACGCTTACTTAAAATGGTGTGCAGCCTTAACATGGCGGTATAAGTTGCAAAAACCACCTTGTGGCCCGCCGAATTGGCAAACTTGCTCAGTGCCAGTTCTAGGTTCGGCTCAATAGTCGATACTTTGATAGATTCATAACTTAACCTTAAAGCCATATCAGCTGCCCTGGTACCACTAACTAGCTGTATCTGCTTGTCGGCTAAAGACGTAACATCAACATCCCAGAGCCACGAGGTGTCGCGACCATCAGCAACATTGTCGTTTATTGCAATCATTAAGGGTTGCTGACCATGAACATATGAGGCCAAGGCCTGACGAAAACTGGCGGGATTCTTAACTAGTACCAACTCAACGACTGCGCCATTTGAGAGCCTATATGATTCACCTCGACCAAAGGCAATAGATACAGTTGCTGCTTTATCGACAAGTTTTTCGTCATCACAATTTGGTAGCAGTTGCTTAACCAAGGCTATGGCGGCGGCCGCATTCAAAAAATTATGCTGACCAGTTAGTTTAAAATCTGCTTGGTAGATTTTGTCATCTATACGCAAGACTGCTTCTTGTTTCTTGAAATCTAGCAATTCGACCAACGAATTATGTTTTTGGACTTGTTGAGTAGAATTAGGCCCGTCAACCGCGGCGAGCTCAAAGTCGGTGGGAAAATAGCTTTTAATTTTATCGTTAACGCCAAAGTATTTTACCTCTTTTTTTAGGTTCTTGGTCAGTTTGGCCAACT
Organism: uncultured Candidatus Saccharibacteria bacterium; assembly: GCA_965231085.1. GTDB lineage: Bacteria > Patescibacteriota > Saccharimonadia > Saccharimonadales > UBA10212. The sequence continues at coordinate 361,734 of OZ246413.1, forward strand.
GCGGATCATTAGCATTAGTAACAACGCCATCAGTTGCAGCCTGCATAGCTAGCCCAATTAATTGAGCAATCTTGTCGACTTCGCCATACCTGTCTAGCTGATCGCGACTAACATTCAGAGCTAGTACCCAGCGAGGCGATACCTGTTTTATAAATGACGGTATTGAAGCTTCGTCCAGTTCAAAAACTGCTGTGTCATAATCTAGTCGGCCAGTGATTTTAGCATGTTTTATAACTCCACTAGCAATCCCACGAGTCATATTGCTGCCGGTCGAGTTAGTTAAAACTTTTTTACCCTGTGAGCGAAGTAGCTCAACAACTAATCTGGTGGTTGTGGTTTTACCATTCGTGCCCGTAATAATCACCACGCCGCCCGGTACTGTTTTTAACATCCTGGCCAGATAGTTAGGCAGAGCCTTTTCAACAATTAATCCTGGTAGCGCTTGGCCGCCGGTTCCTTTAACTTTAGTTGATAACCGGACTAACTTGCCCAAAGCTGTTCCAGTAATTTTTTGCATGATCGTTATTCTAACTCTATTAGGGCTGAGTCTTTAAAGGCCTTGCCTCGCCGAATAAGTAAGCGCCCGTTTTTAAAATCATCAATCTCAATCGTCTGCTTAGCGGCCTTTTCGCCGTTAATATAGATTGCTCCGGCCTCGACCAGGCGACGTGCCTCGGTATTAGACGATGCCAGCCCACTAGCAACCAGCAACTGGACCAACTTTGTACCGGGGTGAGCAGGCGCGGATTTAATTTGCTGTCTAACTTCATCTACTTCTTTATCTGAGGCATTGGCAATAGATGCTTGACCTGTTAAGTATTTTGTAACACCTGAAGCCGAGCCTGTTTCCTGTGTGCCATGAACAATTTTTGTGACTTCTTCGGCCAAGACTTTCTGAGCCTTGCGTTTTGATAGGTCGGTTATGTGTTCCTTCATCAAACTGTCTATTTCTTCCCTGCTCAGGAAAGTATATATTTTTAAATATTCTTCGACGTCTTCATCGCTAGAATTCACCCAAAACTGATAGAACTGCGTTGAGCTTGTTTTTGCGGGGTCTAACCAGACGGCCCCGTCTTCGCTTTTGCCGAACTTCTTGCCAGTAACCTTATTTACAACCAGGGGCATACTCATGGCATGCACTTCCTGGCCTTCTTTTTTTCTCACAAGCGGCACACCCGAGAGCATATTACCCCACTGATCGGAGGCGCCAATCTGCAAAACTACACCCTTGTTCTTAAATAACCACCAAAAATCATAGCCCTGAAGTAGCGAATAGCTAAACTCTGCGTAACTTATACCACTGCCACCCTCGCCAATTCTTGCCGACACAAAGTCTCTCTGCAATAGCTCAGTCATAGAGTAGTTTTTACCCACATCACGTAAAAAGTCCAGGTATTTCATTTCGCCCATCCAATCGAGGTTATTGACTGTTTCGTGAGGTGAGTCGCCTAAGATCGTCTCAATTTGGGCCTTAACTGCGGCTACATTATTTTGAATTTCCTCTTTTGGCTTAAGATTTCTTTCTTCTTCCTTACCGCCTGGATCGCCAACTAGACTCGTGGCCCCACCTGCCAGCATCACGGCCTTCCAACCAGCATCGATGAATCTTTTAGCTAGTAGTATTACCGCTAGATTGCCGACCGTCATACTGTCGCTGGACGCATCAATTCCAAGATAAAAAGCTTTTGGGTCATCCAGCCATGAGTTATCACTGAATGTCTTATCTTTTATAAGCCCACGCCACTTAAGGTCTTCACTCAATTTAGTCATATCTTTAGAATTAGTATAACCCATCCTCTTATCTAATAAACTTTAATTTAATACCACTACTAAAGACAACCATTTTGGTATAATTAGTTCTTATAGGGGAATGTGAAGCTTAAAGATGGCTAAAAAAATCAGACGACCAAACGTTTCTATAAAAACACGCAGCGGCAAAACTCTCAAAGTTAATCGAACATTGTTCGACCGCTGGAAGAATATGAAATTATCTAAAGCCAAACGCCGAGCCGAGCGCTTGAGGGGCTTACCCAAATCGCGCCTAAAACGAATGGTTTGGCGCATAAGTCCAAGACATTTAAAAGAATATTGGTTTAGCCGAGACGGAGCCATAATGGCTTTGAAACTCCTTGGGATTGGTATTCTGCTGATGTTCATCCTAACCCTTGCCGTTTTTGCTTATTTTAGAAAAGATTTACCGAAACTTAACGATATTTCAGGCGATAATCTAGGTGGAAGCATCAGTTATTACGATCGAACTGGCCAGACTCTTCTGTGGCAGGATTATAGCGCCGTCAAACGCGTTCCCGTGAAAAGCGAGGATATATCGCCATTCATGAAGGAGGCGACGGTTGCAATAGAAGATAGAGATTTCTACAATCACCGTGGGTTTGATATAAAAGGTATTTTTAGAGCTGCTTTTACGGACGCTGTAAAGCGCAGTAGCGCTCAAGGTGGTTCAACCATAACCCAGCAGCTAGTTAAGCTAACTCAGGACTTTAATCAAAACCGGAACCTGGCCATCAAGGTTAAGGAATTAATTTTGGCGGTTGAGGTTGAGAGAACCTATACCAAGGATCAGATACTAACTGGGTATTTGAACGCTGCACCATATGGGGGAGTTGATTATGGAGTTCAGGCAGCGGCTTCTGACTATTTTCACAAGAATGCTAAGGATCTAACCTTAGCCGAAGCGGCAATGTTGGCCTCGATACCCAAATCACCCACTTATTATTCGCCATATAATAAAGTCTACTTTGATAAGCAGCTATTCTTAAATCGCCAACACTATGTGCTTGATGTAATGGTCCAGACCGGAAAAATTACCAAGGCCCAGGCCGAGGCAGCAAAGAGTGTGGACATTCTGGCAGAGGTTCAGCCACAATCTACAAAATACGCTGGGATTCACGCCCCCTACTTTGTCTTGGCGGCTAAGGACCAGCTTCAAAAGCAATTTGTGCCAAGTGAAGGCAACGGCTCGGCAAAAATTGGCGGATGGAAGGTCATTACCACTCTTGATTTAAATCTTCAGAACAAGGCCGAGGAATTGGTATCCAGCAATTACAGCAATGTCTCCAGATATGGTGCAGACGAAGAGGCTTTAGTAGCTGAGGATGTTAAAACTGGGCAGATGATGGCTCTAGTTGGTGGTACCGACTTTAACAACGAGGATCATGGCAACATTAACTATGCTCAGTGGTATATATCCCCTGGTTCTAGTTTTAAACCATACGACTACGTAAGTTTGATTGAGAATACAACAAATGCTGGTGCTGGCTCGGTACTATACGATGTTCAACAGGCTCTACCCGGTTACAGCTGTACCATCAAAGGCCTTCCGCCACCAAAAGGCAACAGCAACTGTCTTCAGGACTACGACTTTAATTACCCGGGCCCACTGACTTTGCGTTATGCACTAGGCGGATCTAGAAACGTACCAGCTGTAAAAGCTATGTTGACTGTCGGGACAGATAAGGTAATTAGCACGGCTAACGCCCTGATGAATGCCGATGGCGCCTACAAATGTTTTAATCCGGGCGTTGACGTTAATACCGCCACAGCCAGTGACGAGGCTCAGTGTTATGGAGCATCGGCTATTGGCGACGGTGCCTATCTGCACCTTGACCAACACGTTAATGGCCTAGCCAGTCTTGCCCGTATGGGCCTGAGTATTCCTCAAACGTACATTCTAAGTATTCAGGATTCTGCCAACAAATCCGTCTATCAGTGGAAGCAGCCAAAAGTCGGTGATTCGAATGTTAAGCAGGTGGTACGACCAGAAGCAGCCTACATAGTTAACAATATGGCCTCCGATCCCAAAGCCAGTTACTTACCATCTAATAATAAGTGGCAGACTTATAAGGGGTGGCAAACCGCTGTTAAGACTGGTACTACTAACAATGGTTTCGACGGATTGATGACCGGTTGGAATACTCAATATGCAGTTGCTAGCTGGGTTGGCTACCATACTAGAAATAAAGCTTTAACCACCTTCATGGAAAATCTAACTACACCGCTAACCAAGGGTTTAATGGAGTATGCTCTGGATAGTCTGAACACCAAGCCAGTCAACTGGACTGAGCCAAGTGGTATTCAACACCTGCCCGCTTTTGTAGTAACTACCCATGTAGGAGTTGGATCTATCGAGCCCAGCCCCTCTACAGACATATTCCCTTCTTGGTACAAGCCCAAGTCTGGCTCCGCTAAGAGTTCAACTATTGATAGAATTTCAAATAAGATTGCTACCAACTGTACCCCCGAGCTGGCCAAACAAAATCTTTCTGGCAACTCTACCGATAATTACTACTCGGCCGACGTATTTTATCCTCCTGGAGGATCAGCTAGCTCTGCTACTGCATCATCCGCGTCCGATGATGTACATAGCTGTAGCGATACATTACCTACCGTCGCATCAGTCTTTGTTAATGGCACTAATATAACAACCGGCGGATCGGCAACCTGTACAACTGGATCAGCTTGCACAATTACGGCAACGATTGCTGCTGGCACACACCCACTTAATGATTCTCAGTACCCGCAATCACCAGGCACGGCCATTCTTCTAATTGATGGTCAGTCGGTTGCATCACAAGCCCTGGGAGATTCACCAAGCACCGTAACCTTTGACTATACTGCTACTGGCTCGCATACCGTGGCAATCGAAGCAATCGACAGTGTTCTGTACACCACTACGACTCCTAACGCCACCCTAACAGTTAATTAGATTTTTCTAAGAACATATTGAGCGCTGACCTAAGATCGCTAACGGGCGTTAAAAAGGCTGGCTTTTTGCCAGAAATAACTCTGGGTCCGATGACGGTCTCGAATCCTAATTTCTGGGCCTCTGATATTCGTTTGTCCAAAAATGGCACATGTCTGACTTCACCAGATAAACCAACTTCACCAAAAACTACCGCATTCTTTTTTAGCTGCATACCTTTGGCCGCACTCGCAATCGCCATGCAGACAGCCAGATCCGCCGCCGGCTCATTGAGTTTGATCCCACCGACTATGTTAATAAATATATCGTTATCTGCTAGTTTAAGCTTGGTTCGTTTCTCAATAACTGCCACCAACAGATTGACTCTATTAAGATCTATGCCGCTGGCAGTCCGTTTGGGGTAGCCATAACTCGTTGGGTTTACTAAGGCTTGCACCTCCACCAGAAGAGGTCTGGTTCCCTCCATGGTAGCTAAAACTATCGATCCATCGCTGGCCTGCCTTTCCGAGAGCAGGGCCGCCGATGGATTAGGGACCGACATCAGCCCCTGCTCCGTCATCTCAAAGATACCTGCTTCGTTGGTTGAGCCAAATCTATTCTTTACCCCTCGAAGGATCTTGAACCCGCCGTAGCGGTCCCCCTCCAGCTGCAACACTACATCGACAACATGTTCTAATATTTTGGGCCCAGCGATCGAACCCTCCTTAGTGACGTGCCCAACGATAATAAGCGCTGTGTTTGTGGCTTTAGCAGAAAGGGTCAGTAAATGCGCACTATTGGTTATCTGGCTCACCGAGCCCGTGCTTGAACCAACTTCGTTAACCGATATCGCTTGAATTGAGTCCACTATTACCAGGTCATAACCCCCGCTATTAATAGTTGTAGCTATGTCATTAGTAATATTGGAGACTGCTAGTTCTAGCCTTGCGTTCTTTGCATTCAAACGTTGGGCTCTTAGAGCTATTTGTTGAGCTGATTCCTCGCCGCTAACATAAAGAACTTTATACTTTTTTGAAACATTATTTGCTAACTGAAGCAATAGAGTGCTCTTACCTATACCCGGCTGGCCAGCGACAAGATTTACGCTACCCGGAACAAGTCCTCCTCCTAAAACAATGTCAACTTCTTCGATATCGGTGGTTATTCTTTTGGTCTTTGCGGCTGAGGCACTAGTAATTGATTCAGTCTTTAATTTCAGGCCAGCCAATCCTTTGCTGCTAGCAATAACGTCTATCTGCTCTTCTAGCGTGTTCCATTCACCACAGTTGCTGCATCTACCAACCCAAGACGAATATGTTTCACCGCAATTCGAACAAACAAATTTTGCACCCTTATTTTTAGCCATATTTACAGTTTATCACTACTGAGCGGGCTGTGTGCTGACCCTGGTATCTAAAGCTTTATATAGGCTGTTTTGAGTGTGAGCTAAATTATTATAGCTAGTGACCAAGTCATTAATCTCAGCCACCTGCGCATTATACTTGGCAACTAATGCCTTATAAGCCGCGACCCTGTTATTAAATGGGTCTACGCCCTCATTATAGGTATTTATGTCTCCGGAGTTTTTTAGAGCTTGGAGTCTGTCAGATTCGGATTTCAAAGAGGTTTCCTGGCTAGCAATAATGGATTGCTCATCTGAGAGTTGAGATTTTAGGTCAGATATTTTTTGATTTATATCTGCTAGTTGCTGTCGATTTTGAGTAAAAACAGACTGGTATTGATTAGCTAGTGCTACAACAGCCGAACGATTAACAAAGTATTTTTTATAGTAGCTCTCTAAACTTGGTGGTAAACTTGTGACCTCGGTACCAAAGATTGAGTGCATCTCGTTTAATAAACCATTGGGCTCAGTCTTTTTATATAAATTGATGATATCGATTAACCTCTGATCGTGGAGATCGTTATCGTAATAATTTTGCAATAGATTGTTGATATTCTTTTTGTCCGCTCGACTTAGGCGATCATAGGCCGCATGCAGCATTTCATGAGCAGCTGTAACCTGCTGGACTCCAGCCAGGCGCGGATCCTGGACGTCATATATGGCAATACCGCTTTCGCCCGCCATGTAACAACCAAGGACTATTGTTTGTTCGTCCTCTGGGCAATCCTGACGAAAATTCTGAGTGTTAGAATCAAGTTTTGGATGGTTCACGTAAAAAAGATGCTTGGCATAGTCTGTCATAGTAACCTGCGAAGCAATACTTGCAACAGGTGCTGGAGCTGTATAGTTCAGTAATTTTACCCAGTCCTCTATGGCACTGGCCTTCCACCAAACAAGCGGCAAAATTGATAGCATCGCTGCCCACAACGCGATCCTTGTTAGTGATCTAACTGAGCTCATTGATTAACAGTATAGCAATATCTACTATTCAGCGACAGTTGAGTAAGTTAGTTCTGCACTCTTAGTTTTTTGCCCCCTGCCGATACCGACACTGACAACATCCCCTTTGGAGTAAGTGTCTTCCAAAAGGCCCGCGGCAATGGCGTCCTCTAGTGTTTCTTGCAATAACCTACGCATCGGTCTGGCTCCGTTATGAGCATCGTAGCCTTCTTTTAGAAGGTGCTCTTTTGCGGCTTTACTAACCTCTAGACCGATACCCTTCTTAACTAGTCGACTGCGCAGATCATCAATTTGTATATCAAGGATCTGCAAGGCATCTTTTTTGGTGAGGGCTCTAAAGACTATGGTCTTATCAATTCGGTTCAATAATTCCGGACGCATCATTTTCTTTAGATCTTCTAAGACTTTTTCCTTGTTGGCGGCATGCAACTCATCGAGATTCTCGAAGTCTGAGGTTTTTATCGCACTAAAACCAAAGCTAGCCTCCTTCTGAAGTTTCTCGGCTCCAATATTGCTAGTCATAATAACTATGGTATTTGTAAAATCCACCTTTCGGCCTTTGGCGTCGGTGAGAGCCCCGTCTTCTAGAATTTGGAGTAACATATTAAACACTTCCGGGTGAGCTTTCTCGATTTCGTCAAAGAGCACAACACTATATGGCTGACGGCGGATCTTATCGGTTAACTGACCCCCATCGTCGTAGCCAACGTAGCCGGCCGGAGCACCTACCAGTCTTGAGACTGTATGGTGCTCACCAAATTCACTCATATCTATCTTAATGAGTGATTCTTCACTACCAAAAAACTCTCGGGCTAAAACTCTGGCCAGTTCCGTCTTGCCGACCCCAGTAGGACCGAGGAATATAAATGAACCTATCGGCCGTTTCCCGCTTGATATCCCCGAACGTGACCGACGAACGGCTTTAGCCACGGTCGTAACGGCTTCATCCTGACCAATGATATATTTACCTAGATTTTTTTCTAAGTTAATCAGGTACTTGGCTTCGCTCTTAATAACCTTGGATACGGGGACTCCTGTCATCCTGGCAACTGTCTCGGCAATATCGTCACTATTAAGATTAATTGGGCGACCAGTTTTGTGAGTCTCTTCAAGTTTATTAATTTTTTGGTTAACCTGGCTAGCTTTTTGTTTTTCTCGGGCTGCCCTCTCGTAATCCTCATTATCGACAGCATCTTCGATTCGACTGTTGATTAGTTTTAATTCTTTTTGAAGCTGGCGAAGTTGCGGCGGCGTTTTACCCTTATTAACTCTTAGATGAGCGGCTGTTTCATCAAGTAAGTCTATGGCTTTATCTGGCATAAACCGATCATTGATATACCTTGCAGCAAACTGGACTGTGTCCTCTAGCGCTTCGTCGCTAACTTTTACGTTATGAAATTCTTCGTAGCGGCGTTTAAGACCCTTTAAGATTGCCAATGTTTCAACTTTTGTGGTTTCTGGTACTTGGATTGGCTGAAAACGACGCTCTAGTGCAGCATCTTTTTCAACATATCTAGTGTACTCATCGGTTGTGGTTGCACCAATTAAGTGAATTTTTCCGCGGGCTAGTGATGGCTTAAGAATATTGCCAGCGTCCATTGAGCCTTCAGCAGAACCAGCCCCAACAATTAAATGAAGCTCATCAATAAAAACTATGGCGTTTTTATCTTGCTCTAATTCGGCAATTACTTTTTTTAGTCTTTCTTCAAACTCACCACGGTATTTGGTGCCAGCAATCATACCGGCCAAGTCTAAGGTAATAATTTTTTTATCAAGTAAACTGTCTGGTACTTCTTCGTTGACTATTCTTTGGGCAATCCCTTCAACAATTGCTGTTTTGCCAACGCCCGGCTCGCCAATAAGCACAGGGTTATTCTTAGTTCGTCGATTAAGAATTGTTATGACTCTTTTTATCTGAGCTTCGCGGCCAACAACTGGATCAAGTTTATTATCCTTAGCAAGCTGAGTTAGGTCAGTACCGAAGTGTTCAAGAGCTGTTTTTTTACCCACTCGAGAGCGGCGCCTAGAGCTAGTATCGGTCTGATCGCCATCGTACTGTTGACGATTTAAGAACTGCTCAACCTCGCTAGAGAGAGTGTCTACATCGACACTCATATCTCTTAGAAGCACTGTTGCTCTAGCGTTTTTTTGGCTCAGAATGCTGTATAAAATATGTTCTGTTCCGCAGTAGTCCTGGTTGAATTCCTGGGCAATTTCCCATGCCATTTTAAGCGTCAACTTGGCAGTTTCAGAAAGACCCTTGCTCCCCATATTAATAACGATAGTTTTGGGCGTTAGATTCAATGCTAGACGCGCTCGGTCCAGCGTTACACCAACTCCCTCAAGTATCTTAGACGCTATCGATCCTTCCTGAGCCAAAACACCCAATAATAGGTGTTCTGTGCCAATATAGGCACTGCCTGAGGCCCTGGCAATTGCATCCGCGTGCTTCAGGCTATGAAGCGCGTTACTAGTCATGTGCGCCAAAAAGTCTTGAAAGTCTGGTGAACTTGGAAACATAGTACTTAAATAATATCACAAGTTGGCACTCTCAAGTCAAGAGTGCCAATTGAGTCTGAATTTAGTAAAAATATCCCTGTTCTAAAAACTAAATCTACTCGCCGTGTTCTTCTATGGCTTCCAGTAGAGAGTTTTCGAGTTCTGTTTTTTTCTTTAACTTCTGGACTACAGGTTTTGACTCGGTAGCCGTTTCACTAACAACTTCGTCTTTACCGCCAGCACGATCTGATGTTACGTCAAGCTCGTACCCGGTAAGCTTGCCGGCTAATCTTACATTCTGACCAGCTTTACCAATTGCGATGCTTAATTGATCCTCGGCAACTACGACCGTGGCTTTATTTTCTTTACCAAGCTCAACCTTTATGACGTTGGCTGGTTTCATAGCGTTAGCTATAAACGTTTTTATATCATCGTCGTAAACGACGATATCGATCATCTCTTGATTACCAATTTCATCCCTTACGGCATTAATTCTGGTACCATGGCCACCTACAAAAGTCCCTACTGGGTCAACTCCAGGTGTGTTGCTAGCTACGGCTATTTTAGATCTTACTCCAGCTTCTCGAGAGACAGCTTTAATCTCGACCGCATTATTCTCCATTTCTGGCACTTCGGCTCTGAACAATTGCTCGACAAATTCTTTGCAACCACGACTAACAATTAGCTGTGGTCCTCGGAAACTCTTTTCGACGTCTTTCAGGAATAGCTTTAGACGCTGGCCAGGGTAATACCGTTCTCCTTGGATTTGTTCGCTAGCTGGTAATAGGCCTTGGGCTCGACCTAGTTCGATTCGTACAACCCGACCCTCAACCCTAGTAACGACACCGTTTACAATACTGCCGATTTTATCTTCGTATTCAGCTAGAACGATTTCTCTCTCAGCTTCGCGCAAACGTTGCATGATTACTTGTTTGGCAGTCTGAGCAGCTACTCGGCCAAAATCTTCTACCTTTTGAACGATTTCGATTGTTTCGCCAACCTTCACGTTCTTTTTCATTACTTGAGCGTCACCAAGACTAATTTGAAGCTCTGGATCCTCAACAGTCTCAACAATCTCCTTTGTTACAAAGGCGGTAACCTCGCCAGTATTTAGATTCATGGTTACGCGCACTTCTTGGTCTCGGTTACCATAATCACGACGCCACGCCGCAGCCAGAGCTTGCTCAACAATCTCTTGCACTTGTTCTTCCGGCAGATTCTTTTCCTCGGCAATTGCTCTAATTGCGATTGCTAGTTGTTTGAAATCCATTTCCATATTTTTTCTCCTTAAACTTTCAATTTCTAAATTGTGGTACTAAAAAATCCGACCTTTCGGCCGGACATCACTAAACACATGATAGCACATGCGCACTACTAGTGTAAACATTCCATCTATTGTATTGTACGATTGGCGTAATTGTTTTATAATAGCCATTCAATGACATCAACCGAAGTACCAATCCCCACATATGCTCAGTACCCACACTACGCCCAAACAGTCGCTTCGTTTAGGTCTATTGATAGACGGCTACTTAACGAGATGGTGGTCACTGGTACAGATAATATACCTGGTCAATTTATAGGCTTCTCTAATCATCATAGCCCTAGAGGACTAATTTGGGCCGATATCGTAAATACAGCTATAGCCTATGATATAGCGCAAGAACAAGCTGAAGTTCCAGTTGAGGAACGAAAAGTAATTAGGTTTGTAGGTAAATCCACTTTATTTAATCCCAACTTATCTATGGCCGACTTGCTGGCAAAAAGGCTTGGATCCGCAGCCCCAAAAGCTGGTGAAATTGCAACTAAGGCCGCTCTAGGCGCCGTAAAACACATCACCGGAATGGAATTGGATAAGCTAGACTTTGCGCATATATTAGGTGATGGCTTAGCTGCCCTGGCCCTAGATAGACCCAGAGATACTAAAGACGGGTCTGCTCCGGATACAGAAAAAATTAAAGCCATATACCGCACAGCCCAGCACAACAGCCTTCATCTCTTTGCCGAGGGTACAGTTTCTCACCCAAGCGATGGTCAGTTATTACCATTTGAGGAAGGTTCTTTTAGAATTGCCAAGGCTTCAAAACAACCCTTGCTACCAATATCGTTAGTCTATGGCAATACTGGCCCTTCTGGAGTTGTAGGCCAGGACTTACTGGTATCATATGATGCACCGTTTGAGATTGACAGATCAGTGAGAGATTTCGAGATAATACAAAAAGAAATGCAGAAAAAACTGCATGCAGACTATGAACGTTTTCGCGAAATTTTTGGCTACAAACCAGGCCAACAACCTAAGAGTCGGGTTTTGAAAAAAATAATTCTTAATTAGTGGCTGACTAAGTGGTGGCTAAAAGCAGACAAAGAGATATCTTGTTACAATAAGACCCAATGTCATCTAACAATTTTACAGCTAGCAGCTACCGACTCAGTCTAGGCAACCCCTTAACGGTTCTCATAACTGGTAATAAGGTAGGCAAACCCAACTTTCGTGTGATCTTGTACCAGAAAGGATTAAGGATTATAACTGCTCAGATTACGTACTACTCTCGTGGAACGACAAAAAATATCGAAGTTAAACGAATAAATCGCATCAACCGGCTTAACGAACTTCGGCTTCACACAACGGAAATACTCTATCCAGGAAAATACGTAATAAATATTACTTTTGAGGCTTTATCGAAAATAGATTACTCTAAATTAGACAAAGATACGGGCGACTTAAAAGCCTACTTACCCGTCGCCGACATAAGCGAACAAGCTAACAAACTGGAGATTGTTGCCCGATAATGACTAAGACAACTTATATTCACTACCCCGATAGGCCAAAAAGTTTAACCGCTAGTTTTGTAGCTAAAGAATATGCAAAACTACTATCTCGGCTCGAGACTGCCGAGGCTGCAACAACAGCAGACTTATGGATAAAGTTGTTTGGCGACTGGAATAGTCTTGCCTCCTACATAGGTAGCGAGGCAAGCCGAGTAAGCTATGCTTACGCCAAAGACGTTACTAATAAGTCCTTGGAGTCCAAGGATGAGTACTTTCGAAATAAGATTGTGCCCGTTATTACTAAGCCAGAACATGAATTAACCTCTGCCTTTTTAAAAAGCAAGCATCGCCAGGCTTTGGCTAGTCGCTATGGTGAACAATTAATACCGGTTTATGAGACAGCTCTTAAACCGATGGACCCAATCAACACTAAACTCGGAATAGAAGCCAGCAACCTGACTAATAAATACGACAAGATCATCGCTAAAGGCAATGTAAAAATTCAGGGTAAAGAAGTTAATCTATACACTGCGCGTTCTTTCTTATTTTCCGATAATGCAGATACTCGTCGTGAGGCCTATATTGCCTCTAGTGAATGGTTTTTGAAAAATCACGACCAGTTAGCCGAAATTTACGATAAGCTCGTTGGTATTAGAACTCAGATGGGCAAGAATCTTGGTTTTACAAACTATGTACCACTGGCTTACCAGATACGTGGTCGTCAGGGTTATGGAGAAAATGAAGTTACAAAGTTTAGAAAGGCAGTTCAAAAATATTTAACCCCATTGGTTAAGGATGTTCTGGATAAGAGAGCCAGCCAGCTAGGGACTAACGGCCTCAAGCCTTGGGATATTTTTTATGACCCAGCGCTTACTATTCCTCTCGGAATTGTCCCGGTCGCAACCCAGCTAGACTCTGCCCAGCGGCTTTTTGACAAACTATCGCCCGTTCTTGGTAACCACTTCAAACAGATGCGCCGCGAAGGATTAATTGACCTGGAAACCAGGCCCAATAAGAGAGCTGGGGCTTTTTGCACCGAATTCAGCGACGAACAAAAAGTTGCCATCTTATGCAACTCAACGAACGACGCTGACGATGTTAGAACCCTGACCCACGAAATGGGTCATGCTTTCCAGGGGTTAGAAAGTCTGCATATTGAAGCGGTTGATTTGCAGTGGGGTTCATTCGAGCTTGCTGAAGTCTACTCAATGGGTATGGAATTTTTGTCCTTACCATATATGACAGAATTTTTTGATAAAACAAATGCTGATAAATTCGCAAAATATAAATGGATAGATAGTGTTTTTACGACTTGCTATGTATGTGTGGTTGATGAGTTCCAGCATTATGTTTATAAGCACCCAGAAGCCACAAAAAAGGAACGTGACAGCCAATGGATAAAAATATACGACAAGTACTTACCTTCTATTAACTTCGAGGGTTATGAAAAGTTTCAAGCCACCAGGTGGTATGGCCAGGGCCACATTTTCAATGCTCCTTTTTATTACATTGATTATGGGTTAGCCGAGATTTGCGCCATGCAATTTGGGATTTTAAATACCAAAAATCATAGAAAAACCGTAAATTTGTATCTTAAAATGTGCAGACTCGGTGGGACCATGAGCTTTATTGATACTTTAAAGTACAGCGGCTTTGCTCCACCATTTAATGATAAAACCATTCGGCATGTAGCCGACTACATAAGAGAACAGTTAATCTAACTCAAGAATTTCTAAGGCTTCACAATTAGCGCCGCTGACACTGGCAGCTAGTAATCTTATATCGCCATCCCAATCGTTGACACTAACCCAAATCTTGGATGCAAGAATTATTTGATCAAGTTTTTTAGAAGTTATATACGAAAAACCATCACCCTGGCTGTCGCTTGCCCTGTACTTAACTTCTACTAAATATATGACGTCCCGTTTTTTAGCCACTAAATCGATCTCGCACAATCTATGGCGCCAGTTGAGGTCTAGAATTGTATAACCATGGCCCTTTAGATATTTAGCCACTTTTCTTTCCGCAAGTTGACCTTGCTGCGTTGATTTCATACCAGCTCCGCCACGGGCTTAAAGCTAAATCTGTGGATACCACTTATCGCCCCATGGCTTTTTAGTGCCTCCAGATGCGCTTTTGTACCGTAACCTACATGCCTGTCAAAGCCATAGAGACAGTATTTCTCGGCCAGTTTAAGCATGAAATTATCTCTTGAGACTTTTGCATAAATACTGGCAGCCGAAACTATTGGCTCCAAGTTATCGGCTTTTGGGAAATTAGTTACATTTATAAAATTAATTGGCAAATAGTTATGCGACCCATCCAAAATTATTGGTATAGAGTGGTTTGCCCTTAGGCTGGTTAGTGCTCGCTCGGCTCCGAGACTCAGAGCTTTAGTTAAGCCAATTTTATCAATCTCCACTGGAGTAACCCAACCTTCACCAAAATCACAAACCTTCACTAGCGAGTCATAGTGTTTTTGCCGTTGGATTTTTGAGAGTAGCTTAGAATCCCTGAGTCCTGGAGGAAGAGAGTCTTTAGCTCGTGCTGCAACAACCAGCAGCGGGCCAGCCCAGCAGCCCCTGCCGACTTCGTCGATTCCAACTATATCTAGCCCCATAAGACCATGCTAAAGGTTTTGAATACTGTGGTCTAGTTTTTAGTGAAGATCTATTCAGTTTTTGCAGCGGCGGCTGCTTCTGCTTTTTCAGCAGCTTTTTCTTTTTTGGCAGCTTCAGGGTCGTAGCTAGCAGCAGCCTCTTCTTGGATTTTTGCCTCTTCGGCTTCTGCGGCCTCATCGTGCACTTCGTTAACTGATTGCTTATCAAATTCAACACTAGAAAGTCGGGCGCTCTTGCCAGTAAGCTCGCGCATGTATGTCAGGTAGCCACGGCGAACCTTGCTTCGTTTAGTAACTTCAACCTTTAGGATGCTTGGGGAATGAATAAGAAAAGATTTTTCAACTCCCACACCGCTGGCAATTCTTCGCACTGTAAACGTGCTGGTTAAACTTTTTTCGCGATTAACCTTCATTACTAAACCTTCGAAAATCTGAATACGCTCTTTATTACCTTCTTTGATTTTCTGGTGTACGCGAACACTGTCGCCGCTTTGTATGACCACAACGGCGCTTTTTTTGTACTTATCGCTAATTTTTTGTGCCAAACTTTGCATAATTCCCGTTAATCTTACACTAATCTGTTAAATTAATCAATTCCCTCTGTGGCGACTTTTAAAGATATTTAGAGTTTTTAGTCTACAACCCTGTAAACTTCTTCGATACTAGTTAGCCCGGCAATAGCTTTGAGTATCCCATCTTGCAGCATGGTTCGCATACCTTCGGTAACAGCTTGTTTTTGGAGGTCTTCGGTTGTAATAACGTTAGGCGGTAACTTTAATAATCTTTGCACACCTGGTGTCATAACCATTTGCTCCCGAATTGCTAACTGCCCATTATAGCCAAACGGATTTGCTTCACTCTTACCTGGTTTGTATAAGGTTAAGTTGTTTAGATCCGGTTTTTGAACGGTGTCAGGCAGAGTGTCTATGACTTTTTTGATCTGCATCTTCATAGCCTCGTCGGGTTGATAAGCCTGTTTTGTTTCATCGTCTAGTCTGCGGACTAGGCGCTGGGCCATAACAAGGTGCATAGCACTCGCAAATAGTGGGTTAATACCAACCATGTCGAGCATTCTAGTTAGGGCAGCGGCAGCTGATGAGGCGTGAAACGTGCTAAGAACCAAGTGGCCTGTTAGTGCTGCCTGTAGAGCGGTTTTGGCTGTATCTTGATCACGAATTTCACCGACCATCACAACGTCGGGATCAAGCCTTAGCACAGCCCTCAAATTCTCAGCAAAGCTTTGCTTACCAAGTTGACCTTCCACTGGTATCTGAATTACTCCGGGCATATTGTATTCAACTGGATCTTCAAGTGTAACTATTTTGCGCTCTTCGGAGTTGAGTGTATTAATTAAAGAATATAGAGTTGTTGTTTTACCGGAGCCAGTCGGCCCTACAACCAGCACCATCCCCGTAGGGTGGCTAATAACGTCGTCAACTCTAGCCGCTTCATCCTTGCTAAGACCCAGGTTATCTAACTTAAAAAACTCTAATTTCAGATTAAATAGGCGCATTACAACATCTAATCCAAAAACGGTGGTAACAGCCTCAACTCTTAAATTAAGCGTGACTTCCTCGCCGGTTGCCAGCTGGTATTGACGACTTATGTGCCCAGACTGGGGTTGCTTCTCGCCGGTTGAAATGTTGGCAGCACTGGCCACCGAAGATACCAGATGACGATATTTATCTTGCGTAATATCAGCTACGTGGTGCAAAACGCCGTCGATTCTAAATCGGACCCGGACTTTTTCCTTCTGAGTCTCTAGATGTATATCACTGGCTTTTAGGCTATATGCTTGCTGAACTAAGTAGGCCAAAATGTCGTCCGGCTTAACTTGATCAAGAGCAGCACTGACTCGTGAGACCATGTCTGTGGTTGTCGTTGAGTTGTCGGCTATGGCTATGTCTTCATAGTGAACCTCTTTAGGAGGATCATAAAGCTTCATGTAATCATCAAATGTTTGGTCGGAGATAAGAGTGAAATCTAATCGTTGATCGCTAAATCTTGTTCTTAAACTATTAATAGTCTGCTGCGCCGTCGTTGTCGTTACTCCAAAATTTATATAGTGCTCATCGGCTACTAGCGGCACAACGCGCATTTTATATAATTCTGCGTTGCTTAAAATATTTCTAAATAATTGCTTCTGGATTTTAGTTCCATCAACATAAGGCATATTAAGGACTCCAGCTCGTTTCTGGGTGGCTTGCTCAGCTGTCAATCTCACATCCTGTGGCATATGACTTCCATTATAAACGTTAGCGTCTTAAAGTGTAAGCTCTCAGGCTATAATTAGACCTATGCAGAAGATAGTTTTAGTAATCTACAACGTCCGATCCACCCACAATGTCGGGAGCATGCTTCGAACTGCTGATGGGCTGGGCGTCGAAAAGGTTATTTTTAGTGGCTATACGCCCTATCCCCAAACCGATAACGATGAACGCTTACCTCATGAATCTAGAAAAATAGCAGCCAGTATCAATAAAACAGCCTTGGGAGCCGAAAAAACCGTAGACTGGGAACACCAAGCCGACATCTATAAAGTGATTGATGAGCTACGAAGCAAGCATTATCAAATATGCGCACTGGAACAAGACAGTCAATCGGTAGACCTTAGCAGCTATAGACCTCTTAGTAAGGTGGCGATTATAGTTGGAGCTGAAGTTAACGGGCTACCTAGAGCCATTCTAGACAAAGTTGATAAGATTCTCGAGATAAAAATGATCGGCAAGAAAGAATCCTTTAACGTATCGGTGGCTGCGGCTATTTGTCTTTACCACCTTAGGCAATCTGGACAAATAAACATTAGCTAGATAAACTACTTAATTAGTTATGGCTGCCAAAATAAAAGACAAAAATCCGTATGCATCGAATATCCACCGCCACAAGCCTCGTGGAGTAAAGGATAAGGAATTTGAAAAAGTTTACTGGCCGTTTTTGCCAATTGTCTTAGCCGCTACCCTAATCCTTGGGTTATCAGTTCATAGTGGTTCATTGGCCAGCTACCTTAAGCACCCAACCGGTAAGGTTCTGTCTTACGAAACTAGTCAGAGCCCAGACAGTTTATTGAAATTGACCAATCAGGCAAGACAAGCATTCCAAGCTGGGAGCCTTGCAATTAATCAAGAGCTGTCCTCGGCAGCACAAGCTAAAGCTAAGGATATGGCAACTCGTAATTATTGGAGTCATGTGACCCCCGATGGCAACGAACCGTGGATCTTTGTGGCAAATACTGGATATCAATACCAAAAACTTGGTGAAAATCTTGCAGTTGGTTTTGCAGATGAACAGTCAGTTATTAACGGTTGGATGGCCAGCGCGGCTCACAAAGAAAACCTAATCGACCCGGCCTATACTGATGTTGGCTTTGGATTTGCCAATGCTGAAAATTACACTGCGACTGGCGGGGGACAAATGACAATTGTCGTAGCTTTTTACGGTCGTCCAATGAGTCTTTCGGCCCCGGCTCCATCAAGTATTTCAACCTCTAAAGCTCCTTCAACCGATAACACACTAGATTCCAAAGTGTTGTCAGACACCTTAGTTAGATCCCAAGTTGGGCTTTACAAACTGGGAGCCAATTCGTGGGGGCCTGCCATGGTAATAGTTTGTATAGGCGGCCTGGCTGGAATGATTCTCAGCAAACATGTTCGACAACTCAAGCGATCAATTCGAAAAGGCGAGCGCTACGTATGGCGACATCCGCTGGTCGACCTACTGGTTTTGGTCGCTATTGGACTGCTCGTAGTTCTTACCCAAACAGCCGGCTACATTCAGTAAGCTCTTATTTGACTACAACGTTTGTTGAGCCAAAAATGTCAGCAAGCTCCCTGAGACTTGTTTCGTTAACAGCCACAGTTTGAGGCAATTTAATTATTTGCTTGTTGTCGCTTGGCCCAGTAACTAGAACCACCTCTGTGTCGCCGCTAAATGAATCGATTTTTTCCTTTAAGGCAAGTAGCTGTGATTGGTCGCTACTATCTTCAAGACGGATGAATATCTTGGGTTTAGCGCTAGCTGCTGCTCTTGCAGAGTTTGTGTTAACACCATACTGTGACAGTTTGTTCTCAAATGTTTTATGATTTTTTGCATAAGCCCTGGCCTGCTCTAGCGAAATTGGCTGGGCTGAATCAACCAAGATTTTTAATTCGCTATCTTGATTTGAGCCACGGCCATCACCGATCTTGCCCAAGGCCAATACTACACTGTCTCTCATAAAAAAGTCTTTGGCATTAAGGTAAGCTTTGGGGAATAGAACTAGTTCAATATCGCCGCTCATGTCTTCAATTCGAATAAAGGCCATTTTGTCGCCTTTTTTGGTGGTTATTTCGCGCACATCATTAACAACTCCGCCAACTATTAGTGACTTATCCCTGTGGGAAGCGCTTAAGGTATTTATAGGTACGGTTAATTCGCTAAGGATCTTTTCATATGCGGACAGAGGGTTTTGACTCAAATAAAGCCCCAGCAGTTCTCTTTCCCAAATAAGCTGCTCGTGTGCAGATATATTAACGGCTGCCTCGCTCAACTTAAATTTAACTACCGCGCCAGAGTCACCTTCGGATGATCCGAACAAGCCAACCTGGCCACTATTTTCGTCTTTTTGAACGCGTGCGGCAAAGTTTAGGATATTTTCTAAGTTAGCATAGATTAGGTTACGTTCTCCGAACGCATCTAAAGCCCCAGCCCGAATTAAACTATCTAGGGCTTTCTTATTTACAATGCGCGGGTTTACGTGTCGGCAATAATCCTCTAGCGTATCTAGCCGGCCACCACTCGCCTCACGAGCCCTAATTATTTCTTCTACCACTCCGTACCCCACGTTTTTTATAGCATCCATACCGAATCGTATCTGTCTTTTACCCGGGACTACGGCAAATTCATGGAAGGATTCATTGACATCAGGTGGCAAGACTTCAATTTTCATGTGCTTGCATTCCGTTATCTCAATGGCCAGCCGATCTATGTCATCGTAGTCACTAGTCATAAGAGCCGCCATGAAGGCCGCTGGATAGTGAGCCTTCAAATATGCCGTTTGGTAGGCGATTAAACCATAACAGGCAGCATGGCTCTTGTTAAATGCATAGTCAGCAAAACCCTCAAGATCTACCCAAAACTTTTCGGCGACCTGCTTCGGTACGTTTTTGGCCAAAGCTCCTTTTATAATTTGATCTTTCATTTTGCGCATTAAGTCTCGCTTTTTCTTACCGACAGCCTTGCGTAGTGTGTCAGCCTCACCGCCAGTAAAACCGCACATATCTTTAACGATTTGCATAAACTGTTCTTGGTAAACCATTACACCGTAGGTATTTTTTAACGCTGGTTTCATCAGTTCGTGATCAAAGCTGACTTTTTCTAAACCATTTTTTCTGGCTATATATTTATCGGTTAGGCCGGCTGTTAGTGGGCCGGGTCGATACAGAGCAACCATTGCAACTATGTCTTCAAAAGTGCTAGGTTTAAGCTCTTTTAGATACCGACGCATGCCAGAAGACTCTAGTTGGAATATGCCTTTGCTCTCGCCCTTGGCTAGTAGCTGAAAGGTTTTTTTGTCGTCAAGAGGGATGGTAGAAATATCAATTTCTTTGTCGTGAACCTTTTTTATAATTCTTAGGGAGTTTTTAATTATTGTCAGGTTAGACAAGCCTAAAAAGTCCATTTTAAGAAGACCAAGCTCCTCAACAGGCCCCATCGAATACTGAGTAGCAATTACACCCTTTTGAGCCATCTCGAGCGGTGTATACTCGACTATGTCACCCGGAGCTATAACGACCCCTGCAGCATGCACCCCGTGGCTTCTAATCGTCCCCTCTAGTTTGGTTGCGAGGTCAAAGACCCTTCTTGATGATTGATTTTCATTTTCGGTTCTTAATTCGGCGTTTTCCTTGAGAGAGACAGCTAAAGGTATATGTCGGCCTTGCACCGGCGGCGGTATCATCTTAGCAATTCTGTCGGCCTCAGAGTACGGAACCTGCAAGACTCTGGCTACATCTCGTACAGAGTTTCTGGCTGCCATCCGGCCAAATGTTACGATATTCGCCACTCGGTCGCGACCATATTTTTCGATACAATAGTTTATAACTTCGTCACGCCTTGAATCCTGAATATCAATATCCATATCGGGCATACTTATTCGATCTGGATTCAAAAATCTTTCAAATAGCAAATCATAGCGTAAAGGGTCAAGTTCCGTAATGCGCATAGCGTAGGCCATAATTGATCCCGCCGCCGAACCCCGCCCTGGGCCAAAAACTATGCCCCTGTCTTTACCCCAGTTGATAAAGTCGCTAACAATTAAAAAGTAGCCGTTGAAGCCCATATTGTCTACTACTTGCATTTCGTAGCTGGCTCGCTCAATAACTTTTTGATCAAGCAATTTTTGAGCCTCTTTTGCAGTCAGTTTACTGGCAGCCTCACGTTTTTTCCCTCCATAACGCCAAGCCAAGCCTTGCCAAACCTCTTCTTCAAGTACTTCCTTTTCTGTTTTTTTGTCCCTTGTAGGAAACTTTGGGATTAGTATTTTACCAAGTTCAATCGTAACCTCGCAGCGCTCTGCTATAGACGATGTATTAGTTATCAATTCCGGGTGGTCCGGACCCCAGCGCTTAATAATATCCTGAGGGTCAGCAACGTGTAGCTCGAATTCCTTGAGACTAAATCGGTTTTCGTCTGTTAAAAACGCGCCAGTCTGCACACATAAAAGAATCTCGTGGGCCTCTTGGTCCTCGTGATTCAAATAGTGAGCATCACAGGTTACAACTGCCGGCACACTCAGCTCCTTGGATAGTCTTAGAAGCTGCTTATTCACCTCGGTTTGTTCTGCCCATACTGTTGGATGGCTAGGATGACCGTGATCCATTAATTCTATGTAGTATCGATCGTCAAATACTCCTTTATACCATGCGGCTACCTCTTTGGCTTGCTCGTATTGATCCTGTCTTAGCAGATCGCTGACTTCTCCCCCTATACAGCCGCTAAGGATAATCAGGCCCTCGTTATATTTTTCCAGCAAAACACGGTCTATCCTCGGACGGTAGTAGAAGCCATCCAGATTGGCAATCGTCGATAGCCGCATTAAATTTTTGTAGCCTTGATTGTTCATAGCCAGCATAGTTAGGTGGAAGTACTGCCTATCCTTATCTGGGGTCTTGTCCAGGTAAGTTCTTGGGGCAATATAGGCTTCCATACCAATGATTGGTTTGAGGCTCTTTTCCTTGGCGGCTTTATAAAATTCAATAACTCCACTCATGGTTCCATGGTCGGTCATGGCTACCGAATGCATCCCCATTTCTTTTACCCTATCCATTAGAGCTGGGACTTTGGTTAAGCCATCAAGCAGAGAGTATTGAGTGTGGTTGTGCAGATGAACATAATCTGCAAGTTTTAATGAAGAGGTTTTTCCCATTCCTTACAGTATATAAAATAAGTCTCCTAACCAGGCTTAGCCAAGCCTCATTTTACAACGCTAAATATTTTAATTTTTTAGATATTTTTTAAGGTTTTTTACTGCTTCTTGGCCCTGCTTGATAGCCGCATCGAGGTCGGAATTATCAGCTTTACCGTTTTTTACAGCTTTTATAATTGATTTGGTTTTATCCTGAGCGATACGAGCCTTAGCGGCAGCTTCGTCAAATTCAGCTCTAGCAGGAGCCGTTAGTTTGGCGGCTTTTGACCTAGTTTCAGCTATAACCCTCGCTAGTTCAGATTCAACTTCTTTTAATTTTTCTAGGCTTGCTGACTTAATATCACCAGCCTTATCAGCAATATCCTGCCTGGTTTCTTTGCCACTTTTCGGGGCTGTTAGTATACCGGCTATAAATCCAATGATACCTGTTATTAATGCAAAAACTACGAATTTCTTCTTATTACTCTCAGCCATATTAATTCTCCCTTTTCTTTTTAAGCTTAGCTACACTTTCAACTATATTAGCTACTACTTTTAATGCCGCAATTGGAGTTGCAGTTTTTTCAAAGGCGCTAGCGGCTGACTCAACACTAGTTGCAACGTTCTCAGCTTTTTCAACAATTTTCCTGACCTGCCTAACAAGACAGACTAGGTTATACAGCATTAAGCTAAAGAGTATTAAAAATATTGTTAAGGCGGCACTTACTACTATCAGTGTTATTACTGCTGTATCATTCATAATCTAATTATAGTCCTATAAACTAAGCTGTCGCAAATATGACTTAAAGTCTTCACCTATATCTTTTCTAGCTAGGGCGAAATCGACTACCGTTTTTAAATAGCCGAGCTTGTCGCCTGCGTCGTAGAACTTTCCGTCCGCAATTTTTAAGGCTATGACCTTACCCGAGTCATTAATAAGACGTTGAATCGCCGCCTGGATTTGAGTGTTGACTCCTTGATTGTTTTGTTCGATTTCCTGGTTCATGTACTTGATAATCTCGTTAGTGAATAAGAAACCGCTGACGCTTGCTAGGTTGGAGGGTGCTTTATCCTTACCAGGCTTTTCAACAATGGTAGTCACATTAAGAACATCGGTCTCTAGTTCTTGCCCGGCAACGATACCGTACTTGTCATATTCCTTGTCGGATGTAACTTCAACGCAAGACAAAACAGATGCATCGTACTTCTCGTAGGCACTTATCATTTGCTTGAACCTGAGCGGTGAAGAGAGGATAAAATCATCACTCCACGTATAAATAAACGGTTCGTCACCGACCCAGTCTTGGGCATAATATAAAGGCCCTAGGTTACCGAGAGCCTCTTTTTGACGAACGTACGCTATATTGGCAAGATCCGATATTTTTTTAATGTCATCCAGATAACTCAGCTTGCCGCCTTGCTCCAGCAGACTTGCTAGCTCGGCATTTGGAGAGTCAAAGTGATCTTCAATGACCCGCTTATGATAGTTAGTCACTATTACAATGTCAGTTATCCCCGAGTCAACAAGCTCTTCGACAACGTACTGAATTATTGGCTTATCAACCAGAGGTAGCATTTCCTTGGGCATAGCTTTGGTCTGTGGCAAAAATCGAGTTCCAAAGCCTGCCGCGGCTATAACGGCCTTTCTGACTTTTTTAGGATTATGCATTTAGACCTCCAGTTGTTTTTTTATTATTTGTTGAGCTAGCTCAGGATTTGCCTTGCCCTTGCTCCTGGCCATTACCTGGCCAACTAGGAAGCCGATGGCCTTCAGCTCTCCGTTCTTAACATCATTTGCCGCTTTCTGGTTGTTCGCCAGAACGTCAGCCACTATTTTCTCAATTTCGTTTTTGTCGGAAACTTGCTGGTTCTGACTTATTAGTTCATCTACGCTATCAGTAGAACCGGCTACCATTGCCCCTAGAACAAGATTAGCCGATGACGAGCTTAATGTCCTCGATATTACTGCGTTAGCTACTTTTATATGGTCTTTTGGATCGAGTTTTAGAGAATCGGGCTTTTCTAGTGAGTCGTATGCTATGCGACGAATAACGTCACTAGAGTCAGTTAATTTCGAAACTTTGGATATTTTTTCATAAACTTCAACATTATCTAAAACTTCTTCAATAAGAGTATCGTTAACATCTAAACCAGATAGTTTGCGACGTATGTCCTTTGGTAGTTCTGGAGTGGTGGCTTGTATCTTAAGTAATTCTTCGTCGCTAAGAACAATCGGTGGAATATCCGGTTCGGGCATATACCGATAGTCATGGGCCTCCTCTTTGCCCCGCTGACTGGTTGTTTTTTGTTTTGCTTCGTCCCAGCCACGAGTTTCTTGCTGTACCTTTTCGCCTTTTTCTAGAAGCGCAGCTTGACGCTCAATTTCATAATTAATGGCGTTTTCGACGCTCTTAAAACTATTTAGGTTTTTAATTTCAGCCCTGGTGCCTAGCTTGCTCGGATCAGTACTCAAACTAACGTTAACATCAAATCGCATATGACCCAGATAAAGGTCGCAGTCGCTAATACCAGCGTATTTCATAATTAAGTAAAGCTCGCGTACGTAAGCCTTAGCTTCGGCTGCCGAGTGGATTTGGGGCTCACTAACAATTTCTAGCAGCGGTGTACCGGCTCGGTTAAGGTCTACTAAGGAATAATCTGCTCCATCGGGATGAGTATTTTTGCCGGCATCTTCTTCGAGATGGGCTCTTACGATCCCAATCTTCTTGATCTGCGAACCAACCCTAATCTCCACATGGCCGCCAAGAATTATTGGTTGGTCGTACTGACTAATTTGATAACCTTTTGGAAGGTCAGGATAAAAATAATGTTTTCTGTCGAACTTACTGAATTTCTGTGGCTTAGTGTTGAGTGCATAGGCCGCTTGGACACACAGCTCAACAGCTTTGCTGTTTAGAACGGGCAAAGCTCCCGGCATACCAACGCAAATATGGCTTATGAGTGTGTTGGGCGGGGCGTTTTTGGCGTCATTATCAACGGCCGCAAATAGTTTGGTTTTCGTTTTAAGCTGAACGTGCGTTTCTATACCAATTGTCGGAATATATTTACTCATCTATAAGGCCCCTAGATCTTTCAAAGCCTGCCTAAAACCAGCCAGCGCATTTTGGGCTTCGTTCTTTTTTAGGTTGGCACCAGTATTGTGCACTAGTCGGTTACGCAGCTTATGCGCATACCAGACGGCATCGTTATCTGACAACTCGCGTTGGGCGGCCACTAATCTCTCGCCCATAGTCTTACCTTTAAAATGTTGCTTTTTAAGACATTCGTCCAAGAGTTTATCGGCATCTATAACAGCCAATACCATGCCATCAGCCGTTTTTACTCTAGCCAGTAAATCCATCCACCTTTTTTGAAAATATTCCTGATCAAGTTTGTGGCCTGGGCGTTTAACAAATTTGGTAAGAATTATAAGTACTAAAATACCAAACAGGATTATTGCAACTAAAAATTCTATCATTCGACTACCTCAAAAGCCTTGGCCGCTGCTAAAACTTTACGGTCGTCCGACTGTTTACCAATTATTTGTAAACCTACGGGGAGCCCATTATCTAGGCCGGCAGGCACACTAATCGCCGGCATACCAGTGATATTAGCCGCCACTGTTATTACGTCGGTGAGATACATCTGTAATGGATCTTTAATTTTCTCGCCAATCTTAAAGGCTGTCATGGGTGCTGTTGGTCCAATCAGCAGGTCATACTTTTCGAAGGCTTGGCTCATCTCCTTAATAATCTTGGTTCTCACGGTTTGTGCTTTTTTATAATAAGCATCGTAATACCCGCTGGAAAGAACATAGGTCCCAATCATTATGCGACGTTTAGCTTCAGCACCAAACCCCTCTTCTCTAGACAGCTCATAACTTTCGTTGAGATTTTTTGCTTGTTTTGAGCTGTGACCGTAGCGTTGACCATCGTAACGAGCCAGATTGCTGCTTACTTCTGCAGGGCAAATTATGTAGTAGACGGCTAAGGCCAGATCGACACTGGGCAGACTTACCTCTTCAACACTTGCCCCAGCTTTAGTGAGCTTATCAACAGCAGCTTTTATGACCTTCTTGGTTCCTGGCTCTAAGTCGTCAGTAAAGTACTCCTTTACTAGACCAATCTTTTTACCAGAAAAGTCATAGTTAAGATCAGTATAGGCAGATTCATCTCGGTTTATAGTGGTGCTGTCTAACTCATCTTTACCGGCTAGTACATCAATTATCAACGCCGCATCATCAACGGTTTTTGTGATTGGGCCAATAACGTCTGTGCTGCTGGCCATGGCTATAACACCGCTACGACTAACTAGGCCATATGTTGGCTTATAGCCAACTGCGCCGCAGAAACTGGCTGGCAAGCGAATCGAGCCACCAGTATCCGTACCAAGCGCAAACGGAGCCATATTTAGCATGACTGCCGCAGCAGAACCACCAGAACTGCCACCAGGCACCCGGGTTACATCGTGTGGGTTTTTGGTAGTAAAAAAATCACTGTTTTCGGTGCTAGAACCGTGAGCAAAAGCGTCAAGATTGGCCTTCGCGACACAAATAGCACCTTCGGCTTCTAGACGGTTAATGGCTGTTGCCTGATATGGGGCTTCAAAATTCTTTAAGATATTACTTGCCGCGGTTGTCTTGCCACCAATGGTTAGAAAGTTGTCTTTTGTGATAAAAGGAACGCCAGCCAACCTGCCAGGATTTTTGCCAGAAGCAACAGCCGCATCTATTTGTTTAGCTCTAGAGATTGCTTGATCACTCAGGGTTGAGATAATTGCTGAGTATTCATTTCCTCTGTCGATGGCGTCTAGGGCTTTTTGAACCAGTTCCGTGGCTGTCGTTTTGCCACTTCTGACAGACTCAGCAAGACCATCTATTGGTAGCCAGTTCATACCTATAGCACCCTCTTTACTTGATATTGGCCATCTTTTACAGCTGGTGCCGATTTTAATAACTCTTCTGGTTTGGCCTGATAATCCTTGACTTTGTCTTCACGCGTGACCGTAATTAAGCCCGACACCTGATATGTTGGCTCCTCGTCTGCAGTATCAACAGTGTCTAGCATCTCTACATAGCCGAGTATTTCTGATAATTCAGTCTGAAATTTTGCAATTTCCTGCTCAGAAAGCTTAAGCTTGCTTAAACCAGCCAACTTCAAGATATCTTCCCGGGTAAGTTTACTCATCTTCTTAGGCTTAATTATACCAAAGAAGTTAATTTGTCTGGTGTCATAATTTGGCTTTTATTTCGGCGATTAAATCACGTAGGTCAGCAGCTTTTTCAAATTCTAAGTTAGCGGCGGCCAAATCCATCTGGGCCGTCAAATCGTGCATCAAATGTTTGTATTCGTCTTTTGGTATTTTCTTAAGATCAATATTGCGTCTTTGGGCTGCCGTTTGTTCCTTTGATTCATGGGGCAGCATATCACCAACCACTCGGCTGATGCTGGTAGGAGTTATGCCGTTATCCTCATTGTATTT
The DNA here is from genome assembly GCA_965231085.1 of uncultured Candidatus Saccharibacteria bacterium. Classification (GTDB taxonomy): domain Bacteria; phylum Patescibacteriota; class Saccharimonadia; order Saccharimonadales; family UBA10212. Next base: position 389,545 of record OZ246413.1, read on the forward strand.
TGCCTGGATTTTACGACGTCGGTTTGTCTCATCAATTGTCTGCTTCATACTACCGGTAATATTATCGGCATACATTATGACTCGACCCTCTTGGTGGCGAGCTGCCCGGCCTACTGTCTGGATCAGTGCCTGTGAGCTTCTTAGGAATCCTTCTTTATCAGCGTCCATAATAGCTACTAAGCTAACTTCTGGCAGGTCTAGCCCCTCGCGCAGTAAGTTAATACCTACTAGGACGTCGTAAACGCCTAGTCTGAGGTCTCTTAAAATATCAACCCTATCAAGCGTATCTACTTCGGAGTGAATATAAGATACTTTAATGCCGAGTTCTTTAAGGTACTCACTCAGATCTTCGGCCATGCGCTTTGTTAAAGTCGTAACTAAAACTCGTTGTTTCTTAGATGTGGTATGCCTAATTTCAGCAATCAGGTCATCGATTTGACCCTCGGTTTTACGAATTTCTATTACCGGATCAAGCAAGCCTGTCGGGCGTATAATCTGCTGAATCGGCTCAGGGCTTCTTGATAGCTCATACTCAGCCGGGGTAGCACTAACATATACAACTTGGTTGATATGTTTTTCAAACTCGCTAAAAGTTAATGGTCTATTATCTAGAGCGCTAGGTAGTCGAAAACCATAATCTACTAAAACTTCTTTCCTGGCTCGATCGCCATGATACATCCCACGGACCTGCGGAATACTCATATGGGATTCATCAATTATCATTAGGTAATCGTCTGGAAAATAATCTAGTAGCGTAGCCGGTTGCTCGCCCGGCTCACGGTTTGTTAGGTAGCGACTATAGTTCTCAATGCCTTTTACAAAGCCGGTAGTTTCGAGCATTTCCAGATCAAACTTCACTCGCTGCTCTAATCGCTGGGCCTCTACAAGTTTGTCGTGAGATTTGAACCATTTGATACGCTCATCGGCCTCTTCGCGAATTTTAACCATGGCTAACTTTAACTTTTGCTCAGGCGTTACATAGTGCGAGCCAGGAAAAATCGTAACCTCCGTAAGCTCGGCTTCAATTTCACCAGTCAGTGGATTAACCTTTGTAATTCGATCTACTTCTTCGCCAAATAATTCTACTCTGTAAGCCGATTCCTCGCCGGCTGGATATATATCAATCACATCGCCCCGAACCCTGAATGTACTGCGATGGAAATCTATATCATTACGTCGATACTGAATATCTGTAAGTTGGCGCAGTAACTTATCCCGAACTCGCCTTTCACCTTTTTTTAATCTAATAGCCAGACTGTCATAATCTTCAACCGATCCGATGCCGTATATACATGAAACACTGGCCACAATAATCACGTCACGGCGAGACAATAAGGCGGCGGTTGCAGCATGACGCAACCGATCAATTTCTTCATTAATGGCGCTGTCCTTTTCTATATAAACATCGCTACGAGCTATATAGGCCTCTGGCTGGTAGTAATCAAAATAGCTTACAAAATAATGCACCGCATTATCTGGGAAGAACAGTCTAAATTCGTTATAAAGTTGAGCAGCCAAAGTTTTGTTATGAGATAAAACCAGGGTTGGTTTACCGGTATTGGCGATAAGATTGGCCATAGTAAAAGTTTTACCACTACCGGTTACACCTAACAGCGTTTGCTCCTTAACAGCTTGGTTGAGTCCATCGGTCAATGCAGCAATAGCCGCAGGCTGATCGCCCTGCGGTTGATAGTCACTAACTAACTTGAAGTCACTCACCTGTTAATTGTAGCAACTTTAACTGTAGAGATCCTTATACGGCTTATGAATCGTGTCGAGAAGGCTAGTTAACTTTGCTACTAATTTTTCTGGGTCGTCATCAAACATTACATAATCTGGATTAGCGTTAGGCAGCAACTTCATAAGTTCGGGTATTTGATCACCTATACCACCGGCACCATCCAAAATCCCGATAGGTGTATGGGTTTCGGCAGCAATCGTAAATTCATGTAAAGTCCCCAGCCTGCCACCAATACTGATTACAGCGTCGGCCGAATTAATGAGCAGGGCGTCACGTCCTCCGTAATGCAGACCGGTGTAAAGAATGGCGTCATAACTTGCTGTAGGCAATCGGTATTTCAGCATATGCTCAACTTTGGTCGAGGCTGGACTAAGGCCCAAACTCATGGCCCCGCCAGCCTTTTTATAACCGATGGCCGCCTCATTGGGTAATCCCGTAGTAGCTCCAGTCATTAAACTATGGCCAGCCTTGGCAATAGCTGCACCAACCGCCAAGGCAAGTCTTTTGCCCTGGTCGGCACTGTGGCCTTTAGCTGCACCCGACACGCATATTTGGTATTTACCCATTATTATCAATACCCTCCATCTCTGTAGCAAATTCCTTGGCCGGATTTAGTAGTTCTCCGGTTTTTTCCTCGGCCATCTCTTCTGCAGCCACGATATCAGCTGGCAGAGCTTCCAATTTATCTTTGTAGCGGCTAACAAGTTCATTCCAAAAAGCCATCTTGGCTTTTTCTTTCGAACGATCCTCATAAGAAGCCCCGTTGATGTGTGCCTGGGCGATATCTTTATAGTTTAACGAAATCGGCTGACCATCGTTCCAGGCCATTAAATGTTCGGCATCTTCCCACCAGGCTAGTGTTGGATTAAGATGAGATAATTTTTTGGCGGGTTTGACAGTAGCCATTTGGCTAATTTGATCATGAAGCGCCAGGGTCAACGACAGAACCGATATTCTATTAGCCACGGTTGATTCCGCTATGGCTGCAACTCCGAGCCTCGAACTATTATTAGCGGTATTAGCCACCCCCCATTTTTTACGTTCTAAAACTACCAGCTGGACTGGCCGAAGTTCAAAGTCAGCACTTGTATATTTTGCTAGCTTCGAGTTGAAATTCCTCAACCAAGTCGGCGATTCTAATAAGGTAGCCCCGTAGGCCAACTCAAAAGTGTCCTCACGCTTTAGCATAGAATCTAACGATCTGTAGTGAAGCCGCCTTAGAGTCTTTGGCACCCCGAGAGAAATTAATGTTTTACGAAGCTGCCCCTTTTTAAGGGCCCAGACCTGTCCGATGCCCTCCATATGCTCTAAAAAGCTTTTGGCCTTTTCAAGCTTATCCGTAAGAGAAGCTTCCTTGCTGACACCCAGAGCTCTATCAATAATCGCACCGTCTCTTTCAAAACGAGCTAGTAGGGCATGGTAAAGTTCCTCGCCTGTGGTGTCATTTGGGTCCAGACCAAGATCTCGTATTTTAGCCTTAACTTTTTGGGCAGACTCAGCCAGCAACCGAACATCCTCGCTTTTATATCCAACCTTTTGTTCAAGCTTGTTGATAACACCCGCAATATGCGTCTCAGGTTTATCAAGCAAAGTTGCTAAAACCCTTGACATGTTAAGCAATCCTTTCGGGATGGTACCACTTAGGCGCTTCACGCAATAAATGTTCTACTTCCCGAACATTAAGCAACCCAGCCTGCGCCCCAACCTTTTGAACTACACTCATGGCGTTAATTGGAGCCCAAAGTAGCGCTCCCTCTATGTCCGCACCATGCATAATGGCCGCTACAAAGGTTGAAGTAAAGGCATCGCCTGCCCCGGTTCGCTCAAAAGGTGGCTTAGGGTCAGGGTAGATAGGCATTTTAAACCTTTTTTCGCCGTCACTAGCATAAGCACCGTCATGACCGTCGCTTATAACTACAATCTTGGGCCCAAGGGCATGCAGCTTATCGAAAAGGTCATGGATGTCATTATGCTTTCCGCCGGAAATTTGTGCCGCCTCTTCACGATTGACTGTCAGTATCTCTGAGCGTTCGTAAATTCTCTTTAGTCTTTTTGCCCCGGCCTTGATCTGAAAGGTACCCGGCTGAAAGGCTAGTTTAACTGGTAAATGACCGTCTAACCAACTCGCCAACTGGTCGTGATAATCAAGGGCATGCTCGCTTACGGAGCTGAAGTAAATCCATTTAGGAATATCGCTAATTCTAAAATGAGGCCAATGATATTCATAGTCTTCATGCTTGATTAAAATAGTTCGTTCTTCCTTATACCAAAGCACGTAGTGGTAGTTGCTTTGTTTATCGTGGTTTATGTGCACAAATCGAGCGTCGACTCCGGCTTTATGTAGAGCAGCCAGAATTTCACGCCCCTGTTCATCCGAGCCGATATTTGCAACTAGCCCGGACTTGAGGCCGAGTCTGCTAAAAGCGACTGAGGCATTAGAAGCATTGCCAACAGCTGGGATGATCTCCTTATGGTCAAACGGTACCTTAGTTCCAAAGGGAATAGCCAGCCAGTTACCATCGGCTCGATGCTCAACCCGCTCTTCTTCATCAAACAACTTTATAAAAGCGTCGGTTACTACGTCGCCAACTGCTAGAACATCTAGATTAGACTGGGCCATCTGTTATTTATACCTTATACCGCTCGTGTTTACAGCTTAAATTGTAGCATAAACCATGAGCAAAATAACTTGACCTAGAGGGGTTTGTGTTGTATAATATTCGAACATCATGCGTCTGTACCCACCCTACGGTAGCATGGTCTCTTGATCAATCCTCTGGCCCCGACGCTGCGCCGAGGTGAGACCAAGAGCGGAGCAGTCGTTCGACTCCGGGCAGCGGCATGCGAACCCGCGCCTCCCGTCGCAAGTTCGAAGCGATGCTATCGACGACTCGAACAGCTGGGAGGGGTGCGCGCCCGCGCTCCCCTCCCACACTCAACTTATAAAAGTCTTAGGACCCAACAAGAGGTCTTTTTTTATACCTTGGCCTTACCGGCCGAGTTAAAGTTATCAATCTTGGATTCGACAACTTTTTGTACTTGATCTATGACTTCACCCATAAGCTTAACCACTGCATATTCTTCCTTGTTTTCTTTTAAGACCTTCTCCAGAGTTTCACGATAAGCAATCCTCATATCACTATTGATATTTATTTTCGTAACGCCAATCTTTACAGCTTCCACAAAATAGTGGCCTGGCGTGCCGCTACCACCATGCAGTGAAATATTACAGTCGATTGCAGCGCGTATTTTCCGTAACAAATCTAGGTCTAGTTTTTTTGGTACCGGGTAATGTCCGTGTAAATTGCCAACTGCTGCCGCGAAAGTATCGATACCGGTAGCCGTAACAAAAGCCTTTGCCCCAGCCGGAGTGGTAAAAGTCTTCTTAATTTCGGCGTAATCAATTTTTTCTTTATGCAAATTACTCGAACCACCAAAATAATGCGGCTCAGCCTCTACCATAGCGCCGGTTAGCTTAGCAGCCTGCACCACCCGAACGGTTTTTTCTATTATCTCTTCGTCGGTGGCGTCATGGTTGGCTTGTGAGATATCGATGTGTATGCATTCAAACCCAGCCGTGATTCCAGCAATAGCGTCCTCAACCGATGGGCTGTGGTCGAGGTTAATATACATTTCAATTTTGTAGTCCTTTTTGTAATTATCAACCATGTCTCGAATATTATCTAAGCCCATGGCATCGACTTCGCCCTGGCTGACCTCCACTAGAACCGGAGCCTTCATTTTGGCTGCTGCTTTTGCTACGGCAATTAATGTTTCTTGGTTGTCTAGGTTAAAAGCTCCTAAGGCAAAATGCTCTCTTCGGGCCCGCTCAAAGCAAGCTCGCGCTTCTTGGCAGTTTTTCCGGATTTCGGTCATGGTGTGACTCATGCCTACAATTGTAAATGCTTGTGGTTGCAATTGGAATCTAATAATAAGATAATCCCATTAACATGAGCGAAAAGAAATTGGCCCATTTTGAAGATAGAGAAGATGTCCGAAAAGTGATTGGAATACACCTCGAGTCCATGGGACACTCAGTTGTGGCAGTAGCAACCAATCTACGCGAGGCCCTGGAGACTATCGATCAAATTGCCAGTGGCGGTATTGAGGTTGACGCTATCATTCTTGACGGAAATCTTAAACAGGGTGCAAATGATAATCAAGACGCGAGAGACATTGTTGCCTACGCCAAATCAAAGGGAGTAACAGTCCCAATAATTGGTTTTGCAAGCGAATCTTTAACAAAGCGAGGTATTGCAGTTGATCACGACCCAACAAAACAAGATATACCTGGGTTACTAAAAATTATCGGCGATCTTTAGTGTTTATGGCCTTTATGATCGCTAAGTAGATTATGGGCAGTTTTGGCAATGTGCTCAGCTGTTAAACCAAAGTGCTTCAGTAATTCCTCTGGCTTGCCAGACTCACCAAACCTATCTTGCATACCGATTCTTAACATTGGGGTTGGTAAATTTTCTCCTAGCAGCTCAGCCACAGCACTGCCAAGACCGCCGTTAATTTGAGCCTCTTCTGCCGTAATTACATGTCTTGTTTTGGCGGCACTCTTTATAATTGTCGCGGAATCTAGCGGCTTAATAGTTGGGACATGTATAACCTCGGCACTGATTTTATGTCTCGCTAGCTCTTCAGCGGCAGCTAGTGCCTGATAGGTCATGGTGCCAGTTGCCGCTATTGTAATATCTTTGCCTTCTCGGAAAACATAGGCCTTGCCGATTTCAAAAGGCGTATGTAGCGTGGTTACAATTGGTGTCGCCTCTCGAGCTACGCGCATATAGTTAGGCCGCTCGTCGCTTGCCATGGCTAGCGTGGCTTTCTCGGCTTCCAGGCTGTCACAAGGCGCAATTACGACCATGTTTGGCATGGCCCTCATTAGAGCAAGATCTTCTAGCATTTGGTGCGTCGCGCCGTCCGGACCGACGCTAATTCCTGCATGTGAGCCAATGATTTTAACTGGTCTGTCGTTTAAGGCTATAGTGGTTCTAATTTGTTCCCAATTGCGACCCGGGCTAAAAGCCGCATAGCTGCTCACAAACGGAATTTTGCCAACGGCCGAGAGACCGGAGGCAACAGTAACCAAGTTTTGCTCGGCCACGCCAACATCTATAAACCGGTCTGGATAGGCTTCGGCAAAGAAATGCATTTGAGTTGATTCTGTGAGATCAGCACAAATTGCCACTATTTTACTATTCTGACGTCCAGCTTCAAGCAGCCCTCGCCCAAAGCCTTTTCGAATCGGTTCTTCTTGCAGCTGATTAGTCGCTAAACGCAGATCCATTACTGATGCTCCGATCTAATCTTGCCGCCCAGTGTCCTGAGTTCATGTAGTGCTTTCTTGGCTTGTTCGTGGTTCGGTGGTGTGCCGTGCCATTTATAGTCATACTCCATGAAGTCGACGCCCTTACCGGGCACAGTATGAGCAATAATAACTACCGGCTTTTCAGTAATAGCCTTAGCCATATCACAAGCATTGATAAACTGTTCGATATTGTTGCCATCAGTTTCTATAGCATGCCAACCAAAAGCCTCCCATTTGGCTTTTAAATTCTCCAGCGGCATAACATGCTCAGTTGTTCCATCAATCTGAATATTATTACGGTCAACTACACCTATGATGTTGCTGAGCTTATATTTACTGGCAAACATGGCGGCTTCCCAAACGTTGCCCTCGTCTAGCTCACCGTCGCTCATAACCACGTAAACCCATCGGTGAACTACTTTGTCCATTTTTAAACCCAGGGCCATACCAGCAGCCTGGCTAAGCCCACAACCCAAGGGGCCGCTTGTAGTCTCCATGCCAGGTAGTCTTAGCCGCTCCGGGTGACCCTGCAAACGAGAACCGAACTGTCTTAAAGTCATTAGCTCGGCCCTATCGAAGTAGCCAGCGTGAGCCATTGTAGCGTAGCGAACCGGAACGCAGTGACCGTTGCTTAGGACCAGTATATCTCTCTCATCCCAGTCGGGGCGCTTTGGGTCATTTTTTAAAACATCAAAATACAGTGCGGTAAAAATATCGGCTAGTCCTAAAGGCCCGGCCGAGTGGCCGCTACCAGCGTGCTCTAACATTTTAATAATGTCGATGCGAATATCGTTAGCTATTGCTTGAAGTTCAACTACCGATTTCTTGCTGGAGTCTGCGATCATTATGCGCTCCCCGTTTCTGCAGCAATCCGTTGTAGGGTTTTATACCCTTTTTCTGGAGTTTCGGCTTTTTGCAAAAATCCACCAACCCCGACATTTAGCACATCTATTCCACCGTGAACGAGTCGAGATACATTCTGATCGTTTACTCCACCGTCCCAGCCTACTTCTAGGCTATGCTTACCCGCCTTTAATATTTTTACCTTTTCTAGTAAGTCAAGGTCGGCCTGGCCGCCATATTTGCCAAGCTCACCACTAAAAATTAGTACATGATCTATAATCGGCAAAGCACCAGCGATAACCAATGGGGATGTCCCTGGCAGTAAGGCGACGCCTACTTTAACTCCGTGCTTCTTGCAAAGCTCGGCAAATTCGCTAAAATCGCCGCGACATTCAGCATGCACAATAATAAGATGTGGTTTATGTTCGATTATGGCCTTGGCAGCGCTTATCGGCTGATTATACATTAAGTGTATGTCGGCCCTTACCCCGACCGGCCACCAAGCCTCCTTGGGGCTGACCGTCTTGGGTTTTGCAAACTCACCGTCCGTTAAATCAACTTGTATTCTGTGAGCAAAGCGAGCTACTTTTTCCATTGTATCGTGATATTTCTCAAGACTTTCCTCAAGCACTGCCGGACATACAATTGCCATCTAGCTAACCTCCCTGTCTAGCTTGGCTATACGCCGTGAGTGCCTGGCGTTGCCACTAAAATCGGTAGCCAGCCAAATTTTTATGGCTTGGTTGATTTCGTCCGGGCTTAAAAATCTAGCAGCTAGACTCAACATGTTTGCATCGTTGTGCTCACGAGTAAGTTTAATAATCTCGTAGGGATCGTGACTAGTTTTGCCCTCAGCGTCAACCGCACGCCTGGCTACTGCTGTGCTATAAAATACTGCACAGCGAATACCGCCTATTCGATTAGCCCCCATAGCTTCACCTTGACCACTTCCTCCTAAAATAATACCTCTGTCGCAACGACCGGCAGCCACTGCTTTGGCAGCCGGTAAAACAAAATCCGGATAATCATCCGCCGGGTTAAGAGCACTTGGTCCAAAACTAACGCATTCGTGACCCAACGATTCCAAGAACAATCTTACCTCGCGCAGATTGTTATAGCCTGTATGGTCGGAAGTTAATGCGACTTTCATCCCTTTTGCGCAATCTCCCCTTGGTTTGCTGGTGCAGTCAGTAATTCCTCTTTGGCCGATTCTGGTGCTTCGAGTAAAGCCTCTTTCACAGCAACCGCAGGTTCAGCTGAAGAGCCTGTGATTAGCTTTCCGGTGTCGGCGGTTATCTCTACTAATCGGTTGCTATAACCCCACTCGTTGTCATACCAAGCTACAACCTTTAGCAGGTTACCTCCAACTACGTTAGTTAGTGCGAGATCAATAATTGCCGAATGGCTATTGCCAATAAAGTCACTACTAACTAACGGTTCTTCTGTGACAGCTAGAATCCCCTGATAATATGGCTCGGCTGCAGCTTTTTTGAATACTTCATTAACTTCTTCAGCGGTTACCTCGCGCTTGGTTACTATGGCAAAGTCACTCAGCGAAACAACTGGGGTAGGAACCCTAATACTTAAACCACCAAACATGCCCTTTAAGGTTGGTAGGGCTTCTGTGGCGGCTATGGTCGCCCCTGTGCTAGTCGGAACAATGTTCTCAGCAGCGTTGCGGGCTCGGCGTAGATCTTTGTGGGGGGCGTCCTGCAAACGTTGATCGGCCGTATAGCTGTGAATGGTTGTCATCATGGCTTTTTCAATACCAAATGCTTCTTCGATTACCGCCATCACTGGTGTTATGCAGTTAGTAGTGCAAGAAGCATTGCTGATAACTTCGCCAGAAGTTTCAAGTTCGGTCTCATTTACTCCAAGGACCACCGTACTCGCACCCTCACCTTTGGCCGGTGCGCTTAAGATTACTTTCTTTGCTCCGGCACTAACGTGAGCCTTGGCTTTTTCTGGTTCGTCAAAAACACCGGTCGATTCTATAACGACTTCAACCCCAAGATCTTTCCATGGTAATTTAGCCGGATCTTTTTCGGCTAAGACTTTTGTTTTTTGACCATTAACGATAATGTTCTGCTCATCAAAAGTGACTTCGTGCTCATAGGTTCCGTAGTTACTGTCGTGTTTTAGTAGATGTGCCAAAGTTTTTGTATCTGTTAGGTCATTAACAGCTACTATTTCAAGGTCAGATCTTTCGAAAGCAATCTTAAAAGCGTTGCGCCCAATTCTTCCGAACCCATTTATAGCAATTTTGGTTTTCACTTAACAACTCCCTCCCTAGTTAGCATAAGCCTTATGCTAATATTGTAAGCTTTTTACAGTCTTGCGCGCAACAGATTACTTTGAGTAGTTGGCAATTGCCTCAGATATAACTTTTTTGGCTGCTTCAGCGTTGCCCCAACCTTTAAACTCAACTTTTACACCCTGCCAGTTGTTCTTCCAGTCTTTGTAGTGGGTGTAAAAATGTTCTACCCGTTGCTTAAAAGCGGGATCTAGATCTTCAACTTCTTTTACTGAGTCTTTACTAATATCTTTAGCCGGTACGCAGATCAACTTTTCATCGCCCTCACCATCATCAATCATATAAAGCACACCAATTGGTCTGGCTGGCACGACTGCACCGTGAACTACCGGCTCATCAATTACCAGCAGAACATCCAGTGGGTCGCCATCATCACATAGGGTTCCAGGCACATAGCCGTAGTCTGCCGGGTACGTTGCAGTTGTGGCATTAACTCTATCTAATGTCAGTCGCCCAGTACCTTTATCAATTTCATATTTGTTACGGCCACCGCCTTTTTGAATTTCAATAATAACATTCACTTCATCAGGTGCATTTTTACCAGTGGGAACAGGTTGGTTTGACATCTTGGCCTCCTAAACTTTCTAGTACAAAATCGTACTCTTGTTAATTAGTATTTCCCGCTCAACAACTCCCTACAACGAAAGTTTGGCGGCTGAATCTCCTTATTCTGGTTTTATTTTACAGTATAGACTGGCCTTATAAAAGAAAAGAGGGCCGATCCGTGCCGAAGCACGAACCGACCCTGTAGAACTGCGCGCGCGGGGTTCGAACCCGCGTTACCTGCACCGTTGGCAGGGGTTCTAGGCCACTGAACTAGCGCGCAAGCGGCTGAGAGGGCTCGAACCTCCGACCTCCCTCGATCATGAGGGCGCTCTAGCCTACTGAGCTACAGCCGCGGGCAAATCTTGGTGCATATGCTGCAACTACAATTTCTACCCAGAACTACTAAGTCGGTGATGGGGCTCGAACCCACGACCTCCTGCATGGCAAGCAGGCGCTCTAGCCAACTGAGCTACACCGACCGGCAAATCTTTTGGAGCTACTACTAGCTACGACAAATTGTTGCCACTTAATGGGCGTGGGAGGAATCGAACCTCCGACCTCTAGTTTCTCTATCTGACGTTTCAATTTGATGTCTTGAAACTTCCCCGAGCGTCCCCGGGACTCTCAATCATCTTTACTTTATCAGCAAAACAGAGAAAAACAACTAGCACTCTAACCAACTGAGCTACACACCCTTAAACCAAAAATTATTCTACACCCAAATAGCCTATATCGCAACTATGTTTTCTAGTCGCCGTAAAGAGTTTGGACGGCCTTGTTGCTAGTCTTTTGGTGATTCTCAATATATTCACGGATCATAAGCGCCGCTGTCGCACCTTCGCCAACCGCACTAGCTATCTGCAAGGTTGCTCCACTGCGCACATCGCCAGCAGCAAAGATCCCTGGAACCTTGGTCATTAGGTGTTGATCGGTCTTAATAAAATTACGCTCATCAAGCTCCACGCCGCTTCCAGCCAAGAACTTAGTGTTTGGGTCTAGGCCCACAAATACAAACACACCGTCAGTTACAAAATCTACTTTTTTACCGGTAGTCTTATCTGTGCCGACAACTTTTATCACTTTCTTACCGTCGCCAACAATCTCGTCAGTTGTAGTGTTCATATGTACGGTAATTTTATCAGCATGTTTTTTTAAGTCTTCTTGCAGTACATCGCTGGCTCGCAAGCTGTCGCCACGAACCAGTATATCTATATGCTTAGCAAATTTGGTTAAGAATATGCCTTCTTGAATTGCCGAATTGCCGCCACCCACCACCACAATTTTTTTATCTCTATAAAATGCACCATCGCAGGTTGCACAGTAATGTACCCCTCGAGCGTAATATTCTTGCTCGCCGGGCACACCAATTTTGCGGTACTCGCTACCAGTTGCCACCAGCACGGCTTTAGCCAGATAATCTCCGCTAGTAGTATCAAGCCTGATAAGTTCGCCCTCGCTCTTTACGCCCATAACTTCACCCAGCTCGATCTTGGCTCCAAAACGTTCAGCTTGCTTACGCATAGCCTCAGCTAGTTCTAAGCCAGCAATCCCTTTTTCAAAGCCCGGGTAGTTATCTACCCAGTCAGTCACCGCGGCTAGACCGCCAATTGCCGCTTTTTCAAATAATGTAGTATCGATATCCTCCCGGCAAGTATAAATAGACGCGCTCAGGGCAGCTGGCCCCGCCCCCACAATGACTAGGTCATGAATCTTTTTTTCTTCCGCCACAAAAACTCCTCTTCTTTACCACCATTATAAATTACGGGCTGCGTTTGCACTACACAAGTAACTGTTTTCGTGAGTTTAGTACAAGGCGAAACCGAGCACCGCAACCGTTATTTTAGATAAAGTAATATTTGCTTGAGTGCAATGCAAGGAACGGCCGAATTTAGAGCGAGTTGTATTTCTTTAATACTACGAGCGATAAATTTTAGGTCGTGACAAAGCAGTGTGCCAAGCAAATATTACGCTAGTGCTGGGGCGAGTTGCTGTAGGTTATAGCCTACTACCACCTGCTGCGTGTCGTCGGTCTTGGTTATGAGAGTAACTGGAACGGTCATAGCGCCACTCATCTGAAAAACTTCTGCCTGACGATCAGGGTGTTCTTCAAGATTTACCTCGTCATAAGCCAGACCCTTGCTTTGTAAATAGCGCTTGACCATGGGGCAGTAGGAGCAAGTGCTAGTCGTAAATACGGTGATGTTTTTAGTCATCTTTTCGTTACCCTCTCTAAAAATATTTTTAATGTTTGTTTAATTTTATTAAACTAATTTAAGTTTAAACCTGGCCTATACGGGCGTCAACACGCTATATATTGTGTTTTTTACTGGAAATGACACACTAATCTGTTAATCGGTGGATAACTAGAATTTTAGTTAATTGCCAACAGCGTAACATCAAAAACCAAGTCGGAGTTGGGTGGTATGCCGTTAACTCCCTGGCTACCGTAGCCATATTGGGCTGGTATAAATAAGCGTCTAAAACCACCAACCTTCATGCCTTGCAAGCCGTCGCTCCAACCCGGAATCACCTGAGACAACCCAAACGTAGCCGGCTGACCAGTATCTAGAGAGCTATCAAAAATCGTGCCATCAGAAGCAAGAGCTCCAACATATTGCACCGTTACCGTCGAGCTCGCTGTAACAGCAGCTCCGGTACCAACTTTAAAGTCATTGCACTTTACATATGTAAACTTCTGGGGGGCTTTAAAATCAGCTAGTTTTGCCCCTTTTACGCTACCGTTAGCTGGTTGCTGGTTAGGAATATTGCCTGTCTTGCTACATGCTATAACGTCTGTGCTATTAGTCTTGTGTGTATTGACCCAAAATGCATAAATACCAACCCCAACACTGGTCAAAACAAAGAGAATCACTAAGGTTAGCCACACCGCCCGGTGCATTTTCTCGCTCACTTTATTAAATCCTTTCAGCTTTAAGTTTTAGTTTAGCTTGAGCCGCAACGTCATCCAGGAGCTTATTAGTCTCTGTAGTTGTTAGAGTCCTGCTTGGGTGCGCTAGGCTAATACGCCAGGTCGTCTGCTTGTCTTTACCGCCGGCCTCTTTTTGATAAATATCAACCGCTGACAACGTATATTGATAGCCGTGATTTTTACTAAGGCTAGCTATGGTCTTAGCTACGAACGCACTCAGTTCACCGTAGCTTACACTAGCTTCTGTTTTAAGGCATAAGTCCTGCTCTGTACTCGGGAAACGGTTTAAAGATTTATAGATTATTGGTCGGCTTAGGGCTTCCAGTTGTGCTAGATCAACCTCAAACATTGCAGTTGCGGCTGGGAGTTTGAGCCTTGTGACTAAAGCTTGGTTTGGCTCACCCAACACGCCAATTATTTGGCCACCGGCACTTACATATGAGCTCCTGTTTGTTTCATAAAAGCTTACAGAATGACGCTGACTTTTTTGTGATCCAACTGGCATAAATTCTAGATCAAAAATATTTAACCTCGATAGTAAAAACTCCAGATAGTGTTTGGCCCAATAGTACGGAGCGCCGGCAATTTTGTTCTTTGTGATTACAAACGCTAAGTTGCTTAGCTCCTGTGGAAGCTGTTCCTTGTCTACGATATTTCTATTATGTACTGCTCCCATCTCAAAAATGCCAAATTCTTTGTAGCCTTGTTTTATGTTAGCGTGAACCTTCTCTAGCAAACTGGGAACTACTGACATCCTATAATATTGGACCTCTGGGCTTAGGGCATTTTTTATGTGATATGTATTTCTGGCGCTTTGGCCGCTAGCTTCAAGTAGCGCACCCGGGATAAAGCTGTAGGTCAGAACTTCGTTAGCTCCAGCCGAAGCCAAAATATTTCTAATCTTTGTTTTTATTTCAAGATTTGGGTTGGCTGGAGCCGGATCAATTGCTTTAACTGGTAAAGCCAAAGGCAGTTGGCTGTATCCATATAGTCGCCCGACTTCTTCAACAATGTCTTCTACAATCTCGATATCAGTTCTCCAAAAAGGAGCTTCAACCATTAGGCCCCTACTGCTCTCGCTAAGCGTGAACTCGACATTCTTCAATAAATGTTTGATAGCTGGCAGCGTTAGACCAGGTAGACCGAGAAGACCACCAACAACCTTAGCATCGCTAATTAAGACTTGCTTGGGGTCAAATTTACGAGCTTTAAGGTCTATGGTTTTGCCTGCAACCTGACCGCCTGCATATTTTTTAATCTCGCCGACGGCGTAAGCCAAAACGGCCATGTTCTGACGAGGTGATTGCCCCTTGGTGAACCTGGTTGAGGCGTCCGTAAATAAACCATAGGTCATAGATGTTTTGCGGATCAGATTCATATCAAAATTACCGCACTCAATAATAATGTTCTTTGTACTGTCATCGACTTCCGTCTCCGCACCGCCCATAATACCGGCTAGGCCGATGGGTTTAGTGCCATCGGTTATCACAATGGCCCCATCTTCAAGTTTTAGTTTCTTGCCACCCAACAATGTTAGTTCCTCGCCTTTTTTGCTAAGTCGGACGGCTATTTCAGCTGACTCTTTACTGCCCTTTACTTTATCGTAATCATAGGCATGAATTGGCTGGCCAGTTAAATGCATGACAAAATTAGTGACATCAACAATATTGTTAATCGGTTTAATGCCAACTCGCGCTAGCGCCGATTGCATAAAGTAAGGGCTGGCTTTTACTTGTACGCCCGCCACTGCACTTAGGCAAAATCTGGGCACTTGTTTATCGGACCAGTTTTTTACAAGCAGCGGCAAGGGTTTGGTTTCGGATTCAATTTGAGCAAACTCGTCGTACCAATCAGGGCTTTTAAAACTAAGGTGATTAATCCCCGCCAGTTCACGAGCCAAACCTAATATTCCAAAGCAGTCTGGACGATGTGTGAACATCTTGTTTTCTATATCTACGATTGTGTCGTCCAAACCGTAGAGGTTCTTAAAAGGGGTACCGCGTTTAATATTTTTATCACCAACCTCGGCTGGATCAATAACTAAAATACCGCTGTGATCATTGCTTATTCCAAGCTCTGAAGCACTGGCCAACATTCCATTGCTCAGCACCCCTCTTAGCTCTCTGGCGTCTAGTACCAGCGGGTCTTTATCAAAAGTAGTTGGCACGGTCGCGCCCGGCGGTATCCAGGCGACCAATTGCCCGGCAGCTACATTGGGTGCGCCGCAAACCACTTGGACTAAACCATTCTTATCACGTTTAACTTTTTCAACCACACCACCGTCATCAATCAGACAAATACTTAATTTATCAGCGTTTTCGTGTTTTTCGCAGGATATCACTTTAGCAACTACGATACCGTCAAATTTTTGCCCCCACTCGACAACCTCATCAATTCCACCAAGCTGTTCACCAATTTTACTTAACAGTGTTTGTTTATCTATGTTTTTAATATCAACATTGGAATAATACTGCGCCCAATTAAGACTTAACTTCATGAAAATTGCCTCAAGAATTTAAGATTACCTGATTCAAAATGGCGAATATCTTCAATTCCATACTTAAGCATTACTAGTCTCTCGATCCCAAAACCCCACGCAAAGCCCGAGAATTCTTCGCTGCTAATCCCCGCTTCTTTTAGAACGTTGGGGTGGATCATGCCGCACCCACCTAACTCAATCCAGCCAGTGTAACTACAGACATTACAGCCCTTTTCGTCACAAAATGGGCAACTTGCAGCAAATTCGAAACTGGGTTCAGTAAAAGGAAAATAAAATGGTTGGATCTTAATTTTTACATCTTTACCAAAGTAGTTAGATAGCCAGGTTTTAATTGTGGCAGCTAGCATTCCGGTATGTACGTTTCTGTCTACATACACCCCCTCTATTTGATAAAAAGTATGCTCATGTCGAGCATCGAGATCCTCGTTGCGAAAGACTCTGCCGGGTATAACTGCAGCTATCGGCTTACCGGATTTTAGGTTAGCCTTATTCTCTTTCAGAACCCGGTTTTGCATAGTACTAGTATGAGCTGGGGCAACTAAGCCCTCGTCCGTTACAAAAGTGTCATATTCGTCCCTGGCTGGATGGTCTAGTGGAAAGTTTAAGCTAGTAAACATATGGTAATCGTCGTCTATCTCGCGAGACTCATAGGCCATAAAACCCATTTTGGCGAAAATATCGACGACCATTTCAAGCTCAGTCATCAGAGGGTGCTTGCTGCCAGCGTCCGCATCAAACAAGTTTGGTCTGTCCGTTTCTTTTACGTTGATATCAAACGGAGCTGTTATGTCTATTGGGGTTATCTCTATTTTAGATTCCTGGCTTGCTAGAGCCTCTAAATCTTGTTTTAACTTATTGACTTCCTTACCAAACTCAGCTCGCTGGGCCCCTGCCGGTAAGGTTTTGATGTGATCGTACAAAGCAGCAAGCTCTGGTGAGCGCAAAACAGATCTTCTGTCCTCTAGCGAGTCAACCTTGGCTAGAAGTTTTTTGGCAATCGCCGCCACTTGTTCGTTTTTATAATCCATAGGTTATAAGTAATTATACCAATCTTTAGCATCTGTTTACTATCTTATAGTTGCTATACTTAAGCGTGATGAACACTGACGTTTTAGACCAAGCAAAACAGGTACTTATAGATAACGACCACGGCAGCTTCACTGTGCCCGCCGGTGACCTATACCCCCACCAATGGCTTTGGGACAGCTGCTTTATTGCTATTGGTTTGCGTAATCTCAACGTTGAGAGAGCCATGACCGAGCTTGAAAGTCTTGTTAGCGGTCAGTGGGCTAATGGCATGATTCCGCACATCATTTTTTCTGACGATAGGCGCCACCGCCGCGAACACAATTTGTGGCAAAGTTGGTTGAGCCCCCATGCTCCAAATGGGACTATCACAAGTGGCCTAACTCAGCCGCCAATGCTAGCCGAAGCTGTAGTAAGAGTTGGCGAAAAACTTAGTAGAGCCGACAGAAAAGCTTGGTATAAAAAAATGTACCCTTATTTGGTTAAGCACCACGTTTGGCTTTATAAAGAACGGGATGTTTTTGGCGAGGGACTAATAACCTTAATTCACCCCTATGAATCAGGGCAAGATAATTCCCCACCCTGGGCGAAAGAAATGCAAACTAATGCTTGGCCGCTCTGGCTAAAGGCTGTAGGCCGGTTAAAGGGCGAGGTTGTTGCTGATTTATTCCGCCGCGATACAAAGCATGTACTACCTGGTCAGCGGATATCTAACCTTGAAGCAATTGCCGACTGGGCGCTTCTGCGTAATTTAAGGGCCAAAGCATATGATAGTAAGCAAATTTTGACGAAGCCCAAAATTGCTGTCGAAGATTTGACCTTTAACTGCATTTTTATTCGAGCCAACAATCATCTGAGAACAATAGCTACTTATATTGGAGAATCTATTCCTGGTGAAGTAATAGCTAAGATGAAGAAGTCAGAAGAGGCGCTAGAACTACTATGGGATGAGAATACGGGAGAATATTTTAGCTGCAGTCTAATCAACCATGATTTAATACGGGAACCCTCGATTGCGACTCTTTTACCCCTGTATGCAGGCTGCATCAGTAAAAAAAGAGCCGAACATTTAGTTGGTTTTTTGAAAAAGCGCAGCCAGTTTAAGGCCAGCTATCCCGTGCCAAGCGTACCTTTAAGCTCGACTAGCTTTAACGACCTCAAATATTGGCAAGGGCCCACTTGGATCAACATGAACTGGCTCATTATAGATGGCCTGGAGAACTATGGTTTCAGTAACGAAGCTGAGAAACTAAAAGATCAGACTATTAAGCTGGTTGATAAAAGTGGCCTAAGCGAATATTTTAGCCCGATTAGTGGCGAACCAGCCGGAGCCGAACACTTCAGCTGGACCGCCGCCTTAGTTGTTGATCTTATAGAGAATTAATCATCGTCAAGAGTTGGCTTATCGAGCGCCAGTGTATCTATAACCGCTTCTGTGCCGGCTATTTTGACTACGTCTTTATCAATTTTGCCCAGTTCCTTATAGGTAGCGTTGTAGTGGCCAACGGTCGTACCCAAACTATTGCCTAGTTTTTGCATGTAGGCATTGTGGGAAATTAGATGTTTGCCCAGCTGCTCTACATTTTTTCTAATGCTTTCGGTGTCGCGCTGAATATCAATTGAGCGCAGCCCCTGAACGATAATTTGCAGCATGGCTGCTAAGGTGCTAGGTCCAACAATCGTAACTTTTTTCTCGGCAGCGGCGTACTGCATCAAGTTTCGCCCACTCACGCCAGCCAAGCCAACCTTGTTGGCTAATAAATCGTAATAAATACCCTCGCTAGGTATAAACATAAAAGCCTGGTCGAGCGTACCCTTGCTTGGCTTTATGTATTTGGCTGTTTCATCAATGCGTTTTTTAAGGTCTTCTTTAAAAGCTTTTTCTAGAGCAGGACGGTCTTCGGCCTTTGCCTCAACCAAACGGTTATAATTTTCCAGGCTAAACTTGCTGTCTATTGGCAGCAGTTTGCCTTCCAGCATAATAACCGCATCAACCACCATGCCTTCGCCCAACTTGTGCTGCAACTTAAACGACTCAGGCGGTAATATGTTTTTTAAAATCTGTTCTAAATAGTATTCGCCCAGCACGCCGCGCTGCTTTGGGTTCTGTAAAACATTCTGCAAGCTCTTAAGTTCGCTAGCTATGTCGCCAACGTTTTTATTGGTTCTATCCAGTTCAGTTAGTTTTTGGGTAACATTTTCGATAATTTTAGCACTGGCCGCAAACTGCTGAGCCATCTGTTTATTGCTGGTGCCCAGCTGCTCTGTTAGTTGTTTTTGTAAGCCGTCTTTGAGCTGACTCATGCCCTTGGTGAGCTCCTGCATGTCGGCTTTCAGAAGCAATGCAGAATTGGCATCGGCCTTAGGGCGCATATTTTGCCATACCAAAAACCCAGCCAAAGCTACGCAGATTAAACCTAATATAATTACCGCCACTATCATGAACTTAGTTTATCACTTGTTAATCGGTTACGGTGAGAGTTGTGCCGATTGGCGCCCAGTTATAAAGCCACTTCATAGCTGTAAGCGGCATTTCAACGCAGCCATGGGAAGCCTCTTTAGTATTAGGATCAATATTGCCAAAATCGCTATCGGCCCGCCACGTAGCATCATGGAATCCATAAGTCCCGTACTGATTGTCCAAAAAAGGCATCCAGTAATACACGAAGTCATTCCAGCTGCCAGTGCTATCCGAACCCCTTAAAGTTTGGTTAACTTGCCTACCGTAAACGGTATAGGTTCCGCGCGGGGTTAAGTCGGCTGCCAAAAATTCCATGCCAGTTATTACTGCCGAGTCATAAACTTGGGTTGATTTTTCGCAGGCCCACAAATGTCGCTTGCCAACGCTAACAAAAACTTTTTTATCAAGCGCGTTGCCTACACATACCGAAGGCTCCGCAACCTTTTTTACTGTGTCCGTAACTTGTTTAGTCGCAGAATCAGCAACTTGCTTAGCGCTAGATGCAATGTTTGGTTTTGAATTACTATGAATTGAATAGCCAATGGCCGTTATGGCTAGAATCAACAAGATAAGTTTTATTTTTAACATCCTGGTTATTATAACATTCGCTTTTTAGCCTAGGTCGTCTTAAAGCACTCTCGTCACAGCAAACATAAAAGCTGTTCCCAGAATAGTTAGGGCAATAGTAGCCCGCGACGAGCTTTTACTATGCGCTTGGGGCAGAATGTCGCTGGCGCCGATATACATTAAAAAGCCGGCAAAAAAACCAAGGTAAATCGTCAACACTTCTGGCGAGAGAGTAAACAACAAGGTAGACAAAGCTCCAATTATTGGCATGATCGAGGCAACACTTAACATATTTTTGGCACGTTGCAGCTTATTATTATGGCTAAGCATAACGTTAGTTGTATTAAAGCCATCAGCAAACCGATGGCCAATAACGGCTATGGCCACTGCCATGCCGACTGAATGGTTAACTTGAAAAGCTAGTCCGATACTAGCCCCGTCCAAAAAGCTATGTCCGCTTAAGGCTACTGCCCCAGCTACACCAACATACGGATGTTGATGAGAGCCATACTCAACCTCGTGTGATTTATGTATTAAGATCGATTTTTCAATAATGTGGAATAGCAAAAAACCAGCCACAAACGACGTCATCGGCCAAACTGTATCGATCTTATGAGATTCAGTCAGACCAAATATTTCAGGCAATAGATCGAAAGCTACTAATCCTAGAATAACACCTGCCGTAAAACCGAGGGCTAGGTGCAGCTTTGATCGATATTTTATAGCTATGAGGCCACCGCCATATGCAGCCAGTGCAGCTAGAAAAGCAAGAATAAAAACTAACATATTGTTCGAGTTTATAATGGTTTTGATTTATTTTGCAAATTTGTCGCAATTTTATATAATTTTGCTATATGATCCAGCAATACAACGATCTAAAAACGCTTTTAGCAAAAGATGGTCACAGCTTAACAAAAACCCGTAAGGCTATCTTTGATTTATTGCTAGGCCAAGAACCTCAAAGCATGCAGGTTTTAGTAAATAGGGCCGCCAGCAAGGCTGATAGGGCTACTATATACCGAACGATTGAGCTGTTTGAAAGACTTGGGATTGTACATAGACTAAACATAGGCTGGAAATATAAAGTCGAGTTGTCTGACGTTTTCCACGCACACCACCATCACTTCTATTGCACCAACTGCGGCAAAACTTATAACTTGGAGCCTAATCCTATGCTAGAGACGATGATCGATAGCGCCGCCGCCCAAGGGGGTTTTGCTCCCCGTGGTCATAGCTTAGAGATCCAGGGGTTGTGCCCTAGCTGCTCCAGCAATTAAACACTAGCCGCGGCCTCAGAGGCTGCGACTTTTTGGTTTCGAACAACTAGAATTACCACCAGTGACGCTACTATACCCAAGACAATGGCCACCCTAAAGGCACTGTGAAAACCATCTATTCTCGATTGGGCCTGGCTCGCGCCGCTAATTACTGAGGATTTCGTTGCCGAAGCTGCCACTGCCGAAAGAACCGCTAAACCAATAGCGCCACCAACTTGCTGTGAAGTATTCAATATACCTGAAGCAAGACCAGAAAAGTGCTTAGGCACCCCGCTAGTAGCCGCTAGGGTCATAGACACAAAGCTTAGGCCCATACCTACGGCGTTTACGGCGATACCAGGAAAGACATCATGCCAATAATTACCACCTACATGAATATGAGTCAAAATGTAAAAACCAATAGCTAGGAAAATCGGTCCAACGGCTAGGAATGGTTTGTAGCCAAATACATTTACTTTTTTGGAGACAATTGCCGATGTTATGGCAATAATGAAAGTAATGGGCAAAAAGCTCAACCCAGACTTAGCTGGCGAATAACCCAGAATTGTCTGTACGTAAAGTGTCATGAAGAAGAATTGCGAAAAAAGAGTAGAGGCTATAACTAGCGCAGCTAGATTACCTCCTGTAACGTTCCTAATCTTGAACAATTTAAGAGGCATCAAGGGCTGTTCTGCTCGCCTTTCGTTAAAGATAAACAGGCCAAGCAAAACTACGCTACCGGCAATAAATTCCCATACTGTACGAGAGCCCCAGCCATCCTGCGGAGCCTTAGACAGACCATAGACCAAAGCCATAAGCCCTGCAGTAACAGTTGCCGCTCCGGGTAAATCGAGCTTTATCTTATGGTTTTCTTCACCTATGTGATGTGGCAATAGCCTAGCTGAAGCTAACACTACGAAAATTCCAACCGGGACATTAACAAAGAAATTCCAGCGCCAATCTAGATACTGGGTCAATACTCCACCAAGCAAAACACCGACGGCAGCTCCGCCAGCAGCGACGGCAGCCCATACACCCAGTGCCTTATTGCGCTCCTTACCTTCTTTAAACTCAGTTAAGACTATGGACAATGCAGCCGGAGACATAAATGCTCCAGCCAGACCCTGGATGGCTCTAGCAACAATCAATTGCGTTTCAGATTGAGCTAGCCCACAAAGCAGCGAAACTACTGAAAACACAGTCACAGCAGTCATAAAAACTTTTCTTCTACCATACAAATCAGCAGCTCTACCACCAAGAAGCAGAAATCCGCCAAACGTTAGAGCATAGGCTGTAACTACCCATTGGAGATTAGCCTGCGCAAAATTTAAACTCTTAGCAATAGACGGCAGAGCTACGTTAACGATCGATACATCGAGCACAACCATAAATTGCGCCAAAGCCAGCAAGGCCAATATAACCCACTTATTGCTAGCGTGTTTTGATAATTCTTTTCTTGCCACTACTCCCTGCCTCTCTTTTTTATAATCAAATTTTGTCGTATACATAGATGATAACCGAGTTGTCTATGATATGACAATTATTTATTTGACTACTAGTGAGCTAAACTATTAGTGAATATGAGCAACACAAAAAGACGTGTTTTGATTCTTGGGGGTGGTTTTGGGGGCACCAAAACAGCGCTAGATTTAGCCAAAGACAACAACTTTGAAGTCAGCCTAATTAGTGACCATACGGATTTTAGATACTACCCCACACTTTATCGAACAGCAACCGGTGGTGATTCTTCTGCCTCCTCAATCCCTTTAAGCGAGATATTCCAAGACAAAAATGTCAAAGTTATTAAAGACAAAGCAATATCCATAGACCGAGCTAATAATCTAGTTAATTGCCTAAGCAAGAACTCATACCCTTACGACATATTGGTAATCGCTCTAGGCGTAGTTACCAACTATTTTGGTATTAGGGGTTTGGAGAAATTTGCCTACGGAATCAAAAGCTTGGATGAGGCCAAAAAACTTCGCGCTCATCTTCATGATTTGATAGCCGATGATAAAAAACCTGATTTAAATTACGTGATAATCGGGGGCGGGCCAACAGGGGTCGAGCTGGCCGGAGCTCTGCCTGATTATCTTAAAGAAATAATGAGATCACACGGCGTGCCTAGCAAGACAGTGCACATCGATATCGTAGAAGCAGCGGCGCACCTGGTACCAAGAATGAATATAGGCTACTCCAGAGCTGTAGAGAAAAGGCTAAAAAAACTTGCGGTTAGGTTATTGCTAAAGAGGACTGTCGAAGCCGAGTCAGCCGAGTCGCTGATGGTCAGCGGCCACTCTATAAAAAGCCATACCGTGGTATGGACCGCTGGTGTTACTAATCACCCGTTCCTAAAAGCCAATGGTTTTATCTTAAACAATCACGGAAAAGTGGTAGTCGATAAGTACCTGCAAGCCGAGGACAACATTTACGTTATCGGTGATAATGCCGACACCCCATATTCCGGTATGGCCCAAACAGCGCTATACGACGCAGTCTTTGTAAGCAAGAATATAAGGCGAGTTCATGCCGGGAAACAGTTGCATGCCTATACCCCAAAAAGGCCGGTTTACGTTACCCCCGCTGGACGCAAGTGGGCCATTGTTCAATGGGGCCCAGTTCGATTATCTGGCCGAGTGGGCTGGTGGCTTAGAGACATTGCTGATTTTATTGCTTTTCACAGATTTGAACCGTGGTGGAAGGCTAGCAGGCATTGGGTTGCTGAATTCGAAACAGAAAGCGAATGCCTCGTATGCAAAAAATGAATCTCAGACGTAGTTTATTGCTAGGCTTTTTAGTTGCTAACTTATTGGCTGTGATATTCGGCTGGTGGCAA
The DNA here is from genome assembly GCA_965231085.1 of uncultured Candidatus Saccharibacteria bacterium. Lineage (GTDB taxonomy): Bacteria > Patescibacteriota > Saccharimonadia > Saccharimonadales > UBA10212. Next base: position 413,881 of record OZ246413.1, read on the forward strand.
ATCAGTGGTCAACATACGCATTCCCCAGCTCTCTGGTACATAGCGATTGGTCGACTTAGCGGTCTAGTGGCTTCTATTACGGTACTAATTGAAATCCTAACTATGAGCCGCACACCAATTGTCGAAAACAACTTCGATATGGAAGAACTGACCTGGTTCCATAAAATAAATGGCTATCTAATGATCGGGTCTTTGACGGCTCACATCCTGTTCTTACTAGCAGGCTATGCCCTACTCGACAAAATATCTTGGTGGCACGAATTTGGGCAATTTAATTCAGGATTCTCGGACGTCTTAAATGCAACTATAGGCAGCGGCATATTTGTGGCAGCCGTTTTTGCCTCGATCAAAATAGCTCGTAACAAACTGCCTTATCAGTGGTGGTATGCAGCTCATCTGACTTTATACCTAGCTATTGTTCTAACCTTCCCTCATATAATTAATAGTGGCGGGGATTTTATAGGTCACCCATTGTTTAGTTTCTACATGTGGGCAATTTACGGTGTCAGTTTGGGTCTTTTAGGAATTTACAGATTTTTGCGGCCTTTTTATTACATGTACAAATACGATTTTCGAGTTCTCAGTTTTAATGCTGAAGCTAACAGAATTCATTCGGTTGTTATAGGTGGTAAAAACATTAGCAACTTCTCGTTCAGGCCAGGACAATTTGCGGTCTGGTGGTTCCTGATACCTGGTCTATGGTGGGAAGGTCATCCTTTTTCATTTTCGATAGCTCCTAACGGAAAAAATCTAAGACTGACCTTTAAGGAAAGCGGTGATTATACCTCTAGGTTAGCCAGCGGCTTAAAAGTAGGAGCCCGGGTTCTAGTCGATGGCCCACGAGGCATGTTTACATCCCAGAGAGCCAACTCTGAAGAGGTGTTAATGATTGCAGGCGGCATAGGAGTAACTCCGATGCGAGCCATGGTAACCAGGCTACTTGACCAAGGTAAAAAGGTTACATTAATATACGCTGCTAAACGAGCCGGCGATATAGCTTTTTCGGCTGAGTTGAAAACTCTCAGCAAACAGCAAAGTTTGAAAGTAGATTATTATATCGAAGATAAAACTGGTCGCTTAGAATCAGAGACCCTGGCGGCATACTTGCAGCCAGACCCCGTCCGTAAAACTGTATATATCTGCGGGCCACCTGCCATGATGGATTCCTTAAGGCAAGATTTAGAACAAATTGGCGTGCCAAAACAAAACATTTTGAGCGAAAGGTTCTCGTTCTAGCTTTTATAGGCGATCATTTTATAATCTGGATGGCCTGCGATATATTTAGTCGCTAAATTACCCATAACAAAGCAGGCGGTCGCCAGAACATCGGCCATAATAATATCGGGTCCGATTATCGAAACACTACTCCAGTAGTCAGCCGGTTGCTTAGTTTTTGGATTAATAAGGTGCCTCCCTCTTTCATAATTGCCGCTCGTTGCTACGGCTTGATCACGGAGTTCAACAACTTGTCTAATATTCATGCTATCTGCGGGGTCTTGGATACCTATACGCCAAGTCTTATCCCCCTTTGCTAATATATCGCCGCCAGCACTTATGCAGAAGGTATTCTGCCCTGATTGTTCAAGTTTTTTGGCAGCTTTAGCTATTGCCCAGCCCTTAATATAACCGTTGGCGTCAAACCGACCTGCTGCCATCGCCGAAAAATAACCATTGGTATACCTTTTAGCCCGCTCGCAGTCTTTCAATATTTCTCTGAGTTCCGGGCTGAGATTATTATTCAGTTCGCCTCGTATATACATAGATACTTGGCTGTCCGGTTTGTAATTACTAAAGTTCTCGTCAATCCGCTCAAATTCTAAAAAAACGAGATTAAAATAATTTTGATCTTCACAGTCGGGGATATCAACACTAATCGGCATCCCCATTATCTGAGCTACTCTGCGCATTTTAAACTCGAGCTTGGTCTAGGGCAGACTGAAGAGACTGCTGATAAGATTCACTAGTACTAGTAGCGCCAGATACAAAGTCGATATTAGCGCTCTGTTTTGATATTGTTGATTGCTTGAGCAGTGGCTGGCACATACGGCTAATCATCATTGATCTTCCCATATCACTGGGCATCTGCAGGAAATTAACGTCGCTAATTTTTCCGCCACTAACAACAACTGCAACCTGGACCGTCCCGTAAGGATTATCGAAACTTGAACCGGTAAAAGTACCGTCCTTGTAGCTAGAGCTGTTGCTCGTTGACGGCTGGTTGGAGGCTACACTATTTCCGACCGCTCCTGCAGAATTGGTTGACGACGTCGAAATAGTAGTGTTGCTGCCGCTTTTATTTTTAACAACTAGGCCTATGCTGCCAATAATGGCAATCGTAAATACGATAACTAAACTTTTCTTCATCTATCTATTATACCTGGCTAAAAAATAAGACTCTGCGAGAGCAATAAAAAACGAGGCTGCTCAATTTGCGCAGCCCCGTTCATTTTTTTGTTTTTCTAGAGAATTACTTGTTGCCTTTGCCCATCATCATGACCATGCCGTACAAGCTCCATACAGCTGCTAGGCCAACGATATCGTAAACAACTTTGGCCCCGGTAGAACCTACACCAAAGATTTTGTCTACTAAATTATAGTCAAAGAACCCGACTAAGCCCCAGTTTAAGGCACCGATTGTTACCAGTAGCCATGAGACCTTATCTGCTGCGTTCATTTCCATTTTGGATTTCTCCTTAAAGTTGTTAATAACTTAAGCATAAGCCTAATTAATATTAATGTCTACAACATTTTTTAGTTAGTTAAGGCCCCAGCGAATACCTGCCAAGCCAGGGCTGATTTAGCTACCAAGCTTAATATCATATATACCTTTTCACCGTACATGTAATCAGCCCACCGCCCTATCTTTTTGTATTGTAAAAACATATTGATTGCAAAGCAGTTAAAGAACACAAATAGGGTTACATATATCCAATAAACAAAGCTTGGTATCTGGCCTAACCCGTAGTGGCTAGAGCCCCAAAAGTACAAGGCAATAACCGCCCACGGCATGATGCCAGCCAAACAACCAATTTTAAAAGCCAGCCAGTTAGTTTTTTCAGTCGTTTGGTTATGAACTTCCATGACTAGCCCCATTAAGTTCATTACTGCCGTAAATATAAAGATCATGGCTAGCACTCCAAGATCCCATAACCCCGACAGAAGTCCGATGGCCACCATCATAGTGCTGGCGCTCAGTGCATATTCAAACCACCTTGCTTTGTTGAGGCCCTTCTTCAGATTATTCTCATACGATCTACGATAGATTGTCGCAATAACTAGATGAGCTAGAGCGCTTAGAAAAAAGAAGCCGGCCACCAGATAGGCAATGTTCACACTAAATACATGGTGCTGGGCCTGTACTAAATCTGGCATTTTACCAGTTATTGCTAGCTGGGCCGGGTCCTTAACGGTTAAGTAGGTAGTATGGACTGCCTGCACCCCGTGACCTGGTTTTGCTAAAGCCAAAATTGCAAAGCCTTGGACAGCATGCAAAAAGCCCATGAATATATTAAACTTCCTTAAACCTTTGAACGTAACTTTTGACATTTTAGTTTTTCCTTTATCTACTTACTAGGCTAACAAATTTAATAAGCCCTTGCCAACACCAAAATTCTGTTCATTTTCATGTCAAATTGACTGTATTCAAAAATACAACTACTATTAAATGTATAAATTAAGCATAAGCGAGATAAAAACATGTCAATTAGCAACAAAAACCAGTCCGGTATTGCCCATTTAATGATAATCATTGGGTTAGTAGTTATTGCGGTTATCGCAGCCGTAGCCTGGAAGGTTAGTTCTTCAAAATCAACAACTACCGTAGCCTCCAAAGCTGTTCAGTCGGCCTGCGAAAAAGAAATAAACGATAAAAACTTCTGTAAATTTGCCGCCAGCTTTACTTTAAATACGTCGTACGAGGCAACCATTACGACTGTTGATACAGCCGGTGCCACTTCCTCTATGACAATGCAGTCCGATACTAAAAACAATAGCTCAATAGTCTCAAGAGCCGATGGCAAGGAAACCGCCGCCTATGTAAGCTTAGATGGCGACACGTACTTTAAGGACGAGTCAACTGGATCATGGACGAAAATAGCTGGCGACAAAACCAAGCCAACTGTTACTAGCCCAACCAGCGATATTAAAATTGACACTACCGACTTAACCGCTAAGAACACCACGACTTACAAATATCTATCCAAAGAAAAATGTGGTAGCTTGAATTGCTTTAAATATCAGATAGTCGATACTGCCGCCACAGGTACTACGCAGTACATTTGGTTTGATGATAAAAATTATCAAATGCAAAGATGGTACTCAAAGGACGCTAACGGTTCTACAGATATGAGTTTTACTTACAAATCTATAAAAATTTCAGCCCCCTCACCAGTAAGTGATACTTCGGCTTCAGACGCTGCAGCGCTTCAAGCAGCACAAGCTGCTGCTGCCGCTCTTAACAGCGCCGCCTCTAATACAGATACGACGACCACTGACACCACCAGCACAGACACTACTCAGTAGTTAAGTGCTTCAAGAGTCAATATCGCGAGAGCGAAAAGCCAGCCAAGACAAGCCGCCCAGAACCACTACTGCGACTAATAGACCTACCAAGTTAGGTATCGAAAACCTACCATTCAAGACATCTCCTGGGTGGTAATAGTGATACGGCAACAGTTTAGCTGGCCACTCCAACCACGACGCTAAACCAACCAGTGAGGTAATAATATACCCGCCAAAGGCCACAAAAGTGGCTATGCCGACACTTGATAGCCTTCCCTTTCTACCTATTGCCGTCATAAAGAAGGCAATAGCCCCAAACAACAGAGCCATAACCATCGACATTACCGAAGCCAGAACTATCCACCCAAGACCGACTTCAATATTAACGACCGAACTTAGAATAACTGTCGTCACAGTAGAAATTAAAGTTACGATTGAAAGAATAATTAACCCTGCCAGAGCTTTGGCAGCAAGCAGCCTGCCTCTTGATACGGGTCGTGATAGAAGCAGCTCTATTGTCCCCTCGTTCTCTTCTTTGGCTATTAAACTGCTGCCCATTCCAATCGCTAAAATACTAAGTAACATCGGAAGCATCAGATAGAATATTTGCGAACTCAAATAACCAACCGGGGATAGAAAATCAGAAGTATCCGAAAATAATGACTTGGCAGCGTCAGGCAATTGCTCCAATGATTGGTTGAGCTGGCTAGCCTGATCTTTGACGGCTGGGTAGAAAACTAGATTCAGAACTATAAAGATGCTAACTCCGAGACACCACCAAAAGATCGACCATCGGCGCTGCTGAAGCGTCCATTTAATAATTGTCTTCATTTAGTTTCCCCCGCGTAATATCTCAGAAATTCGTGCTCAACACTTATCTCTCTTTGGTTGATCGCCAATACATTATTAGCGGCTAATATTCTAAACATCGGCGATAGATCACCTTTGATATGAATCGTGACTTGGTGTGGTGAAACTTGCTCAACTTCTGTTTTCGGCAGAGCTTTAAGCTCCTTTATTGGAACATCGTCTTTAAAAGTTATATCAAAGGTTTTGATTGCGCCTATGTCAAGCGTAGCAATATTCTGCTCGGCTATTAGTTTCCCTTCCCGAATAAATCCTACACGATCACAAACCTTCTGGACCTCGCCTAAGTTATGGCTGCTAACAAAGACACTGGCCCCTCTTTGCTTGGTTTCGTGCATTAATTTAAAAAATTCTTCCTGCATCAACGGGTCCAGCCCGCCAGTTGGCTCATCAAGAATCAACAGTTCTGGTTCATGCATAAAAGCCTGTATGATACCTATCTTTTGTCGATTGCCTTTAGATAGCGCGCGAATTGGTACATCAACATCGGCCTGAAATCTATCTATTAAAGTCTTTTGTATCCCGGGGTCCTTTGGAGGTTGCAGCTGGGACATATATTTCAAAAATTGTCGGCCTGTCATTTTGGAGTAAAGAGCTGCGTCACCAGACAAATACCCAACATGCTTTCTAATGGCAACTGACTCGCCAACAATATCCTTGCCTAGAATTCTAGCGGAACCACTAGTTGGCTGAATCAAATTAAGAAGCAGGCGAATCGTGGTGCTTTTACCCGAACCATTGGGGCCCAAAAAACCGTATATCTCACCCTTTGCGACGGCTATATCAAGATCGGAAACGGCATAATGATCAGAGCTACCATATCGTTTCGTGAGGCCGTCAGTTTTTATAACAAACACCTTAGTCCTCATACTATAATTATACTCCTCCTAGGCTAGCTACTTTCGAGACAAAATAATGTCTTTCGATATTCTGGCTCTAAAAGCCGCGGCTGATTTTACCAATAGAAATATTTGCGTATCCATCTTTGGGCAGTGCAATTTTTAGATAGTGGGGAGTCGTAACCAAATTAGGATAGGCGAGTTTTCTAATGCTTTGTTTGCCTGCTGATATACCTCCTATGATTGAGGTTAGAATGTTTACATCTTCCGGAAAATAAGAATTAACACGGCCCTCCACTACCTCTTCGCAGCTGTATACTCCGCCGCCTGGGGAAAGGATTACCGAATGTGATTGCTCGAATTTTCCACCTCGCTCGGCCACAAAGTTTCGTAGAGCATCTGTTCCTTCATCTCGATTAGTTTGATTGAAGTGCTGCATATATGCCTCACGGTATCCGGCAGCAAATAGAATCACTCCCGCTGCCGTACAACCTGTTAAATTACCAGTGGCTATTGAGCCGGTATCTCCGGGAGCCACAATGATTGAACCAGCATTATTTGCATGGACAATATATGTTCCCTCGTTTTGCTCTTTTATCATGGCACGATCCCATAGCACTGATTCCACCGAGTTTCCGTATCCCGATACTGGCCTATAAGGATACTGGCCGGGTATAGTCATGCCTAGTATTATGAAATTAATTGATGTTTAGTAAAGGCTTAGGCCTGAATACGATTAAACCGATTAACCGCAAACCATACGCAAACCACCAAGGTTAGGCTCATAACAACGAGGTCTTTAATGATTCCAAAATGAGTTTGGTTAATTAATGTATAGCGAAGACCATCAACAGCGTATGAAACGGGGTTAGCCGAAGCCAAGACTCTGAGCGCCACCGGCGCATTAGTTAGCGGATATAAAGCACTCGACAAGAAGAAAAGTGGAAATACTAAAAAGTTATTAATACCCTGAAAGCCCTGGAAGTCGTTAACAATACTGGCGATAGCTGCTCCAAAACTGGTAAGGGCTATACTTAACATAATGATAATCAACCCAGCCAGAGGTAGCATCGCATAATTTACTGGCCTAAAGCCTAGAGCTATCGACAAACCAAACACCAACAAGGCTTGAAATAAAACCGTTGTGGCCCCTCCAAGAGCATTGCCAAGCAGTATTCTAAACCGGCTAACCGGTGCGACTAACATTTCTTTTAAGAAACCAAAACGTTTATCAAACAGAATTTGTATGCCCCAAAACACACCGGAAAATAATAAGGTTTGAACAATAATGCCAGGCACTAGAAATTGCAGGTAATTACCTTCGCCCGCTCGTTTGTAGACCGAACCAAGTCCGTAGCCAAGGGCTAGCAAATAAAGAACTGGTTGGCCAACTGCACCAAGCACCCGGGACTTACTCCTAAAGTACCTTTTAATCTGGCGGAGCCAAAGAATATATAAGACATCCATTAGCGGAGCCTCGAGTTTCTAAGCGCACCACGAACATTAAGGCCGTTATTATCTTCGCTAGTTTTGTCACGGACTTCTTTACCAGTCATTTCTAGATATGCTTCTTCGAGTTTTTTGGTCTTGGTTTTAGCTGTTAGCTCTTTGGTGGTTCCGGTCGCGACAATTTTGCCATGATCAATGATCGCAATTCTATCAGCCACCGCCTCAGCCTCATCCAGATAATGAGTGGTGAAAAATATTGTCATGCCTTCAGCACGACTGAGTTTTCTTACATAATCCCACAAAATATTCCTGGTTTGGGTATCTAGTCCAAGTGTTGGCTCGTCTAAAAATAAAATCTTTGGGTGGTGCAATAATCCGCGGGCAATCTCAAGCCTTCGTCTCATACCGCCAGAATAGGTTCTAACTAAAGAATCCTTGCGTTCCCACAAATCCACTAGCTTCATTAGTTCTTCTATTCGGCTTGCTTGCTCGGCCTTTGGTGTGCCATAAAGTACAGCATGGATTTTCATGTTTTCATATGCCGTTAGTTCTTCTTCGAGTGCTGGGTCTTGGAACACAATGCCAAAACTTTTCCTAGCCGAAGCTTGATCTTTAGTTACGTCGTGACCGTTAAGCAATAAGACTCCACTTGTTGGCTGAAGCATAGTAGTGAGCATACTGATAGTTGTGCTCTTACCGGCTCCGTTTGGTCCCAAGAATGCAAAAATCTCACCAGCTTTAACCTGAAAGCTAATACCGCGCACAGCTCTAACTTCACCAAAATTTTTAACCACATTCGTGGCTTTAATAGCAAAATTCATTAATAAATATTATACACGGCTGGCTAGTTACTTGATCACGCGAGCAACTGCTGGAACGATTTTTTTATCTAATACGTAAGGAATTATTTGCTGGGCTGTTGGCCTTTTAACAAGGCTGGCTATTGCCTCAGCGGCAGCTATCTTATGTTCGTCGGTAATCTTTTTTACTTTGTTATCAAGCGCCCCACGAAAAATTCCTGGAAACGCCAAGGCGTTATTAACTTGGTTAGGATAGTCACTTCTACCAGTGGCTACGACGGCTGCACCGGCTTTTAGAGCAAGATCCGGCATAATCTCAGGGATTGGATTAGCCATGGCAAAAATAATGGCATTTTTATTCATAGATTTCACCATTGCCGGAGTAACTAACCCTGGAGCCGAAACACCTATAAATATGTCGGCCTCTCTCATTGCGTCGACTAAATCGCCAGACAGCTGTTTTCTATTGGTGAACTTAAGAAGTGCATTTTTCTCAGTATTAAGATCGTTGCGAGACTTAGCAATAATCCCTTTGCTATCAACCGCCAAGATGTTCGGTTTAGCATATTTATATAGTAATTTCATAACTGCTGTACCAGCGGCTCCGGCACCCACGCAGACAACTTTGCAGTCTGACAGGTTCTTACCTGTAACCTTGGCAGCATTAATCAGTCCGGCTAGCACGACAATAGCTGTGCCATGTTGGTCATCGTGCATTACTGGTATATTTAGCTGCCTTTTAATCCGTTCCTCAATCTCAAAACACTTAGGTGCTGAGATATCTTCGAGGTTAATCCCTCCAAAACTTGGGGCAATAGCCAACACTGCTTCAACAATTTCATCAGCTGTATGTACGTCCAATACTATTGGCACTCCGTCGATATTGGCAAAATGCTTAAACAAAGCCGCCTTGCCTTCCATAACTGGCAATGCTCCGTACGGGCCAATGTCGCCTAGGCCAAGCACCGCTGAACCGTCGCTGATAATTGCCACGTTGTTTTTAAGCCATGTGTACTCGCGAGCTAATTCTGGCTTACCGGCGATCAATTTGGACACGGCAGCCACCCCCGGAGTGTAATAAATGCTGAGCTTCTCTCGGGTATCGAGCTTATCTTTTAAAGCAATGGCTATTTTGCCATGCATTTTCTTGTGTGCCGTAATAGCTTGCTTATTAACATCCATCTTATAGCCCATTTTAACGCATTATGTGGAAAACAGATGTTGTATTCTTGCCCAGCACCTACCGTCAATCGACCAAAGTAATCCTGGCCTTCAACTGCCTTAAACCCTGGCCGTAATATTTCAAACTTTGTTCTCTTTTGAGAGCATCATCTTTGGTCGGATAGGCTTCGTAGTAAACTAACCTCCAAGGTACCCCAAACTTTGTGGATAAGTTCTTACCTGCGTTATGAGAGTAAAGTCGTCTCTTAAGATCAGGGGTCGTACCCACGTAGAACCCCTTAGTTTTTTGACTGTGCAAAAGGTACAAATAGTACATGAGACGATTTTACTATATTTACAGTAGGTGCTGGGTTGAACAATAGGGGTGGCAACTGATACACTGGGGGTTGAATGAATCGACATAAAAAAGTTACGACCCGCGTTAATACGCTAGCCGTTCGACCCATCATGAGTCGGGGGTATCTATGCTAGGCTTTTTCGGTGCGTTTCAGACAGAGCCTTTGAGCGCTGAACATTTGTTCAATATTGGCCCGCTCGGCATAACCAACTCCATGCTTTTTGGGCTGATTACGGCTATTAGTGTTGTCGCTTTATTACTTGCAGCTGCCAAATACTCTAGGCTCCACCCCCAAAGCAAACTAGCCTACACGGTTGAGCTACTGGTTGATTTTATTTGGGGCGTAGCTATTGGTGCGTTTGGTGACAGAAAAAAGGCCTTAAAGCATCTACCGCTCCTTGGTACTTTGTTTATCTTTATTTTAATAGCCAACTTATCTGGATCCGGGCTATTGCCAGGGGTTGGTACGTTCACTTATCATTCTGGTGGTGAAACCTCGCCCTTGCTGCGACCGCTGACTACTGACTTAAATGCAACCTTATCGATGGCAATCCTGACCATTGGTTTAGTTCAGTTCTACGCTATTAAAGAGTTAGGTATTAAAGGACACCTGAAGCACTATTTTGCTAGCCCTATTTGGAATCCAATGAATTTATTCATCGGTATCAACGAGGTTTTTGGTGAACTCCTTAGAATCGTGACCCTTTCGATGCGTCTTTTTGGCGTTATCTATGCTGGAGAGGTACTAATCACCGCGGTTGGCCATCTGGCTGGTAATTTTGCTTGGTTTGCAACAGTACCAACCGTTTTAATGGAGATATTTTTCTCCGTCATTCAAGCTTATGTGTTCATGATGTTAACTGCCACCTACCTGTCGGTAGCGACGAGCGGTGGGCATGAAAAACATGAGAAGCCCGCAGAAGTAATAAATTAGTATTAAGTAAAGGAGATATAAAATAATGCAAAATGTAGACCCAGCAATTGTAAAAGCCATCGCTATTGGTCTTGGAGCTATTGGTCCAGCTATAGGTGTAGGTCTGATTGGTTCAGCCGCGGTTGGCGCCATTGGCCGCAACCCTGAGATGCAAGGTCGTATTCTATCAACTGCGTTCGTTATGGCCGGTCTTGTTGACGCCGTTCTAGCCTTTGTACTACTTATCGTTTTCACGGCTTAATTGTAAGGAATAGAAATTGTTAAACTTTAATCCACAATTTGCAAGCGATAACTCTGGCGGCATCAGCTCGCTGGGCGTCAATCTGAAGAGTTTTATCTTTCAGTTGATCACTTTTGTGATTGTTCTGTTGATTCTAAAACGCTATGTCTTTCCAAAGCTCGTAAAAACTCTAGAAGATAGACGCAAAACTCTTGAGGAAAGTTTGATCCAAGCTAAAAAAACCGAGGAAGCTTTAGCCAAAGCCGAAGAAAGTGCTACGCATATCCTTCATAAAGCGCGTGAACAGGCCGATGAAGCTCTAGCCGAAGCTAAAAATCAAGCCAAAGAGTTGGTCAGTAAGAGCGAGGAAACTGCGCGTGAACAGGCCGACAGGATAATTAAGGAAACTGAGTCTGTAATAGTTCAAGAACGCAATAAGTTGCGTGCAGAAATGAAGGCTGAGCTAGCCGGGTTGGTTGCTGAGGCCAGCGAGAAAGTCTTAAAAGCCAAGATGTCATCCAAAGAAGATGAAAAGCTGATTGAACAAAGCATCAAGGAGCTAAGATAAATGATTAATGCTTCACGCCGTTCATTAGCCAAGTACGCTGTTACTAAACTTGAGGCTGGCGAATCGCCTGCTAAAATTGCTAAAGCCCTTGTTTCTAGTCTTGCTGATAGCGGCAAGAAGAAAGAGTCTGAACTATTGATTGCAGATGTTTTTGAAATGCTCGAAGTCAAAGGCCTGGTGGCTAACGCTACAGTCACAACGGCTAAACCATTGAGCGCCAAAAGTCGTGATTCATTAAGAAGGCATGTTGCAGATATTGCTCGCGTAAAACAAGTAATTATAAATGAAGTGATTGATGAAGCCGTAATAGGTGGTTTTCGAATCGAAACGTCCACTCACAGCTGGGATAGAACAATTGCTCGAAAACTTGCCATGATAAAAGGAGGAATTTAATGGCTACTATGGATACAAATGTAAAAAATCTAGCCGATGAAGTTAGGAAAGCTATTGCTGGTCTCAAGGACACGGGCGATGAGAAATCGGCCGGCGTAGTTACTCGTGTAGGCGACGGTGTAGCTTGGATTTATGGTTTGAGAGAGGTTGGCTACTCCGAAATGATTGAAATTGAGAGTGTTTCAGGCAAACCAGTTACCGCTTTTGCCCTTAACCTCCTAGAGGACGAAATCGGAGCAGTGTTGCTTGGTGAAGATCAAGAAGTAAAGGCTGGTGCCCGAGTAAAGCTATCTGGCGAAATTTTAAGCATACCAATTGGCCCTGAACTAATTGGTCGGGTAGTCGACCCGTTGGGGCGACCACTGGACGGCAAAGGTCCTCTAAAAACTAAAGCTCGCGGCGAGATTGAGCGCCCTGCCCCAGGTGTTCTATATCGCAAAGGAGTTCACGAACCCCTGCCTACTGGAATTACAGCCATTGATGCTATGGTCCCAATCGGCCGTGGTCAACGACAGCTAATCATTGGCGACCGCCAAACTGGTAAAACCGCAATTGCTGTTGATACTATGATCAACCAGGGCAAGCAAAAAACCGGGATTGTAACCATCTACGTAGCAATTGGCCAGAAGAATGCTCGTATTGCCCGTTTAATCGAGCGTCTTAAGCACGAAGGGGTTATGGACAACAGCATTATTGTCGCAACCAGCGCCTCCGACCCAGCCAGCCTTCAATACCTAGCACCTTACGCCGGCTGCGCCATTGGAGAATGGTTCCGTGATAATGCTAAACATGCCCTAATAATCTATGACGACCTATCTAAGCATGCCACTGCTTATCGTGAGATGAGTTTGTTGCTCCGCCGCCCACCAGGCCGCGAGGCTTATCCGGGTGATGTTTTCTACTTGCACTCAAGATTGCTTGAACGAGCTGCAAAACTTAGCGACGACCTTGGTGCTGGTTCGCTTACTGCCCTACCAATCATAGAAACTCAAGCCGGAGATGTTAGTGCCTATATCCCTACTAACGTGATCTCGATTACCGACGGTCAGATCTACCTAGAGACTGACTTGTTCTACCAGGGTATTCGCCCAGCTATTTCGGTCGGTTTGTCGGTTAGCCGTGTAGGTGGTGCTGCTCAACCCAAGGGTATTAAAGCCATAGCCGGTAGCTTACGTCTAAATCTTGCTCAATACCGTGAGTTGGCAGCGTTTTCTCAACTATCATCCGACCTAGACGAAGAAACTCAAGGTCGCCTGACTCGTGGTCGCTTGCTTACAGAGATGCTAAAGCAGGCCCAGTTCTCACCAATGAGCGTTTGGCAGCAAATGGTTAGTATCATCGCCTCAACCGAGGGAGCTTTTGACAAAGTACCTGTCGATAATATTCGTGCAGCTCAAACAGCCCTACTGGCCGAAGTTGAGAAAAAGCACTCCAAATTGCTCAAGGATCTTGATGGTTCTGATAAGCCGACCGATGAACTTAAAAAGAAAATCATCGAAATTGCATCCAATATTGCCAAACAATATAAAGAAGCAAAGGTTAAAAAGTAGCATCTTATGGCGCAGACACAATCCTTAAAAAGACGACTCCGATCAGTTGGTAACACCAAGCAGATCACTAAAGCTATGGAGTTGGTGTCTGCCGCTAAAATGCGGCGGGTTGTGGCAGCCGCTGAGCAGTCTAGAGTTTACAGCGATGCTGCTATCGCTATCCTTAACCGTTTGGTTGCTAGCGTTGAAGCAAAACACAATCCATACTTCGCCCCTGCGACCAGCAAGAATAAGTTGTATGTAGTGATAACTTCTGACGGTGGCTTAGCCGGAGCTTACAATTCCAATATTTTTAACCTGGCTAATAAAACCTTCAAAGAGGATATTGCTAAAGGCCTAAAACCTCATCTTATCGCTATTGGCCGAAAAGGTGCGCACCATTTTTCACACAGTTCTGCCATCGAGCTAATTGGGGAATACGAGGGTGTTGCCGACTACCCTGATGTCAACGTCTTCGCACCAATTTTAGAAGTTATCAAGAATGGTATCTTGGAAGGTAAATTTTCGTCGGTTGATCTCATTTACACTGAGTTTCGTTCGAGCCTCAATCAGCAAGCCCGCCTGCTTCAGTTAATACCTGTTCAGCCTCCTGAGGCTGATGTTGAGAATACCGACGAGCTAGTCTTTGAGTTCGAACCAAATGCTGAGGCAGTTCTAGAAGAAGCTCTTAGAGTTTATTTTGAATCTAGCCTTCGTCGAGCTCGAATTGAAGCCGCAGCCAGCGAGCATGCTATGCGCATGATGAGTATGAATAATGCCAACCACAATGCTGGAGATTTAATAGATAATTTAACGTTAGAATTAAACGCGACGCGCCAGGCCGCCATTACCCAAGAAATGGCCGAGATTATTGGCGGCGCAAACGCAATTGCATAAGAAGAAAGGAACCATTATGCCAACATCAGTAAAATCAGTAACTAAGACCAAAGGAAAGATTATTCAAATTGTCGGCGTGGTTGTCGACGTAGAATTTAGCGGACATTTACCCGCTATTTATAACGCTCTTGTAGTTGAACTTAATAAAAAGCCGTTGGTCTTGGAAGTATCTCAACACTTAAATCGAGGTGCAGTTCGGGCCATAGCCATGGGCCCAACGGACAGCTTAAAGCGCGGTGCTATTGTAACCGATACCGGAGCACCTATTAGTGTGCCTGTTGGAGACTCGACCCTAGGCCGCATGTTCAACGTAGTTGGCGAAGCCATAGATGGCAAGCCAGAGGCCAAAGGAGCTCGTGCGCCAATTCACGCTGAGGCTCCAACACTCGAAGAACAAAGTGGTAAAACTGAAATTTTTGAAACTGGCATCAAAGTTATTGACCTTATTTGCCCAATTGTAAAAGGCGGCAAGGTGGGGCTTTTTGGTGGCGCCGGTGTAGGTAAGACTGTTTTTATCCAAGAACTTATTAACAATATTGCCAAGTTCCACTCTGGCAAATCAGTATTCGCTGGTGTCGGCGAACGTACTCGTGAAGGTAACGACCTTTACCACGAAATGAAAGAATCGGGTGTGCTTGATAAGACCGCCCTGGTCTTTGGCCAAATGAACGAGCCACCAGGCGCCCGACTTCGTGTTGGCCTAACTGGCTTAACAATTGCTGAGAGTTTTCGCGACCAAGGGTCGGATGTTCTGCTGTTCATAGACAATATTTTTCGTTTCACTCAAGCTGGTGCTGAAGTATCGGCCCTGCTCGGAAGAATGCCAAGTGCAGTAGGCTACCAGCCTAACCTTGCTACCGAAATGGGTGGGCTTCAGGAAAGGATTACCTCAACCAAAAAAGGTTCCGTTACATCCGTACAAGCTGTTTATGTGCCAGCTGACGACCTTACAGATCCAGCTCCAGCTACAACCTTTGCTCATCTTGACTCAACGGTAGTGCTGTCTCGTGCTCTAACCGAGCTTGGTCTGTACCCAGCTGTAGACCCGCTAGACTCTAGCTCGACTGTTCTTGATCCAGAAGTTGTTGGTCAAGAACACTACGAGATTGCCCGCGAAGTTCAGAGAATTTTGCAAAGATACAAGGACCTACAAGACATCATTGCTATCCTTGGTATGGAAGAGCTTTCCGACGAAGATAAAAAACTAGTCAGCCGGGCTCGCCGAATCCAGCGTTTCTTAACACAGCCATTTTATGTTGCTGAGACGTTTACCGGTATGAGTGGTTCTTATGTCCCGCTTAAAGACACTATTAAAGGTTTCAAAGAAATCCTGGATGGTAAGCACGACAGTAAGAGCGAACAGGCTTTCTACATGAAGGGCAAAATCGAAGAGGTAAAATAAAATAATGAATTTCCAGTTAATTTCAGCTACTGGCATAAAGTTTGATGAGCCTGCTTACGAAGTAATCGTACCAACCAAGGACGGTGCAATTGCTCTATACGAAGATCACATGCCGTTAATCAGTTCTGGAGCCCCGGGAGTTTTAAGTATTCGTAAAAAACAGTCCGATAAAGACGCAGACATGGAGCACTTTGCAGTATATGGCGGTATTATGCAGATTGACGGCAAGAACGCTCGGTTTGTAACTGACGACGTTACTACATCTGATGAAGTCAGTGAGTCTGAGGCCAAAGCTGCTCTTGAGCGAGCCAAAAGCTTGGTTTCAGGCGCTGAATCACGTGTCGCCTTGCACGAAGCAAGAAGCATAATCATGCACCATGAGGCCAGACTGCATCTAGCTCAGATTAAAAGCCGACACCACCGCTAGGAGTTAAGTTTTACCTTTTGTTCTAGGTGATCAATTAGATATTTAGCATTTAACTTTTCGCCTGTGATTTTCTCTATTAGCTGACTGGCACTATACCTGCGGCCTTCCTTATGAATGTTTTGTCTGAGCCAGACGAGTAATGGTTTGAAGTTCCCCTTAGCAAAAGACTCCTCGAGGCCTGGAATTTGTTTTTTGACCGTATTATAAAGTTGGGCAGCATTAAGATTACCTAAAGTATAGGATGGGAAATAGCCAAAAGCTCCGTGAGCCCAATGGACATCCTGCAATACCCCAAGGGCATCATCTTTTATATCTAAGCCAAGATATTTTTTAACTTTTTCATTCCAGGCAGCCGGCAAGTCAGCAGCCGATAAAGATCCCTCTATCAAAGCTTTCTCAAGTTCGTATCTGAGAATTATATGCAAGTTATATGTAACTTCGTCCGACTCAACTCTGATTGGAGTAAGTTCTACCCTATTAATCCACATAAACAAATCTGTTTCGCTATAACCAAGTTCACCAAAATTATTTTCAAGAATTGGATATAAATAACTAATAAATGATGGACTCTTGGCAACAAGATTTTCCCAAAGCCTAGACTGTGACTCATGAATACTTAAACTCAAGGCCTCTCCCAGAGGTGTACCCCAGCTCTCTGCTGGTAAGCCTTGCTCATACATAGCGTGTCCTGCTTCGTGGATTACCGACCCAAGAGAAACCCAAAAATCCTTATCGTCATAGCGAGTGGTCACCCGAACATCACTCGAGTGAATCGTGGTTTCAAATGGATGCGGGCTAGCGTCAACCCTACCGCCCTGAAGATCGTAACCCAAAGTAGATATTACTAGTCGATTTACATTTTGCTGGGTAGCAATATCATAACTCTTAGATGGTAGTTTCTTGACTGAGTTACCGTGATTCTCATCGACTAATCGCGCTATTGAATTTGCCAGTGGTATAAAAACATTGTCAACTTCTCTAACATTTAGCCCTGGCTCAAAACTATCCAACAGAGCATCGTAGGGCGAGTGCTCATAACCGATAAGCTCTGCTTCTTCCTGCTTTAGTTTTATAGTCTTTGTTAGTATTGGTTCAAATTTTTTGTAGTTCGATTCTTCCCTGGCGTTAGCCCAAATCCCAAAAGCTTCGCTTGTTAATTGGGCAGTTCGCTCAACAAACTCAACCGGAAGCTTCGTAGCAAGATCAATATCTCTCTTGGTCTCACGAACGATTACTTGATCATCCTGGTTAAGCGACTTAAATACTTCTGGCTGCGCCAAATCATAAACCTGTTTTTTTAATTTTGGGGATGTTATTCGCTTATGTGCTTCAGCTGAGAGCAACGCCAAAACTTCGCCTCTAAAGCCATGCCCGTTTTCTGGTAAATTAACCTCTTCGTCCCAGGCAAGCAATGCTAAAGCAGAACTATATTTTGAAATTATTTTAAGTTCATTGACAAGTTTTTTTGTATCAGCCATCGCTTTATTTTAACAAACTATGAGTTTGTATATGTTGTTGTTTAGATAGTTATACTAGCTATCAAATTCCACTAACGTGAAATAAAACGCCTATACCATAGGTCACTATCATCGCCATCGCTCCTCCAAGCACAACTCTGACGATTGCCGGACGTACTGGCGCTTTGCCAACTTTCGCGCTTAATGCTCCCGTAATAAACAGTGCGACTATAACTGATATGAACGTTGCCGGAAGTCTTAGGTTCGCAGGCGGTAATAAAATTGTAATAATTGGTAGCGCTGAACCTATCAGAAATGAAATTGCGGAAGCAATTGCGGCATTCCAGGGGCTAGCAAGTTCATTGGGGTCAATTTTAAGCTCCGCCTCAGCATGAGCTGCAAAATCGTCATGCTTGGTTAATTCCTGAGCAACTAATGTTGCCGTCGAATGGTTCAATCCTTTTGCCTGATATATTTTGATTAGTTCCGCTTCTTCCATGTCGGGGTAATGTTTAAGTTCGAATTTTTCCTTGGCCAGTAAGGCTTTTTCCGTATCTCGCTGGCTACTAACCGAAACATACTCTCCAGCAGCCATGGAAATGGCCCCCGCCACAACACCCGCCACACCGGCAGTTAATATTGCTGATTTAGATGCTTCCGCCCCAGCGACGCCCACAACAAGGCCTGATATCGAGACAATCCCATCGTTTGCTCCCAAAACTGCTGCTCTGAGCTTATTGAGCTTGGCTCCAGTTCTTTCACCGTGAACTTCTAGAATGTCATGTTTATTTTTTACCATCTAACATTATTCTAGATCCGATAAGCCAGACGGTCAATTTTCATAAGTCAGTTAGAAGACTAGGGTTAAGCCGCCACTGTATCTTGATTTACTAAATCTTCTCTCTTCCATTTACTAGTGATTGTTTTTATATCAATAACCGCTTTAAGTGTTCGAGTGTCACCGACACTTGGATATAGGTCAATAGTTTCGGCTTCATTTTGATCGTTTCGATGCTCAATCCCACCACAGGCATATTCTGCCCATCTTTCGTCTGGATGAAGTTGAACATTTTCTCCGGGATACTGTGCTTCAAGCATAGCAACCGTTAAAGTTGGCTCTTCGCTAACATTATCCACTCCGTACATACCATCTTCTTTAATAAACAGTCTGGCGGTACCGATGGCATACAAGGGCTTGCCGTTCACATACTTAAACCCATGGATAACGAACAGAGCTTCTGTTTTGTTTAACCAAACGGGCGGCATAGTTGTACCCATTCTTGCCTCCCCCCACTCCGGACGCGGTTCAGGAAAAGCTACCTCTTGTAGTTCTGTAACTTGGTTATCTTTGTCGACTGAAAATATTGTCAGAATGTGGTTATGCGAATCTTGTCTGAACATAAAATTATTATGCTCATCATCTGGGTTGAGTTTAAGCGGTGTTACGTTCTTGCCGGAAAGCAATTCAAACCTGTCATTGCCGTGCCCAATAGGGGTCGTTTCGTAACCTTGGCCAAAATCCTTAACATGGAACGTGTCTGGAAAGCGACCACTCACCAAAGCCCCGCCGGGTACTCTAGTCACTGCCGGAAAAGGCTTATACTCATTTGCCTCGTGATCAAAAGCCAAGCGAGTGCAACCCATAACCAAATCCCCTTCACGGGTCATGATGACTCGTACATCTTCTAGCTGATCGCCATATCTTTCTGGATCTTCCGGGCGCCAAACTTCCAGGCTAGAAACGACACTACCATCCGGGCCAAGTCCCAGTAGAACTAAGGTACCGACATCTGGATCTCCTTGTTTTGAAGCTTCCTTAACCATCCGTCCGAGTAGATAGGTTGTACCATTGAGTTCAAAAGCAGCGGCATTATAAAATCCATCTGGCATACCTGGAATCTTTTGTATTTCTATAACTCCATCTGACATTCTCTCACTGGTTTTATGCACTGGATTGACGTCAATGCCTAAGCGGTTCAGCAGCATAGCCTCCCTGCCTATTTCTTTTAGGGTTGAAGCTGCCGGTGTGATCGGTTCAGTTGAACTTTTTCCGATGTCTTCTTTTTCGTGTGGGTTAACCATTGTATGTGTTTTGATTAAGGTGTTATAAACGTAACTATAATACTATTTTTCAAAACTACAAGATGACTAGATGATAGAATAGATTTATGAACCCACAGCAACCAAAACTCGAAGGTACAAAACTAGCTGATTTTACACCGGCCGGGCCTATAACCCAGCTACAAATTATTGACATCAAAGAAGGTTCGGGAGAGGCCGTAGCAGAAGGCGCTACTATTACTGCTCACTACACCGGAGCTCTAGCTTCAGATGGTACGATTTTTCAAAGTTCGCATGATTTTGGTAGACCAATTAGTTTTGGTCTCAATCAAGTAATTAACGGCTGGACCGAGGGAGTACCTGGAATGAAAATTGGCGGCAAGAGAAGACTAGTAATTCCGGCTGCTCAGGCCTATGGCTCTCAGTCACCGGCTCCAAATATCCCTGCTAATTCTGATTTAGTTTTCGATATCGAACTTGTGGCGATAGCATAGAAATTTAAAGATAAAGTAATTTACTGTTCGGATAAACCAAAACTTGGCTGCCATCATCAAGTAAATCTCTGCTTAGAGGTAGCCCCAGCTGATCTATAATCGCCTGGCTAGAACATTCGCTAGGGTTATTGTTTATTGAAACGCCATCTAGTATCAATGCTACTTTTGCTTGGGTAGCTAATTTTGGTTCGTTTCTATACGAGCTGGCATGGACCAATTTAGTCCCGGAACACGCTTTTGGATATGGCGCTGAGACAATCAGATTTGTGTAATAGGCTAAGGGCGTGGCAGTATCTAGGCTGGCATAAGTAGCCTGATAGTTATGAGTTTTTATATATCTAGCAACACTAATTAAATGATCATCAGGCAATTCCCTACTATGCCAAGCCAATAATGTTGTTCTACCTATAAGAACTACACCGATGCCAATCGCAACAATCGTGATTAATTTAATAAGTTTAGCAATCTTATCTATCGACAAACTAGCAATGCTCAAGGCAATAATTGGCCCGAGCATAATTAAGTATCTTGAAGTATCCGCCTGAGCGGCCTTGCCGCTAATAATGTAAACGGTTTCATTAATTACCATAAAACAAACAATTAATAATATAAGCCTTCTAGGTATACCGCGATTAATAATATCTTTAATGATTATGATCAGCCCGATAACTAATAAAGACGTACAAATTAGCATAAACGAGCGTCCAGCATCTAAACCACCGTCTAGCTGTCGCAGGCTAGCATGCGCTGCCTGTTTGATCGCATTAGCTAAACCTGAGAGGCTGGTAAGTGGTTGAGTAGCACTGGTTGAATTGATAGTAATATTTAATATCTTATACACTAGTTTGCTGATAAGTAGGCTTAGCCCAAAAGAGCCGATAAGTGCAGCCGAGCCAAGTGATGCCACCCGCCAAGTTATGTTTTTTGATACCGCCAAAACTAATATATAAATCAATATTGGTGCAGCCACCATATAAAACATTAGATTATCGGCAAAGAATACTAATGTGGCTAGGCTACATAAATATATAAAATTTTTCCTAGTCTGGGCACGAATAAACCTCAGAGCTCCTAGCAGCACAAATAACGCACCGGCGACTTCCAGGTTACGTGAGTTTGCATATTGTACCCAAAATTCTGAGCCAGCAATCATTGATAACCAAACCATGGCTATGTATAGCATTGCTCCGGCCTTGATTTTGAATTCTGCAAGTATTTTTTTGAGTGCAATGAAAATTAGAAGATAAGTTAGCAAATTAATAAGAATGGTCAGAACTAATAATTTAACCTTAGGCAGACCATGGATTAAATCCATTGGCATATAAAATAGGAATATTTTTAATAAGTAGTTTGTACTGCCCAGCACAATATTTTCGTTGTAGCCATGAAGCCAAGAGTGAGCCAGCACTTGCTGCGTTGTTAGGTCATAAGTTGATGGTCTAGTGAAAAACCTCAGGCAAGTCCAAAAAATAATAAAATAAGCACTAGTTAATAAGGTGATCTGTATCTTAAAGCGCCGAACTAAGCTTAAAGGAATCTCTAACATCTTTGCAGCTATTATATATAAATATGGAGCAAAATACTTTGTTTAGCATAAGCGTTTGCGCAAAATCATAATATATTATGGTATTAGCAGTCTGTGTGTTACTATCTAGTTAAGCAAGTGGTTAGTTAAAACCTCTCCGACAGTCTGAAGTTAGTCCTATCAAAGACAAAACTATCACATCGGTCAGCAGATAAGTAAACGCGAGTGATATTAAGTAAATGATAGGAATAAAATAATGGCAAGTAAATTATACGTAGGCGGCTTAGCCTACAGCGTAAATGATCAAGAACTAGAACAAATTTTTGCAGCTCACGGTACAGTTACAAGTGCGACAGTTATCAAGGATCGCGAAAGTGGCCAATCAAAAGGCTTCGGCTTTGTTGAAATGAGCACTGACGAAGAAGCGAAAGCAGCAATTAGCGCTCTAAACGACACCGAAGTTAGCGGTCGTAAGATCATAGTTAATGAAGCACGCCCACAAGAAGATCGACCACGTGGCGGTGGTGGTTTTAATAGCCGACGCTACTAAACAACTAATACTAATACCAAAAATAAGATAGGTGGGAAAGTAGCCTAGCAATAGGCTACTTAATCTATTATGAATAAAATTAATAAGCATATTGAGATAGTCCGCTCTACCGAAAAAGGTTTGAGCTCTATTAGTGTTAACTCAAGCCATCATTTGGTCCAAGCTCTCTCAAACCATTATCAAACAGTCGGAATCTCAATTATCAACAACCTGAGCGACCTTGATAAACTTGTGGAATTAAAACCCGATCTTGTTTTTCTGGGCATTAATTTTTTACCAAGAAATCAGAAACTAGGACTCCTCGATAACGACAAAATTTGGGTAACCGATTATCTTGAGGAACATGGTATTGCCTATACTGGGTCTGCTCGAATTGCTCACGAACTAGAGATAGATAAATCAATAGCCAAGCGTTTAGTTGCAAGTGTCGGGCTTAGAACTTCGCCATTTTTTATTATCACAACCGACCAATCTAGGGGTAAAACCGACCCCGCTCTAACTTTCCCTGTATTTATTAAACCAACCAGCCGAGGTGGGGGTTTAGGAATAGATAGTAAATCTAAGGTCAATAATCACGATGAGCTTTGGGCAAAAGTTAGCTCGATTGCCTCAACCTATAACTCTGACTCTATTATAGAAAGCTACTTGCCAGGCCGGGAGTTCACTGTTGCTATCCTTAAAAATGTTGGCCTAGCAACTTATTCTGTTATGCCATTAGAGCTTATAGCCGTTGCTGACGAAAATGGCGATCGTATACTAAGCAATCAGGCCAAGAAAGACGACACCGAATCTGCTATTGCGATTACAGACGCCAGTCTAAAGCTTGAACTATCCAAATTCGCACTTGATGTTTTTACGTTAATTAATGGGCGAGACTTTGGACGTATAGATATTCGCTTGGACGAGTTGGGTCGGCCAAATTTCTTGGAAGCAAATCTTATCCCAAGCTTAACTCCTGAGTTTGGCAACTTCCCTAAAGCCTGCGCTTTAAACATTGGGCTAGATTACGAATCAATGGTATTAAGAATTATCAGCCTGGCATTCGACCGCTACACAGACAAGAGCCCAAAGAAAGTTGAAACTATCAACTTGTCTTCGGTTTTAGCCTAGTATATTTACCGCTCGTGCGGTAACCAGTACAACTGTAAGCAATGATATGAGCGCCTGAATACTCATTAGGGCTTTAGCTCGATGTGTTATGGGTAATGTGTCTGTTGGACTAAAAGCCGTGCCATTGGTAAGTGATACATAAAGATAATCAATAAAATTTGGTTTCCACGCCGATAGGCCACCAGAGTACTGAGGAAACAGAAAATTCTCGTTGGCCCTGTTTTTATGCTTACCGCTAAGACCAGGGCTATCTAGCTCCCAATACCACAGCCCAAACATAATGATGTTCGTTAAGAAAATTGCCAGCGCGCCACTCAGCAGAGTCTTACCAGGCAAGTGAGTACCATTTATAAGTGCTTTGGTGAGCAATGCCAGCTGGCCAGCATTAGCGAGACTCACCAAACTTATAAGCAACACTGACAGCCCTCTGTGCGTCCTAGCACTACTGGTGTGGCGCCTAGGGCCTGTAAAGCCAACTGCAAAAACCAGAAGCAGCTCAAGTGCCGCAACTAAATACTTAGGGCCAAACCTCAGTGAATCAGTTAGTGTTAGCTGCAAAGCTATCGCAGTTAAAATTGTAATTTGAGCGTACCAAAGCTCGCGTCTTGTTATAGGATGCATCATATAAATAGAATTATAGCTCAAGCTGGCAATATCAACGAGCAAACGCTATAATAACAGGGGTAAATTTGTTTTACCAAAATTAAAGCCCAAGATTTATCTGGATTTAATTTTGAGAGGAGAAGTCGAGTGCAAAATGAAGTCCAAAAGCTAGTTGTTAGTTTTTGGACAAATTACAAACTCGTACTTAGACGATGGGAGTTGGCCAAGCGGTAAGGCACTGGGTTCTGGTCCCAGGATCGGGGGTTCGAATCCCTCACTCCCAGCCATAGTTTGATTTTTATGTCTAATCATACCCACAATAACGTTGGAGATGCCGGGGATTCTCAGCCTGCATTCTACGATTTTAGCGATCAAATTCGATCGGCCATTGAAGGTGCATTAATTACGCCGCTTAATACAGCAGATATTCCGGATCCTGAAGTCGCGTCTGTGATCAATGGATTAAGATTTGGAAGAACAACCGAAATGGGCGTGCACGACCAAACGTCCGCTGACTCGGAAGTTGCAACAATTTCTGTAGATAACCCGCATGAATATTTTGTTTTGCTCACACAGGCCTATATGGCGCTTGTATTAAATAAAGATCCTGCTCTGCTTAGATCTATCGTGGCCACAGAGTTCGACCATGAAATGGATCATGCAGCGGCAGCATCAATAGTGGGTGAGGTATCCATGAAATATTCAGTTACATTCTCAAAAGAGCCTTTGCCAGACGGAAGAAGTTTAGTTTGGGTTAACCCACACGTAAGTCTTACTCTCGAGCCATTTTTATCAGGACCAGATTTGGCGTTTATTTCCTTAGCTCCAGCCGAACCATCACGAACCGACGTCGAGCTAGCCGAGTCTCTAGGCTACAGTCTTGGAGATTTTAGGTGAGGTACCTGCTTAACTAGTTAAGCGTTTTTCTACTTCGTCCCAGTTAATCAGCTTCCAGAAAGCTTCTATATAGTCCGGTCGTTTGTTTTGATATTTCAAATAGTAGGCATGCTCCCAAACATCCAGCCCCAGTAGCGGCGTTTTGCCCTCCATTAGCGGACTGTCTTGGTTAGCTGTTGAGTAAATTCCATACTGGTCACCGCTTTTAACTAACCAAGCCCAACCAGAACCAAAGCGACTCGTTGCGGCATCGCTAAATAGTTTCTTGAATTCTTCAAAACTTCCAAATTTGGAATTAATAATTTCTGCCACCTTGTCAGTCGGTTCATTAGCGCCACCAGGTGTTATAGTTTTCCAAAACATTGTGTGATTAGCGTGGCCGCCGCCGTTATTTTGTACGGCTGTGCGTACTTCTTCGGGCACGTTTTTAATATCGCCTAAAATTTCCTCAATGGATTTTGTTTGCCAATCTGGATACTTTTCTAGAGCTGTATTTAATTTATCTACGTATGCTTGGTGATGCTTGGAATAGTGAATCTCCATAGTCTTGGCATCTATATGTGGCTCAAGCGCGGCATAGTCAAAACCTAGTTCTGGTAATGTAAACATTTTTATTCTCCAGTTTAAGTAGTACTAATAATTATAGCACCCTGGGCTATCTAGAATTTTCTTTGCGCCATTTATCAATTTCGGCATGATGACCGCTCAATAAAACGTCTGGCACCTTTAGACCTCTGTATTTTTCTGGCCGTGTGTAGTGTGGATGTTCAATATCACTACCCCGACTGTAGCTTTCTTTCTCGGCACTTGTTTCACCACCTAGCACCCCCGGTATTAGACGTGTAACGGCATCAGCAACTATCATGGCTGGCAGCTCCCCACCGGTTAGCACATATTTGCCAACTGTTAGTTGTTTGTCTACCAGTGTAGTTATTCGCTCATCGTACCCCTCATACCTACCGCAAATTATTATTAGTCCGTTTTCGGTGGCTGCAAATTCGCGGGCCATCTCTTGGTTGAACTCATCGCCACGCGGAGTCATTAAAAGTACTTTCGCATCAGGATCATTTTTTTTAGCATGTTCTACAGCTTCAAATAAAGGCTCCGGTTTTAATACCATACCGTCTCCCCCACCATACGGAATATCGTCAACGACTTTGCGCTGGCCAATACCAAAATCCCGCAGATTAATTAGATGATATTCAACCAAGTTTTCTTTTTGGGCTTTCCAAAGCATGCTGGAATTAAGCACTCCGTCAAACATCTCCGGAAAAATTGTAATAATCTGTATTTTCATTTAATTACTTCAAGTGCCAGATGAGCCTCTTCGACAATGCCTTCTATGCAATCATAATCAGCTAGTTCTGGTGCGGTTGCCCACGCGTATTCGGTAATGCCTTCTTCTAATGCGATTTCACCACCTGCGTATCTTACAGCCATCGTGGTCATGAAAACTGGAACCCCGTCCGGCCTAACAAATAGTTTATCTTTTATCACACGGCCGTCGTTTTTATCAACAGTTAGGCCAGCCTCTTCTTGAGTCTCTCTAGTAGCTAGCTTGCCAAGAATACCTTCAACCCCGACTAGTGGGTCAACTCCTTCTTCTTTTATCATTTCGGCTACATTAGAATGTTCCAGCTTGCCTCCCGGGAAGGCCCATTTGCCTGGGTGAACCTTTTCATGATCACCACGTTTTATTAGCAACACCGCCCTTCTGGCAGAGTCAACGACCGCAAAGTTCGAAACAACTAAAAAGAGCTTTTCCGGTTTAGCGTTTTCTACAGAGATGAATATTTCAGACATTCTAGCCTCTAAAGGTCGAGGTCGTCGAGGTCAGCAAGCTCACGGCGAGTTCGATCCGCTAGACTACCACGGTTATCATCTTTGGGTTCTTCGTCCTTCTCCGCAAAAACATCATCTTCATCAGCTTCTTTGGCTGGAGTCGTCTCGGTCGGAACGTCGTCTTCGGATACTGGGCTCTGATCGTCGCTATCGTCAGATTTAGCTTTGGCGCTTGGCTGGTAACTATCGTCGTGAGTTCTTTCTGGGCGTGGCACGCCATTGTCTACAATCTTTAAGTTATACCTGGCTTCGTTCTTAGTACCAAGAGCTCTTAGTAGGGTGCGTAAACTCTGAGCAGTTGCACCTTTCTTACCAATAACTCGGCCAAGATCTTCTGGGTCGACAGTTAATTCAAGCAAAACGCCCTTTTCGTCTATGCGGCGTTCAATCTTAACTGCATCTGGCTTACCTACTAGTGATTTAACAATATATTCAATAAACTGTTGGTCTATAGTCGCGGTCATAGGGATCTCCTTAGTATTTAGCTAAGCTTATTATAACAAAGCTTTGTTTTAAGCTGTTGGTTCCGGGGTTTCTTCTGTCTTGACTGGTTCAGCTGGCGCTTCCGGAGCTGATTCTTCAGCTGCCGGGGCCTCCTTGGCAACTTCATCTGCTTTTACTTCCTCAGCTACCTTTGGCTCATCAGTCGCTGGTGCTGATTCAGCTGGAGTTTCGCTAGCAACAACCTCTTCAGCTTGTACCGGCGCAGCTTCGGTAACCGGCTCTGCCGGACGATTCTTGCGAAGCTTGTCAGGATTCTTAATAGTTCGCTTCTTGGGTTCTTCAATCTGCACCCAGTCCGGTAGCTTAACACCTTCTTTCTTAAGAAGGCTGGCAACCCGGGGTGATGGCTGGGCACCATTAGATAAGTATTTTGTAATTACGTCTTTATCAAGATTGATATCTTTTGAGTGAGGATTATAGCTACCAACGTAAGCAACCACCTTACCTCGTGTTGGGTGAAAATGGCTATCTTGAACAATCACCCTAAACTGGGCGTGTCCACTTCTTCCGGTTCGCTGCATTCTAATTGCTAACATTCCAAGTAATTTTACAGATTACGGGCGTTTTCGTCAAGGTGTTAAATAGATAACCTACTCTGAATAGCTTTTTAGTGCCGTTGTGGCAGCCTCAACCTGTGCAGATTGTTTGCTTGAGCCGGACCCTTGTCCTTTAAGAGCCCCATCTACATATACACCTATAACAAAGGTTTTGTCGTGATCTGGACCTTCCTCGCTGAGCACCTTATATATGGGCGTAAAACCTTCTTTATTCTGGACCACTTCCTGCAATCGTGACTTAGGATCAAGCCAGCTACCATTCTTAAGTATCGATTCAAAAGTTGGCAGCAGAGTTCGTTCAATAAAAGCTTTAGCCGCATCATAGCCTTTGTCTAGATATAAAGCACCAATTACTGCTTCGTAGCTGTTGGCTAATATTTGTTGGCGAGCTCGTTCTGAACCACGTTTTTCGCCTCGGCTAAGTCTGAGCAAAGCTTCAAAGCCTTCTCGGTCAGCCGCTGCACCGATGCTTTCAGTGCGCACTAATGCACTACGCCAGTTTGTAAGAATACCTTCTGGCTCCTGATGATTCTTGAAAAGATACTCAGTTACCACCAACTCCAGTACGGCGTCGCCCAAAAACTCCAATCGCTCATTATGTTCCTGAGCGGTTTTTTTATGTTCGTTAATGTAGGATCGGTGAGTGAAAGCTGTTATTAATAGGTTAATGTCATTAAAACCATCAAAATGCTTATCTGCAAACGCTTTATATTGTGATACATCCATATTGGTTAATTTTATACTTTCTTAGTTTAATGTTCTAATTTTATTTAGCCCAATCAAAATCAACTTACCGATATCTTCATACTCTATCTTATCTAGAGCTTCGGCGGCAGTCAGCCAGGCAAGGTCATTCATCCACTTCTCGGGCTTTATGTTATCTGTATCGCCTTTAGCTTCAACTAGATAGATTTCGGTAGTCATGAGCACTAGGCGATTCTCCCGGCGGTATCGAAAGTTAATCTTGCCCAGCCAATCATGAATTTTCATCTCTTGAAGGCCTGTTTCTTCTCGTATTTCTCGCTCGGCCGTCTGACGAGCTTTTTCTCCCTCTTCTATATGGCCCTTCGGAATAGTCCAACGATTGCGAGAATCTTGGATCAATAAAATTTCAATAACCTGTGGGTTGGTTTTTGACTTACGAAAAACAATACCGCCTGCGGTTGGCTCTCGGACCACCTCATTTATAGCTGGGCGGCGTACAAGTTTATTAAAGCCAGCAAAGGGCTTCGGGCGCTTCATTCTATTAAATACTATTCCTGATTAGTTGGTTGTTCGGGTTCCTTGGTCACACCATCTTTTTGCCTGAGAGCGCTACCTAGAACTCCATTGATAAACTTTGAGGAGTTATCTCCACCAAAAGCTTTAGCAAGTTCGACCGCCTCGTTAATGGCAACTTTAGGAGGCACATCTTTTTCGTAAAGAAGTTCATAGACACCAATCCTCAAGATAACTCTGTCCATTCGCGCTATTTGTTCTAGCGGCCATTCGGGAGCCAGCGGACGAATTTTTTCATCGATCTCTTGTTGTTTTGCTGTAATCCCGTTCACTAGCTGTTCAATGAACTTCTTATCGTCAATCGTATCTTCGTAACGATCAATATTGCGCGCCAAAACTTCGCTAAGGTCGAAAGTCCCGTCGCCAGCTTCCTGGCGAAAGTCTTGCTCATACAAAGTTTGGAGTGCAACGATGCGTCCAAGATGTCGATTGCTTGCCATATTGTTAAATTCCTTTTTTGAGTCGAAGCTTACTTACATTATAGCCTAGGTTATAACCACGCTATTTTGAACTGTCTCTTTTCATTTTCTTAGTACCGACTTTGACTCTAACGGGACTAAGTCCGTTAACCTGGCGGGCCAGCTTTAAAACTAGATGGCTGCGCCGTGAGCCGGTACGCCTGGAACTTGTTCGTTTCTTTGGTTTGCCCATAAAGAAACCTCCTTATTCTTTGATATTTAAGTTTTAACTTAAGTGTAATTATAGCTTCTTAGGAGTTAATTGGCAATCACTAAGCTTACTAGACGACCTGGTACATAGATTTCTTTTTTTATCTCTTTGTCTTTTATAAGTTCCGCTATCTTCACGTCGGCCTTGGCTGCGTTAATAACCGAGGCTTTATCGGCGCCTGTCTCAATCTCGATTTCAGCCCGCACCTTACCATTAATCTGAACAGCTAAGGTCATCGTTTCATCTACTACTAGATTTTCGTCCCATGTTGGCCAAGAACTTATGTGGATGGATTCCTCGTGGCCTAATTCATTCCAAAGCTCCTCAGTTATATGCGGAGCAAACGGTGCCAATAACTGAAGTAAGGCTTCGATCGTTGAGCTCCAAGCAACCGATTTAGTCATACCGCCATCGGCCTTAATCTTATATAAGTCATTCACTAGGCTCATCATTGCTGCGATTGCCGTGTTAAAGTTCATAGTCTCTAAGTCTTTTGTAACTTTTTTAATAGTTTTATGGGTCAACGCCTTTAGCTCGACTTCTTTTACCGGGCCTTCTTGCGTTTCCTTAGCTTCTAAAAACTCATAGGCAAGTGTCCAGACTCGATTCAAAAATCTGTATGCTCCGCCCATACCCTCTACACTCCAGTTGGCAGCTTGATTCCAGGGGCCAATAAATAGTTCCATGAGCCTTATAGAATCGGCTCCATAACCCTGCTCCAGCAAAGTGTCTGGTTCGATGGTGTTGCCCTTACTTTTGCTCATCTTTTGACCATCGGGAGCTAAAATCATGCCCTGGTTACGAAGAGTCAAAAACGGTTCATCAAAATTAACTAAACCTTCGTCAAACATCACCTTGGTCCAAAATCTGGCATATAGTAAGTGCATCACGGCATGTTCAGCGCCGCCGATATAATCATCGACTGGCAACCAGAACTCAGCACTTTCCTTGCTAAAGGCCTGCTTGGAATTCTTTGGGTCAGCAAACCTCAGAAAATACCAACTACTACAAGCAAAACCGTCCATGGTGTCAGTTTCGCGCTCGGCCTCATCGCCGCATTTAGGACATTTAACTTTAACAAATTCGGGAACATTGGCCAGTGGACTTCGGCCATCGCCACTTGGTTCATAGCTCTTCACCTCGGGCAGTATTACCGGTAAATCCGTTTCAGGCACCGGCAGCGTACCGCACTTGTCACAGTGGATCATTGGGATTGGCGCTCCCCAGTATCGCTGGCGACTAATTAGCCAATCTCGGAGTTTATAATTTATACGCTCTTTGCCAAAAGTCTTAGTCATTTTTTCACGTGCCTGGTTAGTTGATAGACCATCAAACTCGGCCGAGTTTTTAACTATGCCTTCGCCAGCATACCAATCGGACCCTTTGCTACCTTGCCCATCAAAGACGTATTTGATCGCTAATTTGTGCTTTCTAGCAAATTCCCAGTCTCGCTCGTCATGTGCTGGCACAGCCATGATAGCGCCAGTGCCGTAACCGCTTAATACATAATCAGCAACCCAGATAGGTATTTTTTCTTTTGTGGCCGGATTAATCGCGTAGGCACCAGTAAATACACCTGTCTTTTCACGATCGGTTTCTTGACGCTCGATATCGCTTTTGGCAACTGACTGAGCTATATAAGAATTAACTTGCTGTTTTTGTTCAGCCAAAACTATAGTTTCGAGTAATGGATGTTCTGGAGCTAGCACCATAAAGGTTGCGCCAAATAATGTGTCGGCTCTGGTAGTAAATACCTTTAATTTCTCCTGGGTACCATCTACCTTAAAGTCAATTTCCGCACCAATGCTTTTGCCAATCCAGTTGTGCTGCATGGCCTTAATGGCATCAGACCAGTCTAATTTTTCTAAATCTTTGTCTAGTCGGTCGGCATACTCTGTAATCTTGAAAAACCACTGTTTTAAAGACTTCTTCTCAACCAAGCTACCACAGCGCCAACAGTGACCGTCCTCGACTTGCTCGTTAGCTAGCACCGTCTTGTCGACTGGACACCACCATTGCAGACTTTCTTTTTGATACGCTAGTCCTTTATTAAAAAGCATAATAAAAAACCATTGCGTCCATTTGTAGTAGTTTGGGTCAGTACTATCAATTTCACGAGACCAATCGTAGCTAAAGCCCATTTGGATTAGCTGCTTTTTAAACCGGGCAGTATTGTCATCGATCGCTACGCGTGGGCTAACTCCAGTTTTGATAGCATAGTTCTCTGCCGGTAAGCCAAATGCATCCCAGCCCATGGGATGAAGCACATTAAAGCCCTTCATGCGGCTAAATCTACTTAGAGTATCGCCAATTGTGTAATTGCGAACATGCCCCACGTGCATGGCAGCACCCGACGGATACGGAAAATACTCCAATATATATTTTTTGGGTTTATCATGGTCTTGAGTTGCTTGGTTAATTTTGGATTTTTCCCAAACATCTTGCCAATTGGGTTCAATTTCCTTGGGGTTATAACGTCTCATCTTCCCATTTATTGTACCTCAAGTGGCACGGAGTTGTTATTCTGATATACTTGAGCTTAATAAGATGAGTAAGACTGATAATCTGCTAATATCGGTAGTCGCCCCAGTTTTTAACGAAGCTACTGGCTTAAACCAGTTTAATAAAAGCCTGGTTAAGATTCTTGAAACTCACTTCAAAGACAATTACGAGCTAATATATTGCGACGATGGTAGTAGCGATGACACTCCGGGCTTAATTCGCGAATTCCGCGAAGCGAAAAGTAATATTAAACTCGTTAGACTATCAAGGAATTTTGGTAAAGAGATTGCAACTACCGCTGGTATTCACGAAGCTAAAGGTCAAGCTATTCTTACTATCGATTCCGACGGTCAGCACCCAGTAGAACTTATACCCCAGTTTGTAGATAAGTGGCAAAAAGGCAGTAAAGTTATAATTGGTGTTAGAACCACTAACCAAGATGAGGGTCCGGTTAAAAAATTTGGGTCAAAAACTTTTTACTGGCTTTTTAACCGATTTACAGGTGTTAAGCTGTTACCTGGCTCGACCGATTTTAGGCTTATAGACCGCAGTGTCCAACAGGACTTCATTAAAATGACAGAGCGTAATCGCATAACGCGCGGCTTAATCGACTGGTTAGGTTATAAACGGGACTATATACATTTTAGAGCCAATCCAAGGATCTCCGGATCAGCTGGCTATTCGTTTAGAAAATTGTTTAAACTCGCTATCGACAGCATTATTAGCTTGAGTATCTCGCCGCTCTATATAACCGCTTACATCGGCGCCATTGTATTACCAATATCGGTGCTACTTGGACTGTTTATGATAATTAACCTGATCTTGGGCGACCCAGCTGGATTGCACGCAACTGGTGGAGCCTATGTTCTGGTTCTAATGTTGTTTTTGATTGGAGTTTTGCTAGTTTCACAAGGTATTATTGGACTTTACTTATCGCATATTCATACCGAGACAAAAAACCGTCCCTTGTATATAATCGATAAAGATCGGTCTCTAACATAAAAATGCTAACCAAATTAAAAAAATTATTGAAGCGGCCGTTATATAGATACGTAATCGTAGGCGGCAGCGTTTATTTACTAGAAATCTTGGTGATTTTTGTGGCCCAAAAAAAAGGCGCCAGTGCGGTTGTAGCTGTTGGTCTAGCTTTCTGGATAGGCCTAATAGTATCGTTTATCTTGCAAAAGATTGTGACTTTTTCAGATAAGAGGACTCATCACAAAATATTAATCCCCCAGGTTATAGCTTTTTCAGCTTTGGTTTTATTCAACTTTGGATTTACCCTGCTAGTAACAAAACTACTTGTTTCAATAGTGCCAGCTGTCGTAACTAGGACCCTTGCTCTTGGGATAACCACTATTTGGAATTTTTACCTATACAAAACAAGAATTTTTAAAACCAGCGAAAGCCCCGTTTACTAAAAGTAACCAATGCCTACTCAATTTCAAAAAATAAAATCACTGGCACGAAAGATCTACTCAAGAGCGGATCGCTACGTAGCTAGGCTAGCCAGTCTGCAACATGCACCAAAATATGCATACGCTAGTCTGTTTGTACTGCTTGCCACCACCGTTTTTTGGTCAATCTTAGGTGGATCAGTACACCAAAGTAATGCCGATCAAATAGTTAATAGCTACCTATTTAGCGGAAATGACACTTTTCATAATTCTCAACTTCCCGGGGCACATACATTCTTAATAAAATGGCCGCTATTTTATTTAGTTGATCTTTTTAGGTCAAGTAGTGGAGCCCTTTTGGCGCTGACCATTATTGCGGCTACTCTTACTGTCGGTTTTATGGCACTCATTATTTATCGAATAGAAAAGCGCCCGTTGGTTTTTGGAACTATATGTTTAGCACTGGCTAGTGTGCTCTTGATGGTACCGGCCGAACCGATGGCCGGAACACTATTGCCGCTCAACATGGCTATGTTGGCCACTCGCAATCTTGAGTATATTTTGTTTATTTTTGGGCTAGTGCTAATTTTTAGATCGCCTCGAATACGTAGCCGGTCCTTTTATCTCGGCGTTATCACACTAGGTGTGCTAATGGCTAGCGATAAGCTCTTCCTAACGCTAGGAGCCGGTGGTGCATTAATTGCCTTAATTATTTACTCTCTCGCTAAAGGTTGGAGTCTAGTAAGTCTTTCTGCTAATTGGCTGGTTGGCACCGTATTAGCCTACCTTGTCGGCCTTACTTGTTTGTGGGCTATTCAGACTTCCAAACTTGTTCATATTATTGGCCAGAGTAATGCCAGCCCCTACTCAATAGTTACTAGTATTCATGCCTTGGTGCTCGGTGTTATATATGGGCTTTCGGCCTTGTTTACTAACTTTGGAGCCAATCCGGCTTATGACACATCTGTGCTTAAAAATGTCCCCAGTGCGAGTCTGCATCGTCTTTTCTCTGTGTCCGGCCCAGCTTACATCATCAACTTTCTTATATTGATAGTCATTGTTGTAGCAATATGGAAACTAATCCAAACCAGCCTCAAGCACAACAAAGACGGCTCTCTGAGTATGGACCTGCCTGCAAAACTTTCTACGTCATTAATTTGGATTAGTTTAGCTGGGTTTATCAGTTTTGTTGCATCCAAACATTACTACGCTGCTGATGCCAGGTATTTAACCATCTTCTTATTCACTGGTTTTTTTGCTGCCACAACCGTTTTTAGAAAAGTTAATCTGGACAGTAAAAAACTCGTGTGGGCAGGGGTGGTTTTAGTTGCAGCTATCGGCTTTGGCATTGCCAGCGCTTCAGGAACCTACCGCAGTGAGATGAAATCAACATCCGAATTGAAGAGTCGCGATATCTTAGTTTCAAAAGCCTTAAGTCAGCACACGGTAAATAGTCTTGTTGGTGATTACTGGCGAGTTGTACCAGCTAGAGTTTATATACCAAAATCTATTAACGTTCTACCCCTGTCTAGCTGTACCTCCCCTCGAACAATACTTACTAGTACATCGTGGCAGCGTGATCTATCTAAAGTAAGTTTTGCCTATCTTTTGAACTTAGAAAAAAGCCAAACCGATTTCCCGTCCTGTACTCTTGATCAAATTATTGCAGCCTATGGGCGACCTAACGCCAGCGCCCTAATTGCAGGTACGCAAGATAGCCCTCAGGAGATATTGTTGTTTTATGATAAAGGTGCCAATAGTAGTTCACCAAATGTAGTACTAAAAACTCCAAGCACTATCCTGCCTGTCCCGCTCTCAGAGTTGCCCTACACCAGCTGCCCAACCGGCAAAACCATCATGAATATATCAGCCCATCAGGACGACGATCTGCTATTCATGAACCCAGACACTTTACATTCCTTGCAAGCTGGTGATTGTATTAGAGCAGTCTATTTAACTGCTGGCGACGCTGGTAACAATCAGCTCTATTGGCTCGGTCGAGAGCAAGGTTCCGAGGCAGCTTATGCCACCATGGAGGCCACCGATAACATTTGGGTAAAAAGAATTGTACGCCTAAATGACAAAGAGTTCATTAACGCTTCACATCCACGCGGAGATTACAAAACTAGCATAATATTTTTTAGGCTACCTGACGGTAATCTTAAGGGCCAGGGCTTTAGGCAATACCTATACGAAAGCCTGGCACAGCTAAATAGTGGCAAGATTAGTAGTCTTACTTCAGTTGACGGTCAGTCCACATACACCAAGGATCAACTTGTAAGTGCCTTGTCAGAACTAATGAAGGTCTACGGTGTATCTGAAGTTCGAACCCAAAGTAGTTATGTAAGCAAGCAATACCCAGATCACAGCGACCATATAGCCTCAGGCCAGCTTGCAACTCTGGCTAAGAATCTCTACGAAAAAAATTCTTTTGAAAACACAATTCCAATCCCAATTCACTTTTACACTGGTTACCCGGTACGCGAACAGCCAGCAAATATTAGCGGTTCTGACTTGATTGCCAAGGAAGCAATATTTCTCTCATACGCTAAGTTTGATAAATCAGTTTGTCAAAATCACGTAGAATGCTCCGGCGTTTTGACCTACGGCTCCTACCTATCTCGCCAGTACGAAAAACCAAATTAGAATTGTTTTAAGAAGTTTGTATCAAAAACTGTCGTTTTGCTTTGTTGGCTAGTCCATCGCTGCTTTGCCAAATCTATCAAATCCTCAACTAATTGAATATTCGAAACACCTGTCTTGTTCCAGTTATGTGAATACAGGCTACCTGGCAAAGTATTAACTTCATTAAAATAAACTTTACTTGCTTTGGTATCAATTAACATATCAACCCTGGCAATGCCCTCGCAGCCTAGGGCCCTATAAACGCTTAACCCCAGTTTTTCAGCCTGTTTATATAAACTATCAGGCAACTTAGCTGGGAGTTCACTATAGCCTTGAGCTCCGCGTTTGCCGCTCTTGCCCGCGCCTTTTTTACCGCCGTTAATATATTTTTTATCAAAATCGAAATACTCATCATCGCTCGTTAATGGATGTTCTAGAAATGCTGGCTTAAGCGTTTGATTACCCATTATCGGCAGTGTTACTTCGTATAAGTTCTGCACGGACTGCTCAACAATAATGCGCTCATCATAAACCAGAGCGACTTCAATAGCGTTTTGCAACTCAACCAAACTTCCAACTTTAGAAATGCCAATGCTAGAACCTAGGTGTGCCGGCTTAACAAATAGTGGATAGTTTAGTTTTGATGTAATTCTTTTTAGTATTTCTTTGCTGTTATCGACATAATCGGCACTAGTGAACCAATCCCATGCTGGTGTAGGTACCCCAGCACTAGTACTAACCTGTTTGGCTAGAACTTTGTCCATGGCAACTGCACTGGCGCTAACACCGCAACCAACATATGGAACGTTCGCCATTTCAAAAATTGCCATTAATTCTCCGTCTTCGCCATGAGTCCCATGGGTTGCCGGAAAGGCGATGTCAATTCTAACCCTGTTTCTTTTGCCCTTTTGCAACACTAAACCATTTTGAAAAATAAGCTTCACTGGTTCGGCTTTTTTAAGGTAATCATCTATTTTCCCTGAACTATAAAGCGCGATTTCACCCAGCTTATCATCCATAAACCATTGGCCATCTTTCGCGATATAAACTGGTATAACAGTATATTTTCGTGTCAATTTAAGTGGCACTATTATAGCTGCAAGCGCAGTCACGATTGAAACATCATGTTCGGCGGAACGGCTGCCAAAAAATACGCCAACGGTTGGTTTACTCATACCTTTAAGCATAACATTTTACACATAATTATCCGGCCAGTCGTTTTGCATTAATACCAGGTCACCTTCGGCCACAAAGTGCTCTAGATTTGTATAAAACTCTAGTGGGTCTTCCTCTATGCGAACTTTGCCTTGGTAACTAGACATTCTTATGCCCTGGTCTATATAGTCAGTAACGCTATTTTTCATTAACACAACCAAATCTGGGTTGGCCTTGGCTATCGCTTTGCCGAGCTCCATGTGTACTTTTACGGTTTCGTCACCTTGGTCAACAAGTCCGGGTGTAACATATATTTTATTTTTGGCTTTTAGCTCTTTCAGAAGTTGTAACCCGGCAAACATCCCCTCAATATTGCCGTTGTAGGTATCGTCTATTACCCATGCACCTTTTAGTTGCTTGGGCTGCATACGGTGTTCAAACGCCTCTAACTTAGCCACCTCTGCTATTATTTTGGCTTCATCAATCCCAGCTTCTGTAGCCAAGTGAACAGCCAAAGCTATAGGTCCAACTAAGTGCCGGCCAATTAGTTTAGTTTTTAATTTCAGGGTCTTGTTGTTTTTGGTCAGATTAAAGCTCGTGCCCTGTATGCTAAGCGAGACCCTGCTAGCTTGCCAGCCGTCTACGCCACTTTCTGAAAACTTTATTTGCCCCTGCTCTATAAAAGCTTTGGTTTCGGGGCTATCGGCATTTACATATACTTCGTTCTTGGTCACGTACTTGCTTAGAGAAAAAATATCTTCACCAGCTTGTTTTAGAGATTTATATTTATCTAAGTGAGCCGGTGCTAAACCAGTTATTATGCCAATGTCTGGTTTGGTGACGCGAGAAAACCGGGCAATATCGCCCGGGCGGCCTTCGCCGTACTCTAATAGTAAAATGTCCTCTTTGCCAGTCAGTGTTTTAGCAAACTCGGCATGACTGCTAGACACGTTTTTGTTCCCCGGCGTGGCGGCCACAACCAAACCACTAGATAGCACAGAGCCAAGAATCTCCTTCATGGTAGTTTTGCCATAACTGCCAGCAATTGCTATTTTTACTCCGTTGTGGCGAGCAAATATCTTGGCTGATTTTCTAATATTTAGATAAGCTAGGGGTTTAATTATTAGTAGCCTGGCCAGCTCTAGTGGAACAACAATAATCTGGGCCCAAACAACTGGGGCTGATAGTAAAAATACTACGATTATAGCAATGGTAATTGGTGAATGGTTTCTGTGGTAGGCGTGGTAACCAAGATAAATTCCCCAGATAGTTTGGGCAAGCATGCCAAGCCAGAACAGGGCAAGTAGGCCCTTAGTGGCCTTTGTTTTAATCAAACTTTTGCGATAGCTAACGGTGTCAAAATTAAGAGTTCTGTGCAACCAAGCATAGTATGCAGAGCTCTGATACTCAGTTGCCTGCAGCATATAAACAACCGTACTTGGAAAACTTGGTTTATAGATACTTAAATAATCTTTTAATTTCATCACTTACCCAAAAAATCTTTAATATACTTTGCTACTTCGTCCTGATTGCTCTGGTGCACAAAATGGCCTGCCCCTTCAACTATCCTTAGTTCAGATTTAGGAATTGCTTGCGCAAGCAACTGCCCGTATTCAACCGGTGTTTCAGAGTCTTTTGAGCCATAGATTAACAAAGTAGGGGCACTAACACTCGTAGCTTCTTTGCGGACATCGTCATTTATAATTTTCTTAAAAATAGCTTGCATGTGCGGGGCAAGCATATAGTCCGAGCCTAGTTTGCTATAGGCTTTTGTTTTTATGGCATTTCGCCTATTTTTGGGCAGTAAATAAAGTGGCAGCTTGGCAGCCTTAGAAACAATTTTTAATGTTTGCTTTTGCAATTTAGCACTGGCCCTAATACCAGCCGACCCAATAAGTACTAGCTTTTCAGATTGCAATTTATTCTGACCAAGGCCTTTAATAAGTACTGCTCCACCATAGGAATGCCCAACAAAAGCGTTAACCTTTTGAACATCAATTTTAGCGAGTAAATCATTTGTAAAATCTGCATAATCCGATAAGCTCCAGGCGCTAATTGGGGCTTGCGAGCCACCAAAGCCCGGCAGGTCTATACTAATAATCATGAACTCTTCCTTGAGAATATTAATAACCTCGTTAAACGTAGCGTTAGTGTCACCCCACCCATGTAGAAACACTAGTATTCTTTTGCCAGTACCAGATTTTCGGTAGTTGGCCATTAGGCCATTTACAAGAACGTGCATGCCTATAAGTATACTCGAGTTATCCCCTAAGCTTAAGTACTTCTTGTTCGGTAAGGTCGCGCCACTGGCTGGGCCTTAAGCCCTTTAAGTCCAGCGGGCCATAATGACTGCGGTGCAGCTTAACAACCGGCAGGCTTACGGCGTCGAGCATGCGCTTAACCTGGTGGTTGCGGCCCTCATGAATAATAAGCTCTAGCCTATCATCGCTAAGTTGCCTAACCTTGGCCGGCGCCGTCTTACCATCCTCTAGCAATACGCCATTCCTTAACACGTCAAGTTTATAATGGTCTATCACGCCCTCTACTGTTGCTACGTAAGTTTTATCTACCTCGAAGCTTGGGTGCATAAGTTTGTGAGCCAGATCCCCGTCGTTGGTAAGCAGCAGTGCGCCGGTTGTGTCAAAATCTAGTCGCCCTACCGGCACGACCCTCTCGGGTATTTTTACGTCATCAAGTATTGTTGGCCGATCTTCCGGATCCTTCAGGGTGGTAACACTTCGCTGTGGTTTATAAAAAAGTATATAGCGAAGTTTCTGGCGGCTAATATCCTTACCATCTAGTTTCACAATGTCGCCGTCTTCTACCTGCGTATTTAACTGGCCAGGCTTTCCATTTACCTCAACTCGGCCAGCTTTTATAATTTCGTCAGCTCCACGTCGTGAAGCTTTACCGGCTCGAGCTAGATAAGCATTTAGTCTCATAAATATATTGTATAGGTTATCTAGGTTTTAATAAGTGTTATGTGCGGCCCCCTTGCGGGGGCGCGCACGGACGATCAGGCCGGAGCGAGTACGAACCCACGCTCCTCGGCGGCGGGAGTGAGATTGCAGCAGGCGTCGAGGACGCCGCAGTTGCCGAGCTCGGTCTTGAGGCGCTCGACGCGCAGTCTCAGCACCTCGTACCCGGCCTCGTTCTCGCTCATGGCCTTGAGACGATTGACGGCTTCCCGCCACTCGTCTATCTTGGCCTGAGTGGCCTCGTTGGGCATACGCTCCTTCCTCCTGGTCGAAGTTGTACGGCTAACAGCACGAATACTGTCAAGTACTGTTATATATTATAATATTATTCTAATTAGTCAATGCTAGATAGCTAAACGCTATGCCAAGTATAAAAAAGACTACCATGCCATGTATTTCGTATTCTGGTGCATCCCAAAAATGTAGGAAACTAGTGAACCAATTGTGCTTATACCCATATTTAATTTGCATATAATCTCGGATGATATGAATAAAACTTAATGCCGCGAGAATACCGTAGATAGTTTTGTGCATAAATCTTTTGGTGGAGCATAAGGGATTCGAACCCTTGACCTCATCCATGCCATGGATGCGCGCTAGCCAACTGCGCTAATGCCCCACGTCGGAATCGACGTGCCAGCTTCCGTAAAATTATACATAATTCTACTTACAGCTTCAGGTCGCTTCCTCCTTCTCAATTTTGTAAAGTACTGCACTGCGGAACTTCACAAAATTGTTTAGAACAAAAGTAATTATAGTCTTTTTAATCTGTTATTTCTAGTGGTGGTGAATATGTTTTGATTGGCTCATCACATAACGGTTAACCGGTACGGTTATAACAAAAGCAACAGCCAAAGACAGGGCTAAGCTCCACCAGAACAAACCCTGGTTAAGTTTTGAGTTCATGGCTCCGGGTATAAGCCACTCTATTCCATTATCTATAATCTCCATAGAGATAATCGAAACCGTATCAGCCACTAGCGCAATTTTTATTGCTCTTCTTACCTCCGGTTTTTCAGCGTATGCTCCGTTGAAGGTTAAGCCATAACCAAAAATGAAAGCTAAAGCCGTTGCAAGTGACGTTTGTGCAGCGTTATGCCAATTCTGGCCAATAGCCATGCCAAGCACTTCGCCAATTCCACAACCAATTAAACAATGTTTAGTGTGTGCAATTGCCTGTTTGGTGAGTTTATCAATAACCATTTAGCTCTATTATGACAAAGCTTCGCGTAATGTGTCAGCAATTTGTCCGTAATAAGATTGCAGATCTTTTGCTCGACGATGTTTTGTAGCATAAGCAAGTGCCCCGGCCGATAATTGTACGGCCGCATAATCTAAGGTGCTACGACTCCAAAATGCAACTTCCTGAAGAATCTCTCTGGTCTGGCCGACAGTTATACCATTTAACGCGGCGTTAAGGTCTGTCTTAACATCAATATCCTCACCACCAATATCCGATCTTGCCAAAGAAAAATGAACCGCCCGAGTATTAACAGCCAATTCACCAAGCGACTTGCCTAGACTACTAACAACACCTGGTTTTTCGGCACCGTAACGACGTTGCGCATGAAATGTATCTAGGCACAGGCCATCATAACCACGCATCCACGCCTCGCTCATCATTGCGCTAACAGACCCAGCCCTAAAAATTTTGGCTACGTGATCGGTTGGTTGAAAATATGCAGCCTTTGGGTTTGCCGCAGCGATTATTGTCTTATCTGTATCTCGTGTTATTTGCGGATGAAAAATTGCGGGCAATTGCTCGCCAATTATTTTTTGAGTTTCTCGAATAAAATCAGCTGAGTCTTCCATGCTTGGGGTCATCGGCCTGACTAATGGGCTGTTTACTATTCTGTCGGCAATGGAAGCCTTGGCCGGATCATTATTGACACCCTGCATTCGCCATCTACCTTCACTAAAACTCTGGTGCAATGCCTGAATATTTAATCGGCCTTTCAGCGCTGCTCCAGCAAAAGACTCAGCAGAAAACCAAATTGGATGGACTTCAACACCATCATAGCCCGCTTCCGCGGCAAATTCTCCAAGCCACTCCGGAGGGCGTAAGCCATACGCAGTATTTGCAAAATTAACATTAGAAAATAAAATTTTCATGATGTCTATTTATACTACTTGGACAGCATATTGATCAATTCTTTTTCTGTGATTTGCTTAGTGCCAAATTTACTAGCTTTAGCTAACTTGGACTCACCGACGTTGGCTCCAACTACCAAGTAATCTGTATCCTTACCAACCGAAGATTGGAAAGTGCCCCCAAGCTGCCTAATCTTTTCGCCTGCTTCTTCACGGCCCATGGATTCTAGTGACCCAGTTATTACAAAGCTCTTGCCGCTAAGCTTACCGCCTGCTACAGAAGCCCTTTGTGGTACTACCTTATTTTCTTCGAATCTTTTTAGTAGTTTTTTATTATCTTCGTCGGCAAACCAGGCTGCGATACTTTCTGCAACTACTTCGCCCACACCCTCAACCTCGTGCAGCTCATCGACTGTAGCTTTTGATAAAGCCTCAATGCTCTTAAACCTCTGCGCAAGATCGACTGCCGTTTGTGCGCCTACATGCCTTATGCCTAGGCCAAAGATAAACCTATGTAAGCTAGGATTCTTTTTCTCGTTTATCGCATCATACAAATTTTGTGCACTAATGTCTGCAAATCTTTCGAGTTTTAGTAGCTCCTCTTTTTTAACAGAGTATATGTCGGCAATATCTTCAATTAACCCAGCGTCTATTAAAGCTTGGACATTCTTCTCTCCTAGCCCCTCTATATCCAAAGCTCCCTTACTAGCAAAATGTTGAATATGGTTTGCTACTCTGGCTGGACATTTATTATTTGGGCAGCGCCAAATGGCCTCATCTTCTTTTTGTTTTACTAGCTGGCTGTTGCATTCCGGACATCTTTTTGGCATTACAAACTTTTTTTCGTTACCAGTCCTAAGCCTGATTATTGGCTCGACTACCTCTGGAATAATATCTCCCGCTTTTTGGACTACAACTGTATCACCAATTCGGATGTCTTTTCTGGAAACCTCGCCATCATTATGCAGCGTAGCCATTTGCACGGTGGATCCCGCTATTACAATAGGTTCTAGAACAGCAACCGGAGTAGCCGCACCAGTTCTACCAATGCTTATAAAAATATCTTTTAGCTTAGTTGTTGCCTGCTCTGCTGGATACTTTACTGCAATGGCACCGCGCGGATTTTTGCCTACTATTCCAAGTGCTTCCTGTAGTTTCCTATCGTTAATCTTAACAACCAAACCATCTGTGTTATATGGCAAATCTTTTCGCTTTTCTCGCCACGAACTGGCAAACTTTAAAACCTCGTCTAATGTCGAGACCTTGCGGGCAATCGTGTTTTTTATAAAACCAATACTATCTAGCGCTTGATAGGCAAACACATTGGTCGGAATGTCGCTTTCATTATCACGCAAAATATCGTATGGCAAGAAATGCATTTTTCGTTCGGCAACCAAACGAGGATCGAGCTGTCTAATAGTTCCGGCGGCAAGGTTTCGTGGATTGGCAAAGACCGGCATTCCGGCAGCCAAGCGCTTTTTGTTTAGTGCCTCAAAGTCTTTCTTATACATTACAATTTCGCCGCGCACTTCTGTTCGGCCTTTTAGCAAAAATTCGCAGCCCTTATGTTCAACAAGTTTTAATGGTATCGACCCTATGGTTCGTATATTTTCTGTAACGTCTTCGCCAATTGTTCCATCGCCTCGGGTTATACCCTGCTGCAATACACCATCTACATAAATAAGCGCGCAGGCTAACCCGTCCTTTTTTATATCGGCAAAAAAATCAGCCTTTAAGACATGCTTGTCTAGCTTGGCTATCCGTGTAAGCCATGCTCTGACTTCGTCATCACTAAATACATCATTCAGGCTAATCATCGGCTTGCTGTGCCGAGCATTACGGAATGCCTCAAGCGGCTTGCCACCAACTCTTTGGGTCGGACTGT
This sequence comes from uncultured Candidatus Saccharibacteria bacterium, assembly GCA_965231085.1. GTDB lineage: Bacteria > Patescibacteriota > Saccharimonadia > Saccharimonadales > UBA10212. The sequence goes on from OZ246413.1 coordinate 458,405, forward strand.
CTCTAGTTATTAGTTCTGGATGCTCTGCCTCAATTTTTTTAAGTTCGGCCATAAGGCTATCGTAAACGGCGTCGTCGACCATTGGCTTGTCGAGCACATAGTAGGCATGCGCATGTCTATTTAGCTCATCACGAAGCTTATTGGCTCGCTGCCGTATTACTTCGCTCATTCTAATAAACTCCTATATAAGCTGTACAAATAAGTGTGCGTAAACAGCAAGCCAAGAACCCCCATAATGTAAAACACGGGCGTGACTAAGAATGTTGCATAAAGTATAAGAGGCAGAATCACCAGATACATAGCCCCGACTACCAAAATTGGTAAAACAAGAATTTTTCGTAAAATTAACCAGCGTCTGAACCTTACTAGGTTCCTGGCCGAGCGTAGAGATTTAATTGGTTCCCAGTTCGGCAGTGTAACAATATACATCGCCAGTATTGTTGCCGAGAGCATGTACAAAGACCAAGCTAGCAGGCTGCCCAAAATAATTGCAAAGAACACAGTCCAAAACACACTAACCGAGCCTAAGCTGGCAACTACGGAACTAACAACGGCCGAGCCCAAAGTAATTGGCAATAGTTGGATAACCATAACTCCAATTATTAAAAGAAATGGTATCAAAGGGGCCATAGAGCTATAAAAAGATTGCTTTAAGTTAATCTTATTGCCGGCCATTAGTTGCCTTAGTGACCAGATAATTGCGAGGCTAATAACGATAAGTAGAGCTGCCTGAAAAACCGAGCCCGCCCCAGAACCAGTAACCCCCGAGCTAGCTGTTAGCTGTAAAAAGCCAAAGACTCCGTTAGCCACCGGATGGGTGATAGGCGCCGAATTATTTAACTCTGCTTTAATACTGTCTATATCACTGTTAATGTTGCCTATGCCGCTAGCAAGAAATGCGTTGAGCAGTAGGTAGATAATCACAATGCCAATAAGCGGTTGCCTAAACTTAAACATTGTTAAAACGGATTGTTTAGTTAAAGAATAGGCGCTAGGCAGCTTGGGTCGATTTTTAGTTTCATTTTTTGCTTTTAGCTTTGCCTGTTTGCGATTAAGCGGCTTTAATCTTGGCCCGTTATATCTGCTATATAAAGTCTTCTTGGACCGCTTTTTAACCATACCTACATTATATCTTTATTAGAGCTTCATTTCACGGAGAACAGCAATTCTTTGCTCTATCGGCGGGTGAGTACTAAATAGATTTAATACGGAGTGTCCCCGCAGCGGATTGGCAAAGAACATGTGAGCCGTTGAAGTGTTTTGGGTACGGGTAGTACTGCCTGTTTTTTCAATCTTTTCCAGGGCGCTAGCTAAGCCCTCTGGGTAGCGCGTTGTTAGCGCTCCTGTTGCGTCGGCTAGATACTCGCGCCTGCGGCTAATAGCTAGTTGCAACAAAGTTGCAGCGATTGGAGCCAGAATAACTGCAACTACTGCCAGAACCTGAATTAGTTGATTATTGTTTTCCCTGTCATCGCCACCCCAAAAAGTTATATGCCAGAAAAAATCAGCAATCATCGAGATTATCCCGACTAAGGCAAAAGCTAGGGTATTAACTCTGATATCATAATTTTTTACATGTCCAAGTTCGTGAGCAATAACACCCTCAAGTTCTGTGTCACTCATGATTTCTAGCAAACCGCTGGTAGCACAAACAACTGAGTGATTCGGATCACGGCCAGTGGCAAAGGCGTTAGGAGCTGGATCATCCATAATATAGACTTTTGGCATGGGCAAACCCTCAGTTATAGATAAGTTCTCGACTGTTCGCCAAAGCCTTGGATTATCCTTTTTGGTAATTTCTTTAGCGCGGTTTACAGCCAAGGCCATTTTTGCCCCAGCAAAATAACTAAAGATAGCGTAGCTTAGTGAGAATATACCTATAACAAACAGTAGGCCTGGACGGCCAGTGGCTTGGCCAATTACATAGGCCATAGCCCAGAGCAAAACCAAGAATGACAGCAACAACACGACTGTCCGACGCTTGTTACTAGAAATTTGTTCGTACACTGCCAGCGCTTCCTACTAAAACTCAACTTTTACTGGCTCGGCAACCTTAGCGGCCTCGGACTCATCAACCTCAAAAAAGGTTCTGCTCGTAAAGCCCAACTGGCGAGCAAAAAGATTGGTTGGAAAAGTCTGGATTTTGATATTTAGGTCTCGGGCTGAGCCATTGTAAAAGCGTCTAGCAGCTTGGATTTTATCTTCTGTATCGGTAACTTCTTCTTGCAACTGCTGGAAACCCTGGTTAGCTTTTAGATCTGGATAGTTCTCAGCGACCGCAAACAAGCTCTTTAGTGCAGCTTGGAACTGGTTGTCGGCCTTGGCTACATCTTCGACCGACTGTGCACCCATGCCGGCTGTTCGAGCTTTGGTTACATCTTCAAAAACGGTTTTTTCGTGCTTAGCGTAACCCTTAACAGTATTAACTAGGTTTGGTATAAGATCGTAACGTCTTTTTAACTGAACGGTTATGTCGCTCCAGGCCTCGTCGGTCCTGACTTTTGATCTGACCAGACTGTTGTACATCAGCCCAACGTACAGAAAGGCCACTCCCAGAACGGCAAGTACAATAATTAAAATTGTCATCGGTTCCTCTCCTTAAGATTTTGTACTTATATTATACACCTTATCTGTTGCTAACTAATTAAATAATAAGCAAAAGCATGTATCATGAAGCTATGGCTTTAACAGTTACCAGAAGAACTATTTTTAAGATTTTTTGCGTAGTACTTGCAGCTATTATTGCCGGCGGCCTTTTTCAGTATTTTCGACCCTTGCCGCCGATAAATGCAGAACCTTTGTCAGTAACCATTACTCCATCTTCTCAAGCAACTCTGCCCTGGCCGGGCTACGGCCAAGCTGCTCTTGGCAGTAGCAGCTATGGCATTTTAGCAGTGAGTGGCGACCAAAGCCCAGCGCCAATAGCCAGTATCGCTAAGATTTTTACAGCCATGGCCGTGCTAAAACAAAAACCTTTGACGGTCGGCGAACAAGGTCCAAACCTAACCATAGACAACACCGATCTCGGTTACTACAACTATTATTCGACCAACGACGGATCGGTCGCAAAAGTTACGACTGGCGAACATTTAAGTGAATTCCAAGCCTTGGAAGCCATGTTGCTACCTTCTGCTAATAATATTGCCGACAGCCTGGCCCGTTGGGCCTTTGGCTCAACCGATGCCTATCTAACATATGCTAACCAAATGGTTAGAGAGCTAGGCCTAACTCAAACAACTATAAGTAGCGCCAGTGGCTTCACGGCCGGTACCACAAGCACCGCTGCCGACCTTGTTAAAGCTGGGCTGGCTGCGCTAGATAATCCGGTAATTGCTCAGATTGTCAGTTTAGAAAAGGCCGATATAACAGAGGCTGGAACCGTACACAATGTAAACTGGCTGCTCAACCAAGACGGAGTTAACGGTATAAAAACTGGCAACACCACAGAGGCTGGTGGTTGTTTTTTGTTTTCAACAGTCCGCCAGATTAGTGGCCAAAACATGACACTCGTTGGCTCGGTTATGGGCGCTCCAAATCTAAATAAAGCTATCGCGGACTCCGATTCGGTTATCAAAGTTGTCGATTCTGGCTTTGAAAAATCGGTACTGATTAAAAAGGGTCAGGTCCTTGGTGCATATAAGACTGCTTGGGGTTCAGTTAGCGATGCGATATCTAAAGATGAAGTTTCTGCTTTAGTTTGGAAGGGTCAACAACCGGTTGTAAGTATAAAACTTAATAATATTACTGCCGCCACACCCAGAGGAGCTAGTGTAGGCCAGGTATCTGTTACCTATAACTCAAAGGTTTCTGAATCGAATATTGTTTTGGTCCGCGAGATTAAAAAACCAAGCATAACCTGGAGGCTGTTTCGTCATTAAACTTTTTGGTGGGCGAGGAGGGACTCGAACCCTCAAGGCTTATTCAGCCAACAGATTTTAAGTCTGTCGCGTATACCGGTTCCGCCACTCGCCCAAGTAATGCATTGGAGGCGCCTACCGGAATTGAACCGGTGTAAAAGGATTTGCAGTCCTCTGCGTAACCACTCCGCCAAGGCGCCATGAACTGATATAGATTATACTAGAATCAGGTAGTATTTGTTCACTCTTAGAAGGAATGTTTTGCTTTATTGAGCATTACTTCTTATTTTGTTATAATTTACCCTGTTATGCGGGTGTAGCTCAGTTGTTTAGAGCGCGTCCTTGCCAAGGACGAGGCCAAGGGTTAGAGTCCCTTTACCCGCACCAAGTTTGGCTCTTTAGCTCAGTTGGTAGAGCAGAGGCCTGAAGAGCCTTGTGTCCCCAGTTCGAGTCTGGGAGGAGCCACCAGTAAATTATCTTGCGGGCAAGTGGTGAAATTGGTATACACGCAGCCTTGAGGTGGCTGTGCCGCAAGGTGTGGAGGTTCAAGTCCTCTCTTGCCCACCATGAAGTTCGGGCGCTTAGCTCAGTTGGCTAGAGCATCTCGTTTACACCGAGAGGGTCGGGGGTTCGAGTCCCTCAGCGCCCACCAAAAAAAGACTATCAAAGCAGGTAGTCTTTTTTGTTAACCTCTAGGCCTGTAACCATGCTGATGAGCAAGGCTGTATCCAGAACGCATCAGTGTTTTTACTTCTTCAATACTTGAAGTTTTAACACCTGGATTTAATATGTTGTATGGATCAAAAATTGCCTTAACACTAGAGGTCAACGTAAACAATTCTTCGCCATAAAGCTGTCGAACGTACGGAGCCCTGATTCTACCCTCACCGGCCGAGGCTGTTACACTCCCACCCATTGAGGTTGCAAGATTATATAAACTTTCAGAAAGTTTAAAGAATTTTTGGCGGTCGCTAATCTCGGACAAATCAAGGCTTGGATAAACTTTAATAATACCGCTCCCTGCGTGGCCCCAAAACGAAAACGGTAAACGCGTACTACTAAAAATTGACTGGGCGCTAACTAGAAAATCTGCCAGTTTGCTTGGTGCAACACATAAATCTTCGGCTACAGGAGTTGCAGTTTTTTTACCCTGAGGTGGAATAAAAAGGGTTGCTAGGCTTTCGCTAATTCTATCGATTTTTTGCTTATCCTCGATCTTGTCGCTACCAATGTAGTCGGCCTCTACACTATCGCAAATTTTGCTCAAGCTTTTCATGCCGTGTTTTCTTGAAGATTCCTTAGGATCATCAAACTCGACTACCAAATGAACTTCCGCGCTTTGGGTTGGCAAAACACCGTTCAATATTTTTGGATTCAATTCACCGACTTCAGCCAAAGCCGCTTTGCTTACAATCTCGCACAAGCTGGGTTTTAGACCGATGATTTGAGGCAGGGCTGTCTTTAGGTCTTCAAGTTTTTGCAAGCTAACCAAGGCTAGTGCGGTATTCTCGTTCAGTTCACGCAGAGTCATGGTTGCTTCGCTAATTATTCCCAGAGTGCCTTGCGAGCCAACGAATAGAGGAGTCAAGTCAAAACCAGACTTATTTTTTACCTTACTTAGCTGATAGCCAACACCGTTGTACGGAGCCTCCGAGGCATATGCAAATTTTTCAATTATCTGGTAGTTGTCTTCTATTAATGCATCAAGCGCTCTATATATCTGGCCCTCAAAAGACGAGAGACCCATTTTAAAACTTAACTCCTTCTTATTCAGCGGCCCGGTTTCTATAACCTCGCCATTGGCCAACACTACTCTTAAAGAATCAACGTATCTGCCTAGTTCGCCGTATTTTACTGACCTTTCGCTAACGGAATTGTTGGCTAATAAGCCACCAATGGTTGCGCCTGCGGCGCCCCTTGGCATCGGTAAAAATAAGCCATGCGTAGACAGAGTTTGCTCAAGTTTATCGGCAGATATTCCAGACTCAAGAGTTATGTTACGTTTCTTGGCATCCAGCGACAGTATTCGGTTCATATGGGCTGGTAGATAAATTATTGCGCCAGCACCAATGGCTGCACCGGAAGTGTCGCCACCGCCACCTCTGGCGGTAACTGGTAGTTTCTTACCCCTTTCTGCTAATTGCCACGAGAACCTCATGGTTTTTCTAATGTCCTGCTCGTCTTTAGGATAAACAACAAAGGCGGGGGTTATTTCTAGAATACTAGAGTCGGTTGAGAGCAATTTCCTAACCTCAGGATTCACCGAAACCTCACCCAACAAGTGCTCCTGCAAATAGTGTGCTATTTTACTCATCTTCCGATACATAATAGCATGATTGGGCTGTCATTAATCTGGGGTTTGGCATAAAATAACAGATGTAACGGGCGAATGGCGGAACTGGTAGACGCGCTAGCTTCAGGAGTTAGTGACCGCAAGGTCGTGGAGGTTCAAGTCCTCTTTCGCCCACCACGAAAAGAGTCGGGTCATTTGATCCGGCTTTTTTCGTGCTTGTGAGAAGGACTTGAACCGATAGGCGAGAACAGCTAAACGCTGTTCGAGTTTTCCTTAATAACCGCATGCGCATTTGCTTTAGCAAATGTTTGCGCCAGCGGATGATAACGCAAGTCCTCTTTCGCCCACCATCACAAAAGTACGACCTTCTTAACAAGAACCTAACTGTAGAGTGGCTCTAAAGTTAGGTTCTTTGTTTTTGCGATCGACTTTTGCTCCTCCGAGCAAACCATTCTCGCTTTGCTCGGGAAAAACAAAATATCTATTTAACATTTTTGTGTTGCTGGCGAACCATCCACTGATTGACGTTATAAAATCTATCAACGCTAGAATTGTTTGCCTTGCGGTCATAATTAAAAACCGGCCCACGAGTTACATATAGATAATTTGGTTGGTAAAGAGCAACCGCCGGGGCGTCAGCCGACCAAATATTTTGAAATGCTCGATATTTAACGGCTCTAATAGTTGGGTCCGACCTAGTGCGTCCAGCCTCAATTGCCGCGTCGGCCGCAGCCGATTGATACTCGCTTAGGTTAAGATGCCCCTGGCTAGTTAAGCTGGCCTGTGAACTATCCCAGTAGGCATATACATCCGGATCAACACCTATGTTTATTCCGTAAAGCAAGATGTCATATGCATGGCTACCAATAACAGAGGCTTGTAGTTCATTGCTGTCGTGAAGATCTATAGTCACCTTAACCCCAATCTTAGACCATTCCGACTGCAAGAATTCGGCTACTTTTGTATAGCTTGCGGAGTTTTGTGCACTTAAGCCAAGGCTTAGTGTTTTGCCATCTTTAGCCCGTATACCATTAGCGCCCTTAGCCCATCCTTGCTGATCTAGTAGCTGGTTAGCATAGTCTAGATTGTATCCAAGCTCGGCCACCGACGCATCATAGCCGAGCTGCCCTTTAAGCAGCGGGCTATCGACTAGCTGGTTTACTGAACCGAGCAGATTGATCAAACTATTACGATTAACTGAGGCAGTCAGAGCCTTTCTAACATTCACATCATTAAGGGGCGCTCGGGAGTTATTAAAGAAGGCCATAACGGCAGTTGTTAACGGGGTATTATGCTGTTCAACAGTTTTGTCTTTTGCGAGTTCAGCTGGTACTTGCTCTAGACCGCTGGCGGCATTAAGTTGTTTTTTCTCAAACGCCGATACTATGGCCTGATCGTCGTTATAGGTGATTATACTTAAACCATCTAGTTTTGGTCGGCCAGCCCAGTAATCTGCAAATGGCACAAAGCTGATTCTTTGCTGCCTGTCTTTTGGTGTTGAACCAGTGACTTCAATGTATTTGAGCATAAATGGCCCAGTGCCAATTGGCTCAGTATTAAACGACAAGCTCCTGAGCTGAGCCGGCTGTTTTTTTGATAAAACGTGGTATGGAATTATCCCATTAGTCAGGGAGTACGGAAATGAGCTTAGAGCATTCGGAATGTCAAAGGCTACTGCGTAATTGTCTAGCTTGGTTACGGTTATGCCCTGCCAGCTAGAATATAGCGGCGATTGGGCAGCAATATTTTGTATCGTATGGTAGGTAAACACCACGTCATCGGCATTAAAACTGGCCCCATCCTGCCATGTCACATTTTTTCTGAGTATAACTGTGTAGCGTAATTGGTTATCGGATATGGTGTAGCTTGTAGCTAAATCGCCAACCAATTTATTGTCGTTGTCGTACTTAAATAAACCTGAAAAAACTAATCGACTAACGGCCGCATCGGCGGCACCAGTTGCATAAATTGGATTAGCGTTAGTAAAGCTTCCTATTAGTCCTTCGTTGTATAGCCCGCCAGCTACCGGCTCAAGAACCTGATAATGCGGCGATAGGTTTCTGGCCTGTAGATAAGTGGCAAATATCATTAAAACAAAAACTGAAACCCACATTAGTATAAACCTACGGACCGATACTAATCTGTCAAAGCGCCTAATTAACAGCTTCTCGATTTTTTTGTCAGCTTGCGCAACCGTATCAACAGCGCCTTGATGATGCTTTTTAAACTGTTTCTTAAATTTTCTTTTGGTCGCAGGATCAATCACAAATGTTATCCACCTGTTAAAAATTTATTTGGCAACGATTCCAACAATGATGCTGGCGGCAAAAATAAAAACCAGGATTATTGTTATCTGGTGAAGGGTTTTGTCTGAACCTCTACGAACCGTATTAACTTCTCCGCCTCCACCTAGCCCTGCTCCAAGGCTAGCCCCCCGAGTCTGAATTAGAATCAGAATGGTCAGCAGTATAACGCTTGCTATTGTTATGTAATTCCAGATAGTCATTTTAGTACTTATATATCCTTTAGCGTTCGGCTCACTAATAGATTAACAACTCCGACTATTATACCGGCTACAACCGCTACTCCTAAACTTTTTACGTATAGGGGGCTGTATAGCCAGCTAGCTATCATTATTAAAAAGCCATTAACCACCAACATAAACAAACCAAGGCTAATGATAATCGCTGGTAGCGACAGAAAAATAACCAAAGGCTTGAGGGCCATATTTACTAAAGCCAAGAACAGACCTGCCAAGACTACCGTTGTCCACTTTGAACCAACGCTCAGTCTGTCTGATCCAAGTATCCCAGAAGCAATCCATAAACCAAGAGTCGATGCTAACCAACGTACCCCGAACTTAAAAAGTTTATCTTCCTTCATGCAACTATTGTAACAATTTAACTGCCATCAGATAAGTGCTGCTTAATTAGTGAGGCAAGCTTAGGCCCAACTACCTCTGATAAATCTTCTTCTGTCGCTTCCATAACACCCCGCGCGGAACCGAAAGATCTTATTAACTTTTTCCGGGTCGCCGGCCCTACCCCCGGGATATCGTCCAGAATACTGCTAGTTGCCCGTGTTCGTTTTAAGTTAGTATGGTAGCTCACAGCAAAACGATGAGATTCATCCCGGATCCTTTGCAATAATTTAATGAGGTTGGATTTTTCGGGCAATGAAAGAGTCACGAAATCATCTGTTTCTGTAATAATCCCGGCGTTTGCTTTAACTGCGTTAACTATGAGCTCATAAGGTCTATCAATAAAACTAAGAGATTTATGAATAATCAAATCTTCGTGGCGTTTGGCCAGACCAACCATTGGGATATTGGACATCCCCAGTTCATCCCGGGCTGCTAGAGCAGCGCTTAACTGGCCTTTGCCACCGTCGATCAATATAAAATCTGGGAATCCCCACTTCCTAACATTCTCGTCCCGAAATCGACGTTTCAGAACTTCCGCCATATGAGCAAAGTCATTGTTACCTGCAACCCTTAGTTTGAACTTACGATAAGCCGTTTTGTAAGGAAGCCCATCAATAAAAACTACCATGCTGGCAACATTGTCCGTACCTTGCATGTGACTAATATCAAAACCCTCAACTCTTTTTGGCGACTTATCAAGACAAAAGATGTTGGCAAATTCTTTCAATGCGGCGTCTCGACTGGCATCTATAATTTCTCGATCACTAAATAATATTTGGCGGTTGAGTTCGCGAATTGCGAATAACTGATTCCTCAGCCTTGCGGCTTCCTCGTAACGTTTGTTGCGAGCAGCTTTTTTCATTTCTCTTTCAATTTCACGAACAATAGCCACTCTCTCGCCCTTAAAATATTGCTTCAGTTTTTTTAGATTAGCCCGATAATCTTCTAGGCTAGTCTTTCCTTCTTCGAGGCCCGGGTCGAGACCTAAATGATAATGCAGACTAACTCTTTTGCCGATTGCGGGTTTAGATATGGCAAACGGAAACGCCCGGCGCAAATATCTAAGCGCTTTTTTAACTTCAACACCACTAATATATGGTCCAAAATATTCTGCCCTGTCGTCGAGCGGCCGCCTTACAGTTGTAACCGTTGGGTAATCACTTTTTGAATCAACTCTTATGTATATATTAGACTTATCGTCACGCAGCAAAATGTTAAATCTGGGCATATAACGCCGAACCAGCTCCGCCTCCAGAAATAGCGCGTCGGCTTCGGTTTCAACTTCGGTCCAGTCAATATCTTGTATCTCGCTAACTAAAACATCTGTTTTAGGATCATGATAGCGACTTTTTTGAAAATATTGTCGTACTCGATTACGTAAATTTGCAGCCTTGCCAATATAAATAATTTCACCGTTTTTATCCTTGTGAAAATAAACACCAGGTGTTGTCGGCAGCTTCTTTAATTTAGCTTCAATTTTGCTTATCATTTCAGCTATAAGCCTATCAGGGAAATAAAAGGTTTGCCAACAGATTAGATAATCTGTTAAACTGCTTATCAATAACTAATACTAGAAAGGAGCGGCAAACCATGAACAAAATTTACACAAAATTAGATGTCGCTCCACGCGACCTCTAAAATAAATATTTCTAAATAAATCGGCTAAGGAGCGCCGAGAGATGGAACAAAAAAGAAACGCCCAAGCGGTTAGAATGGCTGCTTCGCATTATTGGCAGCAAATTAAAGCGGACTGGAAGAATGTCTTGCCTGCTTTTTTATTCCCTGCGCTTGGTAATATATTAGTCTTCTACTTGCCGCCGTTAATCGTAGCAAAAATTCTACTTAGATTTTCTAATTCAAGCCACACCGATTTGGCTAGTTTTATTCCGTATATTCTATTGTTTATAGTTCTATGGGGATCAGGCGAAATGTTATGGCGACTCGGTATACACTTTCTGATTAAGGCCGAGTCAAGAGGCAGTCGGCAGCTCTCTGAAAATGCAATGACCAGTTTGCTAAAAAAAGATTTAGCCTTCTTTCATAACAACTTTTCAGGATCTTTAACTAAGCGGGTTTCGAACTATAGCTGGAAGTATATCGACCTACTAGACACCTTGGCTTTCAGTATTTGTTCGGCCTACTTGCCGATTATTTTTGTGGTTTATATACTTTGGGGATTTACGCCATGGTTAGTGTTTGCACTAGTTGGTTTAATGATTGTAACTGGCTTTATAATTGCTCCGCTCATAAGAAAAAGGCAGAAAATTGTGGCCGAACGAGAAGCGGCTGGCACCAAAGTCTCTGGTTATATAGCTGACGTATTCAGCAACATCGACACTATTAAAGCCTTTTCTAATGAAGATTATGAATTGGAAAACCATAGATCTAACCTAAGAGATTTCTACTCAAAGGCTAAGCACTCCTGGGATTACCAAAACCTTAAGATCGATACCTTAACATCACCACTATATGTACTAACCAATGCAGTAGGGCTGATCATCGCCATCTACGTAGCTGGAAAAAGTAAAATAAGTCTTCAGGTATTGTTCGTTAGCTTTAACTACTTCGCAGGGGTTACTCGCTCGATGTGGGAGTTTAACCATGTTTATCGAAACATTGAGTCAGCTCTAACTGAGGGTGCCCAATACACTGAGCTTATGCTTGAGGAGGCGTATGTAAAGGATGTCCCTAACCCTAAACCCTTTAAAGTTACTGCGGGTAATATAGATTTTGACAGTATTGATTTTCGGTATCGAGATTCTTCAACAAAAAATATTTTTAATTCGTTTAACCTACACATTCATGGTGGTGAAAAAGTTGCATTGGTCGGCCATTCCGGCAGCGGTAAAACCACCATAACAAAATTGCTGCTTAGATTTGTCGATGTAACAAAAGGGGCAATACATATCGATGGACAGAACATAGCGGAAGTTAAACAGCACGATCTACGCCAAGAAATAGCATATGTTCCCCAGGAACCAATAATGTTTCACCGCTCTCTGCTAGACAATATTCGATATGGCCGGTTGGACGCCACTGAAGCGGAGGTTAAACTTGCTGCTAAAAAAGCTAACGCTGCAGAGTTTATTGAGCAGCTACCTGAAGGCTACGACACCCTTGTTGGAGAGCGTGGTATCAAACTTTCTGGTGGCCAAAGACAAAGGATCGCTATTGCTCGAGCTATTCTTAGGGATGCCCCGATCTTGATTTTAGACGAAGCTACCAGCGCTCTCGATTCAGAAAGTGAAGCGCTAATTCAAGATGCTCTCTGGAAATTAATGGAAGGAAGGACTGCCATAGTTATCGCACACCGGTTAAGCACAATCCAAAAGATGGATCGTATTCTCGTTTTGGATAAAGGAGTGATAGTTGAGCAAGGATCGCATCGTGAGCTACTTTCTAAAAAGGGTGTGTACGCTAAGCTTTGGGCCCACCAGTCCGGTGGCTTCATAGAATAATAAAACTTAACTTGTTAAGCTTTTTGTAACTGGCTTTTAGCGACTTTGGCGCATCTAGCTGAACAGGTCTGGGTTTTGTTGTAACAATCTTCGCATATAAGAATTAAGTCATTGCAGGCCATATTGGTGCAGTTCACGTAATTACTGGTGTTCCCTTTGCAATTGGTACAAATACCTATGTCTTTGGATTTGTCGCTAAATGGTAAGCTCATGCGTTTGTCAAAAACATAGAGCTTACCTTCCCACAGTCCATCGTCTTTAAACTCTTCGCCGTACTTAACTATGCCGCCGTCAATTTGATAGACTTCTTTAAATCCTCGGTTCTTCATTAGCGCCGATAAAATCTCGCAACGAATGCCGCCGGTGCAGTAGGTAACTATCGGCCTATCTTTTAGATTAGCCATTTCTGGCTTTTCAAGCTCCTTAATAAAATCTTTTGTGGTTCGAGTATTAGGCACTACCGTATTTTTAAATCTGCCAATTGCCGCCTCGTAGGCATTGCGGCCATCCATAAATACAACTTCGTCACCACGTTTTTCGACTAGCTCATTTACCTGGCGCGGTTTTAGGTGTTTGCCGCCGCCAACGACTCCTTTTTCATTAACTTTCAGCTCATTAGGTACACCAAAAGTGACTATCTCGTCTCGAACTTTTACGCTAAGTTTCGGAAAATCGTCAGCCCCGCCGTCACTCCATTTCCAGGTAATGCCGCGGAATTTACTGTGCTCTTTCATGGCGCGGGTATAGTATTTTAAATTTTTAAGTTCGCCGCCAAGCGTACCATTAATGCCATGCTTGCTAATTAATATTCTGCCTTTCAGGCCAAGGCTAGCACATAGTGCTTTTTGCCAATACATAACACTCTCTGTGTCTTCGATCGGCACAAATTTGTAATATAGAATTATTTTTTGCATTGCACTAACCTGCCCACTTTAAAGGTGATTACTCGCTCTTGGCTTCGCCCTCGGCTGCTGGTTCTGTATCCTCAGCGCCGGCTTCGTCAGCTTCGCCCTCGGCTACTTCTTCAGCTTCTTCAGATATTTGAGCCTTTGTTTCAACAACTGTGGCTATCGGATGTTCGGCTTCGGTTAGGATAACAACTCCGGCTGGAGCAACTAAATCAGCGACTGTGATCTTGTCGTGAATTTCGACTAGTCTACTGGCATCAACCTTGATCTCATCCGGCAGGTCTCTAGGTAGTGCTTCAACCGTGACTGTGTCTAGTTGGTGCAATACGACTAGCCCGGCTTTTTCGGCTGGAATTTCACCCTCTAGGTGAACTGGTATTTCAGCCTCTACTTTCTCGTTAGCGGCAATCGCCTGAAAAACCACATGCTGCATTCGATGTTTTACTGGATTGTAGTGCACATCCTTAATGAGGGCCAGGAATTTTTGCGAGCCTACCTCAAGATTTAGAGGGTGGTGCTTACCTGCATCTTTATAAACTTTAATCAGTTCTTTCTCGGAAGCCATGACATGAATAGATGCCTGGCCATGATTATGAATAACAGCCGGAATCTGTCCGTCGTTTCTTAAGGCATTAAGGCCTTTTCCAATTTTTTCACGTTCTATTAAGCGCAGTGGCTGGTCTACGTCACCCATGTAAAAAGTTAACTCCGTTTCTTTAGGTATTATTATAACAGATTTTTCTCTTATACATGTACAATTAAAGAAGATGTTTGACGTTAACCATATTTTGCAAGTCGGAGGGATATTAGCTGTTGCACTTATTATTTTTGCCGAAACTGGACTATTAGTTGGTTTTTTCTTACCGGGCGACACCCTGCTTCTTGCCGCGGGTATTTTTGCCGGTGAACATAAACTTAGTATCTACCTGCTCTTACCTGCCGTAGCTTTGGCTGCCATAGTCGGCTATCAAGTCGGGTATAAAGTTGGTGAAAAAGCCGGACCTAAATTTTTTAAGCGGCGAGATGGTATCTTGTTCCGCGAAGATTACATAACTAAAAGTGAAAAGTTTTTTACAAAACACGGTGGAAAGACCTTATTGTTAATACGATTTGCCCCGGTTGGCAGAACTGTTATCCCGCTAATTGCGGGTATCGGTAAGATGGATAAAAGAAAATTTTTGGTGTACAACATCGTTGGAGCAATATTTTGGACATTTAGCGTCACCCTAGCCGCCTTTTGGGTTGGCGGTCGTGTGCCAAATATTGACCATTACATTGCCTGGCTACTAATAGTTGCAGCCGTACTAACTTCTGGTGGAGTTCTGTTTGGTCTTCTAAAGAGTGGCGAGAAACGCCAAGAGCTAAAAACAGCGCTCCGCGAAGAGCTTGGTTACTTGCTGGGAACTATTAAATCTAAATAATTTTTGCTAAGAATTGGCCGGTATAGCTATTTTTATTTTTGGCAATTTGGTCAGGAGTACCGGCAGCGACAACCTGCCCTCCGGCAGCTCCGCCCTCTGGGCCCATATCTATAATATGATCAGCTGACTTTATAACGTCTAGGTTATGTTCAATCACAACCATGCTATTCCCGGCATCTACTAAAGCGTGGAGCACTTGGAGTAGCTTATCAACATCAGCCATATGTAACCCAGTGGTTGGCTCATCCAGAATATAAAGAGTTCGTCCGGTTGGGCGGCGTGATAATTCGCTAGCCAATTTTATACGCTGAGCCTCACCGCCTGATAATGTAGTCGCGGGCTGCCCAAGAGCAATGTAACCTAGACCAACATCAACAAGCGTCTGCAGTTTTCTGGCAATGCTTGGAATATTTTCAAAAAATTCGAGTCCTTGTTCGCAAGTCATTTCAAGGACATCGCTAATAGTTTTACCTTTGTAGTGGATTTCCAGAGCCTCGCGATTATAGCGTTTGCCATGACAGACTTCGCACGGAACATAAACGTCTGGTAAAAAGTGCATTTCAATTTTTATAACGCCATCACCAGCACAATTTTCGCAACGACCACCCTTAACATTAAAGCTGAACCTGCCCGGACTATAGCCTCGTAATTTGGCTTCGGGCATTTCGGCAAACAATTCTCTGATTGGGGTAAAGACGCCAGTATAGGTTGCTGGGTTGCTGCGTGGGGTTCGACCAATTGGCGATTGGTCAATTACTATAGCCTTATCCAGGTGCTCGATGCCTACAATGTCATCGTGATGGCCGGGTACAACATTGGCTCTCATTAAACGGGCCGATAACTCCTTAGCTAGTATGTCATTTATTAGACTCGATTTTCCAGAACCACTAACGCCGCTAACTACTACTAACTCCCCGAGAGGGATATCGACAGTGACATTCTGAAGATTGTTTTCGCGAGCTCCTTTTATAACTAAGCTTTTGCCGTTGCCTGATCGACGTTTCTTTGGGGTTTTAATTGTCTTTTCACCACGTAAATACTGAGCCGTGATACTTTGCTTTACCTTAGCTACCTCAGACGGTGTGCCAGTGGCCACTACTTCACCACCATGGATCCCAGCTCCTGGTCCAATATCAATCAGAAAGTCAGCACTTTTGATTGTTTCTTCATCGTGTTCAACCACCAACACACTATTCCCGAGATCGCGCAGTCGCTTTAATGTATTTAAAAGACGCGCGTTGTCGCGCTGATGTAAGCCAATACTTGGTTCATCCAGTACGTAGAGCACTCCCTGCAAACCCGATCCAATTTGAGTCGCTAGGCGTATGCGCTGGGCTTCCCCGCCCGAAAGCGATACGGCATTACGTGCTAGGGTTAGGTAGTTAAGCCCGACGTCTTGCAAAAATTCTAGGCGAGCTCCAATTTCTTTTAGTATTTGTTTGGCAATTGAGGCACTGGTTGTATCAAGCTTAATGGTCTTAAAAAATTTAGCACAGTCGTCGATCGACAACTCGCAGATATCCATTATCGACCTATCAGCAACAGTTACTGCCAAGACTTCCGGTTTTAATCTTTTACCATGGCAGGCATGGCATGGCCTTTCCTGCATGTATCGCTCAATGTCTCGTCTTATAAAATCACTGTCAGTCTCTTTGTGGCGCCTTTCAAGGTTAGGGATTACGCCCTCATAGGTTGTATTAAAAGTTCTGCCGATACCAAGGTTAATTTTGTAGCTTTCGTCACCAGTGCCATAAAGAATTTTATCCAATTGATTTTTAGTAAGCTCTGCTGTTGGAACATGCAAACTAAAACCATATTTGTCAGCTACAGCTTGAAGTTTTTTTGTATACCAAGCGTCAGTATTGATTCGGTTAAACGGCCGAATTGCGCCTTCGGCAATTGTTAGCCGGCCATTGGGTATAACTAAATCAGGATCAACCTCCAAGCGATTACCAAGGCCAGTACAAACTGGGCAAGCTCCATGAGGGCTATTAAAACTAAAGGTCCTAGGCTCCAGCTCAGGGATAGCTACGTTGGGGTGGTCAACACAAGCGTACTTTAAGCTATACAGTTTGTCTGACTTCGTATCATCATTATTTATAACTGCCAATCCTTCAGCAATATCAAAAGCCTGCTCAACGCTCTGCGCCAAGCGGCCACGACTATCTTCGTTGTTAACTAACCTATCAACAACAATCTCAATTTTATGTTTATAATTCTTATCGAGTACTGGAAATTCATCTAAAGAATAAACCACGCCGTCCACACGAGCACGAGCGAACCCAGCGCGCATAAATTGTTCCGGGACATGTTCAAATGCGCCTTTTTTATCAATAACAACTGGTGCTAGAATCATCAATCTAGCCCCCGGAGAATCAGCTACAATATTTTCGATAACATTCTGAACTGTCTGGCGCGCAACTTCCTTGCCGCAAACCGGACAATGCGGGATACCAGTTCGGGCAAAAAGCAATCTCAAATAATCATAGATTTCCGTGACTGTCGCAACCGTACTTCTTGGGTTGCGGCTGGTGGATTTTTGATCAATACTGATGGCTGGGCTTAGCCCATCAATTTGATCAACATCTGGCTTTTCCATTAGCCCCAAGAATTGCCTAGCGTAGGCACTTAGTGACTCAACGTATCTTCGCTGGCCCTCGGCATAAATAGTATCAAAAGCCAGTGATGACTTGCCCGAGCCCGACAATCCAGTTATAACAACTAGCTTCCCTCTTGGGATATCTAGGCTAATATTTTTGAGGTTGTGCTCCCTGGCTCCCTTAACAGATATATACTCATTCATCTAGTCGGTAGATTATACACAAAAATTGGAAGTTTTTCTAGAGTCGGTAAAGTATAATCTGCTTTTAATAATTTTGTTGGCTTTTTAGTCAATTTAGTTGTACTATTTATTTTAAAGCGTAATAAGCAGAGGGCCCGCCAAAATTTTTTAAGAATTTTGTCGGGTAAATCATATATGTTTGATTTTTTATTGGTTTTGGGCCAGGTCCCTGGTACAAATTTTCAACTCACATTTAACGAGCTGGTTTTTGTTTGCTTTGTTTTATTATTGATCGCTCTTTATCGATCATATAAGAACTCCCAAAAACAAATGTTTGATAGTAAGGCCTTTAAGCGCTGGGTAAAATTGACTCACCCCAAAGCTGTAACTCCTGCAGTAAATAACGTTCTTCTGCATTTGAGCCAACGCTGGCCAATAGTTCGTTAAGTCGTCCAAAATATTCTTCGGCTTTTCGTGATAATTTAGCGGTTTTGTATTTTTCCCATAATTGCTGCTCCTCCTCGTTCAGGCTTTTTGGGAAATTCCTGGCTTTATATAATGGCAGTAAAAATTTTAGCCGATCATCCACAAAATCTATACTCAGGTCTGCTAGTTTATCTTCATCCGCCGCTCGAATGACTCGTTGCTTAACTTTGTCGCTATCATTTATAAAACCGGCGTAAAGTAAACCATCTACATTGAGTTCATCAACCACGAGTTCTTCTTGATATGGTTTCTGTTTTATAGCTAGTGCTTCTATTAATTTATCTCCAAAATCTTCAATCCTACGGAGTTTCTCTAGGTGATTATTAATAATTTTTTTGTGAAGTTTTAACCTTTTTTCGCTAGCTTCGTCTAGCACGCTCAGAGGAGCAAGCGCCGGACAGCGATTATAGGCTAATACCTTTACCGGAAAGTAGGGGGCGTCCGGGCCCCTAGCCTGCCATTTATGCGCCAGTTCGGCTGGGCTCAAATCTCTAAATTCATCCGGATCTAACCGCAAGTCATACATTAATGAAGCACCACGCTCTGGCTGCCTAGTCACCATCACAGCAATAGTCGTCTTCTCAAAATCTGCCGGATATCTGCCGCTAGTGTACAGCAGTGGTTCTTGTGAATTTACTAGCGCCGCTACTTTTGTTTTGTCGCGTAAGTTTAGTAGGTACTCAAATAATTTTGGCTGTTTTTTCTTAATAAGCCTAGCTAGTTCAATAGTAGCCCTAACATCACTAAGGGCATCGTGAGCGTCGTCGTGACTTAGTTTATTTACGGAAGTTATGAGCTCAAGCTTGTTGCTTGGCTTGCCATCCGGAGCAAAAGGCCACTTTATACCACCCGGGCGCAACGCTCGAGTCATCCTGGTTACATCTAGTAAGTCCCAGGTGCTAGTGCCATTCTTCCAGGACCATTCATAAGCGTCATAAAAATTGCGCCACAATGTAAAACGAATAAAGTCGTTATCAAAACGCAAATTATTATAACCAACAAATATAGTACCTTCTGCCGCCAGCTCGTCCATGAAATATTTACAAAAAGCTGCTTCCGTTATTCCTTCGCTTAATGTTTGCTGTGGCGTTATACCGGTAACGAGTATCGCTTCGGGGCTGGGCAAGATATCACTTGTGAGCTTTATTAATATATTATCCGGCTCGCCAATCGGCTTAAGATTCAAGTCTGTACGTTGTCCAGCAAACTGCATGATATGATCATCTCTTGGGCTAAACCCACTAGTTTCTAGATCATAAAAGTAGAAAGTCATAGTCTATTTTCTTAAAATTCAAACCTGCCAACAGCCGGACTACCAATAATGATTTTGTTGCCGAGCTCAACGCCGTTTTTCTCGAGCTCTTTAACAATCCCCATTTTGCGCATGATGTCACGCAGCCGCTGCTCAGAATGATAATCACCGAATTTGGTTTTAGCGGCAAATTTTTCGATCTTGCGACCTGTAACGAGAAAGGCTTTGTCTAGTTTTTCAACCTTCCAGGAGTCTTGGTCGGGGCGCACACCAATAATTGGTATGGCCGGTTTTTGATTTTTTATTTCCTTAGCCCTACTCTTCTCAACCTGTTTAAGCAAAACTCTTAGTAGAGCATCTATGCCATATTTGCTTGCACTAGAAATTGTTGCCGTTGAAGTTCCCCGAGGTACAATTTTCTTTAGAATTTTATAGGCCGCCTCCACTCTTGCTGGCTCCACACCTTCGGTTTTTGTTAAAGCCACTACTTGCGGGCGATTACTAAGATCAATCTTATACGCAGCAAGTTCCGTCATAATAGTTCTGTAGGCTGCTTCGATATCCTCGTTATAAATATCTATGAGATGTAGTAGAACACTGGTCCGCTCAACATGTCTTAGGAACTCATCGCCCAAGCCCTTGCCCTTATGTGCTCCCTCTATCAGACCAGGGATGTCGGCCATCAATAAGCTCGTTTTGCCATCAACATCCACTACCCCCAAATTTGGAGTTAGGGTTGTGAAGGGATAGTTAGCGATTGCCGGACGAGCGTTACTGACCACTGATAAAAAGGTTGATTTGCCAGCATTAGGCAAGCCAATAATGCCAACGTCCGCTATCATTTTTAGTTCTAAGCTAACTTCAAAAGCCTGGCCGTCTTCGCCCTTTTCGGCAACTCGTGGGGCTTGCCTGGTTGAGCTTACAAAGTGCGCATTGCCAAAACCACCTTTACCACCACGTGCAATAATCTGCTTTTGGCCGTCTTCGGTTAGATCGGCTACTGGTTTGTCATCAACCAATATCATAGTTCCAACCGGAACTTTAACTTCAAGATCTTCACCACTCTTGCCATGACGTCGTTGTCGACCTCCAGCCGTACCACTTTCAGCTTTGACCAATTTTTGGTAACGAAAAGAAGCCAGGGTATTCTGGTTGCGGCTGGCTACAAAAACTACGTCACCGCCGTCACCGCCGTCACCGCCGTCCGGACCACCTTTATCGATGTATTTTTCCTGGCGAAAACTAACGCAACCATCACCACCGTCGCCGGCCTGGATCTTAACAATTACACTATCAACAAACATTTCCAAACCTCCCCACCATACTAGCCTGCTCGGTAGCAAAGCCACCGACTCTGCTAGTATTATCGGCATATTGCTTCGTTAGAAGCTCCAATACTCCTTCGGCGTACACAATATAGTACGCCTCAGTGCGTGTTTCGCTTCTGCCTTGCACTATGCTCGATTGAGGAGCTTTGAATTTAATGGATTTTTTTTCTATCATTACACCTTATAGTATAGGTGAATACAGCTAATATATGTACTTATATCTGCCGACGTTTTCAGCGGCAACGATTTTATAGTCTATCCGACCCCAGCCGCCAGCCGGAGTATCGTTAGACATACTAACCTGACCATGTGAGTTCATTTCCGATATCCAATAGCTACCATCGTCGTTAATTCTTTCAACAACAGCTACATGGTTACCTGGTTCGTTAACCATCACCGCTCCGACTCTTGGGCTAAAACCGGTAGGTAGGCCTACGCTAATAGCGGCTCGATACCAAGTGGTTGCATTACCCAAGTTGCTTGGCACCGGATTGCCTAATTCGGCCCGGCGGTTTGAAACATACCAAGTACACCAGCCATAATCATAGCCGTTTGATCCGTAGACAGCCGATAACCCAAAAAAACTACCGCTGTAGTAGCTAACTGTATAAACTGGAGCCGGCTGTTTACCATTAGGAATAATTATCTGTTCTCCGACCTGCAAACCGCTGATCTCCGCGTCATTGTAAGTAATTATTTGATCTTGGTCGGCTTTATATTTTGTTGCCAAACTGGCCGGAGTATCGCCAGATTTAACCGTATAAACTATTCCATTAATTGGTGGGATCGATAAGTTTACGCCAGCCCCTAGTGCATTACCGGTTAGGTTATTGGACCAACGAATACTATCGGAGCTAACTCCGTATTTTGAGCTTAGGGCATCAACAGTATCGCCCGCCACTGTTGTGTAATGGATTATGTCTTTTTTGGATTTTTGAGCAGTTGCCACAATTTGTGGTTTGGCAAGCACAGTCGAATCATTTGGCACAACCGACAACAGCAAGCTATCTGAGTCGGCTTGGTTGCGAACGGCTGTAAGTTCTGGCAGGCCTGTCATTTGGGCGGCGGCAAAGGCAATCTGTGACGACGAAAGTTGGTCTATAGGATTGGTTACCGATGAAGCGGCAGTTGTTACGCTATTTACCGTATTGGATCTGATTGTCTGGCTGGCTGAACGATTTGCTACAACAAAAACTCCTATTGCAATTAATAGCAAGATGTTGCCAGCAACGATAGCTCTCCTAATTAGTTTTTTCTTGGTTTTCTTCGTAAGTCTAGTGTCCACAGAGGGCATGCTCAAATTAGACCCAAGAGATTGAACCTTAGAAAAATTGACCCGCTTTATATCGAACTTACGAATGTATCTACTCCTTGAGGTGGTAACTTAACTTCAGAAGACCTCATTATTAGTACCATTAGATTATATCAAATTACTGGGACAGAGCGCAGTTCTTACAGTGCTGGGAGATTGCCTGATTGTGCTCGGCTTGGGTTCGTGAAAAGTACATTTTGCCATCATCGCCAGCTATAAAATATAGGTAATCTGTGGTGTCAGGATGAGCCACAGCCTTTAAGGCGTTGTCGGTAACATTGCTGATTGGTCCTGGAGGCAAACCCTTTATCAGATAAGTATTGTAGGGCGAGTCTATAGTAACGTCCCTAGTTTTACCAGCAATATCTGCCGCATAATTAGCAGTTACGTTAGACTGCAACATCATCCCAATAGAAAGTCTGGATAAAAAGACCTGCGCCACGGTTGGCATATAGGTTGTATCGCCCGTTTCTTGATAAACAATCGAAGTTAAGATAATTCCCTGATACGGGCTAAGGCCATGATTCGCAAAATCTGCGATTATATCTGCACTTAGGTGCTTCTCCATCTCGTCTAGAGACTCTCTAACGATTGTCTCCGCCGACGTTTCAGTAGTTTTCTGAAAGGAATCTGGGTACAAAAAACCTTCTAGGCTGGCGCCCTTTGGTAGGTACTTGAGTACGGGGTGACCAAGATAATTACTAGCGTTAAAAGCTCTGTCTATTTGTGCGGCTGTATAGCCAGCTTTTGAGAAAGCTTCTTTTATCTCATCAATCCGCTTGCCCGGCAGTATTGTTAGCAAGTTTTTGGCTACGTCGCCGCTAATCATTTTGGCCACGATTTGCTGAACACTCATAGATGGGCTGATGATATAAGTCCCAGCTTGTAATTTTTCATTAAGTTCGTTGGTTCTAAGATAATTTTTAAACGCACTCGAGCTTTTTATGAGCCCGGCGTTTTTTAGCCCACTAGCTATTTTATCAACGCTCATTCCGCTACTTACCGTAAAGTAGGTGGTAGTCGTAGAACTAGATACTGGTTTTAGGCTATTTATATAGACTGTTCTAACCATAAAAGTGCCAATGATTAAAACAATTATTGAAATTATAAGAAGCGTCGGTAAGTGTTTGAGCCTGCCAATCAGTCTGGTTAATAGTTTCTTCTTTTTTGCCATGTTACCAAATAGTCCTTTCTGATTCAGGTGAATCAAGGAAGTCTTGCAAAATAATACTGGCTGCCAGTGCATCGACATCGTGCTTAAGATCTTGTTCTATCTTTTTAGCTTCGGCCAACTTGGTTGTTAAAGCCTCGTCTTGAATGTAGATCGGTATTTTAATCTTAGGCTTAGCTTCTGCTACCCAATCACGCACCCAGGTTGTTTGCTGAGTATCCTCCCCATCTAGATTTCTTGGTAAACCAACAACCAGGCCAGCTATCTGGCTATCATTAATCATACCTAGCGCTTTGTTGAGTGCTTGGTCAGTTGGAACAGTAAATAGTGGTTCGGCAATTTTGGCTAAATCAGATCCTCTGGCAAAGCCAGTCCGGGAAACACCAACATCGAGTGCCAAATATTCGTTATTGGCCACTGCTTGATCCTGCGACATGAGTGATAACAACTTTAATCTTATTTACATTCTTTGGCACTTTAGAAACCCAGAATGGGCTGTATTTAACATCGACGGCCTTAACCCCCGTTATATTGCCAATAATTATTTGAATATCGCCTTTTTTAAGGCCTTTTACTTGGTTTTTTACGGAGTTAGAGTCAAGCACTGGCACAGCTTTTGTATCTTCAGTAATGTTAAGCGTTGCGGCTGTATCTGAAGTTTGGTTAGACAGAGACACAGTTGCGCCAGCAAGCAAGTCGCTATCTTCGACTTTTTGTTTGGTTTTGTCTATCTGGCTGGCCAGAGCATTATTAATTGCTGCTTTTAAGTCATCCTTCTTTACGACTAATACACTAAATGTAATCTTAACGGTAACCGTAGCAGTTGCACCGGGCTGACCAACCGCTGGACTAGCTGATGTTTGCGGATCGCCTTGCCTAAAAGTTGAAGCTAGAACATAAAACCCTTGCTCTCCAAGCTGAGCTTGAAAAGTCTTACCAAAAGCGTCGCTACTAGTAGTGCTAACTTTGGCCTTGGCGCCGTCTAGGTCGGCTTGCGAAACCGTTGGCTGAATATTGTCTGTGCCCCCCGATGTTGCTTTGGACGAGTTAGCCGTCACCCCACTTCGGTTAGCAACCGTAAAAGTGGCTGGTCCGATATTGAACTTTGTGCCGCCACTAATTGCAACGATATCGGATGCACTGGTCGATTGGAAAGTACATTTACCCCCGGATACCACTGGCGAAAATGTTAAGCTTTGCTGGGTTATAAAAGTTAGTCCGGCGCTAGTTATCCCGCTGCCGGCGGGGACGTCACTTGGTACCGTACCACTACAATCTCCGGCTGTCATAGTTACTGAGCCCTTGGCTTTATCACCATTATTTAATTGGCCCGTAGTTTGTACTTGCTGGGTTAAAGTCTGGTCGGAAGTTTTTAAAACAGCTGGGATAATGTTGCCTTTTAGATCTACGGTTTTAGCCTGATCTGAAGTAGTCATAGTAAAATTCGCCGTAACTGGTGTGCTGATAGTTTGTATGCTAATCGTCGCCTTTGGCAACACCGATACAGCTAGATATATAAAGACAATCAACCCAATAATGGCTATCAAGCCTAGGCCTAGGGATATTCTGAATTTATCAAAATTTGGTACTTTAATTTTTGATCCTCCGGGAATTTTACTTAACTTAGATTCCTTAACTTCTGCCGTGGCTTCGTCTTGCAGCTCAACAATGTCCTTTTCCTCTTCCAACTCATCGGCTAGATCACCGATTGGTTGGTCGTAGTTAATTTTAATTGGCAAATCCTCATCTTCAAGTTCTGGGCTACTATCTTGTGTTAGTTCTTCGGTTTTAGATTCTTCTTCGGCAAGCCTGGGGGCTGGCGGAATTTCAGGCTTGGTCTGTAAATTCTTGGCTACATGAATACTCACAGCTCCGGCCAAAGGTAAAAGCGCGCTCTCGGCAGTTATCAAAACAACGTTCTTGTTGGCATTTTCGCTGCTTCTTTTTAGTAGCCGCATGTTTACTATGCTCTGTAGGGCGGTTGAGCGTTTTGGTAATACCAGAGCCACCACTTTTTCTTTAGCATTTTCAACCTTATCGATAATTGAGGTTATCTCATCATCGACATCAATATAAATCGTGTCTTTGCCAGGTTTAGCTGGAGTTTTGGAATCTATTTTCATACTCTTAATACTTTATTAAGTTTATCTCGTAGCCCCAGGTTTTGCGAACCATTTGAATTCAAGGTATCCACACCAACCCGCAGCAAACCCATGGCTGTTATAAAGGTATGGTCTTTGATATCACCGGTGGTGTCAGAAATACCAACGACCTCTTCGGGTTTGATGTGCTGAATTGTGGGGCGCTTGGTAAACGGCAAATCTCTGTGCCAATCTTCTTTTTCGAGCTGCTTAACCAACATGGCAAGTGATGAACCGCCGCCGCATAGCAAAAGTCGGTGGGGCAGATGGTCGAGCTTGTTAAATTCACCCAAAGCAAGTTCAACCCCGCTAGCCCAAACGTTAAGTGTTTTCGCCAAGGCCTTCTCTATAGCAAGAATATTGCCTTGGGCAACTCCACCGTCAGCTAAAGCAAGCTTGAGTTTTTCAGCTTTTACAAAATCAACATCCAGCTCTCTCTCGATTGAATGCGTAAAAGCTCGGCCACCAATACCAAACATCTTGGTCCCTTCTACGCCACCTTCGTTGACTATAGCAATATCAGTTGTGCCACCTCCAACATCCATTAGAATAGCGCTCACCGAGCCATTAGGATCATCGCCCACTACTGATCTTGCCACTGCAAACGGTTCAGCTGCTACGGCTAGTAGGTCCAAACTAAGCTCGGTGGCTGTTCTTTCTAGGGCACCAATGTGAATCATCGGTGCAAAGGCAGTGTACATCTCAACCATTACGTCTTTACCCTGAAAGCCAACCGGATTAGTGACTTTATAACCATCTATTTCAATTCTTACCAAGGCGCTATTTACCAGTCTTACTTCTACGTCCTTGCCTCCTAACTCCCAGGCTAGGTCTCGGCGGGCTTTAGTCTCAGCCCGTTCTTGGACAATGGCGATTATCTTTTCCATCTCGGCTACATCAATTTCCTTGTTCGAATTGGTTCGCGTAAAATGCACCATGCTAGTTGTGCCTTTTACTAGTTCACCAGCAATGCCAATCACTACACTTTTGGCCTGTATACCAGCTTGTTCTTCGGCTATGGCCAGAGCTTTGTCACAATTTTCTACGACAGCAGCAATATCAGATATTGCCCCCGCCTGCATATCAGCTAACTCCTGATGGGCTCGGCCAACCCCTATGATCTCGACATTGTTGCCAACCACTCGGCCAACTAGAGCCTTAACAAATTCGGTACCGATATCTAGGGCTACAATATACTCGCCCAAACTCTCCGATTTTTTGCCAACTTGTTTTGGAATTGGCAGTTTAGAAAGCCTGTTTTTTAGCTTGGTTAAATCTTTGGCTTTTTGAAGCATAATCAGATTGATTATATCATGATAAGTAATCCGCTACATCTGTTAGAATGTTGACGTTTGTGTGTTTTAGTATTATAATATCAATTCTAGCTGATGTACTTGGCTAGTGCTTCGCCGCAAAATCTGCGACCCCGTTACCCGACGAAAGGATGTGCCCTGTGCACGCACGCGGCATGGCAGTCTTCGACCCCAACCTGCCGCCCCACAAGTGCGGCTGGGAGGTCCAGAAGGCCCTCCAGACCCTCGACCTCAAGCCCATGGCAGCATTCGGGTTCGACTCGGCCAAGAAGGTGCTGCTGGTCGCGCACGTCGTGCGCGTCCCGGCCGAGGAGGTCTGGGCGCTCTACAGCACCCCGGTGTCCTACCACCTGCCCAGCAGGCTGGTGGTCGAGCCGGATGGCCTGGTGCTCGGGCCGGCCATGATCAGCCCGCTCCAGCAGGAGCCGTGCTTCGGCCTGCTGGAAATCTGGGGGCTCGAGCAGTTCGGCAACCCCGAGGAGCGGCCCAGCCAGCACCACCTGGTCGAGGTGCTCGAGGCCTACCACCAGATCACCCGGACGATCGGGCACTTCGACAGACGGCTGCCGCAGGACCAGCAGACCAGGTTCGTCGCCCTCGGGTCGATGATGCCCGACGGCATCCCGCTCGACAAGGGCCAGGCGGCGGTCAGCTAGGCCCACGGCCTAGCAAGCGGGGGCGCGCACGTTCGCGCGCCCCCGCCCCCCAACTAACCCGCAAGGGTTATTTTTTTATACTTATTTTTGTATCTCTGTACAAATAAACAGCCGCTAGAATTGCAACGTCGCTTAATACTCCATATATCGGACGAACATACAAAACGCTAAGTGGTTTATTAACCAAGGCAAGGCTGCTAAATACATAAGCAATGGTGCCGATTAACCATGGATAGGGCGCTTCAGATTTAGGATGTTTCTTTATCTTCAGGACAATCATTGATGTTGCGAAGACGTCTATCAAGACACTAAGCCAAATCGCGACCGACGGGTCATTGGTTATGACCCAAGCAACGATGGTTGTAAGGCTTAAGGCCAGCAGGAAAATATCAAATTTTGAGGTATTGCGAGTGCCGTATTTGAATGAAAGACCGAGGATAACAAGATTACTTATTAAAAAAGTTAGCGAAATAAGAACCGATGCCCTTGCGCCCTTGGCGTACTGCGAAACAGTCACGATGCTATTCATGATTGCAAATATAAACCAGCTAAATTGGTGTGGCTTTGTTCGACCAGATAAAATTGAGCGAATGTAGGGTATGGTGCAATAAATAGCCAAGATTACAGATAGTAATCCGCAGAGATATACAAAAATATTCATGGTCTATTGCAAAACGGCTTTTATTCTTCGAACTCCGGCCGAGCTAGCTTCTTCTTTGGTGATTTTGAACTTCTTACCGCCTTCGCCCAAAACGCCAGTATGCTCAACGTGCGGGCCACCGCAAACTTCGCGACTAAATGGACTAGCCGGGTCGCCAATTGTATAAACCTTCACCATATCGCCGTACTTATCACCAAAAGCACCGCTAGCAGTTTTTAGGGCCTCGGCGGTTGGCTCTTCCCTCCAACTAACTGGCAGGTCTTCGGCAATTTTTTCATTAACAATTTTCTCAACTTCAGCAATTTGCTCCGGCGTTACTTTTTGGTCATGGCTAAAGTCAAAACGTAATCGCTCGGCTGTAATATTGCTGCCGCGTTGCACAACGTGCGGTCCAAGAATGTTTTTAAGCGCCTGATACATCAGGTGGGTAGCAGTATGGTATTTGATAACCTGCTCCGAATGATCGGCCAAGCCGCCCTTAAACGTGCCAGCACTAGCCGTCTGGCTAAGTTGTCTCTGCTCATCCATTCTCGTATCAAATTCTTCTTTCCAGTTATCTTCTACATCTATACCGAGGCGATATGCTTCTTCGAGAGCAAGCTCAACGGGAAAACCGTAAGTGTCATATAGAACAAACAGTGAGTTTCCATTCAATTTCTTTGCCTTTACCGCCGCTTCACGAACCTGATTAGTATTGCCTAGTTCATATGTAACCCCAAGACCAGCCAGCTTTGGCAACATTACCAAGCCTTTGCGCAAAGTCTGGCGGAAAAGTTTTTCTTCCCGGGCAAAAGCCTCAAGCACTTCCTGCTCATTTTTAGCAACTTCCGGAAAGTCTTTTTTATATAATTCTATAATTATAGGCGCGACTTTTTCGCATAGATCCTGCTCGATACCAAGATCAAATGCATAGCGCAGAGCCCTACGGATTAAACGACGCTGCACGTAGCCCTGCTGTTTGTTGCTGGGCATGACTCCATCGACACCTAGCCAAGTTGCAGCCCGTAAATGGTCAGCAATCACCCGCATACTATTTTGATGTTGGTCATAGCTTTTACCAGACAGTTTCTCGAGTCCTTCAATAATTGGTTTTATAAGACTTATTTCAAAAATATCTGGGCTGCCCATACTAGCTGCAGCGATTCGCTCTAAGCCACCGCCAAAGTCAACGTTTGGAGCAGGCAATTTTTCAAAACCATCTTTGGTTTTTTTATAAGCCATGAATACCGAGTTACCAATTTCCAAAAATCGGCCGCAGTCGCAGTTGGGGTGACAATGCTTGCCCCATTTTTCGTCGTGAGGGGTGCCAAAGTCATAAAACACTTCGCTGTCCGGACCGCCCGGCTCGCCAACAGCCATAGCCGCCGGCACACCGCCGCGGCTCCACCAGTTTTTAGACGCGTCGTAATAGAAGATACGCCCGTCGTTCATACCTTTGGAGTAACCATCGGCCTCCGAACCAATCTCGACTTGTTTGGCATCAATACCTTTTTCTTCGAATAGCCTTTCCCATATTCCAGCAGCCTCAGTGTCCTTAGGGACATTAGCTGCTTCGTCGCCAATAAAACAAGTTACATATAATTTGCTTGGGTCCAGACCAATCTCGCCTACTAAAAATTCAAAAAACCAAGGTAGCTGCTCGGCCTTAAAATAATCACCGAGGCTCCAGTTACCGAGCATCTCAAAAAAAGTTGTATGGCGATTATCGCCTACTTCATCCATATCCTCAGCACGGAATGATGTCTGGCTGTCTACTAGGCGCTTGCCGTCAGGATGTTCCTCGCCAAGCAGGTAGGGCACCAATGGTTGCATCCCACTGCCTGTAAAAAGCGTTGTTGGATCATTTTGTGGCACCAGCTGTGCTCGCGGAATAACCACGTGCCCTCGAGCCTTAAAAAACTCAAGATATTTTTTTCTAATTTCTTGCGCTGTCATTAAGCATGATTATAACAGAGGTAAACACTATATTAAACATCTGTTTAACTAATTGATATACTAATCCTGAAAGGAAACATAAATGGAAAAACCCCAGGCACCAATAGAGTTTAGCGATTTAGATGGCTCTATACCACCCCAGTTCCCTGAAACACAATTACCAATACCACCTAAACAAGAAGTTGAAGGTCAACCAGAGCCTAAGGCCCACCCAGACGACGATACTGTTGCCCAAAACTTTGGCTAAAATCTAAAAGACAATGCCGCCGCCAAGGCACTCGCTGCCAGAGTAGAGAACAGCCGATTGGCCAGGCGTCAGTGCCCTAACATCTTCATCAAGCTCCACTGTCCATTCAAAATTACTTAACCTGTTAAGTTTTTTTACGTTTATAAGTTTTGCGCGATGTCGGGTCCGGACTCTCAGATTCTTTACGTCAACGGGCTCTTCGTTAATCCAGTGGGGCAGGGTAAGTCTAATTTGCCTACTCCAAAGTTTTTCGTCTTGTAGATCAGTCGTTACGTAAACTTCATTTTTTTTCATGTCTTTCCCTGTTACATAAAATGGCATTCCGCCGCCAACGTCTAGCCCATGGCGCTGGCCTATGGTGTAGAATATTGCCCCGTCATGCTCACCCAAAATCTGGCCCTTTTGGTCAATTATCTTGCCGGGTTTTGAATCAACATACTGCAACAAAAAATCTTTAATGCCAATCTTACCTACAAAACAGATCCCCATACTCTCGCTCTTGGTTGCTGTAACTAGTTTAAATTTTTTGGCCAGTTCCCTAACCTGCGGTTTTGTATAATCCCCAAGTGGGAACAACGTTTTTTCGAGAGCTTGTTTTGATACGCGGTACAAAAAATAGGTCTGATCTTTATTATCATCTTTGGCCATATACAGACGCCCATCTTTGGTTTTGGCGTAATGGCCAGTGGCCACGTAATCCGCTCCGTCCTCAAGAGCTGTTTCAAGAAAAAGTTTAAACTTAATTTCTTGATTGCACATAATATCTGGATTGGGCGTACGACCAGCTTTGAATTCGTCCAACATGTAATCAACTACCTTGTGACGATACTGTTTCTCGAAGTCATACATTTTAAAGCCAATTCCAAGCTGCACTGCCACTCGTTTGGCATCGGTAAAATCATCGCGCCATGGGCAAGGCATGCCAGGCAAATCCTGGCTCCAGTTTTTCATATAAACTCCCACGACATTGAAGCCCTGCTGCTTAAGCAAGGCTGCCGTTACGGAAGAATCAACTCCGCCGCTTAAACCTACGAATACCGTCTTCATCTCTGTTATTTTATAATATTTACGACTAAACGTCGAGGAAGACGCTAACCATGTCAGCCTTTACGTGCATCACAGCCTGGCCAATTTGCATCTCAAAATCGGGGCGCTCAGGGATTCTAACCGTCAGCACTCCAGGGCTCAGCAAGCATATAAAATTTTTATGCCCGGGGAGAATATCAAAGGGTCCCGTATCATTAATCGCCGAAACACTGTTAGCCGAGCCATCAAAATACGTCCTAAACGGTGCATAGATCTTGACCTTCATTGTAGATGTTGCTGTTGTCACTGGGCAGTCCCACTTAAAATTGATTCTACGCCTCGTAGCGTCTCTTCGCGGCTAACAAATTCGCCTTTTTTGCCTGTCATTTCCTCGGTAACATATAAGTTCTGCGAAAAGAAAGCAATCAGCCGCGTTGCCTTTACGTAATCGGTTCTGTCGCTAGCCGATAACTCATTTTCGCCAATTATGGCTATGATGCTCTTTAGCGACTGATGTTTTTGAAGCAGAGCCTGCACCTGAACGCTAAGGTTGTAATGCCTATCACCAACCACCGTTGGAGACAGCAGCGATGAATGGCTGTGAATCAAATCGACCGCTGGGCGAATTCCCTCCTCTGCCAGTTTTCTAGATAGCACGATTGTACCGTCTAGCTCATGCTGAATCATCTGTACAGCTGGATCACTTAAGTCGTCAGCTGGCACGTAAATAGTTTGTACGGCAGTGATTGACCCATTTTCGCTAGAGCTCAAGCGGTCTTGCAACAATTTAACGTCTGAGAATATTGTCGGCTCATAACCGCCCTCTGAAGGTATTTGCTCCATAATGGTCGACATCTCGTTGCGAGCCTGAACATAACGGTACATATTGTCGGCAAAAAATAGAATGTCTTTTTTCTCTTGGTCGCGTAGGTATTCTGCCGCCGCAACCGCCGATAAACCAACTAAAACACGCTGGATCGGATTTTGGTCCATTTGACCAAAGTACATAACAGTGTTTTTTAATAGGTCTCGCTCACGCAAAGTCTCATACAATTCGTGACCTTCGCGTATACGCTCACCAATACCAGCAAACAAGCTGGTGCCTTGGCCGCTTTTGGCAATATTATGGATTAGCTCCATGGTTAGAACCGTCTTACCAACGCCAGCACCACCAATAATCCCGATCTTCCTGCCTTTTACGAACGGCGTAAAGAAATCTATAACCTTGATGCCGGTTTCCAGCAGATCAGTTTTGGCAGCTTTAAACGAAGTTCCACGCAGCGGAACCTGCATAATGTTTTTTCTAGGCAAATTATCGCCAAGCTGCAATCCATCTAAGGGTCGGCCAAGGGCATCAAAAATTCGGCCAATTGTTAAGTTGCCAACTGGAATTTCCACGCCTTTGTCAGTACGATTAACCGTCATATTTTTTTGAATCGACTTGTCCTCAAAAACATTAAGACATACCGCGACGTTATTGTCGGCTAGGTGGTCGACTAACAACAGACCTCGTCTTGGACTGTCAGGAATTAATATTTCGCCCGACTCTGGTACATCCTCATCAAAAACGACAGATACCACCAAGCCTCGAATAGTGCGAATCACGCCAGTGCTCATCCCCGCACCTTTCTAAGACCGTTCAAAATTTCTTTAGCTCTTTCATCTTTTATAACCCTTTTGGTGCGATTATAAGTCGCAGCAATTTCTGAGTAGGATTTATTGGCTTTGTCTTTCGCGGCATTCATGGCTTTGAAGCGGCTGGCATATTGGGCCAACTTAGCCTCTAGCATTATTTCACCCAGCATAATTACCAACATGGTTCTTTCAAGGTGGTCTACAACAGCAAAGGTGCTCGGTTCAAAAATGTAATTAGTCTCGCTAATTGTCTCTGCGGTTTCGGTAACATGCTCTCCGCGCTCAGCCACCAGAGTACTCATTTGAATAAATTTCACCTCTTGGTTGGTTAGTGAAATATAGGCTGGGTAAAAAACGGTAGTCGATCTATATTTTTGGATCTCAGCAATTAGCGGCATAACGTTGATGTTGCGATCACTAATTGGTGCTTTAAAACTTCGTACATAGTTAATATTATTTTGGGCCAGATAGGCTGTGCCGTGAGTACCAACAACTATAACCTCGTGTTTTTTTGGATCGTAAACTTTCTTAAGTTCATTGACTACCTGCCTGTCTAGGTCTCCGCTAAAACTACCTTCTGCGGTTAGAACAATTACCAGCTCTTTTGGTTTTTGGCCCGGGCTATTGCCGCGACCAAAGTGAAAATTAGTGCCAACCCTTATCTGCTTATAAATACCCCATAGTTCTTCAAAAAACTTTTGAGAATTTAAAACCTGATCTTTTATCTGGGCAATGTGCATACTAGCTATGCCTTCAAAGGCTGATGTTAGCTCAGCAACCGTACCTAATGTTTCGCGCTCACGACTTAGTTCAGCTAAAGACCTCATGCTGTCGCTCCTAGAGCTTTAGCTTTTAGGCTTTCGATTATGTGTGGATAGTCGCTAGGATTTTTTAAAAGACCGGCCGTTTCATTGGCAGATTTCTTCAGCAACCCAACGTCAACCCGCGGATCAAGATTATTTTCTAGTAAAATGTCTAGCATCATTTGCTGGGCTAGCAAGCTATATGTTTCGCCTGGTACCTGGCTTAAAAGTTGCCTAAGTTTTTGGCCTCGTAGCAAATCCATCTGAGACTGAATTGATAGCTCAGTACCAAAATGCGAAAACTCTTTGGCCCGTTGATACGATGCCAGGGCTTTTAGGGAAAGGGTGTTTTGCTGCTTCTGATGCTCATTTTGCCCACGGCTTCCGACACGCGTAACCGATAATCCCACATTAATTGCTGGTCTTAAACCTTCTCTAAAAACATCCATGTCTAAAATCCACTGTCCGTCAGTTATAGACATGATGTTAGTTGGCAAAAAAGCAGCGATATCACCACTATCGGCTGTCACTATTGGTATGGCCGTTAAACACTTGCCGCCCTTCTTTAGGCGACCAGCTCGTTCTAGTAGAGCCGAATGGGCATGAAACATATCGCCTGGGTAACTGTCTCTTCCAGGGCTAACCCCAGATAGCAACGAAATCTCCCGGTAAGCATGAGCGTGTGTTGTTAGATCATCGTAAATCACAATTGTGTCCTGACCGACTGTCTGCCATAAATACTCAGCCATTGCACAACCCACGTAGGGGGCTAGATAACTAGCGACCAGCGAATCAAAAATTGTCGACACAATAACTATCGCCTTTTTCATGGCATCGTTTTCGCTTAACGTGTTAAGTAAGTTGTCTATATCACTTCGCCGTTTGGCAATCATTACATAAACCACTACTTGATCGGTATTCTTTTGGTTAATGGCAATCTGAGTTGCAAGAGTAGATTTACCCGACTTACTATCGCCCAGCAGTGCTAGCCTCTGCCCTCTGACAATTGGGAATAAGGCATCGATAGCAACGACTCCCGTTTCCAGCTGGGTATCTAGTAGCTGCCGTTCGTAGATTGCTGGTGCTTTATTAAAAATTGGCGCCGTAGTATCGGCGGCGATTACCCCCTTACCGTCTAGCGGTTCACCACTTATTGATACAACTCGGCCGATAAAATCCTTACCAACCTTGGCCATTAGTTCTGTTTGTTGCACCACTACCAAGCTGCCAACTCTGAGTTTTTGCGAGCCAAGATGCAAAACAACAACCCTGTCTTCTAAAATGTGCTGCACAAAACCTTTGCTACCATCTTCGAAAGTTACCAGCGCATGGATATTAACCGGTTGCAAACCTTTAACTGTAACCAAAAAATTGTTAACTGTCAGAACCTCACCGACAGGTTGACCAGCGTCTACGAAGCGCTGAAAATGTTGCCCTACTTCAGTACTAGGCATTGGTGGCTCCATCAATTAACTTGGCCAGATATGGTTCTTCTTTTTTTAGATTAGTTCTAAGACTCATATCAAAGATTTGATTTGAGGTTCTTAGTACACAGCCAGCAGCGATTGATGGTTGGATTCCAATCTGCAACAAGGCTTGAGGATGAATGTTGTCACGAAACCATCTGATAAGTTGTTCTAGAGCTTTGGGCGACGGGTCGCTAGCAAAGCTTAGGTGCATGGATGGCGCCTTGGCAATAAGTTGTTCAAGCTCTGTCTTAAAACTTTTACGCTGACCGGCCTCAAGTAAATTGATTTTGTTATCTCTGGCTAACATATCCAGCGCGTGACTGACGCGAGGAGCCTGGAGCGAATCGCCTGGTTTCCGAGCGGCGGCTGCAACAAAATAATCATCGAGTTTGGTTAGCTCGCGCTGCATGCGAATTAGATCAGTCTTGCTGATAATGCCCAGCGGTAATTTAGAATCTTTAAGCGCCACGTTTTACGTCCTCCAAGATGGCAGCTTTATTAGACTCAAGCTCAGACAAAATATATTCTAGTTGATCCGATAAATCTATCTGATCGCCAATTGCCTTTAACACGTAGTGGTTAATAATGCTGGCCATATTTTTTTCGAACTGAGCAATAATCCTGGCCTTTTGGGCCTCGCTCTGTGTAGCTAGCTGCGTTTCCAAAAACTGACGCTGTTGCTCAATAGTAGTAATAGTTTTTTCGATAGAGCCAAGGGCAATTTGTTTAGCGTCGGCAATTCCCTGCTCATACTTCTTAAACTCCTCCTGGAGCGTTCTGGTTATCTCGGCCCGCATGTAGTCGTTTAGCTGCGTAGTTGTTTGGCGAAGATCTTGCTGCAAAAACATGGCGTTTTCACCAATGATCTTCTCGAAGTATAGACGGCCCCTGTTTCTTAATTCTTCCCTGAATTCGTCATTAAAGATATGCTCAATATCTTTATTGGCTGTAGCTTCGATCCCACCTTTGATTGGTTTAGAGCCAGAGCTGTTATTAAGTTTCAAGGCTAACCAAATAAAGGCAGCAGTAGCACTAAGCAGTGCCCCTATAACTAAAATTAACCCACCAGTATTCATATATGTCTTATAGCCTCAGTAATAAATATACGCCAATTAAAGAGGTAATGAAAATCACAAGTGCCGCACCAATCACTTCAAATAGAGCTTTCAAAACCGAATGCTTACTTAAAGGGTTGCGGCCAATAGCTACAAGTCCGCCTCTGGTTCCAACCGTAAGAAGTACAAGGGTCAAGACCGTTGCTACTAAAAACAAAACCAGCGCCACATATACCTTGAACGGTGAAGTTTCTCGACCAGCAATCGAATTGCCTAGTTTCTGCAAAGGGCCTGGAATAGCCAAAGTGTTTTTAAAGTTAGGATTCCTGATGATATTAATATCAACCGAGACTTTACCTATTTTATAGCGGCCGGCACTACCAACAACGCCGGTTTGGCCATTAAAGCTACTTGTGGCTTTACCAAGCACCAGCGGCTGCCTGCCGGTTGCTTTTGCGCCGATTCCGTCAGTGTAAGATCCCGAGATATAATCGCCTACAGAGATTGGCCCATTCTCGGTATCAACTAAAACCTGGTACTCGCCCTGGCTCGCAACATAGGTTGTAGCTCCCTCGTGCTCAACATAAACCGGCGACAAAGCTTTATCAATTACTACGCCAAAGATTAAATCAGACCGGCCGGCCGGTAGTTTTTCGGCTATTGTGCTGGTATCAGTACTTATACGAACTATCGTGCCTGCATCTAATTTGGTTTTTGTCTTAAGCCCCTGAACAACATTGTCGGCGCTAGCGCTACCCGATAACCCGACAATAAAAATAAAGCCAGCCAGTCCAAACAATAAGACCCGAATTTTTCCCTTTAGCATTACATAAATTATACCGCTTTTGCTTAAGGGTTAATAGTCGCTAG
The DNA here is from genome assembly GCA_965231085.1 of uncultured Candidatus Saccharibacteria bacterium. Taxonomy (GTDB): domain Bacteria; phylum Patescibacteriota; class Saccharimonadia; order Saccharimonadales; family UBA10212. Next base: position 495,407 of record OZ246413.1, read on the forward strand.
ATTTGATAACTTTCTCGAGGGTTTTAACCAATTTTTTAATGTCTTTTGGCTCAGTAAAGCGCCCCAGACTAAAACGAAGTGTTGAGCGTGCCTGTTCATCGCTCAGACCAATAGCTTTTAGAACGAACGACGGTTCATCAGAGCTAGCGCTACAAGCACTGCCAACTGCTACTTCAAAGCCGGCTTCATCTAGTTCCATCATTAAACGCTCATTGTCCCTTCCGGGCAAAGTTAAACTAATAATATGTGGTGCTTTATGCTGAGTGCTACCGTTAATTAGGGCATCTGGAAAACGCTGCATAATCTCACGCTCCAGCTTTATCCTTAGATCTGTTAACCTCTTGGCCTCGTTTGTTCGGTGATTTTGAACAATTTCAAGGGCCTTGGCTAAGCCGATTACGGCAGGCACGTTTTCTGTGCCAGATCTAATGTTAAACTCTTGGCCGCCACCGATAATCATTGGGTTAAGCGCCACACCGGCTTTGATATAAAGGGCTCCGCTCTGTTTTGGGCCATAAATTTTACCGCCATTAATTGTGGCTAAATCAACGCCAAGACGAGACACATGAATATCAAAAAAATTAGCGGCCTGGGCAAGGTCCGAATGTAAATATATTGGACGCTTATTGCCGGATTTGATTCGATCTTTTCGGATGGAGGCAATAATTTTAGCAATCTCGGCCAGTGGTTGAACCGATCCCAGCTCGTTATTTACAAGCATTACACTAACTAGAACTGTTTTGTCATTAATTAATTTTTCGAGTTTGGCTAAATCAACTATCCCATCTTTATTAACTGGTATTAATTTGGCTTTAAATTTTTTGGCCGGGGCTATTACCGACTCATGCTCAATAGCGGAAACCAGAATTTCCGAATCATGGTATTTACTCATAACCCCTTGGATGGCTAAGTTATTAGCTTCGGTTGCCCCAGATGTAAAAACAATTTCTGCTGGCCGGACGCCCAAGTTACCAGCTATAGACTTTCTGGCTTTGTTTATGTCCTCACGAACTTTTCTAGCTGATAAATATATAGCCGACGGATTGTAAAACGCGTCGCTAAAATATGGCTTCATAGCTTTCAAGACAGTCGGGTTAAGCGGTGTCGCGGCTGCGTAATCAAAATAAACTTTTTTCATAATTATATTTTAAATAATCTCTCGGCGTTATTGGTGGTAGCACTAGCAAGCTCATTTAAGCTCTCGCCTCTTAAGGAAGCCAAAAACTCAGCCGTATTTAGAACGTGTTTTGGTTCACAGATTTTACCACGATCGGGTTTTGGGGTTAAAAACGGAGCATCGGTCTCAAGCAACAATCTATCGAGCGGTACCTTTTTAGCGGCGGCGAGCTGCGCTGGATCTTTAGTAAAAGTCATGATGCCGTTTAGACTAACGTAAAAACCCCTACTAATAATTTCCTCTAGCTCATTGCTAGTGGCGCTAAAGCTGTGGACCACAGCCTTTTTTATTTCGTAGTCGGATATAATACGCCAAAAATCTTCCCAGGCATCTCGCACGTGGAAAATAAATGGTAGCTTGCTAGCCTCGCCAATTTCTAGCTGCTCTCGCAGTACCTTTTCTTGATCTTCCCGGCTAGTGTGCTGGTGATAGTAATCAAGGCCTATCTCGCCAATAGCCACAACCTTGGGAAGACTAAGCATTTCCTTAATTTGAGCTCGGGCACGAGGTTCGTTTAAAAAATCTTGGCCGTCATGCGGATGGGCACCAACACTAGCCCAGACATTTTTGTGCTTAGCTGCAAAATTAATCGCTTTTTTGCTATCGGCCAAACTACAGCCCACACAAATAATCTTACTAACACCGGCCTTGGCTGCAGACTCCAACGTTTGTTCCGGATCCAGTGGGTAGTTGCCAAAATGAATGTGGCAATGTGTATCAACCAGTTGCATGCAATTATTTCTTTTCTGTTTTTGGGAACAAAGGGCCAGCCAGCGGCTGAACCCTGCCACCAGCAAACACACTCTGAATTTTTTTGGCAGTGTCGGGCATAAATGGCTCTATCAATATGCTAATTTGCAGTAGCGAAGCTACACAATTGGCCAGTATTTCTTGGACGTGTTCGAGTTCGCCTTTTTTAGCAATTTCCCAAGGTTTAGTTTCTTCTATGTATTGGTTTAAGCCTTTTACCTGCTCCCAGACTTCGTCTAGAGCTCTATCGAATTTGCAATCTTCAATACTCGCACGGTAACTAGCCACGTCGTGTTTTGGCGCTGATAAGTCGCCAATGTTACCTTTTTGATAATTACTAATCATGGCTGCTGTTCGGCTTACGGCATTACCCAGCTGATCGGCTAGTTCTGAGTTGTAGGCCGCTTCAAATCTGTCCCACGTAAAGTCGCCGTCATCATAAGCCGGAACGTGTCGCATAAAGTAATAACGCACCGGATCGGCACCATATTTAGCAATTATGTCTTTTGGTGCAATCACATTACCCAAAGATTTGCTCATTTTTTTGCCATCAACGTTTATATGACCATGAACGTACAAAGCTTTTGGTAATGGCAATCCTAGAGCTAGCAACATGCCCGGCCAAATAGCTGCGTGGAAGCGCAGAATATCTTTACCAATTACTTGAATATTAGCCGGCCAAAAGTCTTTAAAATCCTGGTTTTCCGGGTAGCCTAGAACCGTTATGTAGTTCATTAAGGCTTCAAACCACACGTACATGATCTGGCTGTCATCGCCCGGCACGGCTATGCCCCAGCTAATTTTTTCTTTTGGCCTGGAGATACTTATGTCGTCTAGGCCACTTTTAACCACGCTTAAAATTTCATTCTTGCGAGTTTCGGGAATAATTCTAAAAGTCTCTGATTCTATGGCTTCTAAAATTTGCGGAGTAAAGGCGCTTAACTTAAAAAAATAATTGTCTTCTTTTATTTGCTCATACTTGCGATTATGGTGAGGACAAACGCCGTTATTTTCTTTTACTACGGCTTCGGTATAAAAAGTTTCACAGCCCGTGCAGTACCAGCCGGTGTAGCTGCCTTTATAAATATATTTGTCCAGTGCCTTCCAAATAAGTTGGGCTCTAGTTTCATGGTCAGCGTCCGTGGTTCTAACAAAACGGTCATTGCTAATATTTAAATCTTTCAGTAAATCCACAAAAGTTTTGGTCATTTGGTCGGCCAATTGTTTTGGCTGAATTTTTAATTCCTCTGCCTTCTCGGCTATCTTGCCGCCATGCTCGTCGGTTCCGGTTGCGAATATGACTGGTGTTTTATATTGGCGCATATAGCGAGCAATAACATCAGCACAAATATACTCTAGGGCGTGACCAACATGGGGTTCGCCATTAACGTACGGGATTGAAGTTGTTATATAGAAATTAGACATTTTTAAAACCTGAAGGCTGACATTGATATTATTGTAGCTTTTATAGGTGTTATTGAAAAGAGAGGGAAGGTGAAAGCCCCCGGGGCGACCGCGCTATGTAAGCTGCGGGCCGCCCCAGATGTTGTTGTGCGCCAGTTGCTGCGAGTTAGCCCGTGGCGCTGATGGTGCGCTGCGGCACACGAAAGCACTCGAGAATCTGGCTGAGAGTCGACATCCCCGACTCGTTAAGCCTACCCCGCCAGCTGAAGATGTTCCTCACCCTATCCGGGTCACCCTCGTACATCTGGACCATCTCCCGAATCTGCTCGAAGGCATCCATCGGCTTGCCCGCCGTGAGATGAAGACTGATCTCCTCAATCAGCTCATCGGTACGCTCACCGCCGTAGACGTAAAAGCCACCATCAAGGGGCATTTTAATTCTCCTTCCCTCGTTTTGTGAATGTTCATCTGACTTGCCTGCCAGATGTATGGTAGGGGTAGCAACCACGGTTCGGCTGGTTGGCCTAGTTGCGTAGTTGGTTGCTACCCCGGCCCTCGAGTCAAACGGGAGTGAAACTCGAGGACCGGAGCAACAAAAAACCGGACTGCTGTAGTCCGGTTGTCGTTTTGCTTAAATTGTTGGTGGTTTAGCTTATGACTATTAGAACTACAGCAGCTGCTCGTCAATGACGAGTAGGCCGAGGCTCATAATCACACGCTTTGGTACCATAGCTAACATTTATACTATGCTAAAAACCTAATTGCAACTTTAGGTTAAACTTTTGGTGCGCGCTTGCGCTTATTGTGATCCAGCTCACGCTTACGCAGGCGCAAGGATTTTGGAGTTACTTCTAGTAGTTCATCGTTTTCTAGAAAATCTAGGCACTGCTCAAGGCTAAAAATAGTTGGTGGAGTTAGCTGCACTGTGCCATCGCTAGAGCTGCTTCGCATATTAGTTAGGTGCTTAGCTTTGCACACATTTATTTCCATGTCTTCTTGGCGTTTATTAATACCCACAATTTGACCAGCATAAACTTTCTCGGCAGGGCCCACAAAGGATGTTCCGCGGGTTTCGGCAGTTTCCAGGGCGTATGGTGTAGTAATGCCGGCTTCCCAGGCTATTAATACTCCGTTTCGTAGTTGAGCCAGACTCTGGCCAAGCGGCGCATAACCAATCATCAAGGTATTCATAATTACCGTGCCTTTGGTGTTGGTAATAAGTATGTTGCGCAGTCCAAGTAAAGCGCGGGTTGGTAGCTCGTAAATTAGTTTTGTTACACCCTTAGGGCTGGCAAATTGTTCTTTTAGGGTTGCCCGGCGGGCACCAAGTTCTTGCTGGACGGTACCAACGTGTTCAGCTGGTACTTCTATAATCAGTTCCTCAATTGGTTCCATAGTCTGGCCGTTTTCCTCATGTGTAACCACTTGAGGGCGGCCAACTTCAAACTCATAGCCTTCACGGCGCAGTGTTTCTATAAGTACCGATAGGTGCAGTTCGCCGCGCCCAGACACATTAAAGCCAATAGCGCTTTCCTCTACTCGCAGGCCCACATTGGTTTCTAGTTCTTTTTTAAGCCGATCTCCAATTTGGCGACTCGTACTAAACTCGCCTTCAGTCCCTTTAAACGGGCTAGTATTTGGGCCAAGATAAATCTTTAGGGTTGGAGCTTCTACTTCCATAACGGGCAGAGCTTCTGGGTTATCGTTGTCAGCAATTGTTTCACCAATTTGAACATCGGCCATCCCGGTAAGTTGCACTAGGTCGCCAGCAATACCTTCGACTACATCTACCTTGCCCACACCATGGCTAATCATAATGTTATCGACTTTAGTTTTAACAATCGAGCCGTCTATTTTACAAACCGATACTTGGTCGCCCACTTTTACACGCCCTCTGGTGATGCGTCCTATGGCGTATTTGCCCTTAAAGCTATCCCAGGCTAGAGCACTTACTAGCATCTGGAAAGGTTTATCAATTTCTACAGTTGGCGCTGGCACTTTGTTTATAATGGCGTCAAATATTGGGGTTAAGTCGGCTGGAGCTGACGGATCAGTTGGCACTGCGTCCCAAGCTTTGCCTTCGCGACCAATGGCGTAATAAATCGGGTAATGCAGCTGGTCTTCGTGTACGGCTAGCTCCAAAAACAGGTCGGCAATTTCATTTTCTACCTCTTTTAGTCGTGAACCGGGCTTATCAATTTTATTTATAATTACAATTGGTTTTAGCTCGGATGCCAGAGCTTTAGTAAGTACAAACTTGGTTTGTGGCATTGGGCCTTCCTGCGCATCTACAATTAGCAGGCAGCCATCGGCCATGTTAATGGTACGTTCAACCTCGCCGGAAAAATCGGCATGGCCGGGAGTGTCGATAATATTTATGCGGTAGTCGTTGTGCTGTACGGCGGTAACTTTGGCGGTAATAGTAATACCTCGCTCACGCTCTTGATCGCCGCTGTCCATTATGAGCTCTTGGCTCATTTCGGCTTGGTTGTCGCGAAAAGTTTTGGATTGCTTTAATAAACCATCAACGAGAGTGGTCTTGCCGTGGTCAACGTGAGCGATAATTGCGATATTGCGAATTTTGTCTGGAGTCATGATTTACCTAATTAAAAAGGCGCTGTTTTTAGCGCCACTTATCGTAACAACTAGAGTTATTATAGCAGTTTATCTCTATAAAGTATAGGCATAAGTTCTTTTTCAAAGAACTAAATACTTCCAACTTTGGGTTGCCAAAGTTAGGCAAAGCAACCGGGCTACGTTCAATATCAGATTGAATCTAAATTCCTAAAACCTGCGCAAAACAACGATAAACGGCCTCGTTCTTTTTCTGTATGAGAAACTCGGCACGGTTTTGCTTTATTCAGATTTTAGTTTATTCATTTTCATCTGTATTGAGCCGATGCCCGGACCCGACTAACCCCAAATTAATCTAACGAGAGTTTTTAACCTGAGCCACCGGCTAGTTTCGACTGTATAATCCCTTATGCCTTTTTTTGTTAGTACTTTGCGCTGCTGCTCAGTATAAGCAGGCTTGTATTTTCTGAACATGCCCCCAACAAGTTTGTTGTGCAATAGTTTTTTTGCATCCTGAACGTATTGCTGAAACTGTTTAAGATCTTCTACGTTAGCATTGACCACATCTCTGATGGCATTAAATAATTGTGGGCTGGTATTCTGTCCCCCGGTCATTCCAGCCGGGAAGGGGTTTGTCCATATAAGTAGATAGTTGGCTCTCCCTAAAGCGTTACCAATCCTAATATGTTCTTTATTCAACGAAGTAGCCACAGTGCTAAAATCGTGAGCAATTATAGGGTCAGTCGCAAGCTTGTTAATAATTTCCGTACCTTTAGATTGATACTTTTCTACTTCCTCAATTAGTTTGTTTATTGCCACATACTTCTTCTCAACATCTTTTTTAGCCTCTTCGGCCTGTGTATCAATCTCCGCTGGGTTGCTGGGACTTAGTTGAGTTCTGTATTTCTCCCCTATATTACTCAGGAGATTAATAACCTCATTGTACGATGTTATCGTTGAGGAGAGTGTCTGATATAGCTCGTCTAGTTTGACATTAAAGTCTTTATTAAGATCTACCCTCCTATTCAGAAAAAGCTGCCTTCTGTACGCACCAAGGCCACTTACTAAGGCTATGAGTCCTACGATGACTGTCGGGTCTGTTAGTTTGTTTGCTACTTCATTCCATAATGTCATACAGTAAATTTTGGGCTACTATTTAATTTTTGCAAGCACAAGCAAAATGGGGATTTTATTTTCTGGATTCTTGGAAAATTTTCTCTACGAGTTCTTTTCGAGCGTAAAAAGCACGACTAATTGAGCCGTGCCCGGGCCCTTTAGTTCGAGCTTGAATCCATTTACCATCGCTGCCAGTAAGCGCATCAAAACCGTGTGCTCTTAGTTTGTTTCTAATAAATTCATAGTCTTGCTCAATTTCTTTTATAAGTTCTGAGTCTTCAACAAAATCCATGCTAGTAACATCTATCAGGATTGCTGATTGTGAATTCGTTTCTTTCCATTCAATTGCACACAATACCAACGACTTCAGCTTAGCCCAGCAGTGACTTTCAAAAAAAGAATGTTGCAATAATTCATCGGGGTTAATCATAGTGATAGCCATAGTTTCTTTTGGAACGTACGTGTTTATGCCTGTTTTTCTAAAACTAACTGATTTCAATTCAAACGATAAACCATTTGGAGCCTTCTTGGAATTATTAGAAAGACCCGCCAACTTCTCGAGAACTAAACCTTTCCATCCTTTATTTTGCCTACCTGTTTCATAAGTCGTAACTCCGTTTTCAACAGCCAAAGTACGTAGGTCTTGCCCGATATATTGCCTCAAATTGTTGATAGCGACGGCCCGTGTTACTATTTTCACAAAATTTTTCCTTGTTTGATTTGATCTTTATACCTTTTGACTGATAAATCAAGGTAATCTTTTTCTAGGTCAATGCCAATAAACTTTCGTCCGTGCTTTGTTGCCACTATTCCAGTGGTTGAGCTTCCACTGAAGGGGTCGAGAATAACATCGCCTTTATTCGTGGATGATAGTATTATGCGTTCGAGTAAGGCAACCGGTTTTTGTGTCGGGTGTTTGCCATAAATTTTTTCTTCTCGTTTTGGTGTGCCAAGCGCCCATACAGAACGCATTTGCTTTCCTTTTTCGTGAATTATCTCAACCGATTCCTCTTTACCAGTAATTTTGCTTCTAAAAACTTTTCTATAGTTATCTTCCCAGTCTTTCATAACTTCATAGTTAAAAGTATGTTTGCCCTTCGGATTTTTGCGCGCCCACAATAATGTTTCGTGACTAGCTGTAAAAAATCTGCAGCTCAAATTTGGTGAGGCGTTTGGCTTGAACCATGCAATATCATTAAGTATTTTGTAGCCCAAAAGCTGAATGGCATAACCACATTGATAGATTGAGTGATATGTCCCACTTACCCAAATTGTGCCGTTTGGTTTGAGCACTCGGTAGCATTCTTCAAGCCACCTAGTATGAAACGCGAAGTCTGCTTCGACGCCCTCGCTCTCGTCCCATTTACCTTTGTTCACACTCACACGCCTACCAGCGTGGACTGTAAAACCACCATTTGAAAGATTGTATGGCGGATCGGCAAAAATCATATCAATACTATTTTCAGGTATTTGTTTTAGAAGCTCGATTGAGTCGTCTTCATAGAGGACGAAATTCTTGTCCGCAAAAAAAGGCTTTGTAGTGATTCCCCCGAGTATTTTCTGACTCATTCCCTTAATTTTAACCTTTGGACGGGGGGATGGCTATTGTATTTTTGTGAAGCGAGGGACCTTTGGGTTCTGCCATTTGGGACAATAGGGATATTTACTTTTTTGGTAAATTGTTGTATAACGAGGCTATGAGAGAACTGCAGCTCACCGAAGTTAGTTACCTATCGACTGCTGGTGGCTATGAGGTAGTTGAAGGTACGCCAACAACACAGCGGGGCATTTATGAACCGACTGTTGATTACGATGACCTGCTGCGACGAATCGAAGAAGCTAACGAGACGTATAAAGTTATCACCAGCTCCGATGGCCGACGTTACGAAGTCGCCATATTTAATGCCGAGCAGCGAGAAACTGCACGTGTAGTTAAGCCATCTACTAGTTTTTCTAGTTTATATAAGAACCCGGCTAACGCACTGGAAACTGCTCTAACTGCAACTATCAACCCCGAGGCCGCCTACATTTACGTGGGTTCTTTTGGTAACCACCCAACTGGCCACCTACGCCCAAGCGAACTTGCCTACATTGCTAAAACTGGGCGCTACTCCACAGGCAATGGCACGTCCGAACAACCATACAAAGTTCTGGACAGCGTCGTAGATTTGGCAAAAACACTTACTGAACACGACCTTGCGCCAACTCACCTATCGGGTAATGTCGAGGCTGGTAGATTGGCGTTGGCTCTAATGACTGCCCTACCAGAAAATACAATTAGGGGCGCCTACTTAAATGGTCTTGACGGCATTTCTTCCGACACACACTATATGGCACCAAAATTAATCGAAGATATGCAAAGTCGAATAGTCCGGCATGGCAAAGACGGCCGCCCCGGCGAAATGACAACCGCCAATATTGACGATGTTAAGCAACGCATGCCAAGAATTTACCATGGTCTTGGGCGGATCGCCCACTATGCACCGTTACCTGTGTTCCTATTCCCACGTGATGTAATAGACAAGCTAGCCGTTACCCAAGGCTTTAGGCAGCATAACCACTTAGGCGATCTTGCAAACCATGCGGTTTATCATGATCTATTGGCGGCACTATATAACCAAGAAACAACCATAACCATGCAGTTTAATAGCGAAAGCGCTATTCATAGTCTCGAGGCTTGCAAAAAATTCGGCAAAATAATTATGGATGGTTTACCTGAAGAAAAACGAGACACTCGCCAGGTACGACTATGGATTGGCGAGGGCAAACTAGACCAAAATACTGACGCGCCTTATGAATACGCTCGGCTCGAAGGCCTGGCCTTCCCCGACATTATGCAGCGAATGGCAGTTATAGTTGGATCGGCGGGCAAGCTGGCTCTGCCACTCCAACCAATCGCCAGAACCGCCTAAAAGCAAAAGACTTGATCCTTGGAGGGCTATTTGTTCTTCCAACGCTCGAGTTTAGGAATTCCGTTGGTAGCCATCCGAGCTAAGAAAGTAGGCCAATGTTTTTCCTTGGTCAGTATGCCCATGCAAAAAATTTGCATTTGGTCGACTGTGGCGTCTTTCCAAGTAAACTCACCATTTTTATAGCAATTAATGCAGTATTTTTCACTTTTGCTTTCATCTTTTTCGGTACCTTTTTGGTCTTGGTTTTTTAGCGGCATGCCGCAACTTTGACACATTTGCCTGGCCATAATATTAGCCTCCTTACATCTTTATAATACCCCTACAAAAGCTAATAATGTAGATGTTTCACGAATTTATAAAATTGATTCCGAGGGGGAGGCGCCTGGCTAGCTGCCAGACACCCCCCTTACTCGGCTTGCCGTCAGACGGGTGCCAAGACGATGCGCCCGGCACGACGCACGAAGCGATGACGCTGGCGACGGTGACGACGAGAGATCGACGTCTGCGGACGCAGCTTGACGGTAGTCCAGGGGCTGTGGCCGTCCAACCACTCGAGCTGCCCGGTTACCGGGTTCATCCTGGTCACGTACTTGTAGCACTCGCAGCAGGTGCCGACCATCACACCATCGGCCCTGGTGACCCAGATCTTGGCGATGCAGCACGGCGAGACGAGCTTGCTGGCAGTCTCCAACGCCTTCACCGGGTTCGTGATCCCCTTGAAGCTCAGGGACGGACCTTTGCCTCGCTGCCTCTGCCGGCGCGCATGGGCCACCACGTAAGCGGCGGACCCTACCGGGTACTTACTCAGGTCACCTCGCTTCATGGGAAGCGCTCCTCTCAGTCGACTGAGGGATATTATAAAACGAAAACATAAATATCTCAAGCATACTCTAGTTTATTCGGTATATCTTTTTGACATGCTCAACGATGTGAACCAGACCACCCATAGCTCGCTAAACTCAAGAATACAGGGGCAATTTGAAGAGAGTATAATTAGAGTAGACAAGGGGATAATTTATGCAAATAAAAAATATATTAGAAGAAGCCAAAACAAACGAGTATTTTAGGCATGTACTCGCCACCAGCAAACATACACAGGTGGTCATTATGAGTATCCCAGCCGGGGGCGAAATTGGCGAAGAGACCCATGAGGATAATGACCAGATCCTGTATTTAGTTGAGGGCGCCGGGCAAGTTACCTTGGACGGCGTAGCCAGCGACTATAACGCCGGCGATGTAGTGCTTGTTCCGGCTGGCACCAAGCATAATTTTGTAAACAAGGGCGACTCCCCAATGAAAATAATTACTACCTACAGCCCACCACACCACCCAGACGGCACCATTCATAAAACCAAAGCCGAAGCCGACTCCGCCGGTTACTAAGCCTGTTCTTTAAGAAGCAAGCTGCTGCTGAGCATGAGTAATAATTAACTCTACATTTGTAGCCGCATCTAGCCAGTGGTTACCCAAGCAAAAAGTTAAGGCGTCCTCAAGATCTTCTAGATAGTCTTCCATACGCCCGGTGTCACGTCTGATCGACGCCATACTCAGCAGTAAGCCTAGCTGGGCATATGTATAACCTTTGCCTTTAGCCTGCGAGACGTACTCGATACCTAGATCGTTGTACATTGTAATAAGATCCAAGTATTTTTGTTTGTCACCAGATTTAAATGCCGCAATCGCTTCTTCGCGAAGGCCTCTTAAAACATCTGTTTCAACGTATCCATATTTTTCCGCAAGCACGCTGCCAGCTTCCTGCGGAATATCGGTGTCTTCTGGCTGCGGGAGTACGGGCACCCCGGTTGTATTTGTTTCGGGTGCAGATTCTGTCATGTAGGTATCATAACAAACCTAGGTTGTGGTGTAGTTCTTACTAAAGGCCAGCAGGCGGGCAGCTTGGTTGAGTGATCATGCTCTCGGCAGTGGCATAAACATTGCCCAGTGAGTCACTAAGTGTTGACGTAACGTACATGCCCTGCACTCCGCCAGTGCCAACACCACTCATTGGGAGATATCCGCTCTGCGGAATTGTGATGTCCATTGAACCACCCCGACCATTAGCAGAAGCCTCGACTGTTAGCGTCATGCCTGGCAAACCACTGCCCCACGCACTACAACCGTCGGCTGAAACACTGGCCATGAATCTTGCACCGACCGGTGTTCTTGGAGTCACAGCAATAACGCTAGACGGAGTTGGATCCACTTGTCCATCGGCGCTAACAGCTCGAACCTGTATCAAGTGGCTTAGAGGTTTAGCGTAGGTGCCAGCAAGGCCGTGCCAGGTTATGCCTGTACTGCAACCTTTCCATGGGCCGTCGTCGAGTTTACATTGGAATTTAGGTAGAGTATAGGTTGCTGACTGATCAGCGGTAAAGTACAGCTGCATGGTACTATCCTGAGCAATACTAGCGCCTATGTAGGTTTCTGGTGGATTAGAAAAAGCGTTAGCTGGCTTAAGATTTATAAAACTGATCGCCAGTGCTGCCAAGAGAGCAATCCCAAGAACAGTTAGTTTGTTCAGTCCGAGCTGTCGAGCGATGTTGTTATATGTTTTCATAACCTAATAATATAACCAAATCAGGATATGTCAAAGGCTACCTTATCAGATGAATCACGTTGTAGTTTTTATCGGCCTATCAATAAACTACCTGGTATATATTTTTGCGCCGGCATCAAAGGTCGAGACACCAGAGCAAACTTTACCCGGAAAGGACTCTGCCTTTAATAAGCGTGTGTCTGTTAATTGCACTAATATGCAGCCCTGAATAGAGCTAGTGGCATAGGGTTTGGGACTAGTTGTGTAAGCCATATTGTCCCAACCAGAGCCATCTTGTTTCAGATAACGATAAGTTACAAGATCATACTTAACTAACCCGGCATCCACCCCTACTGTGGCCGGATCGGGCTGATTAGTGGTTGATATAAATTGTTTGGCCTGACCACCAAAATTGCCAATTGATACTACAAAATAATTCGGGTCATAAACGTTTGGCGCAATAGATAAATGCCCGGACCAATATTCTTGGGCGGTATTATCTCTGCCATGATAGCCGCCGCTGCCCTGCACAAACCAGTTACCGATTAACTTGCCGTCTATATCGTAGTCAATTTTGCCTTCCCTAGGCTCGGTAGTCCGCGGATCCCGAGAGAGCACAATTTTTCGTAGCTCCTCAGTGTAGTAAGGGAAGGGGTTGGCTGTATAAACTTTCCAGCCTTCTCCGTCGTAGCTAGCTGGATTAACAAAACCCTTGAGCGTGTCATTTGTTCGCCAAACAGCAAAGTCCAGCGTTTGGCCACCTATCGCCCCTACTTGTTGCCCAGCCTTAACTTTAAGCGTTAGGTTATGGCCGTTTTTTTCATATGCGGCCTTCACATCACCGTACAGGCTTGTTACAAGATCATAATAATATAAGAACGTGCAGCTATGAGCGAAAACAAATCGGTATTCGGTGCCTCTATCATTGGTTCTTGGAGTAATTTCGGTAATTGTGGCATCGGCCATCGCATAAACCGGGTAGCTATCACGAGCCGAATTATAAACAGCTGGCGTAAAGTACTGATGATCAATAGGTGTTACATGACCACCGATTACGTCTCCATAGGGTATCAAAAAACCAAAATCACTGGCCTTCATTGGCAAACTACTAAATGTAGCGTCGCCTGTGCCGCTGCATTTGCCACTAGATAGACCTTTACCAGCAGTAACCGCTTTATCTTCTGCGGAACTACCGCTACTAGCAATACTTGATGTACTTTTGCTATTTTGATTTTTTTGCACGATTCTGTAGCCAGCAAAGCCAGCCACACCAAGAACGACAATCAAAAGGGGTACGAGTATGTGATGAAAGCCTTTTTGGTTTTTAAGCATAAGCCAATTGTAGCGCCTACACAGCAAGAATGCTAAAAAAGACTCAAGACAATCTTACCGAGCGCAATAATTAGAGCTAAGCCAACCGAGCCTACGACAACACCTATAAGAGTTAGTAGTAAGTTGTCTAAAATTATCGACATGCTAATTATTACTGCCCCCAATGACGGCAACGTATCTAGCCCAGAAAACGGCGGAGCTATAAATGCTATAAAGACAAAAATAAACAGTAGCAGGCCATGGATCTTAGGAGTTGCTACATTATTAAAAAGATTCTTATTATGTGGAGCAAAGCGTTTTTCGAACCAACTTATTAAGCTGACCAGTTTTGGAATAGCTCGTTTTTCCATTACTGCCCCAGGCTGTAAACTACGCCATCTGTGAGGCAGCCAAATAGTATTGAACCCCAGCATCATTTCACCGGCCAGTAACATAGCGATAATTTCGAATATATGTGTAATGCCGCCGGTAGGCAGCGGCAAGGCTGGCACAACCATTAAAATTAGTACAGCTACCGCAAAACTTTTTTCGGCAAATGTATCGTTTAGACTTTGAAAAGTCTTGTGAGATTTGCTATTTAGCCAAAGCTGAAGCTTTTTGCTAAATAGTTGGCTGCTGTTCATACAAGCAGTAGAGCATGCCAGGACTTATCAAGTCAATTTTGCCTACAGTATTAGTAGGTTAAAAATATTTTCTTAAAATCTGAATCAACCCGGGCTTTGCCGCCCATAGGCAAAACTATTTGCGGATCAGTGTGGCCAAAATCTAAATTCTGAACAACTGGAATCTGCTTGTTGAACTTCCGCACAGTTTCTATGACTGTGTCGCGCTGGTCTTTGGCATACTTGTCTTTTTCTTCCCTAGTGTGGGGCCTGTCGAAATGCCAAGCTTTGGGCCGCCCCACAAGCACCGCCTGGAATTTATTAAACCAGCCGCGCTGGCCAAAAGTATTGATAACATCTTCAATCACAATATGCTCTGGCATTTCTTCGGATGTTTCTAAAAATAAAATTGTATTTTCCAAGTCTTCAGCTTTTGGTAAGTACTTATTAAGCTTTATCTCGCTAGAGAGCGACTCGGCGCAACCGCCCCACAGTCGGCCCTCGGCCCCGCCGCTACCATCCCAAAATAGTCCGACGTTTGGCTCCATTTGGCGAGACTGGGCAAGGGTTTCTTTATCGGCCCACTGCAAACCAATGTCGTTATATTCGCTCGACACTCGTGCTTCAAATTCGCCTGTATCAAAAAGTGCATGGTTCAAAAACTCAACAGTTAAATCATGCATCTGCTGCTGCATGGCAAACTGAGTCATGATCGCCCCACCGTAATAAGAGGGTATGCCTAGATTCCACAGAAATAATTCAAGATGTGTATTGTCGCTAAAGCCAAAAATCGGTTTTGGGTTATCTATAAAAACTTGTTTATCTAACAGTTTTATTAATTTAATTTGATCCGAACCACCAATCGAAGTAAATATGGCTTTGTTGGCTGGATCAGCAAATGCCGCCATTATATCTTTAGCTCTGTCCTCCAAGCTAGAGCCCATCTGCCGAGTTGTTGGATATTCTTTTGGTACCAAGCCAAAGTTATTTTTTAGACGTTCTAGCCCAAGCTCGTACACCCACGGGAAAATTCCGGGTAAACCAGCCGAGGGCGACAAAATGGCAACTTGGTCGCCTTTTTTAAGTTTAGCTAGTGCAACAAACTGCTTCATGTTTACATGATAACAACAAATCGATCTCTAGAGATAGCCGTTAACTCTAGTTAGCGACATCGCCAATTATTAAAAACGAGTATAATACTACTTATGTTTATTGTGCCAAGATTTGCCCATGAGGTCTATGTATTAAGCCCAAACGAGATCTCAAAGGATGAGCACCAAAATTATGTAAGCGTCTTTGACTCCTTAAAAAACTCTAGCAACGTGCGTGCATTAGTAATAATCGGGATACTTAGCTTGTTTTGTTTTGGAGTTGCTCTTTTTCTAAAATCAACCAAGCCACTCAAGAGGCTCGGGTCACTAATAGATAGATCAACCATCATCGCCCCCGATATTATTCGAGTCGCCTTTGGTTTATCGCTTTTAATATCGGCTAAACATAAAGCTATCTTTGGTCCGGAAATACCACTTTCATCAATTGGTAACGAGCACTTCCTAACAATTGCTTTAGTTGTTATTGGCGCCGCGTTGACTCTCGGCCTGTTAACTAGAGTTTTTGCCTGGGCGGCAATTGTGCTTTATTGTTATTTATTTTTTGCGAGGGGTTGGTATGCTCTGACTTATATCAACTACTTTGGTGAGGCAGTTGCCGTGGCGCTATTGCCTGTTCAATCTTTTAGTCTTGATCGTTTGGCAAACAAGTTCCGAGGTGTTAAACCTCCAAAATTCAAACATGAACGATTTTCTATGCCAGCAACCAGAATATTTTTTGGACTTTCACTACTATACGCCGCAATTAATATCAAATTTGCGACGACCAGTTTGTCTCTGGATGTAGTTAATCACTATGATCTAACTCGTTACTTTCATTTTGATCCACTATTCGTAGTTCTAGGGGCTGGGTTGGTGGAGTGTTCTATAGCTTTACTATATATAACCGGCCTGCTAAGGCGCTTAAATTCGTTGTTATTCTTAGGCTTTATCATTACATCTCTACTGTTTTTTAAAGAAGCTGTTTGGCCGCATTATATGCTGATAGCAACAGCTGTTGGCATCTTTCTGCACCGGGCCGACGATCTGTCCTTAGACGCTCGGTTATTTTCTACAAAAAAATAAATTTAGTATCAAAAAAGCACCAGCTATAACTGATGCGTTTTTGGTGGAGCTGGTGGGTATCACACCCACGTCCGATTGGTAATAACTTAGATGACTACAGGCTTATTTCGCTTGAATTGCTTCTTTAGCTCAAAGCTCTAAAAACGAACCAAAAGAGCCATAGCTGCAACCCTAAAGTCTTAGCGGTCTTGATGGGTCACCAAGTCCGAGCGTCCAGATAAATATGACACGCTTACCCGTTATCTGAAGTCACGAAGAAAGCGTGGCAAGTAGAAATTAAGCTACTGCTGGTGCGAAAGAAAATGCACTTGGCGCAAAAGCGCTAGCCACAAAATTCTTTACGCGTGCAAAAGTATTTGCATTTGTTGTGTTGATCCGGCTAACGTGCAGATCGAGCCGGCCTGCCAGTCTAAATTATTAATGTCCTATCGTCGAGCTTAAATTCAGCCCCCCAAAATCCTTTAGCCGCAACAAGTGTTGCCGAAATGAATTCGGCATTCCTTGTTGCTTTGGCGCATTGCTTCGTCAAAATCTCCGCTTCTCGCTCTTCGTATTTGTATACGTTTCGCTGTGATGCTCAATTTTTCCTTGCACTACGCTCAACTAAAGACTTTTGGCTGGATGACTTTACCAAAATTGCCCACTTTTTGTTTGTCTATATTATACCATAAACGGGATAATCAAACTAGAGGTTTGTGAAGCTTTTAGCTATAGCTATCAGTTCGTCGCGTTGCGTGGCGCTTACAAAACTATTTGGGCTCGTCGCATACAAGCTGTTGTACTCGGCCTGGCTGTTTAATTTTCCAGCCTCTGGGGACCTATTCGCAAAGAACACTAATGCAACGTTGAAATTAGCATTACTGATTTGCTTTAGTAGCGAAATTTCTACGTCTGGGCAATAACTAGAAGCATCGCCAGTGGTAGTGTCGTCTGGGAACGACACGCTTTCTATGCCCGATAAGCCTGTTTCACTGACGATAGTCCGTGAGCTCACCCACGATCCGGTTAGTGGAGTCTGGGCCACGTAGCTAGCCTTGGGTAAAGAAACACCCAAATTGCATACGGAACCAATCCCACCGCGCTCAAAGTTCGGATTTTCCATTTTAATCGAAACTGTGTTGTTATTGTCCGTTGTCCTATTAGCAAAACCTATAGAGTATTCATGGGCTCCGTTACTGTCTGCGTTCGTAGTTAATGTTGCAGTTCCATAGGAGGTTGGGTAGGAGAATTTAAAGCCGAGATCCTTGTTTTCATAAGTTGTTAGGTTGCTAGTAGTGGAGCTTGTAGCGGTGGACTTTGTTGTAGCCGAAGTAGTTTTTGAACTAGACGAGGCGCTACTTTTTGCACTCTTATTGTGCTTGCCTACGTACCAAGCCGAGCCCGATGCTAGCGCAATCACCACAATTACGATAGCAATCTCAATGATCGTGAAGCCTTTTTGAAGCTTAGAAGTTTTCATTTATCCCCCTATTTATTTAATTTAGACGCTAGCAGGCTAAATGCCTTGTCCTCGGATTGGTCGAGTTGTTTGTACCAAGTCTTTTGCAGGCGAATCAATACTTTTTCAGCTTTATCGTACTTGCCGGCTCCCTTGCGGGTAAGCTTTACGTCTCGCTGGCGGCCATCTTTCTTGTTTTTAGTAATACTAACTAATCCCTGCCCTTTCATATGCTGTAATTGGCGGCTAATGTTGGCTTCTGTCTGGCTCAAACTTGATGCTAAATGACGCTGAGAAATAGACATAGAGAGATCTAGACCACTCATAATTCGCGCCTGGCTTAAGCTCACACCTACCTCACGAAGCAGAAATTCATCTGACGACTGTTGTAAAATATACGTTAAGTGGAGCAGGGGAGGAAACTTTGTTTTTCTGGCTTTTATTATTGTACTCATGCTTACATGATAACGCCTATAAACTTAACATGTCAAGTAATAGGGAAGGGCAAAGGGGGCTTTATTTAAAAAACCAGGTATAGCTTATGCCAGTCGTCTAGAGATAAGTTCTGAGCCCGAAGATTACCGTCTACTCCAGCTTTAGCCAGTACTGAATCAGTCTGCTCTTTTGATAGCTGCAAACCACCGGCCAATGAGCTGCGGAGTTTTTTGCGCTTACCGCCAAAGCCAGCTTTAACGATCTGAAAGAACTTTTTCATATCTACGTCTGCAAACAGAGGATTGGGACGGTGCTTTAAGATCACAACCTGCGAATCCACCTTGGGCGGTGGCGTAAATTTATCGGCGGTAACGATAACGCCCAGACTAGTGTCGTAATGTAGCTGTAGACTAACGCTGACTAAATTCATATCGCCGGGCACAGCGTTAATACGCTCAGCCACTTCTTTTTGGACCAGCAAAACCGCAACATTCGGTGGGTTGTCGGTTTCAGTAAACTGACGCAATAAATGTCCGGTTATGTAGTAGGGTATGTTGGCCACAACTTTATAGTCTGGATCTAGCTTGGTCAAATCGAACTCTAGAATATTTTGGTTTATAACTTCCAGGTTGCGAGCCTTCACGCGTTCCGGCAAACGAGTAGCAAGAATTTTATCAAACTCAACAGCAATAACTCTTTTGGCTCGCTTAACTAAAACTTCGGTTAGAGTACCAAGGCCAGGGCCAATTTCGAGCACCGTATCATCGGCACTTATTTCGGCCTCCTTGGCAATTTCTTGCAAGATTTTAGGATCTTTGAGCCAGTGTTGCCCTAGTGACTTGATTGGTTGATTATCTTCCATTACCAATTCCTATAATTTAACCAATGAGTGTACGCCCCATACCAACTTCCATACCTATCATGGGCATAACCACTGCACCATTTAAGCTGGGTCAGGGGGCTAGTGGCCCAATCACCGCCAGCACTCGACATCTTAATCCCGGGTGTGGCTTGGCATAGTCCATATCCATAACCACTTGATGGGTCGTGCACCTGTGAATAGCTGGCCGGGCAATAGCCTACCTGGCCCTGCCACTTGGTATAGCACCAACCAGATTCGTGACTAATAATATAATCCACATAGCCGTAATCCGAACTCGCAATCCCGGCTGCCGCCATGATGCCAGTTTTATCACTGCCAATATCAATAACCGTACCAATGGCAATTATCTTAGGAACCGCCGCCTGAACAATACTTTCCTGGATAATATCTCTACTAACCTCAACCCCGCCTTCAACATCAATTTGGTAGGTTACAGCTTTTTTGCCGGCACTACCGGCTTGGCGTACAGCGGTTGAGCCGAAACTTAGAGTGTTGTCATTGGCATATTGGGTCGGAATATCTATTGGCAGTTCGATTGTCACTACCTGGACGCCGTTTCTTATAATCGACACATTCATGCCAGCTGCAATTGGTTCAGTAAGAGCCGGCTTGATTGTATCTTTGCTATCAATTTTGACATTCTTTTCTTTTAAAAGGTCAGCTACTGTTTTGGCATGAGTCCGTACGCTAAGCGGTGTTCCATAGAGACTAAAATTAACTGGCAGCGCCGGGTCCACCTCGACCTGCTCGCCTATAATATTTTGGGCAATGCTGCCTGGAGCAAAATTTACGTTGTCTTCAGGATAAATAGTCAAACCAGCGGATTGCGCCACAACTCTAGCGCTCCTCTGAGCCGTTAAAGTAACCGTTTTAACACCGTTTTCAATTACCATCACTGGCCGCGACCGGTAAATATTTATCCTAAAATTATCCTGAACAATTGTGGTATCAAGCGACGGCTCTACAACATCTTCGGGTACTAGTTTAAGGTCTGGCAATTTTTTTATAAGCTCACCTACTGTGGCAGCCTTGGTGTCTAATGTCCGACGAACTCCATTATCCGTTAAAAAAACCACGTGCGAATCGCTGGGTCTTAGTGTTTTAGCCGACTGGGTTAATATCGAAGCAACAACCAAAGCAATTCCCAGCACAATACCCAAAAAAGGCACTATATACGGACGTTTATTAAAATGTTTACGGCCAACGTAATGTGCCGCCTTATATTGCTTTTTTATTTTCCGTTTTATTAATTTCATAAGAGTTTAGCTGGAGCGTAACTCCTTAAAGTATATAACAAAAATTATTCTATTTTTTCCAAGGGCGCGAATGCTATGTTTAAACGTTTGGTACCCTTACCTTTAAAGTAAATTGTGGCGGTCTCACCGTCGAGCTCTAATACCGTACCGACTCCAAACAGCTGGTGCCTAACTCCATCACCTTCGTTAATATCTGGTACATACCTGGGCTCGTCGTTGGTGGGTTTATCAAACGCAAAAGTAGCCGAGCTATCAGCAGATACTTTACCACCAACATCCGACAAAAACCGGCTAGGCGGATTATTCTGGCGGCCGCCAAACAAAATGCGTTCGGTAGCGTAGCTTAAAAACAGTTCTTCGCGGGCTCTGGTCATAGCTACGTACATTAAACGGCGTTCTTCTTCCATCTCCGTTGCATCGTATAAAGCTCTAGAATGCGGCATAACCGTTTCTTCTAGGCCGGTTATAAAGACCACCGGGAACTCCAAGCCTTTTGCGGCATGCATAGTCATCAACATTACCGAATCGGCTGACTGATTAGCACCCTCGAGATCGGCTACCAACGCAACCTCTTCCATAAAATCATCAAGTCCAACATCTTGGAATTCGCCCGTAACACTCTGCAGTTCACGAACGTTCTCGGCTCTGGCTTCGCCCTGGACGGAGCCGTCATTTAAATAATTAAGGTAGTCAAGCCGCCGGACCAAGCCGTCTATCAAAGCCGAGGGCGTTAGTTCAAGCATTTGCTCACGATAGCTTTTTAGTAAATCAGCTAGATCGGTTAAGCCACTTTTTGCTTTACTAGTTAAGTTTTCGCATGATCGTATATTTTCTAGACCTTCACTGAGAGACAAACCTTGAGCCTCGCGCCAATCATTAAATTTTTCTAAAGACTTGTCTCCTACACCTCTAGCTGGCACATTAACAATTCTATTAAAACCTGCGGCGTCGTCGGGTTGGTAGATCAAGCGCAGATAGGCAATTATGTCTTTTATTTCTTTGCGGTCGTAAAAACGAACCCCGCCGATAATTTTGTACGGGATCGACTGATGCAAGAATACTTCCTCTAGAGCCCGGCTTTGGGCATTCGTACGGTACAAAATCGCAAAATCGCTATATTTTCTAGCTCCCATATCAACCATGGTTTTAATGCGCCTGGCTATTGTTTCGCCCTCACTCCGCTCGGTTCTAGATTGTAATATTTGCACATCGCTGCCATTGCCTGCGGCAGTCCAAAGCTTTTTGTCACTTCGTTGCAAGTTATGACTTATAACTGAATGGGCAGCATCTAAAATTTTTTTTGTGCTACGGTAATTTTGTTCGAGTTTTATAACAGTGCAATTTTTATAGTCTTTTTCGAAGTTCAAAATATTTTTAAAGTCAGCACCGCGCCAAGAGTAAATACTTTGCCAGTCGTCCCCAACCACCGCAATGTTTTTATTTGGCCCAGTAAGTAACTTAATAAGCTGATATTGAGCTGCGTTAGTGTCTTGATATTCATCTACCATTACATACTTAAACTGGTCTTGCCATTTTTTTCTAACCTCTGGGTTGTCTTTAAGAAGGCTTACCGTTCTACCAATAAGATCATCGAAATCTAGAGCAATACTGTCGTGGAGTAATTTTTCATAACCCGGATAGACTTTTGCTGCCACTTGAGTCGCCGGGGTATTCCCCGCACTTCTAGCATAATCAGATGGGCCAATAAGCTCATTCTTGGCTCCACTAATTAAAGAGGCTAGCATTCTAGCTGGGTATTTCTTTTCGTCGATATATAAACCGCGGCTTACTTGTTTAATCGCCGCCTGCCGGTCGCTCTCATCCCAAATTACAAAGTTTTTAGGAACACCATAGCCGGCTCCATCCTGGCGAAGTAGGCGGACGCAAATACTATGAAAGGTCCCCATAAAAGGCATAAAGCTTCTTGGTATCTGGTCGACCTTATGACCTTGAGTTAAATGCCAAATCCGTTCGCGCATCTCGCCAGCTGCCTTGTTGGTAAAAGTCACAGCCAGGATATTGTAAGGACTAGCCTTTTTTTCGGCTAGTATATAGGCAATTCTATGAGTCAAGGTTTTTGTTTTTCCACTTCCGGCTCCGGCCAATATTAAAAGCGGGCCTTCGGTTTGCTCAACCGCCCTGGCCTGCTCTTCATTCAACCCCTCAAGCAGTTTGTTCACTAATCCATTCTAGCCAATTCAACGACGCTTGTCGCTAAATTTCTTCTAGGCTTGAGGTGGTCTGTTTAAAAATATGAAACGGTAAATTGATGTTTGTGTTAACAGCGCCTGAATCGATAACCACATAAACCGTGGCTAGAATAACCAGCAGGATGGCGATCGTCCAAAGTAGTTTTGCTATTAGGCCTCTGGGCTTTTTTGGAGCTTCTTCCCTGGCTCCGCTAAATAATGGGTGGGCATCTACTTTTGACTGGAGCATGCCGAACTTAGGAGGCTGAGCTGGTGGGGTTGAAGGCACGGGCACAAAATTATTAACTGGAGGCGTCTGGGCAGCTGGCGCAATTGGTTGAATTGGAGTCAGCGGGGCAAATTGTTGAGGTGTAACCCTTGGGCTAGGGGTAACTGGCGGCGGACTGTTAACTTCTATTCTCGTGACCGTTGGATCTCTGACTGGCTGGTTATTAACTATAATTGGGCGGCTACTGGGGCTGGGTTTTGGAGGCATTATATCGCTAAAGGTTCTTGGTGTCTGAGGTTGCATTTTTAATCTTTACTCCCATCCCTTTGCCAACGCTTAGCGCTCTCAACAATGCTGCTGAAAGTATCGTAGTTTAGGCTAGCCCCTCCAATTAGAAATCCATCTACACCCTCTATGTTTAGAAAGCCGTGCACAACGTCTGGCACTACGCTACCACCGTACAATATTCGAATTTCTTTGGCGGCTTTTGGCCCAAAAACATCATTAATATAGCTCCGTATGTAGTCGGTTGCTTGCTGGACCTGATCGGGTTTGGCTATATCATGGCCGGCATAATTACTGCCATTGCTAATTGCCCAAACTGGCTCATAGGCAATAACCATGTCGCCAACTTCGGCAGGAGTCAGGTTAGACAGAGCGGTCATTAACTGATCATGCAATACCTGTTTGGTCTCGTGCTCTTCTCTTTCATGCTTGGTCTCGCCGACACACAGTATTGGTACAATCTCGTTACGAACAGCTGCTGCTACTTTGTCTCGAATTAGCGACAAATCTTCGTGAAAAATATGTCGACGTTCAGAATGCCCAATAATCCCGTAATGAACTAGGTCGCGCAGCATCGTAAAGCTTACCTCGCCCGTAAATGCACCCTCGTCCTTGTGGTATGCATTTTGTGAGGCCAGCCTAAATTTACGGCGGTCTATCTGGATACTCATAGGCTGCAAAGTTAGCATGCTGGGAGCCAGAACCACCTCTATGTCTCTATGGATTGCAATGCGTTCTTCTAACCTATGGACAAGCAGGCTAGCTTCGCTAGCGTTCAAGTGCATTTTCCAGTTTCCAACAATTAGTAATCTTCTCATATTTTTTGTATTTCCCACCCCAAGGGAAAAGAGCAGCCCGAGTGACGATTTTATTTCGCACCCGGCGCGATGAGGACAACCTGCGGTTTTCCTCATAAGCGTAAGCGCTAATTTTATTGTACACGATTTTTATTTGTCTTGAAGGGCTTCGTAAGCTGGTAGTTTATGCCCGGCCATTAGTTCCAGGCTAGCGCTACCCCCCGTAGAGACGTGGTTAAAGTCTTTTATTAGATTTTGGGACTCAACATATTCGACCGTATCGCCACCGCCAACTACGGTAAATGGCTTGTTGGCATGGCTGTTACTGATACCAATCATTGCCTGGACTATTGTTTTTGTCCCTTGAGCAAACGGCTCGTCGCCAGCTACTGGGCCCTTTGTCTCGGTTATACCCATGGTGCCGCTCCATACCGCCGTTTTACTCATCCTAATAGCCCCAGCAAACAAACTGGCACTCATCGGACCAATATCTAAGATTTTCTCGTTTGCTCCAATGCTATAACTTCGCTCGGTAGGTTTTTTGGGATAGCTTACAAGGCTCGCAAAGCTATGAGCAGTCAGATCAACTATTCGGATTGGTTGCTTGCCATCAGGCGACTCGCTGACAACCACATCATTTGGTAATAAAAAGTTAAAGCCTCTGGTTTTTTCAGCCCGTTCGGCAGCCTCTAGTAAATCTTTAGCTAGTCCGAGCGACCCGTCGTCGACTAAACTGGCGCCAATTTTTATCCGCTTGGCTCTTAAAAAATCATTGGCTAGGGCCCCGCCGATTGCCACACAGTCAGCGATTTCTATAAATTTTGCTATCACATCAATTTTATCCGGTATCTTTGCGCCACCAACAACTGCCATAAAAGGTCGTTTAGGATCTTTCATTACTTGCTCGATGATAGTTATCTCTTTTTCAAGCAATAACCCAGCGACCGAAGGCAGGAGCTTAGTGATAGCTTCTGTACTAGCATGAGCCCGGTGGGAAACACCAAAAGCCTCCTGCACAAACACCTCTGCACCAGTTGCCTCGACGATTGCTTTGGCAAAGCCTAGATCATTTTTTTCTTCCTCTGGGTGAAAACGCAAATTTTCTAACAATATAACTGCTGATTCTGGGGCTTTTTGAATGGCTGTTTTTACGATGTCGCCGATGCAGTCGTTCACGAATTCGACCTTTTTATCTAATATTTTTGATAGCCGCGTGGCCACTGGTGCCAAACTAAGAGATACGTCTGGCTTGCCCTCCGGCCTACCAAGGTGAGAAATAATAATAAGTTTACTGGCACCAGCATTTTCAATGGCCTTGATGGAATCAATAGATTCCTGAATGCGGTAATCGTCTATGACTTGGTCATTTTTTATACTGACATTGTAGTCAGCCCGCATTAGCACAATCTTGCCAGCAAGATTTAAGTCACGAATTGTTTTTTTGCTAAAGCTCAAAGGTTTCCCACCATTTTTATATCTGTAATTAGTATGTCAAAAAGCTTCTTGTAAATCCAACAAAAAAGACCTCTCGGTTAGAGAAGTCCCTTTTGGTGATCCCAAGGGGAGTCGAGTCACCTTCGGCGACCCCCGAACTTCTCGATTGCCAACAAGTTGGTATCGGAAGATTCGTTTCCGAACTGCCTTCTTGGCAGTTCTCACCCTATTGCCTCCGGCAATTAGTATTCGACGCTCAGTGAAATCAATCTAAAAAGCCCACCCTATCGGGTGAGCATTTTAGATTGGTGATCCCAAGGGGAGTCGAACCCCTATTGCCGGGATGAAAACCCGATTTCCTAACCATTAGAAGATGGGACCTGAACAGAGGGATTTTAGCACAATCACCCCTGATTTACCAAAAAACCCTCATAAGCTACTCCACCTAGCTTAGAGGGTAATTGGTTTTTTAGATTTTAGTTTTTTAGTGTCTACTTGCGCAGACTAGAGCGGTCAGTCACGATTACTCTAACTAAACACTAGCACAATACGGCTAGTTTGGCAACCCCGAACCAAAATCTTGAGGCTTCGAGATTGGGATATTCTCCCTCTTCTAGCCTCAGGATTTGGTCACGGGGCAGGACCGTTTGTCCACACCCTCTTTAGGAGTGCTTAGTCACGATTTCTACGGTTACGCACAGCGTAATGTAGGGCTGCACCAGCCGCACTAGAACCAGCGAAAATTCCTAGAACATCGCCAGGACCAGTATTTGGTAGAGCCTTAGTTGTAGTAGCAGCAGCAGTCGTTACTGTAGGAGTAACTGGAGCTGTTGGCATACTAACAACTGCGGTAAAGGTAACTATCGCAGAGTACTCAAAGCATCCATGCCAGTCACCAAAGTTTGCAACTAAGGTACTAGGGTTTGTGAAGTTTGCAATGTGAATCGGTGCAGTCACAAAAGGGCCCTGACCATTTTGACGGTAAGTAGCCATTACTGGCGCGTTGGTGTCGAAAGTTAAGGTAAATGGACGAGCACCATTAAGGTCAACCGTATCGTTGACGTAACGTGGGTTGGCATTGTCGGCACTGATTTGGGCTGCAGCCTGTTGGCTTGTACGAGCACCCTGGGGTAGCATGACAAGCATTTGAGTGTTTAAAGCTGTAGCAGCACTAACACCAATCGCATTTGGGTTGGCGTCGTTATGGATATATACACGCATAGTAATGCGCTGACCATCCGTAACGTTCATATTGTCTAGATATGCACCGTTAGACGAAGCATCTCTAGCATCAAAGAAAGCACGTTCGTCGCCGTAGTTAACAGCGTTCGTGATTGAGTTAAATGTTACATAGTTCGCACCAGCACAACTCGTAGCACTCGCACACTGGAAAGTGGCACGATCTGATGGGGCGTAACCGGCAAACACACTAGCTGGCATGGCGATCAAAACGAAAGCCGATACAAAACTAGCTAAAGCAAGTTTAAATTTGTTCATATTAGTTCCTTTCTGAGGAAGTTAAATTAAGTTAAGTATAGTTGGAAAGAGACAAAACCAGATAGTTATTGAGCTTGAAAGTTGGCTGCCGGGACTCTTAAATTCGCTGGTTAAAGCGAAGAGTCACCGGCAGCCGGTGGAGGATCCCCCGAGGGGGACCCTCCAACCGAGCTACCGTTGTCGAACGTGGCGGTCACCCGCCGATGCAGTTGCCCATCTGGTCGGCCGGGGCGAACCCGATGGTGCCGTTCAGATGCCAGCACTGCTGGTTGCCTGAGCCGGTTGAACCGGGCGAGCCGCCCGCACCCACCGAGCCTCCGGGGCCGTTGCCGACCCCGAGGGACGGATTCTTGGGCTGCGGGGTGATGGGTGTCGTGGTGGTCGGCGGCGTGGTGGTCGGGGGAGACTGGGTCGTCTCCGTGACCTGATTGTTGAACTTCAGGTCTCCCGACACGCCGACGATCCAGGTCCTACACAGCTGCCCGTCCTTGGGCTGCATGTGCATCCCTGCGAGCCAGTCGCTGCGCTCGCAGGCCTTGATCTTGGTGCCCTTCACGACGGGGATGGGAGTGCCATCGGCGTACGGAAGGATGTGGGGCTGGCAGTCGATAGCGGCGATGTTCGAGTCGAACTCGGCACCGTTGTCGACCGTGACCTTGAGCGGCAGCTTGATGCCGGCGTAGCCGGCGTAGTCGGCTGCCACTGCAGGCCCGGAGGCCTTGGTCAGGCACTTGCTCACTCCGGCGATGCCGGAGGTCGGGATGGCGGGGCTGGTCACGACTCCGCCCTTCTTCGGACGGTTGTAGAAGATCCAGTCGTTGCCTGCCCGATCGACGTGATCGAGCACCCAGTCCTTCGCCGGCACCTCGGACACGACACACTTGGCGCCGGCCGGGATACCGTAGTGGATGGGCTGACCGTTGTTCCAGCGGCGAACCTGCTGGTATGACGACGGGTTTGTGCAACGGATATCGAACAGGAAGTTGACGCGCCCGGTGAACCCGAGCGTGATCTTCCTGATCGAGCCACGGCTGGGCTTCGGAGCGGCCTTCGCTGGCCCGCAGTTGAGGGTGTTCTTGTTCCCCCCGACCTGCGAGCAGTTGTCGGCCGTGATGATGCCACCGCAGCCTGCGACGACTGCACCAGGGCTGTTGGTGACGGTCACCTTGCACCCCGCGGGGGGATTGCCTTGGGTGACCGTCTTAGCCGGTGCCGGTGCCGGCGTCGACTTCTTGACGGTGGGCGGCGGAGCCGCGACACGCGCGATCGGCACGACGTTCGAGCAGACCATCGCGAACTTCACGATGATCTTGCCGCCGTCAGGCAGTACACCCGTGACCTTCCAGGCCGCGAGCGTCCCACCGGTGAGCCGACCGCTCACGAAGGTCTCGTGAGCGCCGGACATGACGCCGAAGTAGCTGTTCTGCAGGATCCAGTCCTTGGTCGCCGACGAGGCACCCTTGATCAGGGCCGTCTGCTCGGCGGGGCTGAGACCCGCGCAGTGCATCGCCCGCTTGCCGGCCGTGCTCGAGAGCGCGGAGTGAAGCTGGCTGGGGCTGTAGACCCCACCCTTGACGACTGCGTCGCCTCCGGGATGCCGCCAGTCGGCCTGTCGGACCTTGCAGTCGGCAGGAACACGGAACTGCGGGTTTGCCGCGGACGCGCTGAGCGCGCCGAACGCGGCGAGAATGGCCGCGACCACCAAAGCGGTGATTGCGGACTTCTTCGTAACGGCCATCGAAACCACCTCCTAGGTGATCGCGGTTTGTCGGGTGGCCTACCCGATCTGCTAGGCTTAGCAAGACACAAAACCAATAAATAATTACGGGCTTGGTGTCTTGCTAGACTCTAAAACAGATGAACATTGGTAGTCGGTTATGTGGGTATTAAAACCCAATAACTATCTAGTTTGCTCTAATTTAGTATTTGTTATCTAAATCAGGTACAAACAGTCTGAATTGTTAAGGGATTCCCTCCTCCACCTCTGTGGCGAAGATGACCATATTCTAACAGATGTGAATACTTTTGTCAATATGCTTGTGTTTTTTAAGATGTTTATAAATGAAAAGGCCCTCCGGGTGGAGGGCCTAGGGCTGTGGGGAGCGCTACAAAGCGCTGCGCCCAAGCGGGAGCTTCGTATCCGAGCACGCTTATCGACGAATGCCGACCAGGTGCTCTAGGAGAGCTCTACCAAAGTTGGTCGAAGACGCGAGGGGGCCGTACCTCTGTGGTGTACGGCCCCCTATCGGGCTGTGGGCGCTGATGATTTGCGCCCTTGGCTGCAAGGGATTTAGCGTCCCCGCAGCTTCTTGCCATGAGCCATACTATCTGCTCATGAAACTTCGCTGACCAGGGTTATGCCACACCCTGTTGCGTAGTCAGCGAAGGGTGCCAAAGTGAAGGCTGCGTAACTCCGCCGGTTGAGCTTTCGCGCCATGGAGCCGCTTTGACACCATTGTCGGAGACAGCTCCGCCAGGACTGCCTCCGACACCTTTCGCCCAGTGTGATTCGGTCCCACCACTACTCGACACTATCGAGCTGGAGACTGTCTTTACCACACTGGGCGAACTTATGCTGCAAATATGTGGGCTGAATGACCTCCCGTATCATCCAGCCCGGTCGGGGACTACCCCTTCTGTCACGGCACGAGGCTTGTTGCGCAACTACCCCGTACTGAATCGAACGAAATAACGAAAAGCGGTGCCTGCAAGTTACAGCCTCTCGGCTTTTGGGAGAACTCGCCCGGCCCCCAGCTTTGAAACACTGGACGCTCTCTGAACGCTACTTTTCTTCGTTCGACCGACATTTTTACTATGAGCAGACAGTAAGACATTTTGTCCTAGTGTCTGCTCATAGCATTGTTTTCTTCGACCAAAAAGTTAAGTAACTCTCAAGGATTAAAAAATTAATATCCTTAAGCCGCATTAGAATATACAACATCCCAACTCTTTAGGCAATACCCTCTAGTGACTTGCGGCTGATATACTAATGCTTATGAAAATCGCGATTGTCGGCTGGGGGGTAGAAGGTCAAAGCGCTTATAAGTATTTTGGCCCGGACCACGATTATTTAATCGTTAACGAGGAGCCTCGCACCGACTTTCCGACCGCAACTTCAAAAGTTAAAATCCAGTTTGTAAATAAGCCAAGAACGCCCGGAATCACCAGCAACGTCGCCGATACCAGCTATTTAGAAGGTATAAATAATTGCGACAAAATCGTATATACTCCTACGTCACGCAAAGCTTTAGAAAAAGTCTTTAAACCAGATGACGATATCTGGCAAAAGTGTACTACCAACCTGGCTATTTTCTTTGAAAATATAAAAACAAAAAATATCATTGGGGTAACCGGCACTAAAGGTAAGGGCACTACCTCTACTCTTATCTATAAGATGTTACAAGCTAGCGGTAAAAAAGTATTCCTCGGCGGCAACATTGGCAACAGCCCCTTAGATTTTATTCATGAAGTCACAGAAAACGACTGGGTTGTTATAGAGATGAGCAGCTTCCAGCTGTATAAGTTCCCCTATTCACCGCATATTGCTGTTTGTCTGATGATAATACCCGAGCATCTGGATTGGCATTCTGATTTCGAGGAGTATGTTGAGGCAAAATCTAATATCTTTAAACATCAAAAGCCTGAGGATTTTGCTATTTATTTTGAGAACAACAAGGACTCGGCCCATATCGCCGGTGAATCGGTCGGGAGAAAGATTCCCTATTTTGAACCACCGGGAGCGTTTGTCCGCGACGAAGGGATTATTAGTGTTGGCCAAGATGAAACAGAAGTAATATCAACCCGTGAAATTAAACTAATAGGCCAACACAATTTACAAAATGTTTGTGCCGCTATCACCGCTGTTTGGCAGATAGCCCAAGATGTTAGAGCAATCAAAAGTGTATTAACAACATTTACTGGTCTAGAGCACCGGTTAGAGTTCGTCCGTGAGCTAAATGGAGTCAAATACTACGACGACTCCTTCGGTACTACTCCGGACACAGCCATTGTTGCCCTTCGCTCTTTTAGCCAGCCAGTTATCTTGATAGTCGGCGGATCAGATAAAGGCGCCAGCTTTGAGACTCTAACAGATGAAATCGTAAAAGATAGGGTGTCTGCTGCTATAACTATCGGTAATACGGGGCCGATCATAGCTGAGCAGCTTAGCAAGAAAGGTTTTAAAAATATTATTCCGGGGTTAACAACTATGGATGAGATTGTTCAGGCAGCTCGGGGAGCAGCAAAGCCAGGCAGTATCGTCCTCTTGTCCACCGGCTGCGCTAGTTTTGGTATGTTTAAAGATTACAAGGACCGGGGTGATCAGTTTAAGCGAGCGGTCTTAACACTCTCTTAAGCTGCTCAATTACTGGGACTTCTGGTTGCAGAACTTCAGCTCTAGCACCGGCAGCCTGTTTGATTACATCTTCAATCCAATGGTAGTGAGTACACCCTAGAACGATTTCATCAGCACCTTGCGCTATAACTTCATTGACTGTTTTTGCGACTTTTTCGCGGTCTAAGCTGTTGTTTTCTATAAGGTATGACCAATCACTACAATCAGGCTCGACCACTTTTAAGCCAGCGGCATACTCTTTTTTAAGCCAAGCATACCGCTCGCTCGATAAGGTTCTTGGCGTAGCACAAACAGCAATAACCCCTGATTTTGTTCTCTCGCCTGCCGGTTTGACCATCGGTTCCATGCCTACTAGAGGAACTGTTATTTCTTCGCGAAGCTTAGCAATGAGGTTGGTTGTAACCGTATTACAGGCAATGACTATGACTTCACAGCCTTCAGCTACAAGCTGATTCAGTATTGGTGTTACAAAACTATGAATCTCTTCTATCGGTCTATTGCCGTAGGGCACATGTTTCTCATCATTTTTAAAAATCACATTGGCCATTGGTAGCTCTTTTTGGATAGCCAAAACAACACTCAAACCACCAACGCCACTATCGAAAACACCTATCTTCATCTGCTTGCGGCCCTAATTACGTTTTCAAAAAGAGCACAGACAGTCAGCGGGCCAACTCCGCCCTTTTTTGGAGTAATAGTCAGATCTTCCCGCTCGTAGACATCTGGCGCTAAATCGCCTACCGTTTTACCGGATTCGCTGGCAACCCCAGCATCAACCACGACTGCACCGTGTTTTATCATATCTGCATACAAAACTGCTGGGCTGCCGGTAGCGGTAATAATTACGTCGGCTTTTTTTACGTGTCCGGCTATATCTTTAATCGTCCTATCAATAACTTCGACCGTGTATCCTGATTTTTTTAATATTTTCTCAAGTGGCGCGCCAACTAATTTACCCCGCCCAACTAGCAATATGCTCTTGTCTTTCAGCTCAACGTTGTAGCCGCTAAGCAACCAAAGAATGGCGTTAGGTGTTGCTGGGTCAAAATCGGGACTGTCCCCAAGCGCATCGACATCCTTGGCCGCACTAACCAAATTGACAATTTTATTGGTTTCGGACACATCATTCAGGGGTAACTGAACAATTATGCCATGCACCGAATCATCCTTGTTTAATTTGTTTAGTACCTCCGGCAGATCCACTTGTTCTGGGGTATATATTTCTACGCTTACTCCGATATCCGTACCATACTGCTTTTTTAATCTGACGTAGGTATTAATGACCGGATCGTCCTTAACTTGAACAATGGCAAGCTTGGGAATAATTTTATTGGCCCTAAGAGTCCTCACTTGCTTAGCGTGACGTTCTTTTATATAACCGGCTAATTCGGAACCGTTCAAAATTTTCATCTACACCTCATATTATCAAACCCTGACAGATTTTTATTGCTGAATGAGTCCTATACTTTGTCAGTAAAGACCACAAGCCGGCCGGAATAACTTTTTTGCTCTTGGTCCCAGGCGCCCTGGCAGGTAATTAAGTTTAGGCGTGCTTTGCTGTCGGCTAGTCCAAATATTGACGAAGTATCATCCTTGTTGCTAAAAACCCTAAGTTCACGAACAACAAAATTTATATTCACCCCGAGATCATCTATTACTGTCAGAACGTCCCCGGTTTGCAGCTTGTGCAGATTATCAAATACTGCGGGGATATTGTTTTCATAACCAAAGTGACCATCAATGACAGCGCTACCCATTTGTCCAGGAACTGGCCCCCAAGCGAACCAGCCGGCATTAGCAGGAACTTTAGGCGCTTTCAATATTCCGTTTGGTCCCAGCACGACATAATCTAGTGAAGCATCTACGTTAATAACGGGAATAACAATCCTAGCTGGGTAGCTCGGGATTGATTCAGTTATCTTTGGCGTTGTCGGCAATGCAGTTTTCTCAGCCGCCAAGACCTGCTGCGTACTATGGTCGGGTTTGCCGAGAAGCACAGACGCAATAACTAAACTGCTGAGGATTGTGCCCACTCCGATACTCAAAATAAGCTTTTGTGTCGATAACCATTTTAACTTGCTCATAGTCTGTTTACTGCTTTGTAATCAGCTCGAGCCCATGGCTTAGCCGAATTAACGAGACTGATTTTTCCGTACTAGGTAAACCAACGCGATACTCAACACAATCCCGGCAGGAATAGCGAACATGGAAGATATGCCATGATTTACCTGTGGGGCAAGGCCCGTGTTTGGCAGTTTTGCGCTAGCGGCCGTAGCAGCCGCGGCAGCAGCTATAGCGGCTGCCGAGCAAGTTGCTTTAGTTACAGTGGTTTTGTTTAGAATAACGTCTGCGTTCCTAGCCAGAAGCCTACCGTTAATAGTTGAGCTGCCGTTGTCAGTAATCGAAGTTAGTGCCAAGACGTTACCGACAAATGTTGAACCTGTTCCAAATGTCACAGAACTTGTAACCTGCCAAAAGACGTTACAAGCCTCGGCTCCGTTGATAAGACGAACCGTGCTACCTGACGCGGTAACAAGGTCCGAACTAGCTTGAAAAACAAAAACTGCGCCAGCATCACCTTGACCATCAAGTGTCAGAGGACTGGCAGCTGTTATGTTGGCAGTGGTAGCGTGTCCAAAGACATACACTCCCGGAGTAAGGGTTTGGCCACCAAGTTGGTTGTCGCCTGCTGAAAATGTTGTAGTTACGGGGGTTTTGCCGGCTGCATTCAGATAGGCAGTGGTGAGGTCGTTTTTAGCTGTAGTTAGCAGCGCAGCATTGTTAACGGAACCGCCAGGCCCCGTGCTATCAACCGCGTATATCGTGCCAGTTACTTCGGCCGAAGTTAAGCCTGAGTAGAAACTACCAGCTGCGGGGCTAAGACCAACATTTCCCGTAATAACTGAGCTCGGAACATCTGTGATGTGCTGACCGGCTAGAACCGCAAAACCGTCTGCTGTACCAAGCCCAACCGTGGTTACAGCTAAGGCGTGCCCAGCGACTGCGAACAAGAACAACGAACTAAGACAAGTGAACAAAGATTTTTTAAAGATTTTCATATGCTTTATAATAATTATTGAGTTTTTTCAATACCCTTCGTCTTTAAGTTTACTCCTAATTAGTTTTTTATCCTATGAATCTGGGGCTTTATTTTATTACTTTTATGTTAAATAGTAGGCTACATCAGTCGGCAAATATCATTATTCACGCATCATAAATATCACTTAGGATATAGTTTTCGCTACCCTAGCACGATGTAGGTTGGCTATTTTAACGCTTTAGTTTTGTGCTCGCGTACGAAGCGATGGTAACCCAGATATAACACGATGATTAGCCCGGTGCTCACCACTCCGAATGAAAACTTTGAGTTTTCGGCAGCAAAGCTTTGCCCAAGGCTATACATAAGCGTAAAGACGCCACCAAGCAAGACTCCGTCAGCAATTAGTTTCATCCTTTTTTCATAAAGCAAGCTTGCGGCGAGCAACACTATAGAGGCTACCAAACTGATTATCGATACATTGCGGCTGTATGGCTTCATTTTAGTCATGTACTGGTCGTTTTGTTTATCAAAATCTTTTTGCTTTGCAATTTGCTCAGTCGTCAGTTCCTTGCCATAAGTGTTGAGTTCTGTTGGGTAGGTTGGCGCTTTTGGCCCAGTGTAGAAGGTGCTAATTCCCATCCCTACAAATATTGCTAAAAGTAATCCTAGAAAAAATGTATAGGCCAGCTTGAGTATTTTATTGTCTTCCATGCTGTTAAGTGTATGCTTGGGTATTGAATAATTCAATAAGGTTGGCGAGCTTGTCAGACAGCACCATGCAACAAGATTCCAAGAATGATAACCGCGTAAACTAACAACCATAAGAGCGCCGCAATAATTATGGGCTTGAGCTTATAACTAATGCCGTAAAACAAAAAAATGACTTCAAAAATAATAAATAGGGCATATGAGTGGATGGATAAATCTCCAGCGCTCTTAGAATTGAATATCTTGAATATCTGAGGCAATGACATTGCCGGATACAAGATCGCTGTACCATAAATGAGTTTATCTATCACGATGCGTTGCTTTTTGTTATAGCCTTTAGCAGTTTTCACCCCTCCAGAATAACATGTATCGGTGGGGTAGGTGGAGGGCCAGGCGGGACTCGGTCGCCTCCGGCGACCCCCGAACTTCTACCTAGCAAACAAGTTTGCAGGTGAAGGTTCGTTTCCGAACTGCCCCGGCAGTTCTCACCCCCGACGTTCTTTTTGATATGTCGTGGAAACGAGCCCGCTGCTCATGCCAATGAAAAGACCCCACGCAAGGTGAGGTCATTTCACTGGAGGGCCAGGCGGGACTCGAACCCGCGACATTCTGCTTAAGAGGCAGACGCTCTAACCAGCTGAGCTACTGGCCCGGATAGAACAGATTGCATTTTAGCAATTTTACATCTGTTAGTAAACAGTTCCTGCCTGTATAATGGCTCTCGCATGGTAGTCACTGGAATCAAAACTCAAATCGTTACACCGGGCTCAATTGAGCTTATTGAGCTTATTGATCAAAGTATCCCAGAAATTGAAGAGGGAACCATAATAGCTATAACTTCAAAAATAGTTTCCCTATGTGAAGGCAGAGTGGTCAACACAGCTGGTACAGACAAAGAAGAATTGATAAAACAAGAGTCCGATTACTTTTTACCCAGCACTTTGAGCGCTTACGGGTATCATTTTACGATCAGAGATAATTCTATGACTTCAGCTGCAGGTATCGATGAATCAAACACTGGCGGGTACTACGTTTTGTGGCCCTCCAACCCTCAGAATACCGTTAATAAAGTCAGGGAGCATCTAGCCAATAAATATAATTTAAAGAACGTTGGCGTAATTATTACTGACAGTACATGCACTCCGCTTAGAAGGGGCACCGTAGGACAAATGCTAGCCTATAGTGGTTTTGAAGCTCTGTCAGACTATCGCGGCACTCCTGACTTATTTGGCAGAAAGTTCGAAGTTAGTGTAGCTGGTATCGGAATAGGTTTGGCTTGTGCAGCGGTTTTAGTTATGGGAGAAGGCACTGAACAGACCCCAATAGTTAAAATAACCAATGTTCCTTTTGTCAAATTCCAAAATCGTAACCCAAATGCCGAAGAATTGGCTTTATCCATCATGAATAAACAAGAAGACTTGTTTGAACCATTTCTAAAAACTGTCCCGTGGCAAAAGGGTGGCAGACAAAAGTCTTAAATTATTACCTTACATATTTTCGTGCTAATCTGAAAAAGAAGTTCTTTCCCAACTAGGTTTGAGGGAGGTCGAAGATGTCGGTAGATACCGGCGGCGCTGTTATCGATCTCCCGGAGACGGGAAGGTCGATTCGAGCAACCGCCAACAAGCTGGTTCAGTGGTTCTTGCTGGCGTTCAAGAATGCTTGCAAGAAGCTCTGGCTCCTACTCAAGGCAACGGGACCCCTGGTCTTGATCTTGCTGGTTCTCAAGATCCCAGATGCAATCGGGCTGGCTGCCGCGGCACGCCACTTCTTCTGGTTCGGGATCCCGGTACCAGCCTTCACTCCCGAGATGAGGCTGATTCTTTCCCCCCGAATCGAAGTACTCAGTTCGGTGGTAAAGTCGTTGTCGTGGCAGCAGTTCATCATCATCGGAGTAATCCGAAGGATGGTAGCTGACCCAATCTACTACTACATCGGGAAGAGGGGTGCTAGAGTCATTGCCAGCGATGACTCAACCAGAAGTGGCCGTCTAGCGATCCGTCTCGAGCATGCAGCACACTGGAAGGTTCTAACAGCCGTTGGCATCTTGACGTTCGCCGAGTCTTTCATCCCAACGGCAATCAGCGTTTTCTTGGTTGCATTCAATCCCTACATCTTTGCGGGGACAGCCGAGGTCAAGCTGAAGTGGGTGCTGCTCGTAGATACGCTCGCAAGTATCGCGTTCATGTTGGTCTTCTTCCTGTACGGACCAGACCTCGTGAACGCCGTACGGGCACTGCTTTAAAAACCTAAGGAGGGAACTTCAAAACTCCAGCCCGTATCTGGGCTGGAGCTCCTCCATATTTATAAACTCAAATTTGGTACACCCGGCAGGATTCGAACCTGCGACCCCTTGGTTCGAAGCCAAGTACTCTAATCCGCTGAGCTACGGGTGCGTATTCGCAATTTTAACAGATTGGGACTCAGTTTACGAGACTATTGTTGGTCAGTTTTATTAAGGGTTTCAATTATTGCTTCGGCTATTTTTTGGGCATGTTCACGGCTCATACCCAGCCTAGCTAAGTTTTTGGGCTTCCCCTCTGTATCGATCTTAAAATTCATTACCAACCCATGGACGCCAGCAACTACGTCTACTGAGTCGGTATATAGCACACCTTCTTCTACCTTGTTGTCGGAGTGGATCGTTTTAATGGTGCCGTACCCGGCCATTTCCCAGAGGTGCACAGCTTCCTTTTCCTTAGCCCCAAAATGGCTGATTAGTAAAAGTAAGATGTCTTCGCTTGGTCTTATTAGACCTTTTTCAATTGTCGCTAGCTGCATAACATCAATCTCCACCGCCCCAGAAACCTCGACTAGACTTTCCTTAGCCTTAGCTCGCATGGCTTTAAGGTGGCTCCCGAGGTGACTATATGGAGGTTTTTTATGCACTTCACTCATTCTTCATATTGTAACATCACCTTAAACCTGTAATTATTATTACTAATGAATACCGAGCAAAATGTTGATCTATCAAAACACAGCACCATGCGGCTTGGTGGCAAAGCAAAATACCTGTGCGTGGCCGACTCCGAGGAAGATATTGTCGAGTTAGTTAAGTGGGCTAAATCAAAAAACCTAAGGTTTATTGTTATCGGACGAGGTAGCAATATTATATGGGACGACGCCGGCTTTGATGGCTTAGTGATTGTCGACCAAAACCCTGGCCGCGAAATAGTCGCAGAAAACGAAACATCCATATCGCTTCGGTTTGGCTCGGGCGAAGACTGGGACGCGGTCGTTGAATGGACGGTCGATAAAGGTCTTTCGGGCTTTGAGTTTTTGTCAGCCATACCAGGAACAGTTGGAGCTGGACCGGTTCAAAACATTGGGGCTTACGGTGCCGAGCTAGCCGATACTTTAGTGAGTGTTCGAGCTCTTGATACCCAGACTCTAGAATTTGTAGAAATTAATAAGGAGGACTGTTCTTTTGGTTATCGAACTAGCCGTTTCAAAACCACCGACAAGGGCAGATATATAATTACTGCTGTCACGGTAAAGTTAAATAAAACTAATCCTCAGCCGCCATTTTACGAAGCCCTCCAAAAATACTTGGACGCAAACAGAATTACAGAATACACGCCAGCCACTATTCGCCAGGCAGTCATTGCTATCCGCAGCAGCAAACTACCGGACCCTAAAATTGTTGCCAATAATGGCTCTTTTTTTACAAACCCAATTATCGATAAAAACCGCTTCGAAGAGCTTAAGGCAAGATATCCAGGCATAAAAGGCTGGCCCTACCAGGACAAAGTTAAAGTTGCTGCTGGCTGGTTAGTCGAGCAGGCTGGTTTTAAAGGCTTCCATGATAAAGAGACTGGTATGGCCACGTACAAAGACCAAGCCCTCGTTCTTGTTAACGAACACGCCAACAGTACGGCCGATCTACTTAAATTCAAGCAAAAAATTGTCGATAAAGTCTACGAGATGTTTGGCATAACTCTCGAGCAAGAACCAGAGTTGATAAACTAATTAGTCTTTATAGAGCCCGGTGCGTGATAGGTAATCATAACCTCATCTTGGCCTAGATTTTCGAGAGTATCTTTAACATAAGGTGTAGTTTTATCTGGTAATTTGTTCAATGGGAAAAAATTCATATCATCGGCCTTATCGGGCTCCATATTTTTAGGCTCACCTTCCCATTTTTGTGCCAAAAAGATATGGCCATAATATGGCTCTTCTTGGTTATGATGATTTTGGTGAATCTGGACTAGTTTTAAATGTTCTGGCACAACACGAAGGCCAGTTTCTTCGTACAGCTCACGTATTGCCCCCTCTTTTAGGTGTTCCTGGTCGTGCAAATGACCCGCCGGTAAGTCGTAAAAACCATCTAGCCAGCCGGTGTTGGCGCGTCTCAGCAATAATACCTGATTAGAATCATTTAAAATTATGCAAAAGACGGTTGGCGTAACTTTTCTTCTTTTTTCTGTCATTATTTGTCACTTGGAAGAGGGAATTGAAGAGAAAATTCTTTAACCTCATTCCTTAACTTGTTAAGCATTTTAGGGTCTTTGCGGTGCTTAATTGCCTCTCTCATCCACTCGGCAATTTGGGCCATGTCCTTTTCTTTTAGGCCCCTGGTTGTCATAGCTGGAGTACCTAGTCGTAGACCACTTGGTCTAAACGGAGGCAAGGGATCGTCCGGTATAGAATTACAGTTGGCACTTAGGCCTACTTCGTCCAAAATGTCTTGCACTTCCCTGCCGCTTACCCCAAAACTCCTGTTAACGTCAGCCATAATCAAGTGATTATCGGTACCATTGGTGACAAGTTTAAAACCGCGCTTCATAAGTTCATCAGCCAGAGTCTTGGCATTTAATAATATTTGTTTGGCGTAATCGTGAAATTCTGGCTTCATGGCCTCACCAAAAGCAACAGCTTTTGCAGCTGTATTATTCATATGTGGACCTCCCTGGAAGCCTGGGAATACCTCTCTGTCAATTAAGGTTGGTAGATTTTCAACTGTTTTTTCAACTTTTTGCAACGGATTACCAACCTTACCCTTGGTCAATATCATACCGCCACGAGGGCCGCGCAGTGTTTTGTGTGTAGTAGTGGTAATTATATGAAAGCCAAAATCAAAGGGATTCGGCAAGACTTTACCAGCTATTAATCCAGCTATGTGAGCCATGTCGGCCATGAGCACTGCACCAACTTCGTTGCCAATTTCGGCAAACTTTGCGTAGTCCAGATTTCGGGGATAACCAGAAAAACCAGCCAAAATTATTTTTGGTTTTTCTTTTAAGGCAACCTGGCGCATAGCTTCGTAATCTATCTCGCCAGTTTCGATATCTTTTATTCCATATCGAACAAAGTTGTATAGCTTCGCCATGGTTGTAACCGGGTGCCCATGGGTCAAGTGGCCGCCGTGATCAAGGCGCATGCCAAGAACTGTGTCACCAGGTTCTAGCCAAGCAAAATAAACAGCTACATTAGCTGGGGCGCCAGAGTGTGGTTGTACGTTAGCGTGATCGGCTTTGAATAATTTCTTGGCTCTCTCGATAGCTAGGGTTTCCACCTTGTCGGTAAATTCTTGACCACCGTAATAGCGTCTGCCTGGATATCCTTCAGAATATTTATTAGTAAACTCACTGCCTAGGGCTGCTAGCACATCACGACTTACGTAATTTTCGCTCGGGATCAACTCTAAGCCCTCGCGTTGTCGCTTTTGCTCTGCATCAATTAACTTTTTTACTTCTTTATCATCCATGGGAAAACACCTCATTTATTTACTTTTATAATTCCGGTAAATAGAGGCAGCTAGATCATAAGATTATTGTAGCAGCAAAGTATCGGCTTACCTGGGGTAAAATTTACGTTTGAAAGATGTTTACCATACATGGTAAAATCTGGTGATGATGACAAACACAAATGAGCAAATTGGGCAACTTATTGCCCAGATACGACAAGAGAGAGGCCTAACTCAAGCAGAGTTCGCTAGGCGCCTTAAGACTAGTCAATCGGCTGTTAATCGGATTGAGCGTGGCAGACAGAACCTCACTCTGGACACTCTTGGGAACATTAGCAATGTGCTCAACAAACAAATAATTTCCATTGGCGGAAGTGCTATTAACCTAAATATCGAGGGCGGTCACGAATTAAAAGGTGAGATTGAGGTTAAAACATCTAAGAATGCGGCTGTTGCTTTGCTGTGTGCCAGTCTTTTAAATCATGGAACCACCAAACTAAAAAGGGTTGCCAAAATTGAGGAAGTTAATCGCATTATAGAGGTTTTAACGAGCATCGGTGTCAATGTACGGTGGATAAATGATAGCGATCTAGAGATTAAGCCGCCGGCAAAACTTAGATTAGAAAACATTGACAAAAATGCCGCCCGTAAAACAAGAATTGTCATAATGTTAGCTGGTAGTTTAATGCACGAGCACCCCAGTTTTAAAATACCTTACGCCGGCGGCTGCGAACTTGGACGCCGGACAATTATCCCCCACATTTATGCGCTAGAAGAATTTGGTACCCAAATTGAAGCCCACAATGGGCACTATCAAATAACTGTAAAACGCAAGCAGCCAACTGAACCAGTCGTGTTATATGAGATGAGCGATATTGCTACAGAAAATGCAATTATGGCTGCTGCCGGTTTTGAGGGCACTACCGTCATCAAACAAGCCAGTGCCAACTACATGGTCCAAGATCTATGCTTCTTCTTGCAGAAGCTTGGAGTAAAAATTGAGGGCATCGGCAGCAATACCCTAAAAATTAAGGGTCTAAGAAATATAAAGAAAAACGTATCCTACTCCCCAAGCGAAGATCCGGTTGAGGCTATGACATTTATCTCGGCCGCTGTTACGACCAATTCTTCGATAACTATAAAACGCTCACCCATTAATTTTCTTGAGCTGGAGCTACTTAAGCTTAAAAAAATGGGCTTACGTTATAAATTAAGCGATATCTACAAAGCTGATAACGGACAGTCAGACCTAGCCGACATTACAATCTACAAACACAATGGGGAGTTAAAGGCCCCTGAGGAAAAAATTCATCCACTAACTGGCGGAGCGGGAATCAACATAGACAACCTTCCCTACTTTGTGCCAATTTGTGCTGTTGCTAAAGGCCGTAGTTTAATTCACGACTGGGTCTACGAAGATCGCGCCCTTATGTATACCGAGATTAAAAAATTAGACGTTGATCTTGAATTAGCTGATCCGCACCGGATCTTCATCAACGGACCAACAAAATGGCGGGCCTCCGACATTGTAGCCCCCAGCGGCTTAAGACCGGCTGTCATTTTACTTATCGGTATGATGGCAGCCCCTGGGGCATCTAAGCTTCGTAACATTTACACTATTAACCGCGGGTACGAAGACCTAGCCGAGAGGCTCAATGCCCTCGGCGCCAAAATAGAAGTTGTGCACGAAGCCTAGATTTTAGATATTTTAACTGCTGTACCGTAAGCAGCAACTTCGTTCATAATCTGACCAATATCGCCTGAGTCAAAACGCATGGCAAGCACCGCATTGCCACCTTTTTCGGCGGTAGCTTTACGCAATCTTTCTATGGCTTGCTCTCGACTATCCGACAATAGAGAGGTATAGCCCTTTACCTCCCCACCGAACACTGTTCTTAGGCTTGCTCCAACATTACTAAAAATGTTCCTACTCCTAACGATCAACCCAAATACCTCCCCGTAAACTTCTTCTACCTTATACCCGGGAATGTCGTTGGTTGTTGCTACTATTATTTCTGCCATTGTTGCTCTCCTTCTCATACCATTTTAACTCTTTTACCAAAACTGGTATAATTACCCCTGTTAGGGAATTGAAGGACAACCTGCGGTTTTCCTTCAACGTGCCTTTTGGACCCGCCAAGGCGGGACCAGCACTACTACCTTTCCCTAACAGCAAAATGAGGTAGGACCGCAAGTTCCGACGAGCGGGATTCGTATAGCGGCTAATATATAAGTTTTCCAAACTTAGGAGGAGGGTTCGATTCCCTCATCCCGCACCACGTCACAGAAAACTGCAACCTCTTTATAAATTTTGGCAACCAAGTGGCCAAAATTTAAAGAGGTATGTGTTACTGTTCCTTTTCCCCAAAAAGCATTGCTTTTTAGGGTCCCCAGTTGCGTTTGCATCATAAGTGATGCTCGCGCCCCGGTAGCTCAGCGGATTAGAGCAATGGGCTTCTATCCCACAGGTCGGGGGTTCGATTCCCTCCCGGGGTACCAAATAAAAAAGATTGGTTTTATGCCAGTCTTTTTTATTTGCTCCGAAAGGGAATCTATTCACCGACTTGGATTTTGCTTTAGCGAACTTCCCTCCCGGGTATTAAACAGGCTTTTTGCTCATAGTCGGGACTGACGAGTATGTAACTTTTAAATAGTCGCCGTAATCAACTGCAAAAACGCCAGCTGTTGCCCCCGTATCGGTATAGGCGCTGCCGTCAGGGCTGATTTCAATCTTAGTTACGGTGCCGCCCTGCACAATTACTCTTTGGTTGTATCCGTCTGTATTTTGGTATGCGTATGGACTTGCCCCGGGAGTAATTGATGCCACTGCTTTGCTGGTCGGCAAAACTAATGGACCTATAAAATTCCCGCCATTCTGATCCTGATAGAGAGCTGTTTGGACTTCGCTTGTCGTCGATTTGCCCGCGATAACCCGGTTTCGAACGGCACTAGCATCGGCATGAACCAGATATTTTGGTTTTGTAGCCACCGAACTTGCCACCATCTTATGGTCAATATAGCCGACAATATTATCGGTTACGCTAGCCGATGAGAAGTTTATTAAACCAGTTTTTGTGACGTCGGTTGTACCCGAATCCCTGGAAACAATACGGTTAACATGATTATTTACCCCAATATCAATGGCTAAAGCTCCATATGCACATTGATAGGCGTATAAGGAGCCTACAAAATTATCATCCGAGCTCGACCCAGTCTCACCAATCACTAGAGCGTAAGAGTGATTGCGAACAGCGGCATAACCAATAGAGTTTTGGTTGGATCCATTCTGGATAGAGATGCCTGGATCGCCATCATACGAGTCTGTTTGGTCGCACAAAATAGACCCAACGTCACACAGCGTGGAGGCAGAATAGACCACACCGTAACCACTATTTGCTTTAGATATTATTGCTCCAACTCTACATCTGGTGGCGCTAGCAAATTCAAAACCGGTACCAGCGTTGTATTGGCCGGTGCCGTCAGCATAGTTCCCGCCGTTAGCCTGCCCGGTTAGGCTAGTAATGGCCGTGCTGATTTGCCACTTCGGGCTCTGCAAATACACTCCATAGTTACGGTTGTCATCAGCCGTGACCATATTGGCATGCCCCTTGCCAAGCGTGTTTTTAATATAAAAACCAGCAAGTGTATTGTGGTTGGCAGCGCAATTCCAGAAACTACACTTAATCGCGGCTGAAGTATCAATATAAAAACCAGAGCCGTCCTGATCTTCTGCCCGACAGTCGTAAAACCTTCCCATTCCGGTCACAACTATAAAACCGTGGGCATTGTTGGAGTTGCTTGCATCTCGATTATCGCTAGCATAACACTGATAGAACTCAACAATCTGAGTGGCCCCACCATAAACCATAAATCCGCTCTTGCCGTTCGTCTGTGAAATTACGTTGAATACTTTATGGGTGGTGCCTGAACTTGTACTAAAGACTACCCCTTCAAGCCCCGGATGTCCGGTCACATTATTTCTACTACCATTAACCTTAATATTCTTTAATGTAACGGAAGCGCCGGTTACGTTAATCGCATAAAAGTTACCATCTGGCTGTTTTTTAATC
Source organism: uncultured Candidatus Saccharibacteria bacterium (assembly GCA_965231085.1). Lineage (GTDB taxonomy): Bacteria > Patescibacteriota > Saccharimonadia > Saccharimonadales > UBA10212. The sequence goes on from OZ246413.1 coordinate 540,285, forward strand.
GTCGCGCCCTGAAGATCGATAGTCACTGATTTATTAATTGTCCACTCGGCTGTTATTAAATAGGTTTTAGTGCCGTTGCCAATTATGGTCCCGCCGGCGGGAACTGCTGACAAAGCTGCATTAAGTGCTGCCAGGTCGTCGGTCGCGCCATCGCCAACTGCACCATAAGCTTCTAGATAAACTGCTGGTGTTACCCAGTTCCAGCCTGAAGTACCGCTAGCCACGGGAATCTGGTTAGCCGAAGCGCTAGCTTTTATCTTATTTGGTGTAACCGAAGCATCCGTTGGGGTGCGAGTATCTGAAAGTCTTGAGTCGGTAGTTGATACTGCCCCAAGATTACTAAGTGCCGTAGCTGCACTGGTCGCCCCAGTTCCGCCCTTACTAACAGCTAGTGTTTTTTGCGTGCCATCGGCATTATGCTCTACCTCAAGAAAATCATTCAGTATATCACCCCAAGATTCTGCATCTCCACCAACTACAGGTAGCCTACTCATCTCATATTATCTGTCTGTTTCTCCTATTACCTTTATGCTAATGCTTCCATGAGGGTCAGTCAATGACATTACTTAGTTTCTTTTACATTAACCAATCTAGTGGCTATAATGCAACCAATGGCAAGGCACGGGAACCCACTGCTGCGAATGGACAGATATTTTCCGTATTCTTATGTTGAAGCTGCAGTTACAGCTGAAGAACAAAGACTGAGAGCAACCTATCAAAGCCTTGCTGCTAATGCTCTAACCCCCAATTTGGCAATGCACGCTGCTTTTGAAAGAGACCGAGGAATTGGCTGGGATGTAGCTAGTGAGTTTTTGGTCGCAGAAATTCCTGTTGTGCCGCAAGACACTTCGGCTGCCGGACTCTTGCAGGCAATTGTTACTCTTCGTAGCAGTGGATCTAGCCTGTAAATCGAAATAATGCTAAAATACCCCTGTTCTGTGCATGCAATTTTGCAAGTTCGTGCGTAGCAGAATCTTGCAAAATTGAAGAGGAGGAACGTAGGTCCAGGCTGAAGCTTTTGCCGTAAGGTAAAACGAAGCAGGACCGCAAGTTCCGACGTGGTGCCTGTAGCTCAGCTGGTTAGAGCGTCGGGTTGTGGTTCCGAAGGCCGTGGGTTCGATCCCCATCAGGCACCCCAAGTTTAAATTTATAAATGATCAGAAGCATTAACCCTTTTTCGTGGAACCTAAATAAAAAAGCTCAGCGCACTCATGCTGAGCATAATGCCTTTGTATTACAAACAGTTCAGCCCGGTCTAGCCGGGTTAATGGATGGTTCTGTATCTACCCTTGCCCCAATTTTTGCTGCTGCTTTTGCCACCAGCAATCCTCATATTACTTTTTTAGTTGGTGTATCAGCCGCTGTTGGTGCCGCTATTAGCATGGCTTTTGCCGAAGCTCTAAGCGATGATGGTAAGCTCACTGGTCGGGGAGCACCCTTCCGGAGAGGGGTAATTATTGGTTGTATGACTTTCCTCGGTGGTATTTTTCATACCCTGCCATTTTTAATGCCCAGTCTTCATTCGGCACTAACGCTAGCCTATCTGGTGGTGGGCCTTGAGCTAATAGCCATCGCTTATATTCGCTACCATTATTTTGACATGAAATTTTGGTTATCAGTTCTTCAGGTAATAGTTGGCGGCGGCCTTGTATTCGCCGCTGGTATATTAATCGGTGCTTCTTAGTAAATAAACTTCAAGGCCGTAATAACGGCGGCTGATACTACGATATTATCTAGTCCGCGAATACTCAGATTCTCAAGAACGCTTAGTGCTGGTGGCAATACCAAGAGAATTAATCCATATGTCAGTAAGTTTGGCTGTAGAACGCATAGTAATCCAAAGCCAAGTATTAAGAACGAACTTATCCAAAAAGCCATGGTTCCAATAACCGAGCGGGTCTCGCCAAAAATTTTATAGCGCCATCGTTTTCCGTATGCCTGACCAATTATTGCTGCCATGCCATCAGCGATTGCCAAATGAAGCACCGCGATCATGAAGAAATATTTATTGTTCGTAAGTAGCGCCGATATGGTAATAGCTAAGGCGAAAAATAGATCTCCATATGTTTGGCGATTTATGCGCCACGATATTTTAAAAACTCTAACTTCCCTATCTATTAAAACCGTTACGGCCATGGCTAAGCCTATCAGCTGTATTGTGTGCCAACTAATAAGCCAAGGCCAAAAAGCCGCAAAAATACCAACCGACATATGAATAAACTTTCGATAATACTCGTATCTCAAGACCTTTTTTCGCCAGAATAATTCACCGACAACCAAGATGATAAAAACGCCGAACAGACAGGTTAATACAGAAAGCATATCCTTAATTCTATACCAATTTGCTACAATCAATCTATCATATGGCCGCCGAAGAACTTATTTATCATGCTAGAAAAACATCCATTAGCGCCCTTGGTGTTATAAAGCAAAGCTTTTGGGTTATCGGGCAGCACCCTCAACTATTGCTTTATCCCTACCTTGCTCTAATGTTTGTACTTATAACCTACCCAATAATTAGTGCTAGTTTTATAGCTCATTGGTACGACAAAATATTTACCGAGGCGGGCTCGCTAGCCCCCCACCATCTCGGAATTGTTCTTGGGATTGTTGGGTTTTCGGTTTTTTATACCGCCTTTATCTCCGCCTATTTTACTACCGCTGTATCGGCAGCCGTATTGGCAACGTTGGAAGGCCGAGAACCGTCAAAGTTGTATGGAATACGCCAGGTCTTTAAACACTTTGGTCGAGTTACAAAGTTTGGTGTCCTGTCGCTGTTCTTTTTCCCGATGGGTGTATACGCCCAACGCCGCAAACTCCCACGCGGAATGGCTGGGGTCATTGGCAGCTCTCTGACACTCCACATGGCTCAGATTGCGCCTAGTATTTTAGAGGGCCATCAAAGGTATGGAGCAACTATCAGGGCCGCTGTAGATAAGCTTGGCAAAACCTGGAAAGAAGGTCTGGCGCTAAAGATTGGTATGTATATTACAATTTTTATATTTTTTGTAGCTCCAAAATTAGTACAGCATCACTGGTATAAGAGCCAAACGGCCAGCAACATTGGGTGGCTTCTGAGCCTAGAGCTTGGTGCTTCCGGTATCGTATTCTTTAAAGTGATAAACGCTATTTTCACGACCGTGCTTTACCATAAAGCAACAGAAAAGGAATAAAAAATGACTCCAAGAATGGAGTCGTTTTTAATGGTCGGGGATAGAGGACTCGCGTTATCGTTCGCCAGCACAAACTGCAAGCAGTGTGCATGGCGGACAAGCAAGGAAAACTCAAACAGCCATCAGGCTGTTTTCGCCTATCGGTTCGAGTCCTAGCCCAATAATTAAAAATAGACCGTCAAAAGACGGTCAATTTTTAATGGTCGGGGATAGAGGACTCGAACCTCCGACCTCGCGGTCCCAAACCGCGCGCGCTAGCCAACTGCGCCAATCCCCGAGAATTGTCAGGGGTAATTATAGCAAAATATACCTCTGTTGGCGAGGTTAAATATCTAGATTATTCTCTTTGCTTAAAATCGCCCTAAGGTCTACCGTTGTCTGGCGCGTACTAACGGCATGTATTGTGCGCAGGCCTAGCTTGGCTGCTGAGCCTAAGTTTTCTGACAAATTATCTATAAAAAGTATTTCTTCCGGTTTTACCCCAAGGCGCTCTATAGTTCGTTTGTATATTGTTGGATTAGGTTTTCTAACTCCTTCTTCATAACTTAATATGATCGGCTTGAATCCAGCCTTTATATGAAGCCACTTTAAAATTATGCCGGGGAATACAGCTACATTCGACAGAATGGCTGGCTGGATACCTGCCTTACTAAGTTCTCTAGCTATTCGGTACAGTTTAAATTGCGGGCCAGAAAAACGAATCAGAACATTGCCGATGTCAAACAAAACTACCCTGATCATTTTCGTTTTCTCCCAATCCAATCAGGCTTAACGCTAAAAGTAATAATTGGTGTAGCATTTATTTCGGCCTCACTAACATCGTATTCGTTTGTATAGACAATCTCAACGCTTCCGTAAACTGCTCTATTAATATCAACCCCTATTTTAGAAGCAGCTTTCTTCACTTCGGCCTCGCTGGCAGCCTCAATTTCAATATATGGTTTGGTCCATGGCCATTCATCTATTTCAATTTGAGCATCGCCCAGCATCCAACTTTCTCTTTTGGTTTCTTGTAAAGAAGTCTGTACAAGTCCGATTGATTCAAGAAAACTAACAGTTTCTTCAAAACTATCAACCGTCAGCGACACTTCCTTGGTGCCATATAGAGTGCGCTCGGTGAGTTGCTTGTAGGATAGGGTTACTTTGTCGCCCTCGTCCCGAACCCTTACCCATCCTCCGATTTTCTCAAGTCTATGGTCGGGAAAGTCAAAATTCTTTCTTTTCATTACGCGCATTGGCAGTACACAGCTAGCTCCAAGCTGTTTCAATTTTGAACGGATTGACTCTACGTCAATCTCCAAAAACTTAGCTTCAATCTCCGTCTGCATTGTCTAAATAGAATAGCAGCTTCGTAAAAAGTGAGCTACTTGGCGAATTCTATAGCACGAGTTTCGCGGATAACATTAACCTTGATTGTACCGGGATACTGCATGGTCGATTCAATCTTGTTGGCTATATCGCGGGCCAGCTTGATAGCCTGCAGATCATCTACATGTTTAGGCTGCACAAACACTCTAACCTCACGGCCAGCACTAATAGCGTAAGCCTTTTCAATTCCATCAAAGCTCAAGGCAGTGTTCTCTAGCTCACGCATGCGCTCGGCAAAGTTTTCTTGGCTAACGTTACGTGCACCTGGTCTTGCGCCACTAATTGCGTCCACAACCCGAACTATCATGGCTTCAACCGAACCAGCATCAACATCGTCATGGTGCTGTTCGGCAGCTTGGGCCACTTCTTCTGGCGCGCCATATTTGCGTAGTATCTCACCGCTAATGTGGTGGTGCTTGCCTTCTACTTTATGGCTTAGTGCCTTGCCAATGTCGTGGGTAAAAGCAGCATACTTAGCAGTTCTAACATTAGCTCCCAGATCCTCGGCCAAAACACCTGCAAGTTGAGCCATTTCGGTACTATGCTTCAAGACGTTTTGACCATAGCTAGTACGGTATTTGAGCTCACCCATTAGCTGTAGAATTTCTTTTGGAATTCCGACCAAGCCAACTTCACGGGCAGCATCCTCACCGGCTCGTACAACGTCCTTCTGGACCTGCTTTTGAGCTTTCTCAACAACTTCTTCGATTCGTCCCGGGTGAACTCTACCATCCTTTAAGAGCATCTCCATAGTCTGGCGAGCAACCTCACGACGGACCGGATCAAAGCTTGAAAGGATAATCATGCCTGGTGTGTCGTCAACCAAGATATCCACACCAGTTGCACGCTGAATTGCCTGGATGTTACGGCCTTCTTTGCCGATAATACGGCCCTTCATTTCTTCGTCTTCAAGTTTTACGGCTGTAACAGTTCGCTCAGCGGTAACTTCGCTCGCCATACGCTCCATAGTGCTAGCTAGTATCATTGCCGCAGTTTCTTCAGCGTCCTCTTTAGCATCATTTTGAAGTTTATTAATCAATCCAACTAAGTCATTCTTGATATCCCGTTCGGTCATTTGCATTAATTTCTCAGTGGCATCGGCCTTTGAAAGCTTGGCAATTTTTTCTAGTTTGTCTTGTTGCTTAGAGCGTATATCACGAATCTCATTTTTTAGATCTTCGACTTCGCTTTCAGCAGCACGCAGTTTTTCGCTGCGCTTATCTATATCGTCCAGTTTTTTATCCAGTGCATCTTCGCGCGAGATCAAACGAGCTTCAATATCTTTAAGTTCGTTGCGCCGCTTTTGTTCATCTTTGCGTACTTCTTCGATTCTTCTGGCTGCATCTTCTTCGGCTTTGCGAATTGTCTCAGCCGCCTCTTTTTTTGCTTTTGATAATTCTTTTTTCGCGTCCTCTTCAATCTTGCCTGTCTGACGCTTCATATAATAAACACCGCCACCTCCACCAACAGCAAGACCAGCTATTGCTAGCACAATAGAAACTATAAACATATTTCCTCCTCGGATTCGCACAGACTGCTCACTTTAAGCGTTCACTATCACTTCATTAGCTTGCGGCGAAACAGTTAGTATCAATAAATTAATGACAAAGGGTTGGATTATCTCAATGAATGTACTAGAAAATCCTAAACATACTTTATAACTTTTTTTACTACCTGGTCAATCCTATTTACGAGGCTGCGAGATGTGAATTGGCGCCCCATATTCGGGCGTAGAAATCTTTTCATTATCACCGTTTTCAAGTCGGTCTATCCCGGTGTTGACCCAATCGGAACCAGTGGAAGAAACGATTGGAACTTTTAGCGAGTAGGCGAGAGCATTGGCCACCGATAGCCCAATGCGCAAGCCCGTAAAGCTTCCTGGGCCTTTATAAAATACTATTCCCTGTATGTTTTCTAAAGATTTGCTTGACTGGTTAAGCGTTTCTTCTAGCTTCTTATGAATAGTTTCAGCTAGCTCTCTGTGCGCTTGCCATTTTACATAGGCCAGCGACTTGTTAGCTTTATATATTCCAAGTTCGGCTTCTGGATTGTCGGTTCGAATTACTAAAACAATCACGATTCGCTTCTCCCCAACAACTCTTCTAAACGTCTTATTGTATTCGACAATTCTTCAGGGTAGCTAATTTCTATTACCCGTTCGTCTGGGTCATTTGCGGTTGGTTTTAATTCAATAGTTATTCTCTCGTTAGGCAGTACATCTCCTACAATATTGCTCCACTCAACAATAGTCAGGACTTTTGGGTCGCTAATTGACTCTGTCAGCTGCTCTTTCATGACGCCAGGTTCAGATAGGCGGTAAAAGTCAAAATGATGTATTTCCCTGCCCGCTTCGCATTTATATATACGGCTTAGTGTGAAAGTTGGGCTACTTACGCTTGAGAGGCTTTTTAGGCCGCGAGCTATGCCTTTTACTAACGTCGTTTTTCCGCCACCAAGATCGGCCTTTAATTCTATTAACAAAGGTGTGTTTATTAGGCCGGCTAGAATTTCGCCGATCCTCTCGGTATCGTCGGAATTGGTAGAGACGGTTTTGTATATCAGCTCGGTACTCATATAAAGCGTATAGTAACGCGGCCGAGCCAATCACCGCAATAGTCCAACCATGTACTTTTGTGGGTTGATTGCTGGTCGCCTTGGACGGACTAGGCGTATTTGATGATTGGATGTTAGTTCCAAGTGTATTAGAATTTGGTGATTGCGCAGTGCTAGATTGAGCAGGCGACGTATTAAGAGCAGTGCTATTGGCGACACCGGGGCTTGGGCTTGCCCAATACCATTTACCTTGTACTAACGACCAGGATTGTCCTTCTTTGGCCGACCCATATTGCTCAGTCTGGCTAATGACTGTTCCTAGAGGGTCAATCAATTTTACTAATCCACTAGTATTGCTCATGGCTAAATTTGTGTCGATTGAATAGAAAGCCTTAAAGCTTTTTGCTGGTACGGTCGTATTGGCCGGTAGTGTGTAGCTGTGCAGTGTCGTTATTCCAACCTCTAGTCTGAAGCCGCTCAGGTCGAAAAAGCTATCGTTGGGGTTGTAGAGCTCTATGAATTCATCTTCATCATCACTTTGGGGTGGTGCGGGATTTGGAAAAATTTCTGTAATCTGCGGAGGAGCCAACCCTTGGTCTATGGCCGGAATCGAGCTAGTGGTATCGGCAATTATTATTTGCGAGGGCGCCTGGTCCCCGGCCGCCCATGATACGTAAGTTGGCCCGCTACTCGCGCTAATTGTTACAAAAAGATTGCATGGCGTAGAATCTATTCCATATTTATTCCAAGAACCATCGCTTAGCTTTCTATACCAGACTGCGTTTGCGTCACTACTGGCTGAGGGGACCGAGTTTATATCCGCCCCCGAACCTGCTGACGTCCAACTTACTTTGTCCTGCTGGGTATAGCTAATATTGCCACCTATCCCGCTAGTTTTTACAATTTCTAGATACCCAGATGTGTCACTAAGACTCAGCGAAAGATTTGCCACTCCACTAGCCCCACAAGTACCAACACTGTCTCCTGTTAATAGAAAAGATTGGCCGGGGCTCAGCGTAAAACTTGGCAGCTGCTGGCTAGAGGTTGGAATGCTAAAGTTAGAAGGATTCGATTTATTAAAGTACTCTAAAATGTAGTTTTGCAGATTAAGCGAACTCGGGCTAATGTTTTCAATAACTACTGATTCCGACCCAGTGGGCTTAAACTCAATAATCGCTAGCTCACCATTTGGTGAAGTAGCATAAACTGGCTGACTCATTAACCCCACCGCAACAAGTGATAAAGATAGAAACATGCATATTAGCCGTTTCATTTGCTTTTGATTATATTAACTGCTCGGCCACACGAAAGTGGTAGAGTTTTAAAAATGTTGTTATTTTCTCTTCCAAAAACTTTAAAGTTTTAAAATCTTTGGGAGGGGCAGGGGCGGACGGAAATCCGCCCCTGCGATGTTGATGTTCCCCCTCTAGCTCTTGAGCTTCCGAGCCTGGATTGTGTAGCGAGCTCGGCCCTCGCCAGCGAAGGGAGACTTGTCCTGGATGCTGTCGAGCCAGTGCCTCAGGTCATGATTGAGGCTCATGGCGTGCAGCAGCAGAGCCCACTGCGTCTCGTTGTTGCCGATGAGCAGGTCCAGGTTGCGGGCCAGCTCTCCGCGCTGCGGGTAGATCGTGTTGGGCACGATCCTGCCGGCGGCGGCATGCAGCCGCACCATGGCATCCACTGCCTGATTCCGGAAGGCGTCCTTGCCCTCCCTCACCCAGTCCGTGATGGCCCGTGCGGCAAGCCGAGACTCGATCTGTGCTGCGTCGTGATCGACCGACAAACAGCTCCAGACGTCACGGACGCGGGGCTGTGTGATCGCCATACCACTCCTCTCGTGGGGTTGATGTGGTCGGTCAGCTTCAGCTCACCTGCGCGGCGAACTGCAGGACCGTCTCGTCGGTCTCGTTCTCGAACGGCGAGAAGAGCTTCATGGCGGCGTAGGTCACCCCTGCCTTGGGGTTGATGTGCAGCGCCCGAAGCAGGTTGGCCCACTGGGCATCCGACCTGTCCTTCAGGTTCTCGAGCGCGTTCTCGATCTCGGCCATGGAGGGGTGCTCCAGGCCGGGGATGTACGCGCTGGCGAACTCGAACAGGCGGGAAGTGGCGTTGACCGCTGCCACCGTGTACGCCGAATCCCTGTTGATCAGGAAGTGCGCGATGGCGGCGAGCGCTTCCCTGGCCGGCTGGTGGTTGACCGGGTCAAGAACCTCGAGCGGCTTCCAGACATTACGTACCATGTACGACCTCCTAGTAGGGGCTGTCCTGGTTTGAACCTCAACTAACAATTTATACCACTTTGGGGGTGATTTTTCAATACTACCCTGCTCTGTTAGAAGCTATACTTATATCATGCTAATGTTAAGCGCGAAAATTATTAACCTTCCGGTCTTGGGCCTAAGAACTGGCGGTAAAATAGCCCAAACCATTGGACCGGTAATCAATCCACACAACTTAAAGATTTTAGGATGGTGGTGTAACTCGGCTCTATCTAAAGAGCCAGTGGTTTTGCTGGTAGAAGACGTTCGCGAGATATCTGCTAGGGGCTTAGTCGTAGATGACAGTGATGCCCTTTCTGTCCCCGAGGACCTAACCCGCCAAAAAGAAGTTTTAAATATAAAGTTCGATTTAATTGGTAAGCCAGTTAAAACAAAAGATCGCAAGCTAGGGAAGGTGAGTGATTATAGTTTTAACGATGATATGTTTATACAAAAAATATATGTTACTAGGCCTTTAGTTAATGTATTCAGCTCTGACTCGACCTTGATTATCGACCGTACACAGATACAAGAAGTTACAGACCATTACATTTTAGTCAGCGAGGCTGATATAAAAGAAGCCAGCCCAGCTCTTGCAACCGAACCCGTAACCGGTTAGATTACTGATCCTCAAATTTTAAGTCGAGCTCCTGGTTGACCAGTTGGTACGAGAATCCTTGACTTGTTAAGTATTTCATTAATTTGAGTTTGTCGTTTTTATATCGACTTAGTTTAGACTTTTTTTCAATTAGCTCCTTGAGCTTAGCTTGTTCATTCTCAGGAGCAAATTCTAAAACTGTCTCTACCACTTCCCTACCAATACCTTTTTTAAAAAGTTCGGATCTAATGGCTCGGCTACTTTTATTAGCGCGGCTTCGCATATCCACTAACCACTTGGCGTAATTTTCATCGTTCAAATAGTTGCGACCAGCAAATTCCTCTGCCAGTCTGCTGGCAAGTTCTGGATCGGCCTTTTTGCGCCGCATGTAGTCATAGAACTCTCTTGTGGAATGTGGTCGATTGATAACCCATTCCATGGCTCTAGCTCTTAGTTTGCCATCCTCTGAAATTTTTTTAAATTTTTTTACGCCTGCTTCGCTAAGCTCCAGATCCTTTTTAAGTTTATGTTCAACTAATTGGTCTAGGCTCAAAGAAAAACTATATTTACCATCAACAAAAATACTGACCCGCTCTGGATTTTTGACTTGCTGTTTTAAGTTAGTGATTTTCATTTTAGTTTGATATAGAAGATCGCGGCGATAGCCAAAACAAGCCACCCAACATCAAAGTATAAGTAATCTACATGTGAGCGTTGGTTAACTTTAAAATGCCAGGCACTAAACTTATCTAGACCAGACGGCCATTTTTTAACGGTTTTTCTGTAGAACCACCAGATTGCGTCCGGTATTGCCGACAATATCATGCACCCCCAAATTAACAATTTATGATCGGGGAACAATAACGCTAATATCCCCATCGCAACTAGTGATAGCAGAAAATCAATTTTTACAAATCGATTAAACTTCGGCTCGAGCACCTGATCCTGGCTGACTCCGTAGTGTGGTACAAAATCTGAGACATAATGGCCAATAACGCTCATTGGTAACGCAAGGTATGGTTGCTTTACAACGAGGGCAATGATTGCACCGTTCAGGCCGTGGTTCAAACCGGTCATAGATCTATTTTACTCTGCCTTAGCGGCGGCTACAGTTTCTTTGGAAACTTTTTCGAAAACCTTAGGATTCTCTTTTAGATATTTTTTAGCAGCTTCACGACCTTGGGCAATTTTTTGACCTTCATATTCGTACCAGGCTCCACTTTTGACTACGACTTCTTTGGCGACAGCTAGATCTATTACGTCGCCTTCACGACTAATGCCTTCGTTATACATGATGTCAAACTCTGCCTCGCGGAAAGGTGGTGCGATTTTATTTTTAACTACTTTAACCCGACAGTGATTGCCGATAACATTATCGCCTTGTTTAATTTGGCTAATACGCCGAATGTCCATACGAACTGAGGCATAAAACTTTAGAGCATTACCGCCAGTCGTAGTCTCTGGGTTGCCAAACATAACACCAATTTTCATACGCAGCTGGTTAACAAAAATTACAGTGCATTTTGTTCTGCTAATAATGCCTGTGAGCTTTCTGAGGGCCTGGCTCATCAGACGGGCCTGCAAGCCCATGTGTGCATCACCCATATCGCCTTCAATTTCGGCCTGTGGAACAAGCGCTGCAACTGAGTCGACAACTATTATATCCACCGCGTTGGATCGCACTAGAGTTTCAAGAATTTCTAAGGCCTGCTCGCCACTGTCGGGCTGAGATATAAGCAGCTGATCGGTGTTTACGCCAAGTCTTTTGGCATATGCTGGGTCCAGAGCGTGCTCGGCATCGATAAAAGCAGCTGTGCCGCCATTTTTTTGAGCCTCAGCTACTGCGTGAAGGCAAACTGTGGTTTTTCCAGAACTTTCTGGGCCGTAGATTTCTATAACCCTGCCTTTTGGGATCCCCCCACCAAGAGCAAGATCCAGGCTAATACTGCCAGTGGAGATTGTTTCAACATTAACCGCCGTGGCTTCCCCGAGGCGCATAATAGAGCCTCGTCCAAATTGTTTTTCGATTTGATCAACTGCTAGTTTTAGGGCTTGAGCTTTTCCGCTCGGAGCCGGTGCAGTTTTTTCAGATTTATCCTTATTCTTGTCGGCCATAGTAGTACTTATCCCCTTCTTGTTCTATAACAGTATATCAATTTGCGTAGTCGGCCAAAATGTTGCTGTTGAAAAAACCTAATATTAAACACGCCCGTTAGATGCTTATGATAAAATCAAATTAAAGATAATAAAATATGAACAAAAAAATAAATTTTGGTTTTTCAACATTCGAGCTGCTGCTGGCTCTAGTCATCGTTTGTGTATTGGGGACTATTGTTTTAACAAAATATAGCGAGGTCAGACAAAATACCCGGAACGAACAAAGGAAAGGTGATGTCGTGGCACTACAAACCGCGATAGATACTTACAAAGCTGCCAATAGCCGATATCCTAGTTCGGCTGAAATAAATAACCCGACTTTCAGAAAAGACAATCTAAAAACCATGAATGATGATTATTTGAAAGATCCTAAGTGGTCAAAAAAAATCAGCCCCTGTACTAGCAATAACCTCCCTACCCTGCTCGACTCCCTCCAGCCGGCAGCGGGCTGCTATGGTTACGCCGTTTCTCCAAAGAATTGTGATAACAAAGATGTATATTGTACAAGCTACAGCCTAACAGTTAATCTTGAGCCTAACCTAACTTATCAAAAACAGTCCAGTGATTAAGTCTCGCGTTCACGGTGCCTTTCGCCGTAAACCCTAACATATTGTTGCCGTGTTTCAATAATTTGATCAGCATAAAAGTCAGGCTTGGGGCACATTGAAAAAATAAAATTATCTTCCTGACCAGCGGTTTGAATTGTTAGCGTGCCGTAGTTAAAAATTGAGGCTAGTACGCCCCGTTGTTCGACATTAACATCCTCGACATTAGCCATTGATAGCCGTGAAATTTTCTTGTTAAAAGGAGCATACTGCAAAATCTGCACAACACCTTTATTAGTTACCAAGAGTTGGCTTTTTCTGTAGACATAAATTGCGGCCATCATAAATATTACAAGCAGGGCAATTATAAAAATCGTCGCAGCGACTGCTAGACCCTTAGAGCTAGTTGACCCATCATTAAAAAAGCCAAAAATTGCAAAGTAAATCATGGCAAGAATCGCCATAATCCCAACGGCCAGCTCAAGATAAATACCAATTAGACCTATAAAATGTTTTTTAATAACCGTAACTAGATGTTCTTCTGGTTCAAGATTCTCAATGCTAGGGCTATGTAGGGCGATCGCCCCAACTGTATGAATTTTTTTACCACTTTCATCGGTCTGAAAATGGTCTTTTGCTCCCTGCTCATCCATAAGCTTATTATAGCAAGGATGGTTGATTGCCTGGCTTTTTCGGAGTTTTATTCATGTGCCTCCAACCTCTGGCTGTAACTTTCCTGCCTCGGGGAGTACGCTCCAGTAAACCAATTTGCATTAGGTAAGGTTCAAAAACGTCTTCAATTGTAGTCCGCTCTTCAGCTGTTAGAGCAGCCAGAGTTTCTACGCCAACCGGGCCACCGTCGTGGTGTTCGATTATGGCATTGAGTAGTTGCCGATCTGCAGGGTCTAGCCCGAGAATATCTATTTCTAAAAGAGCCAAAGCTTTTTCTGCCAGTGTGTTGTCTATAATGCCATCACCGTTTATATCAGCATAGTCTCTAACTCGCTTTAGCAAGCGGTTGGCAATACGTGGAGTAAGTCTTGCGCGGTGGGCCAGCAATTCGGCTGCCTGGTCATTAATCGGTACATCCAAAATGGAGGCCGAACGCTTAATAATTTTGGCAATTTCTTCTGGTGTATAAAATTCAAGCCTGTGTATTAAACCAAACCTATCGCGAAGCGGAGCGGCCAGAGCACCAGTTCTGGTTGTAGCACCAATAATTGTAAACTTTGGCAGATCCAGCCGAAGGCTCCTGGCACTCGGACCTTTGCCAAGCATAATGTCTAGCTTAAAATCTTCCATCGCCGAGTAAAGTACTTCTTCCACGCTCCTATGCAGACGATGGATCTCGTCTATGAATAAAATATCCCCGTCCTGCAGGTTGGTTAGCAGGCTAGCAAGATCACCCGCCCGCTCAATGGCTGGGCCGCTGGTAACCCGAATCTGTGCGCCCATCTCGTTGGCAATAACTGTTGCCATGGTGGTTTTGCCAAGCCCGGGCGGACCATAAAGTAAAACATGGTCAACTGGTTCATCTCGTTTTTTAGCAGCATCAATAGCTAGCTTCAGATTCTTTTTTAGCCGCTCTTGGCCAACGTAACTAGCAAAATCTTTGGGTCTCAAAGTCTGCTCAAGCTCTTGCTCTTCCGGCTCATCTGCGCCGGATGTATTTATAATTCTCTCAACCGCCATATCTAGAGTTTATCATTTAGATGACTAATACAATGTGGCGGTTTTTGGCATGTGGGTGCCTTCGAGAATCTTAACCACCTCTTCGGCTTCAATAGTCTCTTTCTCGATTAGTGCGTTTTTAAGTTTTTCTAGCTTGGCTTGGTTGGCCTTCAGAACCACTCGGGCCCTATTAGCGGCTTCAGTGATTAAGGCCTCTACTTCATCATCGATCACTTTGGCTGTTTCATCAGAATATTGACGTTCGTGAACCAGTCGTTCCAGCATCATGCCTTCATCTACCTGAAACACCTGGTCTTGAAGTTTTTTGCCCATGCCTTGATGCATCACCATATCGCGGGCGAGTTCAGCTGCTTTTTGAAGATCTGATCCCGCTCCAGTAGTCACGCGATCTCGACCGTAAACAATTTCTTCAGCAATGCGACCGCCAAGCATTCGGGCCAAAACGTCCTTATATTCAACAATGCTATGATAGCTTTTATCCTCGGGCGGTATAAACCAAGTTACCCCGCCAGTTGGGCCACGTGGGATAATAGTGACTTTATGAACCATATCGCTGTCCGGTAGCACATGGCCAACTACCGCATGCCCAGCCTCGTGATAAGCAGTTAGTTCTTTTTCTTTATCGCTCATCACTTTGCTTTTACGCTCTGGGCCAATGGCAACTTTTTCAAAGGCTGATACAACGTCTTCATTTTCTATAACTTTGCGATTATGTCGTGCCGCTAATATCGCAGCCTCGTTAGCAATATTGGCAAGGTCAGCGCCCGAACTACCAGCAGTTTTGGCCGCTAGGGAATCAAGATCAACATCCTTACTAACCGGCTTGTCTTTGAAATGAACTTTCAAAATTGCCTCACGGTCCTTGCGATCGGGAAGATCAATGTTAACCCGTCTATCAAAGCGCCCAGGGCGGAGCAGGGCAGGGTCTAAAACGTCGGAACGGTTCGTGGCTGCTAGCACTATTACATTCTGGCCTTGTTCAAAACCGTCCATCTCAACCAGAATCTGATTAAGAGTTTGCTCGCGCTCATCATGTCCGCCGCCCATGCCTGAGCCACGACGGCGGCCAACGGCATCAATTTCGTCTATGAAAATTATGCAGGGAGCATTCTTTTTAGCCTTATTAAACAAATCACGAACACGAGAGGCGCCGACACCAACAAACATTTCTACAAACTCTGAACCGCTAATGCTAAAAAATGGTGTATTGGCTTCGCCAGCTACAGCTCGGGCAAGCATTGTCTTACCGGTTCCCGGAGGACCCACTAAAAGCACGCCTTTTGGTATCTTGGCCCCTACCCCTTCGAATTTTTTAGGATACTTTAGAAATTCCACCACTTCTTGTAGGTCGGTTTTAGCTTCGTCATTGCCAGCAATGTCTGAGAAGTTAACTTTTCCTTTATCGGTCCCGTATAGCCTGGCTTTGCTTTTGCCAAAACTCATAGCCTGATTCCCCTGCCCCTGCGCACTCCTCATAATAAACAGTAGGACCAGAGCAATCAGGAATACCGGAACAATAGTTATCAACAACTGGCCCCAGAAACTGCTGCCGCTACTAGACTTTGGTTGATTAATAACCTCCACTTTACCCTGCTCCAAACCTTGTTCGTAAATGCTTGAGCCGGGGTCTTTGAATGATTTTTCTTTAGGCTGGCTAGAATCGGAAGGTGTGATTGTCAAGGTATCACCACTAACAACTATGCTTTTTACTTTTCCCCCGTTAGCGTCTGAGATTGCCTGTGAGAATGGGATGGTTTTAAGTTGCGGTGTCTGATTCATCGCAGCATAAATCACCAAACCAAAAATAATTATTAACGAAACAAAGCCAAGGTTCTTAAAGAACCCCTTGCGCCCGCCACCATTGGGTCGCATTTTAAACTGTTTTTTATCCATGTCCTTAGTATTATAGCAGTTGAATTTCCACCTTATAGCTATTTGAAGCGAGCAGAAAGTTTATCTACAATAATTTCCAAGTTTTTGCTCATATCGTGCTTGGTATTTGGCAATGCTGTTCTAAGCAGCATGTTAGCTCTATCGATGGTTTTTTTATCAAAACTGCGGTGCCCAAAATCACGCATCCAATTAACAATTAGTTCCGAACCTACCTCGCTTGGCAGTAATGCAAAAAGTTGCCTGTCGATTGCCTCGTCTTTCTTAACTTTCTCAGAAATCTTAGCTACAGCGGCGGCTTTTCGTACCTGGAGCTGTCGTATTTTTTCGACATTATCTAAAATTGCTCTCTTTTGACTTTCGCTAATTTTGGGAACAACATTTTTTCGAACATAGTTTCTTAGGTAGCTTTGGTCTTCGTTGGTTGAATCTTCATGCCAAATAACTTTATGTCTGATCGCATATTTTTTTATATCGGCCTTATTAATATTTAATAATGGTCTCAGTAGCCCGGGGCGAGAAGTAAGTGAGGCGAGACCTTTCGGGCCAGTGCCTCTTATAATATTGATAATCGCCGTTTCGATAACATCATCCTGTTGATGAGCTGTAATAATAGCCTTGGCTTTATATTTTTTTCTAATTTCCTCTAAAAACTTATAGCGAGCTTGGCGAGCTTGATCTTCACTAGCAGTCTTCCCTAATCTACCTTCGCCGAGCTCAAAAGGTAGTTTTAGTTTTTCGGCTTCTTGTCTCACTAAGGCAGCGTCAAGATACGAATCTTCTCTAATACCATGGTCAAAATGAGCAACAATCAGCTCGACTCCTTTTTTTTCTGACAATATTTTAAGTAGAGTCATTGAATCGACCCCACCAGAAACCGCTAAAACATACTTACCTGGTTCGATATCTATCTTCATATTAACCCTTGGCAAAATCGTGGCGAGCTTTGTGACGCTTATACTCTTTGGCTGTTAAGTAAATTATGGCTAGGTCAAAAATTGTTAGAAGCATCAGCCCAAAGGTCACTTTGTCGGCAATCATTCTATAAACCTGGTAAATAACAAACAGTGAGGTCACAACAATAAGCCCTGGATAGGCCCAAAACCGGTTGCGCAGAACCTCCGCAACTAGCACTAACTTTACTACCCCGTGACTGAGTAAATAAGCCGAGGCAAAAACTAACGATCCATTAGTTAGGTGATGTGCTGAGTTAACTATGTGATTAGCAAGAAAGTCATGTGGGTCACTGCTAAGTTCGCCATGTGTAAGACGATCGACAATAGAATTAACTTGGTTTGTATTAACGATTAAAAGGGCAAGCCCGGCAATCGTTTCAAACAACCCATCGATACCTTTAAAATAAAGTCCTATTTTAAAGGCCTTGTCGGTTAGGTCTGGTTTATAAACTTTTTTTGCCTCTTCCATCACTCTAATTGTAACCGATGATGTAGAAATGAAACATTTTGTTAAAGTAAACTCGCGAGTGTTGAGCTATAGTAAATAAACACTATACGAAACCAAAAGGAGGGTTACATGCTTTCAACCGCCCATGCGTTAATTACTCGAGCCGGTAAAAAACTTGGCCTAGACGATAACACTATTAAGCAACTTATAAAGATTAATGAAGAACATTTATTTGATATTAAACTTAATAACGGCAAAACTTATCCGGCCTACCGCGTACAGCACAACAACAAGCGTGGCCCTTATAAAGGCGGGATTCGTTTTCACCCAGAAGTTGACCTAGATGAAGTTAGAGCGCTTGCAACGCTAATGAGTTTTAAAACTGCTGTTGTTGGCCTACCCCTCGGCGGTGGCAAGGGGGGAGTCGGTGTAGATCCAAAAGACTTAAGTCACGCAGAACTCGAAGAGCTTAGCCGCAAATATGTGCAAGGTCTGCACCAACATATTGGCCCAGATAAAGACGTGCCAGCCCCAGACGTTAATACCACACCAGAAATTATCGACTGGATGGTTGATGAATACCAAAAATTAACTGGAGATAAAACTAAAGCTAGCTTTACTGGCAAGTCCGTTAGCAAAGGCGGCTCTCTTGGCCGTGATGCCGCGACTGGGCGCGGTGGTATGTTTGCCTTCCGTGAGCTCTTAAAACATATGAACAAATCCAATGAAAAGTTAACTTATGCCGTGCAAGGTTTTGGCAACGTTGGTTCATTTTTTGCGGTTCTGGCTGAAGAACTTCAGCCCAACTGGAAGCTGATCGCCGCCAGCGACTCTCAGGCAGCTGTGTTCTCAAAAAATGGCTTGAGTGCTAAGGATTTAGATAAATACAAACAAGAGCATGGCAGATTCTCCGACTTCAAGGCAGAAGGTGTGGAAATAATTAGCAACGAAAACTTACTCGCACTCGACGTTGACGTTTTGGTTTTAGCCGCTCTCGGGGACTCAGTAACAGAAAAAAATATGGCAAACGTTCAAGCTAAGTACATAGTCGAGCTTGCCAATGGCCCCGTTAATGAAAAAGCCTTTGATAAATTGGTTGCAGATGGAGCTATTATTCTGCCTGACATTGTTGCCAATGCTGGTGGTGTAATTGTTAGCTACCTGGAGTGGGTGCAAAACAAAGCCGGCGAGCATTGGGACGAGCAGAAAGTTAATAACCAACTAGAGAACTATATGGTCAAAGCTATTGACGCCCTTTATAAAACTGCCGAGGAACAGAAAGTTACTCTAAAAGAAGCTGCATTCATAAACGCCATAAAAAACCTGACAAACTAGACTAAAACTGCTAAAATACCCCTGTTAAGGAAAAGGTTGTGCCTGTATTCTTGGCAGCGTAGCTCAGTTGGTTAGAGCGTAGGACTCATAAGCCTAAGGTCACTGGTTCGATCCCAGTCGCTGCTACCAGTATATACACAGCCCCTTAGCTTTCCGTAGCTGAAATCTGTTTTTGCCAAAGCGAATAATATCTACCTTTTTGCCTGAGTAATTCACTGTGACTTCCCTCCTCAACTACCTTGCCGTCATGCATTACGATTATGCGGTCAAGGCCGGCGACTGTACTTAAGCGATGCGCAATAATAATTGCTGTTTGTTTACCTAGTATCTCTGGAAGGGCTCGTTTTATAATTTGCTCACTCTCACTATCTAGTGCGCTAGTGGCTTCGTCAAACAGCATTATTGGGGCATGCTTTAAGACTGCTCTGGCGATAACTATTCGTTGTTTTTGCCCGCCACTAAGTTTAACTCCACGTTCGCCAACGATTGTGTCATAACCGTCAGGCAGTTTTATGATGAACTCATGGGCGTGGGCTGCCTTGGCTGCTTCCTGCACTGAAGCATCGGTAGCTTTATCGTTATAGTAGGCAATGTTCTCTCTAACAGTTCTATGAAAAAGAAGCGGCTCCTGCGGCACATATGCAATTTTTCGTCTGAGTTCAGCTTGTTTCACATCCCGAATATCTATGTCGTCAATTTTTATGCTGCCACTGTCTATCTCATCAAATCGAAGCAGTAAATTGGCGAGTGTACTCTTGCCCGCGCCACTCAAGCCCACTATACCAATCTGCTCCCCGCCGGCAATCGAAATATTTAGCTTATTAAACACTGGTATCGTCCTATTGTTACTGGCCGGATAGGCAAAGCTGACATTTTTAAATTCAATTCTAGCCTTATCAATTTTAAGTTCTACAGGTGACTCAGGATCCCTAATCTTCTCATGGCTATTGTCTAGATAAGCTAATGTTGGATATATTCGAGCAACCATGTCATCATGATCCATGATCATTCCCGGAAGCACCCCCACATTTCTCACTATCTGAAACAGATAGGTTAGAGTCAACACTATTAAGCCTAAGGTCTTGGGGTTATTGCTTGCCGGCTGGGAGGCTAGCAAATATATTGAAATGAATATTGCAAAAGCGGTTATCAAGCTTCTGGGGAGATCGAGCATCGTAGTTATGTAGTGGCGGGCATCAAAGGCTTTCATTTCTTCAAGACGCAAATCAGAGACCTTACCGGAAGCAATTTTTTCAGCTCCGGCCGACTTAAAGGCAACAATGTTAGTAATCTCATCAGAAACTTCAGCTGTGACCTTGCGATATATCTCGTGTGTTATCTGCCGGTACTTGTTAACTTTTTTTGAAGTCCACCTAATGTATGCTATCTGAACAGCCATGATAGCTGCCGTTAACAGCCCAATCGTTTTTGATGATATAAATAAAACGATTACCGGTATGGTAAGGGATATAAATACAGCAAGCGCCTCGCCACGAATAAAACGCATAAAAACAGTCATTCCGTCCAAGTACTGTCTAAATGAGGATGCTAGGTAGCCGGTTTGGTTATTTCTATAAAACTCCATGTCTTTGTTGGTAATTTTCTCGTAATACTCAAGAGTTAGTCTGTTGTAAATTCGGTTTTCGCTTCTGTAGGAAATGAGTTGACCAATAGTGCCAATCAGAGTTCCAGTAACGTAAGCGATTAGGAAAAATACAGTATGTTTTTTTGCAGCCATATAATTTCCAGAGGCGAGGCTAGTTGTTGTCTGGGCCATGATCACCACTATATAAACCCGGATTATAAAATCTCGGATAATCTCTAGAATTAGACCTATCCACTGGGCTGGACTCCGGCCATAAGTCTGTAATAAATGCTTGTAGACTTCTCTGTTCATGCTGCTGCCAATTAGAGCTAATTGTACACCATAAGAAAACACCGGACTTTTTATCCGGTGTTTTCTTTTGTGACTGATCTTGTGTGATGATTTACTGGCTTAACAGTGAGTCAACGTACAAAATTCGTTCGTCTGTAGTTGCAATCTTTTCAAATTCTAGGTTATTCATTTTGGTGCCCTTTCACCGCTTCCAGCGGGACCCCGCCTTGGCGGTGGCTTTTTTATTTGATATTTTTGTCTTACTTAAGACTAACTACCATTATACACGCTTTTGCTTAAATGTCAATAATGTTTCTAAAGCTGTTGTTTTTTATTGCCCATTATGCTTAACTAGCCTCGTTAGGATCTTATCTGTTCTTGGTCTAGGAATACGACGATTGCCTTAAGTAAGCACCGAAGCGAGTCCCAGAAACCAGACGAATAAGGGGTCGTTCCTAGAAAATAAGAAAGTAAGGATTTAAAACTCTCAATATGTACAAAGTATTTGTAGGTGGTTTGCCTTTTGCAACAACTGACGATGAGCTTCGCGATGCTTTCGCTGCTCATGGTCAAGTTGCTAGCGCTGTAGTAGTTCGCGACCGCGAAACTGGCCGCAGCAAAGGCTTCGGATTCGTAGAATTCGAAAATGACGACGAAGGCCGTGCAGCTGAAAAAGCTCTTAACGGTTCTGAGCTCGGTGGACGCACAATTTCTGTTGCTGAAGCCCGCCCTAAAGAAGATCGTCCACGTGATGATCGCCCTCGTTACTAAACCTTAAAAGTTTAGAATCGATAAGAAAACTCCCTGCAACTTAACAGGGAGTTTTTTGTTGGTAGCGGGAGTAGGACAACGCACGTCTGCGCTCGTTCTCGAAACCAGTTTCTGCGAGCGAGCTTGACGACCGATCCTACGACTGTCGCCAGCATAGCTGTCGAGTCGTAGAACCGAGCCTAGTTCACGGCCAAGAAAAATACCCGTCCGAAAGGACGGGCACTTTTCTTGGTAGCGGGAGTAGGACTCGAACCTACGACCTCGTGGTTATGAGCCACGCGAGCTGCCACTGCTCCATCCCGCGTCATATTACCAGTGCCTAATTTTAATCTTTTAAGGAGTTAATGTCAATCGCTAACTATTTTTCGGCCTAACAAAAAATCGCGCCAAGCTTGCATATTCATAGTGTATTTTGATTTTGACTGAGAGTTAGTTTTTGTTTGGACGGCCGCGGCCACATCCTGGTTAACATATTTTGCAGCAATTGCATTCGGCACTAATATAACCTTTTCGCCGGGGCCGGCTAGACCCAACGATTGGCGGGCAGCCAGATCAAGATACTGGCCGGTGTCATAATATTTGTTTTGGAGTTTTGTATTATCGTTTTGCAGCCGCAAAACTTCGTTTTGTTGGCTTAATACTGCGATCTTTTTTTGCAGCTCATAATTATCCTGAATGGTTTTTACACCGCTCCAGGCTATAGCTAGAACCATCATAGTAAAAAGGTAGCTCGGGATATTTTTGGTATCAGTAATCTGCTTGAAATTTTTGCTACTAATAAATTGTCGGGCGCGATAAAGCATTAGTACATTATAACTCGGAAATAGCTGGTGGGGGTGCCTGGACTTGAACCAGGGACCAATCGGTTATGAGCCGACTGCTCTAACCACTGAGCTACACCCCCTTGTCCAGCTAGCACAGGAACTCAGTATCAAAACCAGTATAACAGATACGGATTAATTTTTACTGGTCTAAAAGTTCTAGAGCTTCCTCGGGAGAATGAGTCTCCATAAATTCTGCTCTTAGGTCTGCGGCTCCGTCAAAGCCGTTTATATAAGCTTTGCAAAATTTTCGCAGTAGCTCGAACTTTCTCTCACCATCTTTATAAGTATCGAGGTGCAACTTTATATGTTTTTTGAATAGATCTATTTTTTGCTCCTTAGTAAGTGCCGCCCAGGGGCTACTGGCAGAGAATATATACGGATCGTGAAAAATACCACGCCCAATCATAATGCCATCTAAGTTGTATTCTTTAGCTAGTTCCAGGCCTTGAGACCTGGTCGCAACGTCTCCGTTACCAACAATCAAAGTTTCCGGAGATAATTTGTCGCGCAAGCGAACAACTTCACCAATCAGATCCCAATCAGCCGGGACTTTGGACATTTGCTTGGCGGTTCTGCCATGAATAGTTAACATGTTAAGTTTTTTGCTTAAAAGAAATTCAATCCAGGCCATATCTACCGTCCCGAATCCAAGTCTCGTTTTAACAGAAACAGGAAAGTTCTCGCCTACACCTTCTCGCACGGCATCGATAATCTGCCCGGCTAACTCCTGGTTATTAATAAGTGCCGCACAGGCGCCGTTCTTTATAACTGTTCTGACTGGGCAGCCCATGTTTATATCCACTCCAGCAAATCCCATTTTTTTAAGTTCATGAGCTGTTTTTTTATAATTTTCTGGGTTGAGTCCCCAAATTTGTGCAATTACTGGCTTTTCTTTGTCGGTTAGCTTGAGCTTGTGCATCAATTTCGGCCGACCTGGGCTTTGCAGCCCGTCGACATTGACGAATTCCGTAAACATTAAGTCTGGTTTGGCACAGTCAGCTACGATTTGTCGAAAGACTGAATCAGTAACATCATCCATCGGAGCCAGAACAAAAAACGGCTTTGTCATAACTAGCGAGCTAAGCTTCGGTACCAGTCTTACCGTAACGTTCGGCTAGACGGCGAGCCTGTTCAGCCCCGAAAACTCTTTGCTCATCCGTAAGCTCGACCCTTGCGCCTTCGTGGACACGGCGCATTGCCGCCTCGTGAGCCTGAGGAGGAGTATCGGCAACTAAGCGTTCGAGAGCAGTTGTTGGCCCGGTTGTACTGGGTCTAATAGTTGTTTTATTGGCTGGCTTTGCCGCTTGGTTCGGTGGGGGGGTTGCCTGGTCGCCAGTGCTAGCACGTCTTGCTAATTTTGCACCGCCAGATACCAAACGCAATGCTTGCCCTTGAGGAATTCCAGCCCCGTCGGTAAGCCTATCAAATTGCCGATTCTCCTCATCAGATAAATCGGGGTTATTTAGCGGTCCTTCGAATTGTCTATCTATAGCCATATATAAATTATATCCTAGGCCGCTTGTTGACCTTGGTCTTGTGAAGTTTCGGCACCCATAAGGGCCAGATTACCGAGCAGTTGTTTTTTGTACTTATTGCGAGCTTTTGTTTTCTCTACCGGGGTTGCGAAGGCTTCATTGAAGTCACTCCACATTTTCCTAGCCCTGGGGTTGATTCCTCTTTCTCGGATAATTCCAGTTTGCAAAACAGCTGGGTGGCGCATAGGACCATAGCCAGTAGCTCGCCAAAAGTTCTTTCGAGCTTCATCAGCGTAGAAGGCTGCGTTTCTTTCTGCACCAGCTAGCACTGTTTCGGTTTTTTCCTGATACCCCCCCATATAGGTGAGCTATATGCGCTATCAAATGCTGCGAGCCCAAAACCTTGCCTTTGGTTAAATTCGCTTATCGCACCTAGAGCCGCAACAAGTCTTTCTGCCCGCTCTTTTATGTTTACATAAGTTCCTTCCACAGCGTAAGTAACCTCGTAGGGTTGAGGTTCTGAGAAATCGATACCAAGTTGGCCTTCTATATGTGCTGGTTTTCGTCGTGGCATAATGCGTATATTTTACAATAAAACCTATTTATTAACAAGGTTATTAACCCTTTAGCGCGGCTTTAATTCGGTCCTCGGTTGGGAGCTTGTTATCTACGTTTTTCAAGGCTTCGGCTGCATCTTGGACGGAATAACCAAGCGCGACCAGAGCCTGCATAGCCTCATCATTTGGATCGGCCGAGGTTGTCAGGAAATCCATGGCATCGTCCGATGAAACAAGCCCAACTTTATCCTTCAAATCTACTACAACTCTTTCTGCGACTCTCTTGCCTACCCCGTTGGCTTGAGAGATAAACTTAGTGTCACCGCCAGCGATAGCTTGTTTAACCTGGTTCATATTGGCAATAGATAAAATCGCAAGGGCCATTTTAGGTCCTACCCCGTTAACCGAAAGTAATAGCTCGAACATTCTTTTAGTCTCGATGTTTTTAAAGCCAAATAAATCATGAGAGTTCTCGCGAATATGTTCGTATACGTAGAGCTTTGTCTCAGTTCCTATTTCAAGAGCACCGAAGTCTTCAAAAGTAACCAGCAGACCGTAGCCAACGCCATTGCAGCTAAGCACCACAACGTCACCAATTTTCTCTGTTATTTTTCCGCTTAGTGTGGCAATCATGGTCTGATTATCTCATAGATTGAGCGTGGGTAATCGCAACGGCCAATGCATCGGCGCAGTCATCGGGTTGGGGCACATCTTTTAGACCTAAAATCACTCTTACCATTTCCTGAATTTGTTTTTTATCAGCCCGCCCATACCCTGTTAAGGCCTGTTTAATCTGCAGCGGAGTGTACTCTCCAATTTTGAGCTGTGATTGCATGCCGCAGAGTAGCACGACTCCTCGGGCCTGAGCTACGGTCATGGCTGTGGTTACGTTTTGGGCAAAAAATAATTTTTCAACTGCCATCTCCTCTGGTTTAGTTTCAGCAATAATATCGCTTAGCTCATCGAAGATTGTGCTAAGTCGCACCGCATCGTCTTCTTTAACCGGGGTTCTAATTACACCAGCGTCAACCAGCTGGAATTTGCCTTTGTTGGCCTCGATAATCCCAAAACCAAGTATCCCGGTACCCGGATCAATCCCGATAATTCTCACTACAAGACTCCGTCGGCAATATCAAAGTTGGTGTAGGTGTTAGTTACGTCGTCTTGGTCATCAAGGGCCTCCATCAGGTTCATGACCTTACGGACTGTTTCTTTATCTTGAATTTCTACAGTTGTATTTGGCTCATAGCCAAGTTGGGCGTCTACTACTTCTAACCCTGCTAACTTTAGATTCTCTCGGACCTTGGCCAGTTCGCTTGGGGCTGTATAGACAACGGTTTCATGGTTATCGATATCGACCGAAATGTCTTCAGCGCCAGCTTCGATTACTGCCAACTCAACATCGTCGCCAGTGCCCCTAACTCTTATTACCCCTTTACGTGTAAATTGGAAAGCTACACTGCCTGGTTCGGCCATATTGCCACCGTTTTTACTAAAGGCTAGTCTTACCTCAGGGTAGGTACGGTTTTTATTATCTGTAGCTACCTCTATTAGGATTGCCACTCCGCCTGGGCCATAACCCTCATACATAATTTCTTCAACTTGGGCCGCCGATTTATCGGCTGCTCGCTGAATAGAGCGCTCAATATTAGCCATTGGCATGTTGGCAGCTTTGGCCTTTTCTATCACCATGGCAAGTGCTGAGTTGGTTTTAGGATCTGTACCACCTCTCGCAGCAACAGCTAGCTGGTTGCCTAGCTTAGTAAAGACAGCACCACGCTTAGCGTCGGCTATGCCTTTTTGGCGTTTTATTGTTGACCACTTTGAATGACCACTCATAGGTGTTATTTTATCACTCGCAAGGTGTTAAGCCAATATTCGCCAAATTTGGGTGATAGTTACAGGGTATTGACATTTTAAACCCCTTATGGTAATATATGCACCATCTCGATTCGGTGAGGTAAAGCTCCCGACTCGGGAGCACCTCACATCTTCCGTCCGCTACCCGAAAGGGAGACATGAAGGCATTCAGCAAGAAGGCCCTGGGCTACACCGTCCTGGCCCTCAGCGTCGCGTTCCTCGTCGCGATGAACAGCCTCGTCCACGCGCACGTCGTCAAGGCGGCGACGCCGACGACCTGGGCACCGATCACCATCAGCGCCTTCGAGGCGCAGTGCGTGATGCCCAACAGCTCGACCATCATCGACTTCAACATCTACAACTCGGGGGACAAGACCATGACCGTGGTCGGCATCCCCTGGGGCGTCGCGACCATCGGCGAGTCGGCCCAGAGCTACAAGGGGCCGAGCACGCTGGTGAACTCCACCGCATCGGGCCTGATCAAGACCGCCAAGGTGCCGGCATGGCACTGGGTGGTCAAGGTCCCGGCCAAGAAGTGGACGACGGTCAGCCTGGACGTGCTGAACACCGGCGCGTACTACACGCCGTCGCCAGACTGGGACCCGACCTGGGGACCCAAGCCCATCTCGCGGTTCTACACCGGCGCCACGTTCTACGTCCGCAACACGACGCAGACCATCGACGTGTCGAGCCACCCCGCCCACTGCAAGCAGCTCGGCGGGAAATAGGGGAAGAAGATGTTCGAGGTTCTGGGGGCGGCCGCGAGGCCGCCCCTTTCCTTTTATAAAATTAACTGGTGTCTATAATTAACTCTTCGCCGTAGGCCTAACGCCATTAGACCGATAAAGCCATACAACAACACCATACCCAACCAACTGATACCTAGTCTTCTATTAGCAAATGGTAAGCTAGCCAAAATATGTACTGTATCTAGCATATAAAGAAGTAGCTCTTTGGCAGGGTATGGTAACCAGCCAGCGATTGTTGGCAGCCATGCCCCAGCAGCCATCGCAACAGAACTAAGCAACATAGCCAGCGGCACAAGTGGGACTATCAGAAGATTGGCGATTAAGGCGACGACCGATAATTGGCCGAAGGTGGCCATTATCAGAGGTAAGGTCATTAGCTGGGCACACAGGGATTCGATTAATACTAGACCTACTAGCTTTGGGGTATGAACAAAAAATCGCCCAACTATTAGTGGCGAAATTATTAATATGCCAAAGAATGCTAAGAATGATAAATACCAACCAATGTCGCTCCAAACATAGAACGGGTTGATTAAGCCTGTTAAGGCAGCCGTAAAACTAAGCAGTAATATTGGCCGAATCTTGCGGCCATAGTACCAGGCCCAGAGACTCAAAATTGACACAATAGCAGCTCTTACGATTGACGCACTAAAACCAGTTATTAACACAAAGGCTAAAATTAGACCCAGCGATAGCATTAGCTTTTGATACTTTGAACCGAGCCTTAGTCGAGAAGCAGCCCGAACTAAAATAGTAAGATTATAGCCACTAACAGCAACAATGTGCACCAGCCCAACTAGTGTAAGCCCAGCCAAGATGTCTTGAGGCAAAGTGCTTCTTTGCCCAATCAGTAATCCTAGGCCAAAGGAGGCCATTGGTTCGGGCAGAGCAGTTTGCATACCGGCAGAGAATTTGCGAGTTAGTTTGTTGATTAGGCTGGTGTCTTGGCCAATAGCGGTAATTCTGGAATACGACATACCGGCCTGGTTTGAGCCTCGGGTTAGGTAGAGTTTGCCCGTGGCTTCGAATTTATCTCCACGGTAGACCATTGTTGGGCCAAAACCACTAATTTTAAATGATCCGCTCAATGGCATGCCACTGCCAATAAGTTTGGTCCCAGAGGCCGTAAATTCAAGCTGCTGGCTCGATGAATAGACAGCATCTGTTTTAGCCACAGCTGAAATCGTTATTGTTTTACCCGACAGAGCTGCTAGCTCCAACAAATTATGCATATATACACTTCCCTGGCCTAGACCAATAACAAGACCGAGCAAAACTACGATGATTAGACTCGTTAGGTTCTTCTTTTTTAGCAAGAGAAGACATGGCAATAAAACTAACCAGCTATCAGTAATACTTAACTGAAAAACTCTAGCAAGACCAAGACCGGCTAGTGACGCGAGGCAACCGGCTGTGATTATTGTGGTTCTTCTGAGTCGTCGCACAATGATTTAATTCTGCCATGACGAAGCTAGGAAATTAATTGCTTATGATTTTAACGAGAGGCACTAGAAGGTTGACTTTTTTACAAATTAACAGATAATATAACCTGTTAATTTAGTTATTAACAATCCATTTGCTCTGGTTTTCTAAATAGGAAAAAGAGCAGCCCAGCTTGCCGCTTTAGCGGGCGGCTTTGCCGACTGGGCGATGAGAAAAAACCTTGGTTTTGTCTCATTGTGGGCCCATAGCTCAGTTGGTAGAGCAGAGGCCTTTTAAGCCTCGTGTCCCGGGTTCAAGTCCCGGTGGGCCCTCCAGAAACTTAGTCCAGTAACTGCTGGGCTTTTTTAGTGGCCAATAAATTGACAGATAATCGCCTGCTCAATACACTTAAGCTTAATTAATCAAAAGAGGTTTTTATGTCTCCAGATTCCACTCAGCCGCTGCAAACATTTAGTAACGATCCCCTGCCTGTACATGCTCCAGAGGCTGAAGAAAAAACAATGTATACGCCCCCTGCTAAACCCACCGCTCATTCCGAGACAGAATATAAGTCTAACCCTTTCCTTGTTAGCATCAAGGGCCTCGTTACTATTTTACGCAACCCCGTACCAACCCTGATGAGTAGTTTGGTAGCCGTAATTGGATTTGTTGCATTTATCTCTTTGTACGTTTACACACTGGCTGCAAATTTGGCTGGCACCGATACTTTTTCAACAACCATATATATAACAATTGCTATCGTAGCCGTACTGTGCCTGCTAGTATCAACCGCAATGAATTATGCCGTTGCCGCAGCCTCTATAGATGGTCGTAGCATAGGAACTAAGGAGGTCTTAAGAAGAGCTATGGCAAAATTATTGCCTTATCTAGTGCTACTGATATTGTTTGCTGCTGTCGTAATTATTGGTGGGATTTTACTGATTATCCCCGGGATCTTTTTGCTCGGTCGCCTGGGGCTATCGCCAATAATCATGTTCCACGAAAATGTAGGCCCAATAAAATCTTTGCGTAGAAGTTTCTCTATGACCAAGGGTCACGCCATCGAAGTTTTTGCAGCACAAATAGTCGGGGCTATGTTAGCCGGCTATGGACTACTCATGGGAGCATGCTCGGCCTCACCGGCTACCGGTTGGTATGTCCAGCTTAAAAATCCACCTATTGAAAAGCGCAGGATACACTGGCTTAACTACCTGATCGCCCTGTTGGTGATTGCCTATTTTGGCGTAATAATTTACGGAGCTATAGTTAACCGAAACACTAGCTACGTGACGTCAACTCCAACAAGCAACAGCACTACACTGGACCTAAATAACACAAACTACCTGAGTAATTAAACCTTCTTAGTTTCAAAAACTAGCGGTGTTTTGACTTCCCGTGCTTGATGCTACCAAGCCAAACCAAAATGATACTAAATAACGAACCGCTACCAATAATTAAAGCCTGGGCTTTTAGTATATTTGGCCACATTTTGGAGCTAGTAATATCAAACTGACCAGCTGAAGCCAGTAATGGACCGATTGTTAGAGCTAGCAAGCCACCGGCTAGGAGCGCCGTAATAAGTTGCATTAAAAAGGTAGCATCCTTGCCAGCAGATTTGTGTGTCAAAACAAGAGTGACAACAAAAGGCACAAAAACCAGGGCAATACCAAGAGTTTCGCTACTAACGGATAGGCTTGTTTGACTCAGTAGTTGCTTGAGATCGCCTATAACTGACGTGCTTAATACGAAGCCAAGACACAAGACCAAGAAGCCAAGGGCCGCATTAGACTTTAGAAAAAAAGTTATGGCAAACGGTAGTAAAACCAATACTGCTAATGCTAAGTCTGGCATGCCCCTATTCTACTCCAGTTTTATTAGAGAGAAAAATTTTGAATCTTGGACGAACGAGATAGAAGGAGCTTAGGCTCCTACTCTATCCTTGCGCTGCCGGGCCTTGGCATTTTGCTCTATGTACTCAAGCATTTTTTCGGCGACGTTGCGACCTGTGACCTTCTCGATACCAAAGCCAGGACTAGAATTTACCTCTAGCACCAGAGGTCCTCGTTTTGAACGCATCATATCTACACCACAAATAGATAAGCCCATTGCTTTGGCAGCTTTAATTGCCACACGTTTTTCTTCGTCAGTGAGTTTAACAGAAGTACCTTCCCCGCCTTGGTGTAGGTTGGAACGAAACTCATCAGTATTTAGATTTTGTCTTTTCATACTAGCAACAACCTTACCGCCAACAACTATGGCTCGAATGTCAGTTCCGGCTGATTCCTCGATATACTCTTGTAGCAAGATGTTGGTTCCGTCATCATCATTAAGTGAAAAAGCCTGCAATACTGATCTGGCAGCTTTACGCGTTTCGGCTAATACAACACCACGGCCATGAGTTCCGCTAGCAAGCTTGATTATCACTGGTGGCCCACCAACTTCCTCTACCAAAGTGTCTGAGTCGGCAATACCACGAGAAAACACTGTTTTTGGGATACCAATACCGGCCCTAGCCAGTAGTTGAGTAGCTCGAAGTTTATCGCGAGAGCGAACAATGGCTATAGAACTAGCTGTGGTAAATACTCCTTGCATCTCAAATTGGCGAACAATGGCTGTACCGTAGCGAGTATAGCTTGAAGCAATCCGAGGGATAATAGCGTCGAAGCCTTTTAGCTCTTCGCCGTTATATATAACAACCGGGTTATTCTTCTCGATTCTGGCTTCACATTGAATATAGTTAATAACCTCAACTTCGTGACCGCGCTTGATTGCTTCTTTTTTAAGCCGTCTGGTTGAGTAATTACCCGGACCTTTTGATAGGATTGCTATTCTCATTCTTCTGCCTCTTCCTCATCTTTAGGGAACGATACCCCATATTGTTTCTTAAGCTCAACCCTGTCGACACTTGTTTCGAAAGTATCAACTAAAAATCGACCATTTAACATTTTTCTACCGATTAATATTGGGTAAATCTTTTTGCTTCTATCGGCCAGGGTGTAACTGGCCAAAAAAACTTTTGGTCCAAGTTTTGTTCTAAGTTTGACCTCGTACCTATGCTCTTTATGGCCAAAAGAATTAGCAATTTCTACCTTTTTAAATTTATCAGTGCTAACTTTAACACTTATGCCACCAAACATAGGGTGCCCACCAAATAATTCAAAGGTTAGTGTGTTTGTTGCAGAATTTAAGTGAATATTCGAGGCATGAATTGCAGACCGATACGCACCGGTATCAGTCTTAGCGGGGATGTTCTTAACGTCCAGATCAACTAGGCTAAGCTCTTCAGCCCGACCAATGATGACCTTATGAAAATCGCTTCGCTTTTTCATTGCTGCCTCCAATATAATCTTAATATACTAATAATGGTAATGTTTCTTTTAACGATCTTTTTGAACTGGATAATTATAGAATAAAGAGTATAATAAGTCAATATGTATAAGTTCTTAATCGTTGGTAAAAACTTTTCAGGCCTCAAGGACAAGATCCTCGAAAGAGGAGATGATTATATTTTGCTGCAAGATGTACTGGCTACCAAATTCCCAGATAAAAAAATGAAGCGACGGATAGTGGCTGACTTTAGCACTAAAGAAAGTCTGCTCGAGTCCGTTAAGCCGCTCAAAAACAAAATTGACGGTGTTATTACCAGCTATGAAAATTATGTGCTCCCTACCGCATGGGTGGCCGAGTACCTTGAACTCCCCGGGATGCCTATTGAGTCTGCCGAAGCATGCACCGATAAATACCTAATGCGTCAGCTTTTTTCTAAGGCTCCAAGAAAAATTAGCCCCGATTTTGCTGTCGTAAAATCACGTCAGGAGTTGGAAGATTTTGCTGCAAGTCACAATTTTCCACTGATTCTCAAACCGGCTAATCTGCAAAAAAGTTTACTTGTTACTAAGGCTCATAATCATCAGGAGTTAATCAAAAATTACGAAAAAACTCTTAAAAACATAGGTGACACCTACACCAAGTACGCTCCTAGTCGCAAGCCAAAACTTATAATTGAAGAGTTTATGGAAGGACCAATTTTTTCTGTCGATGCTTACGTAGACGCCAGCGGACAACCTCACGTTTTGGATCAAGTTGTAGACTATCAAACTGGATACGATATTGGCTACGACGACAACTTCCATTACAGCCGCTTACTGCCAAGCCGCTTGAGCACCCATGACCAACAAGCTATTAGGGACACTGCTGCTCTTGGCTGCAAAACCTTAGGTATGAAAAGCTCCTCGGCCCACGTCGAGATTATTATGACCGCTGACGGGCCAAGAATTGTAGAAATTGGTGCACGTAATGGTGGATACCGTGAACGAATGCATAAATTGGCCAACGGCATTGATATATATAATCTAGCCTTGGACAATTCCTTAGGGAAGCCGATAGATGTTAGAGCAACTAAAAATGAGCCTTGTGCTGTACTGGAACTTTTTCCAAAAGAACCAGGTATTTTTGTAGGTATCGCCAACCAGGAAAAGCTTGAAGATCTAGACTCCCTAGCATACTTTGCCCTTAAACAACCACTCGGTAAATTTGTTGGCAAGTCTTCAGATGGCTACAAAATGTGCGCTATTATAATTTTGCATAACCAAAATCAGGATAGGTTTAGCCAAGATTTGGTTTTCGTTAACTCGGAAGTCTTTGTTAAAACAAAACCCCAAGCTATTTAGCTAATAGATAGTCAATCATTTGGTCGGATATATTGGTGCCGGTTATTTCCTGTGCTCTAGCAAAATTACATGGATAATTGAGTTCAGCAAGATATGGCTTACCGCTGATTTTATCAATCAATACGTCGGCTCCTCCGAATTCTCTACCTTTAATTTTTGAAGCGGCGACAGCGATCGCCTCTATTTCATCAGAAAACTTAGCAGGTTTTACTTGAGGTGTATCTGTGGCATTAGTTCTAAAATCATTTGCAGGCTTTATGTATTCAATTCTATCTATTACTCGGTCGCCGAGGACAATTAACCGAGCATGCCGATAATCTTCTATGTATTTTCTTAAAACGTAATAAATGCACTCGTTATCCTCCAGCGAACTAAGAAGGTCTTTAAGTTCACCTGGGTTTTGTATGAGTCTCACCCCTTTGCCGTGGGACAGTCCCGTGCGCTTTAAAACAGCCGGAAAACCATCTATCGCGTCTAGCCTGCTATTCAACTCCTCTTCAGAAAAATCTTTCCATAAAGCGTCAAGGTAGAGAGTAGGGATAATTGGTATCCCAGCCATCTGAAAAGCCACTGTTTCGCCCCAAGGCAATGATACCCTGATATTATTACTTGGTATAAAAAAACTTCTGGGCCTAAATTCGGAATTTCTGAGAGTTAAACTAAGTTCTATCATCTTGGCTTTTACACCCATTTGTAATCGGTATAAAATGTCTTCTTTGGTCGTTTTGAATTTGAAAATATCATCAATTGGTAGTTCGTCTACGAAAATTTTCTTTACTTCAAGGTTTTTGCGGCTAGCCGACTCAACTAGCATGGTCTCAGCTTGGTAATTTTCAGGGTTGGTTGATGTTATTAGAAGTAGCGCCACTTATTTCTGCGCCTTTAGAACATGCGTAAAAGTTAGCCAAAGGACAATACCCAAAACCAGAACAATTGCAATCAGCATTGGTATAAAACCTTTTTGATTTTTGTTCATATAACTACATTATGCATTCTTTTCGCACACAAATAAACACTAACTAAACAGGCCTTTTTTGCCCTCTGTATGTTTTAGTTGCTCTAGTAATTCTTTTTGTGCTGTACTTAATTTGGTTGGGGTATCAACAACTATCGTGACAATGTGAGCGCCTCGAGTTGATTTATTGAGGTGCGGCACCCCATGGCCAGATAACTTAAAGTCAGTTCCACTTTGCGTACCTGGTGGCACCTTCATTCGGACTTTTCCATCTACCGTATTAACCTCAATTTCAGCACCAAGAGCGGCATCGACCATAGGCACGTGCTCACTCGACAAAACAAGGTCGCCCTCGCGGGTAAATTTTTTGTGAGGCTTTACTTTAACGTTTACATATAAGTCGCCTTTGGGCCCGTTGGCCATTGCTTCCCCGTGTTCTCTAAGCCTAATTGTGGCTCCGTCATCAATGCCGGCAGGAACTTTGAGTTTAATGGTCTGATTGCGTCGTTCTGTGCCCTTGCCGTGACAGACCGTGCAGATCTTTTCGGCTACTTTGCCTGTGGCTTTACATGTCGGGCAGGGTGCCGCCTGTTTTATATTGCCAAAAACTGTGCGCATAACATTGGTTACCTGACCTTCGCCCTTACAGTTATCGCAAGTTTTTAGCTCGTGGCCAGGCTCGGCCGTAGTGCCTTTGCAATGGTTGCAGACATCTTCCATATTAAGCTTCATATCAATCTCGGTACCAAAAATTGCTTGGTCAAATGTTACTTCAACATCGGTTTCAACATCGCGACCACGGTTTGAGCGTTGTCCGCTGCCTCCGCCACCAAAAAAATTACCAAAAATATCACCTAACCCAAGGTCGCCAAAATCGAAATTGATGTTTTCGCCGCCCGAGCTAAAACCACCAAAACCGCCACCAAAAGGATTACCATCGCTGGCCGCACTCGAACCAACCCCGGCATGGCCGAATTGGTCGTAACGTTGGCGCTTACTGGAGTCTTTTAGGACCTCGTAGGCTTCATTGAGTTCTTTGAATTTAGTCTCATCTCCGCCGCGATCTGGATGGTGTTCAACCGCCGCCCGACGATACGCTTTTTTTATTTCGTCATCACTAGCGTTCTTACCTACACCAAGAACTTCGTAGTAATCACGTTTACTCATTGGCCCATCTCGCTTCGTCAGCTTCTTCCGCTCTTCGCACCTCGGCGTCAAATCCCTCGGCACTTTGAGTCGATGCCTGTCGTTTGGATCGTTCTTCAATAGCAGCTTCTGATAAGCGAAGAGCTTCGTCAAAATCTTCTTGTGTAATTGGGCGAGTATTAAACCTTAGGGCCTTGCTCTCTTCTAGCCCAACTATCTTCTCGGTTACTTCCCCTGCTTGTGGCTTAACCAAATCAAACTCATATGTCACAGCCTTGTGTGCTCCTTCTGGTAGCACTGACTTGGCAACTACTGAGTATCTTGCAGTTCCAGAAAGGTCCCTTAGGTAACTAAAGTCAGCGTCTCCCTCGTCTCCGATTTTTTCGCTAGTTATGTTGTAGTCTTTCATGATTGGTAGGCCGTCGTCCCCCAAGGTTAGCGGCTTCTGCAATAACTGAAGAATATTTTTGGCTATTTGTTCCTGGATGGTAAGCTCTGGCTCCCAGTCCCCCGATGGAACAGGTGTTTTACTATCTGGCGAAGCTGGTTGCAAGTCGGCTGGCTGTGGCTGCCATTTTTTTTCTGTCATTATTTATCTTCTTTTTCGTCCACGACTTCGCCTTCAACTGGTTCGTCTTTGGCTGTTTTTTTGTCGGATTTTTTTGTGTCGCTCTTATTGTCTTCTGGTTTTTCTTCTTTTTGGGCCTGTTCATACATCTTAGCACCAATTGGCATGATGGCGTCAGTCAAATCCTTGGCGGCTTTTTCTAACTCTTCTTTATCTGTTGCCTCTAGATGTGTTTTGGCTTCAGTTACGGCTTCGTCTATTTTCTTAACATCTTCTTCTGTAATTTTTTCTTTGTAGTCAGTCTTCATTTTTTCGGCTTGGTAGACTGCATTTTCTAGATTATTTTTAGCCTCGATTGCCTCTCGCTTTTTCTTGTCTTCTTCAGCGTGGGCTTCGGCTTCCTTTGCGGCTTTTTCAACTTCGGCTTTATCCAGGTTACCGCTGCCTTGGATAGTGATGCTCTGTTCTTTCCCTGTGCCTTTATCTTTGGCCGTAACATTCAAGATACCGTTAGCGTCGATGTTAAATGTAACTTCAATTTGCGGAACGCCGCGAGGAGCAGATGGGATGCCGTCTAGAACAAATCTTCCGAGACTCTTATTGTCAGCAGCCATCTCACGCTCACCTTGCAAAACATGAATCTCTACAGAACTTTGGTTGTCGGCTGCAGTAGAGAATGTTTCGTTTTTACTTGATGGAATTGTAGTGTTGCGCTCAATTAGTTTGGTAGTTACTCCACCAAGAGTTTCGATACCCAAACTTAGCGGAGTTACGTCTAGCAGCAGAACGTCCTTGACATCGCCCTGCAATACTCCACCCTGGATGGCTGCTCCTACGGCTACAACTTCATCTGGGTTAACACCCTGCAACGGATCTTTGCCAAAAATTTGTTTCACTTTTTCGACAACTGCTGGCATACGAGTCATGCCACCAACTAGAACAATCTCGTTGATATCACTAGCCTTAAGACCAGCGTCTTTCAAAGCCTTTTCGCATGGACCAGCCGTTTTATCAATTAATTCCTGTACAAGCTCTATTAATTTTGCTCGAGTGAGTTTGTATTCAAAGTGTTTAGGACCTTCAGCATCAGCCGTTAAGAATGGCAGGTTGATATCGGCGACTTCGGTAGTTGAAAGTTCTTTTTTGGCTTTTTCGGCTTCCTCCTTTAGGCGCTGCATAGCTGCCTTGTCGTCTTTTACATCAATGCCGGACTCTTTCTTAAACTGATCAACGAAGTGATTAACAATCCTAAGGTCAAAGTCTTCACCACCAAGGTGGGTATCGCCGTTAGTTGAAAGTACTTCAAACACACCATCACCCAACTGCAGAACAGAAACATCGAAAGTTCCACCGCCTAGGTCGTAAACAACAATTTTTTCTTCTTTACCTTTGTCTAACCCGTAGGCTAGAGCTGCAGCGGTTGGTTCGTTGATGATACGCTTGACTTCTAGGCCAGCGATTTTACCGGCGTCCTTAGTCGCTTGGCGCTGCGAGTCATCGAAGTATGCTGGCACCGTAATTACAGCCTCAGTCACCGGCTCTCCAAGAAATGCCTCGGCATCAGCTTTAAGTTTAGATAAGATCATAGCTGACACTTCTTCTGGGCTATATTCCTTATCTGCCATTTCTACTTTCACGCCATTACCAGCTTTTACAATCTTATATGGCATTAGCTTGATATCGCGCTGGACTTCTTCTGAACTAAAGTTGCGGCCAATCAGGCGCTTGACTCCAAAGATAGTGTTGGTTGGGTTGGTAACCCGCTGGCGGTTGGCTACTTGGCCAACGAGACGCTCACCATTTTTATTAATAGCCACTACGCTTGGGGTAGTTCGGTTACCCTCAGAGTTTGCAATAATTTCTGGTTTGCCAGACTGCATTACAGCCATGGCGCTGTTAGTTGTACCCAAATCGATCCCTATAATTTTACTCATCTTATTTCTCCTTTCTTACTTTTACCATCGCGTGTCTAATTACATCGTCGCCCAATTTATAGCCAGACTGGAGCTCCTCGCTAACAATTTCGGTTTGACCATCGCCATCTTCCATATGCACAGCTTCGTGCAAACGAGGATCAAATATCTCACCAGCGGTCTTGATCTTTTCTACACCTAGTTCTTCTAGGGCTTTATCGAACTGCTTAACCACTCCTTGCACCCCTTTAACGTAATCGTGGCCAGCTATATCCTTTGGTGCATGCTTTAAAGCCCGCTCCAAATTATCTAGCGCCGGAAGAAGCGCGTTTAAGATTGTGGCTTTATAAAATCCGGCCAACTTAAGTTTGTCTTCTTCGGCTCGGCGACGAACGTTCATGGCATCGGCTCGCTCGCGCTGCAGGGCCTCGGTTAGATCGCCTATCTGTTGCTGCAGATCCTGAATTGTTGGTTTTTTAGTCATAAAACTCTCCTAAGATCGGTTCTTTGTTAATTTTAATCGGCGGTAACGCAACGAGCTCTCGCTCCAACTGCTCTCTGTCTTCTAAGCTTAGTAGTAATGGGTCGGGGACACCCCTTTCTGCACAAAAAGCGGCAATATGATCGGCGCCTTGAGTATAAAGCCTAGCTTCAGCCTCTGCTAAGCCTATTTCAGAGTATTCTCCCGAATTAAGACGCCGTTCAACACTATTCATAAAGCGTCTCCTCTAATACCTCACCGGCGCGTCCGACTAAATTCATTACATCCTTGTAGCTTTGGCGGGTTGGGCCAAGCACGCCTATGTAGCTGTTATCCGAGAATGGGCTGCGGAAACGGCTAATTATAAGTGAGGATCCGCTGTTTCGGCCAATTGGGTTTTCGCTTCCGATATATACACTCAAAGGTTCATTTGGCGCAGCTTCATATAACCAAGGCTCGAGATTGTCCAGCAGCCTTGCGACCTCCTGAACCTGGCCAGGGTGCATAAACTCCGGCTGGCCAAAAAGGTTAGATAAGCCGCTCATATATAGCTGATTGCCGATGGTTGCGATACCGAGGTTATGAGTTAGTTCTACGAGAGTATCCACGGCGTTTCGAATTGTACGTTCGGGCATGCCGCCGCTCGTTATGCGAGCCGACAACGCCTTCTGGGCTCGGCCTTCGGCTGAGCCTTTGGCTGGGGCTGAGATGTTATTAACATAAAAGCGGTAGCCCTTATCAGTAGGAATGCGGCCCGCACTGGTATGTGGCTGCATAATATAGCCAGCTCGTTCAAGTTCTGCCATTTCGGCTCTAATTGTGGCACTTGATACATCAAAAGCTTTGGCCAGTAAACTACTGCCAACAGGGGCAGCGACCTCTGCATATTGCTCGACTATTGCCTGTAAGATTTTTGATTGCCTGTTAGTCATTTCAGCACTCATTATACTATAGTGCTAGTTTATAAAGTTAGCACTCGCAAGTCAAGAGTGCCAAATTACTATTTTTAAGCTAAGTATGCCTGCAGGTCCTGGTGTAGTTGCTTAGCTAGAAGCTTGGCTCGTTCTTGATGCGGATTTTTGTGGCCAGCTATTATTCCATCGATAATTCTTACCGAGTTATCAATATCTTCAGCAATAACCAGCTGGTAATAGTCGGTGTTTATGGCATGCATTATCTCTTTGTCTGCTGCTCGCAAACGATTAGATATTTCAGTCGCGCTCATATTACTTTTGCCCTTAATACGTCTCTGCCACTCCATGAAGCTAGGTGGCAAAAGAAAGATGACCCTGACATTTGGGTTGGCTTGCTTAATATTATCGGCACCAACAATATCCATGTCGGTCGTAGCAATTTTATTTGAACTTTTGGCCTTTTCTAATTCTCGAATACTGATTCCCGAGACTTGCTGCTCGTGGATAATTGCTGCTTCCAGAAATTCACCCTTCTCTAAGTCTTTCAGAACCTCTTCTTCACTTCTAAAAAAATATTCGACTCCGTTTTTTTCCATCTTGCCGTCTCTAAGCTGAGCTGGCCGGGTTGTGTCGGAAACAATAAAATGATATTTCCCGGTCTTAATCAAACTTCTAATTAAAGTATTCTTACCTGTGGAAGTTGGTGCAACAATCAAAACAAGTTCCAGACCATTTAAGACTTTTTTAGCGCGCTCCGAAATCTTGTAGTTTTTTAAGGTTTCTTTAAATTTTTCATAATTTTTCAAACCAAAATGCTGCATTGCTTAGATTATAATGGATTTAGATGACCAAGCCAGCACCCGACTTTAGCCTACCCGATCAAAATGGTGTAAAACACAGTCTCAAAGATTATCACGGTAAGTGGTTAGTCTTATACTTTTACCCTAAGGATGACACCCCCGGCTGTACAACTGAGGCATGTAGTTTTAGGGATGAACGCGAACTAATAGCAGAGCTGGGCAACGCGGAGGTGGTTGGTGTCAGTAAAGATTCTATATCCAGCCATAAAAAATTTGCCGATAAGTATAAACTAGACTTCACTCTACTAAGTGATGAATCCGCAAAAACTTTGAAAGATTATGGAGCTTGGGAAGAAAAATCCATGTTCGGGAAAAAATATATGGGGATTACTCGCTCAACCGTAATTATTAACCCCGCCGGTAATATCGTTAAGTCTTATCCTAAAGTAGACCCCAAGCAGCACGCCGCGGAAATCATACACGACCTCAAAGAGCTACAACGCAAGTAGCCGAGCATATATATCATGAGCAGTCTCTTTTGCTAGTTCTTCTTTTTCTCTATCTACTATGCCCGCTGATAATTTTTTAATCTGTTGAGTAGCAATATCAAGGTCGTCGTTAAGTATAAAGTGCGTATCGCGGTCATTGAGTGCGAAGCGGAAAGACCTTTTTGCCTCGTTGAGTCGTTTATTTAATTGGTCTGGTTTCAAATTATGCGAATCCATTCTTTGCATCCAAGCCTCGTAGCTCGGAGGTACGATAAAAGCCGTGTAGGTTCTCTTAAAGCCTAGCTGTCTGAACACCGGGACAACATCGGCGACCACAGGCATCGTTGCCAAGCCATTTTTAGGATAGGCATCAACCCTGGTAGCGTAAAAATCTCCGGCCGGACCAATGGCCACTTGAACAAATTCACCTTTACTTAACTCGTTAAGTATATTGTCATAATCGTCTCTGAAAAACATATCTTTTCCGTCGACTTCTCCTGCTCGTGGTTCACGCGTTGTATCTGAAGGTACATATTTAATGCCCGTTCTATCAATAAGGCTGGACTTTCCTACTCCAGATGGACCAACCACAATAAGTAACTCAACCCTTTTTATTTGATCTATGACACTCTGAGCTGGCCGATAACTACCTGCCTGAATCTTGATTTGTCCCAAAAAGTCCTCTCTAGTCACGACTAATCCCTTTTTAGCATTACAGCAAAAGCTTCGGCCGGAATATCTACCTTGCCAAAGCGCTTCATGCGCTCTTTGCCCTTCTTCTGCTTGGCTAGCACTTTTTTCTTACGCGAAACGTCCCCGCCATATAGTCCAGTTGTAACATCCTTACGATACGCGCTCAGGTCTTCACGGGCGATAAACCTGCCACCAATGCCTGCCTGCAAGGCAACTTTAAAGTTTTGGCGTGGAATAACCTCCTTGAGTTTAGCAACTGCCTGGCGACCTAATCTTTCAGCTTCGGATCTATGAACAATGATAGCTAGTGCGTCTACCCGATCGCCGGCAACATAGAAATCTAGGCGAACCAAATCTTCTGGTCTATAATCTTCAAGTTCATAGTTGAAGGACCCGTAGCCACTCGTGACACTTTTTAAGTCATCGTAAAAATCTGTTAGCAGGTTGGCTAGAGGTGCTTCAAAATCTATGACCGCGAGATCGGCATCAACATAGCCAATGTGTTTTTGCGAGCCCCGGGCTCCAACTATAAGCTGCAATACTGCACCGACATATTGGTTTGGGCAAACAATCTCACCTTTAACCCAGGGCTCCCTGATTTCCGAAACTAGGCTCATGTCTGGCAGCTCGGAGGCTGATTTAATATCTAGTTCTTCGCCAGCTGTGAGCTTAACCTTGTAATCGGTTGAAGGATTGGTAACGATCAGTTCTAGATCGTACTCTCTTTCTAGCCTTTCTCTGACAATATCCATGTGCAGCAGCCCAAGAAAGCCGATCCTGACCCCAAAACCAAGAACCGGTGAATTTTCTGGCGCAAATTGCAAGGCCGAATCACTGAGTGAAAGTTTTTCGACAGCGTCTTTTAATAAATGATAGTTCTCATTACTGTCTGGAAAAAACCCAGCGTAAACGAATGGTTGAACATTTTTATAGCCAGGTAGTGGCGCGATGGCTGAGTCTAAAGTAGACGTAACGGTATCCCCAACGCGAGCTTCGCGAGTCGATTTTAGGTTTGTTACTATGTAGCCAATTTCTCCTGTCTTGAGGTTTTGGGATTTGCTCATCGCCGGATTTAAGCTGCCAACTTCTAGTGCTATGCCTTCCGCACCGGTCGCCATCATTTTTATCTGACCATCTTTTTGAATTTCACCGTCGACAATCCGCGTGTATAAGATTACACCGCGGTAATCATCGTAGTAACTATCAAATATCAAGGCTCTGGCCGGCTTAGTTGGATCACCGCTGGGTGATGGTACTTCTGCAATCAGTCTATCTAGAAGTACATCGACGTTTTGGCCGGTCTTAGCACTAACATGTAGAATTTCTTCTGGCTTGCAGCCTAGCAGACTTACAACCTCGGCACTTACCTTATTAACGTCAGCGGCGGGCAGGTCGATCTTATTGAGAACAGGAATAATTTTGAGATCGGCATTAAGGGCAAGATAAACGTTGGCAAGAGTTTGGGCTTGAATGCCCTGAGTAGCATCAACCACCAAAATTGCCCCTTCCACAGCCTCAAGGCTTCGGCTGACTTCGTAGCTAAAGTCGACATGGCCAGGCGTATCAATGAGGTTGAGCTCGTAGCCTTTGTAGTTCATGCGAACCGGTGCCAACTTGATAGTAATACCGCGCTCGCGCTCAAGATCCATCTTATCTAGTAGCTGAGCTTTCATATCTCGCATTTGTACTGTTCCGGTCAACTCCAAGAGCCTATCGGCCAGCGTGGATTTACCATGGTCGATATGTGCAATAATACAAAAATTACGGATATGGTCCTGATTCATCAGCGTCATTATAACAGAGGTGACATTAAAATACTTCAGGGAAAAGGCAGCCCGAGCAAAAATCGCTCTTTTTGCCCGGCGCGATAAGACTCGGGGCCCCCATAAAACTAGTTTTATGGGGTGGTAGTATTGCTAGGTTTATCTTATATTGGTTTACTACTGAACTTTTACAGGCCCAAGCACTATTTTCCTAATTTTCCGGACAACCGGAGCAGCCTCTTCTAGGCCAAACAACGACGATATTGCCAAATGAATAGCAAGTGTAGGGATAACAATAAGCAACAGCTTGCCGCCTAGCGAAAGGACTCCCCGGTCGGAAGCGCCAAGCGGCACCATGCTAACTGCTATATAAGCTGTAATTATCGTAAAGCCGGTAACGGATAAGGTCCTAACTAAGCCGCTCCAGAATTCGGCTGTAAAGATATGTTTATCTCGCCAAACCATAATAGTTGTTAGTATAAAAACTTCGACTGTCGCGACGATACTTTGAGCTAAAGCCAGTCCGGTTATTCCATAACCTAAAGGCGCCGGCCGGCTTAATTTAAATGCTAGGAAAATATTTAAAGCGATTGTAAACAGCGATACAAATAAAGGAGTTTTTGTGTCTTTATGAGCATAAAAGTAGCGGCTAATTATCGCATAGAGAGCTCTAAATATGATTGCACCGACTAGAAAGCCCAGGATTGCTGCAATTTCTGGAGCTGGATTTTTGAAAATAAGCCGGGCCAGATAAGCGCGAGTAAAGAAAGTGATAACCGCTATTGGTAGGATTATCCAAATCATAGCTCTTAGAACCATTAAAAAGTCTTTTCTAAATAGGTCGGGCCGACCTTGAGCTAAGCGATCGTTAAGCCTAGGGAAAGCTGCTGTTGCGATACTGGTGCCGACTAGCAAGATTGGAGCTAGGTGCAAAGTATAGGCATTTTCATAAAAAGTTATTGAACCCTGACCAAGCACGCTCGCCCGGTTTGTCTCAACAATACTGTTAATGCTGTCTACGCCTTGATCAATTGAGCGAGGTGGCAAATTGCGCAATATGCCTTTGAAGTCTGGGCTCTTAAAGGCAATTGATGGCCAGTACTTAAAGTTCATACCAAATAGTCCAAACATAACTATTGCTAGCTGTAATAGGGCTCCGGCAAGGGCCCCAACGCCAATACCAACAATCCCAAGGTTATCCCGAAAAATATAAACACTGGCAATAATGCAGCTGTTATATATGATCGGAGCAATTGCGTAGAAGAAGAAACGGCCGAACGTTTGCTGAAGACTAGTCAGGATTCCCGATATTGCAAACAGAAATGGGTTAAATGCAATTAGCCGCATTATTAGAACTGCGTCATGCATTTGATCGGGCGCAAGGTTATGGCCAACCACAACCCGTAGCAGTGGCTCGGTAAAAATTAGCAATATAAAACCAACACCCAGCATAATAAGACCTAAGAAGTTTAGAAGGCTGGATGTTAGTTTCCATACTTCTTGCTTATCATTCCTATGCAAACGATCTGCCAAAAATGGCATAAAGGCCACACCGAGAGCACCGGCCGCAATTGTGTAGAAGAAAAAATCCGGGATTTTGAAAGCTGCAAAATAGGCATCGGTGGTTATGTGCCCCGGGGCATTGAAGTTACCATTTACCACCTGAGTACGCATGAACCCTAGGACCTGACCAAACAGGGTAGCGCTTACTAAAAGGACGGCTGCGCTAGTTAGCGAAATTCTTTTATTAGCGCGGGTTAGCCATCGATTCATTATCTATAAAGTATAAAGATTGCAGGAGCATTTTAGAACCCTGAATTGATAATACGAATGGCTTGGTAACGACTAGGGTCTTTATTCCCAGCGAAAAACTCTAAAAGCAATGGCGTATATCACAATTGTCCACAACGCCATTAAGC
This sequence comes from uncultured Candidatus Saccharibacteria bacterium, assembly GCA_965231085.1. Taxonomy (GTDB): domain Bacteria; phylum Patescibacteriota; class Saccharimonadia; order Saccharimonadales; family UBA10212. The sequence continues at coordinate 585,102 of OZ246413.1, forward strand.
CCAGCTGCGGGCCCAGATCAACAAGATGCTTACCTTCTGTGGCTATCATCCGTATACCATCGATTACCGGCGTAAGTGGTAAAAAGTTAGTCACATGCTGCAACCATTCTGGCATTAGAAATCTTGGGAAGAATGTCCCTGATAGAAACATCATTGGAAAGCTTACCAGGTTGCCAAGGGGTGCAGCTTGATTCTCATTTTTTGCCCAACCGCCCAGGGCCAACCCAATACCGAAAATCGAGAAAATGCCAAACACAATTAATATCGCTAGTTCCGCGTAATTACCGACCATCCTAAAATGAAAAACCGTTAGAGCAAACATGAATAAAACGCCGATCGCAAATAACCCAATGATTGCGTTAGACAGTACACTTGATAGGAAATACTCCCAAACTTTTAGGGGGGTTATGTGCAGGCGCCGTAAGATACCTTGCTCCTTCATGCGAGGAAAGTAATTTATAGGTCCAAAAATTCCCAAGCCCAATATTGAGAATCCAAGCAGACCTGAAAAGGTATAGTCAAACCTGCTTAAACCCTTGTCATTGGTGGTTTTAGAAGTAACCGTAAAAGGCTTATCAGTCTTTACTAAGGTAGCGTTAACCCCGTTAAATGTACCCTGCAGAACCGATTGTAGAGTCTGACCAGCCTGCTCATTATTTTGGCTATATAGAACTGTTGCTTGGCCGGTTGGGTAGCCCCTAGCGCTGTCAATCTGGCCAAAATCTGCTGGCAAGATTATGGCTGCATCAATTTGGCTTTGACTAATCTTTTGCCTGGCTTGATCTAGAGTGGTAACTTCTGGCGAAATCTTGTATATTTTGTCGGATTTTAGTTGATTGACGAATGTTTTAGAAAACTCACTTGTAGATTGGTTTATTAGACCCACGTTGAAGTTAGCGTTAGTATTTTTGCCAAATAACCCTCCAAAAATTATCAAGAAAATAAGCGGAAAGCCTACCGTGAAAAATAATGCAGTTTTGTCTCTAAAAAATCTTTTAATACTTATGCGAGCAAAAGTTGTAATTGTAAAAAGTGACTGTTTCATTAGTCGCGCAGCTCCTTGCCGGTTAGATCTATAAATACATCTTCTAGGTCGGCTTGCTCGACTTTTTGGGTCTTCTTGAAGCCCCGCTTCAGCAAGTCTTGGACTAATTTCTTGGGCGTATCTAAAGCAATAATCTTGCCACTATCCATGATCGCAATTCTGTCACACAATAACTCGGCTTCTTCCATATAATGGGTGGTCAGAATGATTGTTGTACCATCTTGGCTAATCTTCCTAACCAAGTCCCATAGGTTACGTCTGGCCTGCGGGTCTAGGCCAGTCGTTGGCTCATCCATAAAAAATACTTTGGGTTTATGCACTAGCGCCGCAGCAATAGAGAATCTCTGCTTTTGACCGCCCGACAGGTTTTCTATAAAACTGTCAGCTTTCTCTACAAGATCAACTTTTTTTAAGTATTCCATGGCATCCACCCTCTCCCCATAGGCAGCTGCTGTCATCTCTAGGAGTTCAGAAAGCTTAGTTTTATCCATGAAAGCCGGACTTTGGCTCTGCACACCAATTATGTATTTAACTTTTTGAGCATCTTCTGACACATCCAGGCCGTCCAACATTACCGTGCCGCCATCTATTGGCCTGATTGTTTCAATCATTTCTAGAGTTGTTGTTTTGCCTGCGCCATTTGGCCCAACAATCCCAAATATTTCGCCCCGCCGAACTTGAAAACTAATTTTATTAACGACTTTATTGTCGCCATAAGATTTCTGCAGATTCTCAACATCAAGAATGACATCTTTCATCTTTTTATAATATACACGGCCAGAGTCCGGTAACACAAAAGCACCCGCTTTTAGCGGGTGCCTCTTTGTAGCTAGAGATTATCTAGGCTTCTTTGCGCTTTAGTGTTAGGAATCCGTTGCGTGGATTCTCGTTAACTACTCGGTCTGCTGGCAAATCTACGCCAGTGTCTGCTCGTTCGTCTTTAGAAAAGTAGTAAATTGTCTGTGTCTTTCCGCCCCGAAGTGTTACTGCCTTAGCGTTCAAATAGTAAGTTACGCCTTTGCTGTTAGTGTGCTGATAAGCCATTGCTTAGTTCCCTCTCTGTTAATTATTACTGTACCCCTAAAATACTCTTTAGGCTTTTTAGTTGTCAACAGGTATTTAGTACAACAGGGCTAAAGAAACAGACATAATCGGCTTGCGCGGACAAAAGCATATGCGTTATTATATTGGGGTAATTTGTTAAACAAAAGGTGGAGAAAGAAAACTATGGAATTTATGTCCCGAGGTAATGGTGCACAACAAGCACCCCAGAATGCAATGCCGACACATCGCCCAACAAAAAGAAAACGTTTCGATTGGAATGGTAAGGCTGTAAGGATCGAATGGTTTGCTTTTACTTTCATGGTCGCAGTCGTTCTCTTAGTTAGTATCGGCTGGTCTATCTACAGTGGCGGTTGGGGTAATACGGAAGCTAGCAAGGTAAATACTGCTAAATATCAGGCGGTCTTCCTGAACGGTGGGTCAACTAGTGGTTCCGTGGATTACACAACTTATTTTGGACATATTTCAAAAGTCACAGGTAATTACATAGTCCTTAAAGACATTTACTACCTAACTACTTCTACCAGCACTGATTCAAAAACTGTAACTCCACAATTAACTAAACTGGGTTGTCAGCAATTGCACTCTCCATATGACGAAATGGTAATTAACCGAAGTCAGGTCGCTTTCTGGGAAAACCTACAGGACAGCGGCAAAGTTGTATCTGCTATCAAGGATTACATCAAAGCCAATCCAAATGGGCCAGACTGTAGCACAACAAGCTCATCCTCAAGCTCTTCATCAGCAAGTCAAAGCACTCAGTCGACAACCACTACCAAGACTCCTTAGCTAATCTTAGAATCTTTTAGCTAGAAACTTAGCTGCGAAACCAACGAAAGACAGGCCGGCAAGAACAAGGCTCCAGCCAGCAAAATCTGGGCTCCAGGTTGGACTCAAGAAATCAAACTCATATAAACCAACAGGTATTTCGGCCGCCGCTTTGCCACCATGACTTGATATATAGTCCTGGACACAGGAGATGCGGCCCTTGCCCGACACGGAAACGCTGGCCGGTATGGTCGCCTGACAATAGTTCTCGGCGTTTGTATAAAGGTCGCTATTATTGGCGGCAGCCTGAGCGGCTGATTGTAGCCTTTCGTAAGTGTATTTGAGTTGGATTGGCGGCTTTATTCCATTGCTGCCACTGGATAGGTCTGTATTCATGTGAGAGTAAACATAAGACCTGAGTTTGTTCAGAGCTGCGTTGACGTCACCGTCGTATTTATCGTTCTGGTAAACACTATCTCGCAAAGCAATCATAGTTTGATTGTTATGGCGCAGTCCTACTACAGCACAGATGCTAAAGACTACAAAGCAAACAACGAAGACCTGGAACGGTATTTCCCGAATTAATTCCAGAATTTTTAATGTTTGTTTTAATATTTTTTGCATAATCATATGTTTGCATGTTTTGTCTCTACTTGGCAACTGGTAAGCCAGGCGATTAATCTGTAAAATTAGACTATGCATGTTTTCTTTTCAGGTATCGGAGGTAGCGGCATAAGTTCTTTGGCTCTGATAGCCAAGGAAGCAGGATATGAAGTTAGCGGCTCGGACGCAAGACAAAGCCAGTATCTGGAGTACTTAAGAAAACACGGAGTTACCAATACTTATGTTGGCCTCAGCCGAGAACAAATTGCAGCTGTACATGCAAAAAACCCAATTGACTGGTACGTTTACGGTTCGGCCCAGCCTTTGGATTTTCCGGATAATCCTGAATTCAAATTTTGTGATGATAATAAAATTAAAAAAACAAAACGTGACGAGTTTTTAAATGAAATTATAAAATCCAAACAACTCAAAATGGTTGCTATAGCCGGGACTCACGGCAAGACAACAACTACAGCAATGGCCATTTGGGTTTTTAAGCAGCTGGGTATTCCCGTAAGCTATTCGATTGGCGGCAAGATTCCGTTTGGTGACAATGGTGAGTATGATCCTAAGAGTGAGTACTTTGTTTACGAAGCTGATGAATTTGATAGAAATTTTTTAAGTTATTACCCGGAACATTCATTAATAACCGGCATTGATTGGGACCACCCCGATATTTATCCGACTAGAGAAAACTATAATGAAGCGTTTATAGAATTTATTGAACAAAGCAATCACGTAGTTTTGTGGCAAGACGACGCCGAAAGACTCGCCATCGAAAGCTCTGCGAAATTTGAAATATTATCGAGAGGTGATAGCAATATCGACAAATACATGAAACAGCTGGGTAGGGTTAACCGACAGAACGCCTGGCAAGTGGCCAAAAGTCTTGAATCTGTTACTGGAGCAAATCTTAACAAGCTCGCTCTTATATTAAATAACTTTCCCGGTATCTCTCGAAGGTTTGAAAAAATAGCAAAAAACTTATATACGGACTATGCTCACACTCCGCCTAAAATACATGGGGCCCTGCAGTTGGCTCACGAAGTTGCCGGCGATAATGTTGTTGTTGTGTACGAAGGTTTGCATAATTTGCGCCAGCATTTTATTAAGGACCAGCTAAAAGATCTTTTTGATGGAGTTAAAAAACTCTACATTGTGCCAACATTCTTAGCCCGCGAGGACAAAAATCTTAAAACCTTATCCCCTGCTGATTTAGTTAACATGTTAAGCGAAGAAGCTAGGGAGAACTCCGAACCCGCCGAGCTTGACGCCAAGCTAGCTAAGAATATAAAAAATCATACTGCTAGTAATGACTTGGTGCTCTGTTTATCCGCCGGTAGCGGCGGATCTCTCGATGAATGGTTGCGAAAGAACTTCTAGGTCTTAAAAGCTTTGGTCGCAAAAAAAGCTAGAATAATAAAAATTATAACTGCCAAGCTTATGGCCAGCCTGCCCTCTAGTGATCTTTTTGGTTTGGGATTACTTGGTGTCTTCGCCCTTGGTTGAGTCTCAGGCTGCACTGGGTTTGGCTGTATTGCAGGCATCGGGTGCGGTGTCGATTGGGCTGGGAACATAGCGTTCGGCAGATCGGTCTCTTGTTTGACCGGAATAGGTTCAGTTGCTATATTGACCGGCTGGGTCACTGGCGCAGGGACTACTTTTGGCTGTGTGGTGTGCGCTGATGTGGTTTGGTCCATGATTTTTTATTCCTTTTTATCTCTAACGATTGTCACCGCTGCCGTGGATAGCACCGCGCCTATCACGATCGGCTAGCTTTTCCAGATTACGTTTTGCTATTTCACTTAGTTCAAAGCCAAGAGTCTGGCTGAGAGTGGCCACGAACCACAGTACGTCTCCAAGTTCTTTGGCTAAAGCTTCTTTATCAAGCTTTGTAATATCGGCGTTGCTGTCTCTTTGCCACTTAGCAAGCTTACCGGCAACTTCGCCAGCTTCGGCGGCCAGCCCAAGAGAACGGTGCATCAACTCACGCCCTTCGTCTTTGGCTGTTTTTAGAGCGGTCTTTTGGTATTCGTCTAGTGTCATAGGTTTATTTTAGCAGCAAAGGACAGCTCTCTACAGATGATTAAAAAATTGTTGTTGGCTGGAAATTGGTAATTTTAAAGGCATCGCTGCCGGCAGCCGACATAACGTAGAGCTCGCTATTATCTTTTGTGACTAATACATAATCACTGCCAAACCAGGCAATTGGGGAATAGTCGCTAACATCAGCCACCTTGGTAGAGCCAGCTCCCAGGCTGTCTCCAACCATTATTCTGTTTTTACCATCTACTGGTTCCGCCCAAAGCGACCGGGTCATATCAGCACTTAGATAATATCCAAAGCTGCCGTCGTAGAACTTATCGCTAGACATAGTATCTATCGACTTCAAAGATCCGCCAACGGTGTATTCGTAATAATGGTTCGCCCCACTCGAATACTCTTGGTGCCAGATATCTATGCTATTTGGTGCGTTTTGCCTAACTTGCACGGAATCTAAGGCCGGATAACTGCCCAGTACTTTATGGCTGGACCCGACAGGGTCTATGGAGTTTACGGTCGATACTCTGTTATCTAATAGGTTGGTAGCCTGGGAATTGTAGCTGCCCCAGACTTTTGTGTATGTAATGGTGTTTTTTAAAATCTGAACATTACTAAAGAGTTCGTAAGCATACGAGGTTGAGTCACCGACCGCCGTGCTCTGATCTAGCAAGGTTGTTTTGCCGGTATCGGCAGCATAAATTTTTAGTTTGTTCTGCCCAGATTGCCAATAGTTAATGTCGTTTCTTGTTACTGTGTAGACTAAGTTGTCGCCTGCCCAGCCAATAATACTGAAGTCGGCTTTTCCTGTATCTATAGCCAAGGGTTTGTCATCACTTGCGGCAATCATATACAGCTGCGGTTTTGTATCACTGTTTGATCGCTGGGTTATTAAGGCAACATACTTGCCATCCGCTGACTGCGATACCTGGGTAGCCGATAGTGACTCATATCCTGTACCAGCCAGAACAGTTTCGGGTGAAGATCCATCCAGATTGGCTTTCATAAGGTTTAATGCTCCAGAGCGTTTTGATAAGAAATAGACCTTGCCAGCTGGCGTCATAGTGAAGTCGTTTTGCAAAACCTCTTTGTTACTAATTTTTACTTGCACCGGATTATCGTTATAGCCCGACAAGGATAAGGTTGCTTTTTCTAGAGACAGACTCGCAGGAAGCACGATAGTTGCACTGCCATCTTTATCGGTCTTGGCTTTAATATCCGAAACAGCTATCGAGACTTCGCTCAATGCTTTTTTGGTAATAATATTTTTGACTGTGATTTTGACTTGGCGACCAGTAGCGGTAAGGGCAATGCTAGGCACGGTTTTCTCTGCAAGAATTGGCACGGTTGTTGTTATGGTATTATCCGCATAATACTTCTTACTTATCGCGAAAGTGTGCGGACCAACTGGCAGTTTAAGTGATGCCTTTCCGGATCCATCGGTTAAGGCTTGCACCGAGCCAGAAGTTACAGATGCCCCGCTGACTGGCGTATTGGTCGACGCGTCGTAAGCACTGATTATAAAATTCTTTTTGTACACCAGGCCAACCAACTTATACCTAGTTACTGGCACACCTAGCAGTACAGCAATCAATATAATAACTGCCGCTGGTACTGAATATTTCTTGTGGCTCAAACACCAATCAAAAAGTTGCTTAAATTTGTTTTTTTCAATTGCTTGCTTGGGTTTTTCAGGTTCGGCTGCATCCTTAGCAGATGGATCCTCTATAACCTGCAAATCATCGGTGTCTTCTTTTGGGGGTTCTGGCTTAACTGGCACTTCATTAGCGGCTGAATTGTGTTCGTCTGGCATGTTTTTGTTTTCCGTTTCGTTTAGATTGCTAATTGATTGATAGTGATTTTAATAAGTTTATTAGCGGCCCTGAAAACGTTGCATCATCCATTAAGCTATCAGCAATCGTTAGGGCTTTGGAGTTTGAATCTAGAAAAGTGATCGTAATATTTGGGTCGACTTTTGCCACATCAACCAGCGGAATAGCCTGGCCTTTTAGGTAGCCGCTGTCGCCGGTTATATATATGCCATCCAAACCGCCGGATGCCGTGGTAGTGGCATATTGCAGGTAGCTCACATATGTATTGGCCCGCTGAGTTTGGGTCGGCTTAACGTAGGCGATCTTAAGCGAATCACGAGTTGCAGTTGAATTACCTTTATCGAATTCGGTTAACTTTTGAGCGTGATTCTTAATCGTAAATACCACGAATCCGTTGACTGCTTGGCTGGACGTATTTTTAAGAGATAGACTTGGTGATTTAACAGTCATAGTACCGCCCCCCTGGTCGGTAACTGTCCAGTCATCCGGATAGCTAAACGCTAAATTAAAGTTCGGGGAAGTATAGCTTTTGGTTGTTGTTGAGATTTTAGAACTAGTGGCTACTGGAGCCGTAGACGGCGCGGTTGATGAACTAGCGGTTGTGGTAGACGTGGTTGTGTTGGTAGCGACAGGTTTGGGTTTCATAAAAAACCAGTACCCAGCTCCACCAGCAGCAACTAGGACCGTTACAAATATTAACGGTTTGGTCCATGACTTCCCTGGTTTATCGGGTTGGGCATACTGAGCATAATCTGCAGTTGTTGCTTGGTTGTCGTTTTTAAGTTTAGGTTCAGGACTTTCAGGCTGCTCGGTCCCCTCGTCTTCCAAGTATTGTGGCTCGTCTTGTGGTTCCTGCTCTTTCAAATCAATTTGATCATTAGCATTTTCGACCGGCTTAATGTCTGTAAGAGGCTCGAACTTGGCCTTCTCGGGTTTATCCATAAGCATAATTATACTACCGATAGAAAAATATATACTAATTGCTCATGCTTGCTTTAATCCAAGTCTATCAGGAATAATGTCTACCTATGAGTAGAGCTGAAGTTGTGGTGGAGAGATTACAGACATATTCGCCGGAGGATGCTGTAGTTCTTGGAGCCCTAAGACACTACATGAGCCCACAAAAACCGAATATCCCTTTATCGGAAACTTTACTCAGAACTATGATCGAAGATCCCGCTAATAGGGTTCTGATCGTGGCTCGTCTTGCAGCATCCGGACAAATTGTAAGTTCAGAAACTTTGAATGTTATTACTACTCCCGATGTTGGTGATCTAGATGTTGGCAGATTGGCTTGGCTAGGGTTTGTGTCTACCGACCCTGCGTATAGAGGCCAAGGTATATTTGGTAAGGTCTGGCTTGATGGACTCGAATGGTGTGAAGAACGCGGAATCAACGCTATGGATTTTACCTCTAACCCACATAATCCTGTGCGAGCCACCGCCCGAGAAATATATATAGCAAAAGGCGCCCTTATAAAGGACACTGACTACTTTCAACTTGATGTCAGAAAAGCACTAGCAGCCGAACGCACTAAAGGTTCGGCGGCGTAACTATCTTTGCTTTCTTTGGTTTTTTGATTTCTTTTCGTCCTTTGTCTTTTGCCATATATCCCCCTTTAACTATAATCTTACTCTTCTTATCTTTAACCAGCGATAAGTTTGTCCAATTCTGGCTGAACTAGTTTGAATATAAGTTCGTGACCTTCACTGTTCGGGTGAATACCGTCTGGCATTAGCTCCTTATTAACTTGCGCGTTGGTCATAGCATCAAAAAGAGCTATATAGATAATCGAATTTTGATTACAGAATTCTCTTAATGTTTTATCAAACAGCCTGATTCTTTCGTTGCTATAACACTTGCCAGTTGAGCTCCAGGTCATGGGTTGCACTCGTTCGTCGACACACGGAGTTAAGCCAAGAAATATAACTCTGTCGGCATACTTTTTCACAATTTTGTAAATTTGCGTTAGTTCCTCTCTGTATTTGTCCGGTGTAGACTCAAATTCATCTCCTCTGAAAACGCTGTCGTTAACCCCTATAGAGATAATAAAACACGCCTCTTCGCCAGGCCACTGCCTAACCCTAGACTCAAAATCGATGCGAGAGAGAAGAGTCGTCGCTGTATCTCCAGAAATTCCAAGATTAAAAATCTCAGGGTAGTCAGTGCTATTATTGGCAGCTTTTAAGGTGTTTTTATCGTAGTATTTTCTTAGTCTTGCTGCCCAACCACCTTCAGAATCCCAATAGCCTTGCGTAATACTGTCACCAAAAATTAATACTCTCATTAATAATATTCTACTCTGTCCTTATGTTATTTATACGTTTATAAAACGTATTTGTTCTTATCAACTTATTCTAGTCGTTTTGTTTGATTTTTGAAGGCCACCAGTTCCATTTGCCCAGCATTGTTACTATGGAGGGAACTAGTAGGGTTCTTACAAAGAAAGTATCAAGTAAGATCCCAAAGGCTATAGAGAAGCCAATTTCTTTCATTTGTTCGCTGCCACCAACTAACCCAAATACCGCAAAAGTACCAGCAAGAATAATCCCAGCCGAGGTTACAGTACTGCCAGTAATGCCGATGGCTTTTGTAACTGCCTGCTTCAGCGAAACATTGCCGTGAGCTTCTTCTCTAATTCTACTCATGACCAGAATATTATAGTCCTCACCAAGCGCCATGGAGAATATAAACATCATGAATGGCAGAATAAAATTGAGTCCGTCGGCATGCCCGAAGTGCACAAACACTAACATCGCAAAGCCAAGAGCTGCTAGGTAGCTAAATCCAACTGTCGCAATTAAGTACCACGGAGCCACTAAGCTTTTTAGCATTATGGCTAGCAGTACTGCAATAATAATCAATACTAATGGGATGATTTTCTTCAAATCGCTGTTGGCAATGCGACCAATATCGTATGCTGCCGAATCCTGACCATAAACTTGGTTATCTACTGCACCAACACTCTTAGCAACTTTATCGAGCTCAGCTCTAAGTGCAGGTGTCGCGGCCGTTGCCTTAACGCTCCCGCTCTCCCCAGCGCTAGAGACACCATAGAATTGAACTGTTTTACCGTCTGGGCTTATGAACTGATTGATAATTACAGAGGCTGGGCTGGTTGACGCGGATTCATGAACCTCTTTGATTTGCTCGGCTGTAAAGGTAAAACCGTTAGCGCTAAAAGGTCCACTCACAGCCGTAAAGGCTGGCGAATTTGAAAGCTCGGTCTGCGCTTTATATACTGCGTCCAAGTTGTCCCAAACTGGTTTATCAAATACAAAGAATAAGGCTTGGGGATTATTCGTAGCAGCCGGGAAGTGCTTGGCAAGGGCTGTATCGCCCTTTATAGAATCGCTGCCAGCTGGAGCTGGGTCGCTAGTAAAGCCTGCTGTTTTATAACCCACTACTCCAAAACTTAGACCCGCAAAAACTATAGCTCCAGCAATAAGCATTAATTTTGGTTTTTCTATAACCTTATCTGCCACACGCCCCCAAAGACCGATCTTTGGTGCCGTCTTAACAGTTTTGCTTGGCCAAAACACAGCCCGACCAAGTATTGATAGTAGTGCGGGTAAAAAGGTTAGAGCCGAGAGCAGCATCACGCCAAGACCTATGGCCAGGGCCGGACCGAGGCCTTTGTATATTCCAAAACTAGCTAGTACTAAACAGAGTAATGCGGCAGCCACAGTAGCAGCCGAAAATGTAATACTCTCACCTACTCGGCCGAGGGCTTTTACTACAGCTTCTTTTGGTGTTAAGCCTTTCCTCAGTTCTTCGCGCATCCTAAATACCAAGAACAATCCATAGTCGGTCCCTGCACCAAGCAGCAAAACTACTAATAGTATTTCGGTAATAAACGAGACCTGTACGCCAAGTCTAGTGGACTCGGCAATTATCGGTTGGGCGATAATCAACGATAGAGCTGCCGGCAATAATGTTACAATTGGCGCCAAAAATGCCCTGAAAACAAATAGTAGTAGGGCAATGATAAATATTACGTTATAGATTTCCGTTTTGTTCTTGCCTGAGTTATTGGCTTTTTCACTATCGACAGCTTGCGCCAATTGGCCAGCAAGATTTACCTGCAATCCAGTTGGCAAATTAGTATTAAATTTTGCCCGAATATTAGATATAACATCAGTTATAGCTGGACCAAATGCATCGCCATTTAAACCAATTGCATACTGATGTGCTTGACTATCTTTGGAAAGCCCGTGGTCCTGAACCTCCGTAACACTCTTAACTGTTTTTATTTCCGTTATAATTTTATCGATAGCAATATTATCGGTTTCGGACAGTGGGCCATCAGCTCTGGAAGCTATTAATAAGGTGCCGCTCGCGGTGTCCTTTTTCTGAAACTGAGCAGCAATATCTGCAGCTTTTTGGGTCGGACTATTTTTTGGTAGGAAAGCTGAATTATCATTCTTTATAACATCAGCTATCTTAGGCAGACTGGCTGTCAGTAGAGGCACTGCCGCAATCCAAGCAATAATAATCAACCAGCGGAATCTAACGGAGAATCGTGCAATTTTCTCAAACATAGCTATAGTATAGCAAAATTAACTCTACAGGATTGCTTAACTAGCTAAGCATTTAGCCTAGCAGGCGATAGACTAAATATGCTGGCCAAACTAAGGCTTTAAGTAAGGCAACAACAATTTCCCCGAAGCCACTGGCTTGGTGTATGTAGAATATTGCTGCGCCAATTATGCCAAAAAAATATACGGCATCGCCCTGCCCGCCCCTATTAATAATCTTTACTGTTTTTGTTGCTTTTTCCATATTGCCTCCTAGGCCAAATTATACTCTTTAGTATAGTGGCTGTTTATAAAAATTGTTCTAGCGACGGGGTGGCTTAGTATCACCACCCCGTCACCACGGAGTCCTCACATGAAACTGATAGAACTGGCTCATCACAAGGGCTGACGCCTCAAGAGCGAAGTACAGCACCACGGATGAGTAGACGTGCTTGAGGCGCCTGGGCGCCGGTCGGTGGTGGTGGCGGAAGTCTCCGTCATGATGGCCACCCAAGCCGGCCGCCAGAATTAGGGCGAAGACGGCAAAAGGAGCAATCCCGGCCTTGATGACGATAACTCCAACCGTAACCACTGCCAGGCCAAGCGCGATCCGCTTGATCTGAGGTGCCGGATGGTTCTCCCGGCAGTGAAACACCGCATGGAGAATCTTGCCACCGTCGAAGTACCAGTGGGGCAAGAGAGCGAAGCTCATCATGGCAACGTTCAGCACTGCCAGATCATGCCAAGCTCGCGTGTGGCCATCGAGGGTCAGCCCAGCAAGGCCGAGCAACACCAGCGCCGTGTTGGTCACCGGCTTGGCTACCGAAATGCGAAGTAGGCGACTGTAGCTGATGGTCGCCCAGATGTTGGGCCGGTGGCAGAACGCCCCAGGCCCTAGCGGTGGGAAAAACACCACACTGCAGCCTTCGCCGTAGTGTCGGATCACCCCGAACCGAACGAATTCTGGCAGGAGCATGCTCCCCAGAATGACCAGCGCCTCCTGCCAGCTCTTGAAGTACCAGGCGTAGACCCAGCACGTTCCAAGCAGGCTGACAGAAAATACCGCGGCGCGGCCAAGCAGCGACTTGCGTACATACCACCGCCCGAATAGAGCGGGCCATGACTCGACCCACTGGTACAGCTCTCTTACTTGTGTCAGTTTCAATTGTTAACCTCGGCGTCGATTATGGAAGAGGCACAGCTAACCAATCAGGAACGCCCCGATTACTTAGCTATGCCCCGAACGCCGAAACCACGGCAAAAACTCCGTTAGGTTTATTTTTACAATGTTTTGCTCTCTTTATCAAGCTAATATGTAGGCCTTATTATTTGTATAATTGCTGCATGAATAAACATAAGCGTAATCAAAACGGATTTCATCATCTTGGGATTCTTGTGATTGTAGTTCTATTTATTATCGGTTTTGTGGGCTTTGCGGTATACAAAAAAGGTCCCGGTACTAACACTAACTCTTCTACTTCGGGCGCTAATTCATCAACGACGACTGGCAGCGGACCGAATTATAGCGCTCTGCCAAAGTGCAGTAACCAGCCCCCATTCAATACTTTGCCAACAACTCTGGCTGACTACGAACAAATAACACCACTGGGAAATGTAAACGTTCCTGATCACACTCAGCCAACAGATCATTTGTATTTTGAGTTTAAGCGAACTAATAATATGCCGACCAACCCAAGCCTTTTTGCTCCAGGCAAGATTGTCGTTACAACAATTGAGAATTCGGGTGAGAAAATAAATGGGACTCAGCTAACTGATGACTATGCTCTTTTCTTTACACCCTGTAAGGGCATGAGTTTTACTTTTGGCCATGTTCAGTCTTTGGCCGGAAAACTAGCAGATAGCATAGCCAACGGTAAATGGGACAGCGAGTGCCAAATTGGACATCAAGCTGCCGGTATAGAAACACACTATTGCACCAAAAAAACAGACATCTTGCTATCCGCAGGGGATTTAATTGGTAAGGTTGGGGGCAAGGCCCAAATAGGCGCGTTTGACTTAAACGCATACAAAACTGGCTACGTGGATAAGGGATATATAGATACTCGCTTTGTGCCTAGCCCGAATGCTGTTTGTGCTCTAGATTACTTTGACAGCACAACAAAAGCCCAGCTTTACGCAATTATTAAGCGCACCGTGGAGCCACGTTGCGGATCAGTTGGACAAGACAAGGCCAACACTTTGCAAGGCGGTTGGTATAACAGTAATAACCCACAGGAGGCAATGCAAAATTGGAATGGGCACCTTTCTATTGTGCACGACAATTATGACCCTAGCATTGGTCTGATAGGTGTTGGTGGCACAATTAGTGACCCAAGCAAATTAAGCTTTGCACCCAGGCATACCGGCAGTATTAACCGTGAGCCTGGTGAAACATCAGCAGGTATTGTTTATTGCTATCAAGACGAGAAGCTTTTAACTAATAATAGTAATACGGCTACTGGTAAATATTTGTTCAAGCTTACTGATAATACTTCCATGCAAGCCGAGCACAAAGATGGAACTTGCAATACGACTGAAGAACTTTCGAATCCGACATCGTTTTACCGTTAAATATCAATAATAGAGCCCTAAGGAATGTCTTATATAAAGGGGACCAGGGTGCCAGTGCGTTTTTTGTATTCCTGGTAGTCTTTGTTTTTTCCCCATTTTTGATCAGCATAGGCTTCTAATTTTGGTATTCCTGTTACAAAGATTAGTAAATAGGCAATGTATATCGGACTAATTATAGCTATGATTATTGACCACCCGCTAAGTATCGGCAGCGCAAAAATATACAGCCCGAGCCAACACAAGATCTCTCCCAAATAATTAGGGTGGCGACTATATCTCCAAAGCCCCGAATTAATGAACTTATCTTTGTTGATAAGGTTTTGGCTAAACACAAACTTCTGCGCATCGGCTACCGTTTCTACGCTAAATCCAACTGCCCAAATTAATAAACCTACAAGTCCTAGGCGTGTAAGGCTCTCTGATGAACCATCCATGATTAACAAAGTTGGCAGCAAAATAACCCAAACGGAAACACCTTGTAAAACCCAAAACTGCCCAAACTTCCAAAAGTTTTCGCGCACCCCATCGAATCGACGATCTTTTTTAGTTTTCAAAATCCTAATAAGTAAAAATCCAGCAAGTCGGATTGCCCATAGAATCACACAGATTAACGCCAGTAAATTAAGTCTTGTATGATGGCCAGATTTTAGATAACTAGCTAGAGCTAAAATAATATAAGTCCCGCCGTAACTAAAATCTGTTAGTTTATCACTCTTAAAACGGTAGGCAATTAAAAAGCCTATGATGTTTATCCCAACTGCTAGATACAAAAGATTGATAATACTCATGCTTTTAGTTTACTACCAAGAGCACAATTACAATACGGGCTGGATTTAGCGGCAAGACCCTTATTACTCCCCCAGGTTTATTTGATATGCCTAGTTTTCTGTCCTTAAAAATTCATGAACTATAACCTAGGGCAGATCATTGAGCCATTCTGAAAGAATGGATTTAACGTTCCGCATAGACTCCTCGGAGGCAACCCCACCTTTTCGATAATTATGGTCGAGTTCAGGTAATACTACTAGCTTAAAATTATTGCCGCCAACAGCTTTGGCAAATTGACGCTGGTGTTTTGGTGGGCATGGCCAGTCTTTTTCACCGACTATGTCCAATATCGGCATACGCAATTTGTTGGCTTGCTTTAGAATGTCATATTTTTTTAAATCTTCTACTACGCCCCAGCCTACCCGAGCTATGACACCGGGTTTTGATCTACTTTCTTTTTCTATATAACCCTGCTCTTGCCACAACTTCCTTTCTTCAGGATCAATGGTGGGGTAATAAAGTTGATGGTTAATGGTTGGTGCCATGGCGGCAAGCGCCAAAACCTTTTCTGGATTTTGCTCGGCGTACCAAACAGTAGATTGTGCACCCATGCTGTGGCCACAAAGCACAAAAGGCTCTTTATACCAGTCCTGGGTTTTTGCCCAATCAATTACGTCCTCTAAGTCTTCTAGATAACTCGTGTAGGTAACATCCATGGTGTCGCCTTCGCTTTCACCAAGGGAGTTGGTAGCATCAAATCTTAAGACTATGTAATTATTCTCTAAAAATGCATCCGCGAATGCTTGAATATGCGCCTGTTCTTTAAAGCCATTTTGTCCATGGGCAATAAAAACTATCTGCTTCGGATCGTCTGGCGTATTCACCTCTATAACAAGTTTTAGGCCGTGTCGGTTTCTAATCAGAAATTTTTCTGCTGGCATATTGCTTAACTAGTTAAGTTTAATTTTCCCAACCTTTAATCTCAACACCCTCGGCACGAGCTAGTTTGGCTGCAAAAGTTCCCAAATAATAGTCCAAGATAGGCTTACGATATTGCTGCGCCACCATTTTATCAGCCCATTCTGATTCCCAGCCCTTAATCTGTAAGCCTCTGAATCGTAGCTCTGCAGCCAGTAACTCCGCGCCTTGTTGCATATAATAAGCAACCTGGTCAGGGTCATCAGTCTTAATTTCTACAAGCTCAAAAGATGTGTCGGCAACAACTAGGCCGTCGGCTAGCCTTGCTGCCTGCCGCTCATCAGCCTGAGCCGCTCGGCGCCTTGATTCTGGTGTACTTACACCGTACAACCAAGCCAAATCCTGTTCCCTTTCGGCTACTTCCACGGGTGATGCAAAATCCCTAAGACCTTTGTATAAACCAGCCTCTCCCCATTCGGTCATAGTGCTCTCCTATTAGATAAGATAGTTATACCTTTAAATAGACTTTGTGCCAAGCTATTTGAGCTTATGGTGCCAAGCGGTTGATGTCGCGTGGGAACAGGGTGGCCTCTTTTACGTTATTCAGCCCAATAATTTTTTGGGTCACACGCTCAAGGCCCATGCCAAAACCACCATGTGGCGGCATGCCATATTTAAAAGCTTGCAAGTAATATTTAAAGCCTGGTTGCTCTGGATCACCACCGGCTTTTGTTTTAAGTTGCTTAAGTAATTCTGGGTAGCGGTGCTCGCGCATGCTGCCGGTAGCAATCTCCACGCCGCGGAACAACAGGTCCAGGCGATCAGCAATTTCCGGATTTTTGTCATTTGCCTTGTGGTAGAACTTCATTTCACTGGCCGGCCACTCGGTTACAAAAACGGCTTCCGAGTTAAGCTCCTTTTTAGCGTACTCGCAAATCCAACGCTCTTCATCTGGGCGAAGGTCTTTTTCTCCAACTGTGCTAGTGCCGGTAGCCTTGGTGTAAAGCTCATGAATTGCGTCCATAGTAAGGGCTGGGATTTTAGCTGGCAGCTCAGGTTTAGTGGCGTTCCACTTTTTTAACTCAGTTTCGGATGTTTTCCAGACGTAATCGACTACCGAATTGAGTAGGTCGCTAAGCAACTGCTCTAGATCGTTGATATTAATAAAGCCCATCTCGGCATCGATGTGCATAAACTCGGTCATGTGGCGGGTTGTGGCAGACAGCTCGGCGCGGTAAGTTGGGTTAATCTCAAACGCTCGCTCCACAACTCCAACCATAATTTGTTTATAGAACTGAGCGCTTTGAGCCAATGTCGCTTCCTGACCAAAATAATCTAGCTTAAAGACTTCCGCTCCGCCCTCGGTGGCGCCTGGCAGAAGTTTTGGTGAGTTAAATTCGGTGAAATCTTGGCTTCGCAAGAATTGGCGTACACCTTCTTTGACTTCGGCTTGAATCCGAACCATAGCAGTTTCTTGCAAATTTCTTAAGCCCACTACACGGTGTTCAAAAAGAGTATCGAGATTATCCGGCTTGTGGTCTAGGGGTTTGTCGATTTCGATTGGTGATTCATCAGTAACCGGCACATCAACTGTAACAACAGCGTCGTGCAATTCTGCGCCGCCTGGAGCGCGCTCCTCGGACACTACCGTGCCCTTAACTGAGACAACTGTGCCTATTTGCAGACCACGAAGTTTCTCTATTTCTTCGTGTTTATCGAGAACAACTTGGGTTAAGCCGCCGCGGTCACGAACATTTATAAAGTTAAGACCGCCCAGCAAACGCTTTTTGTGCAGCCAGCCTTGAATTAGTACTTCTTTGCCAACATGCGAGGCAATATCGCGTGATAATACTCTTTCCATTAGCGATATTTTAACACTTTATATCTGTAAAAGGTAGGTATTTTAAGCAGCAGTCAACTCCTGCAATTCAAGCTGAACCGGGACGGGCAAATCCTTCACATCGGCTTGTTCGGACTCTTTGGGCTCTTGCACCCAACTTATTTCGACACCAGACATTTTAGTCACCATTCTGAGTGATTCCACTATAGCCATTGGATCGTTGTTGATAGTTGTTACCGAACCTGACGTTTCACGATAATCGGTAATTGCTTGGGTTATTTGGCCCTCTACCCAGACACCGTTAAAGGCACTACCTGTGCCGTCTCTGTGCGTAATCGAGGCAGATAATGGCCGATTTGGATCGAGCTTATAGTCTGGGGTAACGGGGATGCTAAAACCAGCCCGCTGACCATTTCTTTGGGCAAAGCCCCTGAGATATGTTGGCTGGTCAAGTGTCCTGACAAGATAACTTCTGCCAGTTTCTTCGTCCAAGTTCCAGACATTTACATACTTACCGGCAATACTGATCATTGACCCACTTCCCTGCATTTTTGTTATTTTGTCTGAAATCCGACGAACTCTTTCTAGCATCCGCTGCGCTCGGTTTGGAAATCGTGGTTTTTCAGCATGGATACCCTTGACAATTCCGTAGATCGACAGAGCTTGTCCGGAATTATCGTTATCCCGAATCCGACGAGCAAGTTCGCTTAAACTACTCTGGCTTAAAAAAAGACCCTGGATTTCGTCCAGGGTTCTTTTTCGATTGAGATAATCATCATCAAGTCCAAAGTCAGGCGGGAAATTCACTTTGCTGTAAGAGGAGCTTTCTGCTTGTGCCATCTTTACCTATATTTACTCAAATTGATAGCAGTATAGGCTTATGCTTGGGACTTTTCAAGACTGGTCGGAAGAGTCTTCGATAACTTTTTTGCCAATAATTTGTTCGATTACAGAATTCAAAGTCACAGCTCCAACTACTTCTTCGAACTTATCGACTACCACCAGCAAGTTTTTCTTGGTTTTTATAAACTCATCAAGAACCTCGCGCAGATTTTTTGACTCGTCAATTGTGGCCCTGCCATGATGAACAATGTCTTTAACTTTTTGTTTATCGGGATTATCTAGTAGGTCTAGCAAGTGCAGCATACCGATAATCTCTGGATTGGCTGGTTTTGAAGAGCCCCTAACGACTGGAAATATCATTTGGCCTGTAGCGTGCAATTCATCCATAAGCATTGGGCCAATGTCTTCGGTTTCAGAAACGAAACGTACCTTGCGCCGAGGCGTCATGATATCGCTAACTTTTTTGTCGCCAAAGGTTAATGCGTTGGCAGCGATTAGTAAGTCTTCTTCGGGAATATGATTGCTTGGTAATTTTGCCTGCCTGTTGATGATGTTTATAAGATCTTCTTTCTCGTATATGCCTAGGTGTAGATCGGCTCTGGCGGCAACTGGCAATACACCTGCTATACGATCTAGAGTTGGCAGAACAGACTTAGTTATCTTAAAAATATACGGCGCAGCCCAAGCCATGTATAGCCACAGCCAGGCCGACTCCTCGGGTTTTGGACGCCAAGCTACAAGACTCGCTATTAATATAATTGTCAGACTCGCTCCCCACCATGAACTATGGGCAGCAAGCACGATTAGTTCTATGGCGCTTATTGCCCCAAGAATCACAAGCAACAGTTCTAAGCCTTTTTGGTTAGCGGCTAATTTATATATAGAGCTAGCTTTTGGGTCACGGTTTCGGGCTCGGCGTCGTAACTCGGCCGCTGGTAGCATATGCAAACCTCGGTAAATCGCCACCGATTTTAGAAAAACTAATACCGAAACTATATATAAAAGCATATGCTTAATTACACTTTATCATAGGTGTAAGCTGCATATAAAAATTGATTTTATGTTGTTTTATTTTGTAAATTCCAAAGATCACAATATTCTTGCATGTTAGACTAGTTTCAGATGATTTAAAGGAGCTTTACTATGGACAAGCGATTTTTGGCAATATTAGCAACAATAATAATTATTTTCGTCGGAGTCTTTGCTCTTAATCAAAAATCTACAACGACCTCGTCTTCTTCTAATGTTCAAGCTACAAACCACGTAACTGGCGGTGGCGCCAAAGGTGTCACATTGGTGGAGTATGGGGACTATGAATGTCCGGTTTGCAACAGCTATTATCAACCTTTAAAAGACGCTGTGTCCCAAACCTCGGCTAATATTATTTTCCAATTCCGTAATTTGCCACTGTCGCAGATTCACAAGAACGCTCTTTCATCTGCCCGCGCCGCCGAAGCCGCTGGCTTGCAGGATAAATACTGGCAGATGCACGATTTGCTATACGAAAACCAGGACCCAACTGGCCAAGCCGGGTGGGTCGCCAGCAACACTCCTCTTGAAGATTATTACGTTAAATTTGCTACTAGCATTGGTTTGAATATTAGCCAGTTTCGCCAGGATTTTGCCAGCAGCAAGGTAAATGATGTTATCAATGCCGATATTGCCGAGTTCAAGAAAACTGGTCAGCAACAGGCCACCCCAACCTTCTTTTTAAACGGGAAATACGTCGAGAACTCTAAGTTTATCGACGACACAACTGGTCAAGTGAGCACCAGCAAAATTGTTAGCTTGCTTAATAGTTCTGCAGCGCAATAGCTCTAGTAGACTAAAAACGACTGCCACTGGGCACGTCTAACGTGCACCAATATTTTGTGAGGCCTGGACGGTCTCATAACCACCTTAATTGGCATACCAATACTTTCCTTTTTTTATTTTTGTTAATTGTTTTTGTTTGACGAGTTTTTTCCCAAAACTACTATCAGTGAGTAGATTGTAGCTAAACTACTTATGTTTGTCAAAACTTTTTAGTTGGTGACTTTAAAATATTGTGCTAAAGCTTGATAGCGTATAACATTATTTGCAGTGAGCAGTAAAGATATTATCGAAAAGGTTGCCGAGGCCCCAGCCACCGCTCTTGATAAAACCGTTGAGAAATCAGCGGCTGCTGTCGGTGTGATACCAGGTAAAAAAATTGCCAAAGGCACCTGGGATTACTGGCACAATTTAGGCCCAGGCTTAACCGATGGTGCGGCTGATGACGATCCATCGGGCATTGCTACATACTCTCAAACCGGAGCCCAATACGGCTTACAGCTATTGTGGCTTTCGGCCCTAACCTTCCCGCTTATGGCCTTTGTCCAAGAAATGTGCGCTCGTATCGGCCTAGTTACTGGACGCGGGTTGGCTGGCAGTATTAGGGTCCACTTTAGCAAAAAAGTCTTATACGTTTGTACCGTGCTTTTACTGATTGCCAACACCTTTAATATTGGGGCCGATCTTGGGGCCATGGCTAAAGCTGCCCAGCTACTTAGGCCCGATTTAAATTTTGGTGTTATGGTATTGGTGTTTGCTCTTATTAGCCTTGGTCTTCAGATTTTCATGCCTTATGCTAAATACGCTAAGGTTCTTAAATATCTAGCCCTGGTTCTGCTAGCTTACGTGGCTTCTGCCTTAATGGCGCATTTGAACTGGGGAGATGTGCTACATCATGCATTTATACCTCACATTAGCTTTAGCAAAGACCAGATTTTGCTAATCTGTGCTATTTTGGGTACTACCATATCGCCCTACTTGTTCTTTTGGCAAACCTCTCAGGAAGTTGAGGATCAAATTTCTGGCGGCAATACTACTCTCGAATCACGCCGCGGCACCGACCCTAAATCAATTAGAAAAATGCGAATTGATGTTTGGTCGGGCATGTTCCTATCTAACCTTGTGATGTTCTTTATTATTGCCGTTTGTGGTGCCACCTTATTCTCACACGGTATAACCGACATAAAAACGGCTTCAGACGCCGCCGAAGCACTCCGCCCGTTTGCCGGTGACGCTTCATATTGGCTGTTCTCAATAGGCATTATTGGTACAGGCTTGCTGGCTATTCCAGTCTTGGCTGGTAGCAGTAGCTACGCGATTTCTGAAAGTATGAAGTGGCGAGGCGGGCTAAACCAAAAACTTGGTCAAGCCAGATCGTTTTACGGAATAATTATGCTTTCCGTGATTGTTGGTTTTGCTATAAACTTTATTGGCCTAGATCCAATTAAGGCTCTTATATACTCCGCCGTTCTAAATGGCATTACTGCACCAATCATTCTTGCAACCATTGTTATTATAAGTAGCAACAAAAAAGTCATGGGCGAATGGACTAATAAGAAGTCCGTTACATTGGCTGGCTGGCTGGTAACAATAATTATGGCCGTAGCCGGCGTGGCAGCTATTTACTCAATGATTTAAGCAGTTTTTTTGTTTGGTTTGCGCGGCGGTTTGGTCATTTCCTTTTTTTGCCAATATGTTTTGTGCGTTTCGGTGAATATATCAAAGATACTAGCTCCTCGCTGCTGGGCTCTAGACCTAGATAAAACCTTACCCGTGCAAACATCTAAACAATAGCCACAGTCGGTACAAGACAACCTGCCAGCTTCAAGATCTTTTTTTGGAACTACAACTTTGGCTTTGCACTCTGGGCAGCCAATCTTTTTATTCTCGAGACGCATTAGTGATTCTTTGCCTGTTTTTTCAGCAACACCCGCGGCGGTATTAGAATTTGGTCCGAGTACCAAGCCACAGGCGTCATATGTTACCCCATTGCTTTCGGCTATAGCGCCTGCTCCCGAGGCAGCCGATGCGTAATTTTCAAGAGGTCGGGTATACTCTCCTGACTCTAGACGCATTTCAAGAAGCGCAATGCAGTTATACATTTCGTTCCGGAGTCGCTGTTCATACTGAGCATAATTATTTGCCGATGCCCTTAGCAAATCTTCAGTTTGTCTAAAACCCGCCCATACTTCTTCCTGAGAATTTACATAAGCATCGAGGTCTACCGACTCGCCGGCCGGCCGACCCTGGCGCCAATCTCCACCGTGCCTGGCTGATATCAAACTATCAACGCCGGCGGCAATATCTTTGGTGAGTTTTTTTGCCCGAGCCGGATCAAGAGTTAAGATTATAGGCTCAGCCAACATACCATTAGCCGTTTGATTAGAAAATTTGTGACCAGTTTGACTCTCAACTACGGCCGCTAGTCTGGCTACGCTCGAATCCTCTGGGTCTTTAGTATAGGTTTTTGCGGCGGCTAGATTGTCGCTTGAAGTTGTGTAGAGATGAGCAACCTTACCATCCCAGTAGCTAAGCCTAATCATACTCCGACCGCAGTAGGGTTTTTGAGCTGCAGCTATTAATTTGTTACGGTTTACTTCGGAAGTATCTAGCTCCTCATTATAAACAGAAATTTCAAGCACACAGTTGCCGTCAATCTCACCGCGCGCCATTGATTCAAACAGCCTGAGATTATCAAGTTCAGCTCGCGACCTTTCCGGCAAAAAGGTATAAAAATTATCGGCAGTTGCGAGTTTTATATCTTTTCTCAGACACCTAACCAGCATGTCGCCTATTGGCTCGCCGTCCTCAGCAACTAGACGCCCATCTACCAACTCGAATGGATAGTGAGTGTCGATTTCTCCTCTTTTAGTTAAAGATTCAACAAAGGCCGATTGCATTTCGTCCTTAAACCGCCGGTCTAGCTCGGCTAAATGCTGTTCGTAACCAGCTATGGCTAAGCTGCCCACCGGCCGGGCTGCAGATTGGCGCATAGCCTCATAGCGCCTTTGCTCGAAAGTCTTGGTTTCTACTTGCTTGGTTTCTGCAGTTTGCACAAAAAATACCTCTGGCTCGGGAGCAGAGGTAAATATACTTAATTAGTTAAGTTACTCCTGCTCGGGAGATTTTTATTGCTGTATCGGACTCGTCCTTTTAGTAAAGGCATACCGTTGCGGCACAGTTCTGGGTTGTCACCAGATTCCAGCGTTTTTGATTGTTAAATACGTATAAATAGTACCACCCCACCACCATATGTGGTGTAGTAGTTTTAACTGCGCTTATCAGGCTATGAATAATAAAACAACTATACCGAAAATGATTCGGTAGTAAGCAAACAGTTTAAAGTTATGGGTCGAGACATACTTAAGTAACCAGCTAACAGCTAGCAAGCCAACGATGAATGAAGCAACTGTTCCCAACACAATACTGGTGCTGCCACCACTGATGGTCGCTAGTTCATGTCGATCTTTTACAAGCTTATACCCGCTGGCCATAATTAGAAGTGGCATTCCAACATAGAAAGAGAAGGCAGTTGCAGTTACTCTATTCAACCCACCGAGTAAGCCTCCAACAATGCTTGAACCTGAACGAGAAACTCCCGGAATTAACGCAAAGATTTGCATAAGTCCGACCCCGAGCGCCTGCTTAGGTGTAATTTTATCAAAGTCAACTTTGGCCTCCGGCTGATGTAACCCAGACTCTTTTTTGTCGACTAGCCAAAGTACCGCGCCGCCAATTATTAGGGCCACAGCCGTAACCGCTGGGCGTGCATAAGTCTCGAATTTTTTATCGAAGGCGAGACCCAGCAATCCTGCTGGGATCATCGCTATTAAAAGATTTGCAAAAAATTTTTGGACGTTTTTTTCTTTGGCAACAAAACCCGTTAATTTACTCCAAATATCTTTGCGGTAGTACCAGACAACTGCTAAGGTCGCACCAACTTGGATAACCACGGTGAAGATTTTAGCTGAATCATGAAAGCTCATGTACTTTTCAGCAACTACTAAATGGCCGGTGCTAGAAATTGGCAAGAACTCAGTTAAGCCCTCGATAACACCTAATATAATTGCTTGAAAAATCAACATTTCTTAAATTAGAGTATAGCAGATTTATCTTGGCTGTGTGTTTGACTAATAAGGTGTAATACACATATAATCAATCTGTTATTCCGGAGTAGCGCAGCGGTAGCGCAGTTGACTGTTAATCAATTGGTCGCCGGTTCGAATCCGGCCTCCGGAGCCAAGTAAAGAGTCGGGTTTTAACCCGGCTTTTTACTTGGTCTTCGAATGTTCGAAGTTCGAACCGGAGGTTCGGCGTAACGAACCAACGCGCAGATGCTTGCATAGAGCATTGGTGAGTGGAGAAGGACGAAGTCCGCTATCCGGCCTCCGGAGCCATAGAAAACGACCGTCCATTTGGGCGGTCTTTTTCTATTGTTTTGAAAGCTGAGTTATATCCGCAACCAACCAGACTTATGCATCATAATAGCGGCAGTGACTCAACCGGCAATTCGAGTGCTCTAGCAAGTCGATCGATTTGTTGAAACTTACAATATTTTATTGGCTTACCATTGATGCTATATATACGGTAGTAGTGTGTAAAATTAACTGTTTCTCCCTTAAAGTTTTTGGCCTGTGTCGGTTCATCAATTCGTCTGATGACCCAACCATGGGGCTGCTGGTCTAGAATACGCTTTATCTTTGCATAGTGGTTAAAGGCCATGCCCCAATTATAAACATTCTGTAATTACAGTAATGTAAAATGTTGCTATGATTCAAAAACAAATTTCCTCCGGTGTAGTGCATAAAGTACCAAATGACCTAGGAGAAGCTCTTGCTGCTGATGAGTCTGCGCTCGAGCGGTGGAATGATCTCACGCCACTAGCCCGGAATGAGTGGATCTGCTGGACTATCACCAATAAAAAACCAGAAACTAGAAAAAATCATATTGAGCGGACAATCACGGAGCTTTTAGCTGGAAAACGGCGCCCTTGCTGCTGGGCTGGATGCATTCATCGCTCTACTGCTAAGCTGTAGGTTTGAACATGGGCCGGATTTGAGAACCTTTGGTCTTTAACTTTATGCTTATGCTAAACTGAAATTAGAGTAACTAAAGGAATAAGATAAATGCAACCAGATAATCCAGCGCCACAAAATGATAATCAAGCACCGGCCCAGCCAGTGGCCCCTGCCCCAGCGCCAATGCCAACTCCTCCAATTACCGAAGCTGCGCCTCAAGAACCTGTAGCCTCACAACCAATGGCTCAACCAGCAGCCCAGCCAAAGAACAACAACATGATGCTTATCATGATCGTTGTTTTAGTCGTGCTAATTGCCGCAGCTGCCTACTTATTACTTAAGTAAGTACGTTAATCTTTTTCGATAAGCATTTGATTTAGACCGTCGAGATCCCTTACTACAATACTTTTATGGCTTACCGAGAGTATGCCCCTAGACTTAAGTTCTTTTAATGTTCTATTGACCGTCTCTCTAGAAAGACCGACCCGAGTAGCTAATTGCTCTTCATGAAAATTAAGTAAATAACTGCCGTCAGCCTGTTTCTCACCAAAACGCTGGCAGGCTATGTTTAGCTCATTAATAAGCCTCGTTTTCGCAGAACCAACCATAGAATATGACAATCTTTTTAAAATTCCGTCTGCTCCCAAAAAAACCCTGCTTAAAAGATCAAAGCATACATCCGGATTAGTTTTTACAAAGTTTACCACCTCGTCGGCTGGGGCTAGCCTAAGCACTGTGTCGTTTACTGTCTCAAAGAAATAGACATTCGGCGTTTTATTAATAGCCCAGCTCATTGGCAAAAACGTTTTAGGCTTAAAAGTGTTAATTACTACTTCGGCTCCATTATCGGCGATATCGTATTGTCTAACTTCCCCCTTTTCTATAAAGAAAACGCCCTTTGGTTCTTCTCCGGCATAGATAATGATCTGTCTTGGAGCATATTTTTTTGCTTCAAAGCTTGAAAAGAAATCGCTAACCTTTTTGGCAACCAGTTGACTCATGGCTTAATCATAGTTTTACTGCCATAAATCTGCAAACCAGCTGTTTTATATATTTGTGATATTAATCACAGAAAATATGAGCTTTTGGGCGAAGAATATAAGTAGTAATAGGAGGACTCACCGTGGAAGAAACTGACAAAAAAGACAGCAAGCAGCCAAGGTGGAAGTGGCCTCGATGGAAGAAGATAGTTACTGTTGTTGTTGGTCTAATAGTGGTTCTGATAATAGTAGCCTACACCGCTACGAGCGGGGTAGCTAAGGTAAGTAATGAGTTCTTAAAGGATGTTCAGGCAAGTAACGCCGATGCTGCTTACTCACTTTTTAGCAGAGAAGCTGCAGCCGTAACCGATAAGGCAACTCTTAAGACTGTGGTTGATAAATCTGGACCAATTTTGAACGCTCCGGCCAAGATGACCAGTCGTGAAGTTTCCGGTGAGACAGGGCAAGCAGGAACAGGCAAGGTTACATACGAGATAAAGGGGACTGACGGAATCACCTACATTGTTACTATCAACTTAACTAAAGAAAATGGGGCGTGGAAAGTAATAAGTTTCGAAAGTGCTATCAAAAAGTAGAGGACACCCCTAACCTCTTTTATATTTTTTAGTTTGGGTGGATAATAAGCTTATGCTTACGCCTATTTCACAAGTATTGAGTTTGCAGCAAAAAACCGCAATTATTACCGGCGGTGCTATGGGTATAGGCCAAGGCATAGCGGCACGGCTGCATGAAGCCGGGGCTAACGTAGTTATTGCTGACCTTGATGAAACAGCGGCAGTTAGTTTTGCTAACCAACTCGAGCAAGCTCGCCCAGGGTCTACGCTTGCGGCGGCTTGTGATGTTTCCAAAGCAGATGATGTAGCTAATCTAATTAAAACTACTTCTGATAAATTTGGCTCTATCGACATCCTAGTTAATAATGCCGGTATTTATCCGCCCTCACCCCTTGCCACAATGACTGAAGATCAATTTATGAAAGTGATTGATGTTAACTTGCGCGGGTGTTTTTTAACCATTAAACAAGTGTCCGAGCAGATGATTAAACAAGGCCGAGGTGGAAAAATTATTAATGTTACTTCTATAGATGCCTTGCACCCATCGATGGTTGGCCTAGCCCACTATGACGCATCAAAACATGGTCTCTGGGGCTTTACCAAGAACGTTGCACTAGAGTTAGCTGAGCATAAAATTTGGGTTAACGCCATAGCACCAGGCGGCATAGCCACCCCGGGCGTTAGCAAAATGCAAGGACCATCTCAAGAAGGTTCAGATATGAAAGCCATCCAAGATGCATTCCTTAAGAAGATACCCATGCACCGGATGGGCGAACCCGATGACATAGGCAGGGTTGCTCTATTTTTGGCTAGCGACTTAGCAAGCTATATGACTGGCGAGCAGATCGTGGTCGATGGCGGTGCTCTCTTAAGTTAAACGACAAATTCGTTGTCTTTGGCCTTCTTTTTTAAAGCAGTCAGCCTGGGTATGAAAGCTTGCGAAGCTCCATCTAGGCCCAAGACCTTTAGTGCG
Organism: uncultured Candidatus Saccharibacteria bacterium; assembly: GCA_965231085.1. Taxonomy (GTDB): domain Bacteria; phylum Patescibacteriota; class Saccharimonadia; order Saccharimonadales; family UBA10212. The sequence goes on from OZ246413.1 coordinate 613,267, forward strand.
CCTATTAAAACGTAGAGCTGGTCTAGTTCTCTTTCTACTACTTTGGGCGCTTTCTCGACATCCCGAAAAAACAATTCTACCTTTTTAACTAGCCATTTTTCTTCTGAGCTGCGCAACTGCTTTACCTCAATTGGGGCTGTTTCTTTTGAGTTATGATGAGGGTCTCTTATAATTTCGAGTGATCTTGCTGAATGATCACGCTTCACTAAATGACCACGCTTAATTAGGTTGTTTATATGGAGACTGACCGTTGCGACAGATGTGTACCCCAGGCTCTTCATGATTTCACGATAGCTCGGGCTGTAACCATAGCGCTTAATAAACTCATCAACAAAAAGCAGCATTTCTTGTTGCTTCTTTGTTGGTCTAACGTTTGTCATTTACTAAACCCCACTGTGGCCGTGCGCTCTATGCGTAAACAGCCTAGATAATTTTATTTGGAATTTCCTATTATCTAATTTGTCCGGGAATACCCAGAACCTATACCAAAAATAATTCCAGACAGTAAAGAAACCAGCGCTCACAAACTGTCCAAGATACGGTGTTAAACCAAGATTTCTAAGGCCTGCCACAATCAGATAATCCATGCCAAAATCTACCAGAGTAATAAATGCATATCTCCCGGTTACTCGAGTTTGGTGTTTTTTAAGATCCGAGTTATTGAAAACCCAGAATCTTTGCAGCAAGTAGTTAACCGACCAGCCTACAACATTGGCAGAAAGTTTTGCCCACCATAAACTCCAGCCAAAAAATGACCAACAAAGAGCAAAAACTCCGTAGCCAGACCAGAAATAAGCACCGCCAGTAATTAGATACTCTGCAATCTGTATCCGGTGTTTATAAACTGAATTAGACATTTGATTTCCTGGCTTGTCGATTGATAAGCGTCGGGGCTAGCGCGATACCTGCAAAGCCCCACCACAGCAGGCTCAGAGTGTCGTCGGTCCAGGCATGCGAAACTAGGTTTATCAGACTAATTCCTATGAAACTAACCAGTAAAACCATAGCAAGACTATCAGATTTCTGTTGCCAGAGAGCCTTGAACACTAGTGCGCAAATGGCGATAAACAGAACTAAGCCTTCTACCCCAACCTCTTGGCCGATTTGTAAATAATAATCTTCAGCAATTCTAGGCTGGTTTGGTGTATTCCTGAAAGAAGCCGGTCCAGCAGTTCCAGGGCCTCTTCCTAATGGCTGTCTTGAAGTAACATCCTTGAACGCATCTTTCATGAGCGAGGCCCTAAGCTTATCTGAACTCGGAACTGTACTGGTGTTGTAGCCCGAGTGAAAAAAGATATTCTTTGTGGCCTGGTTAATCTTAGCTACGTAAGACAAACTCACTAAGCCTGCTATCAAAATGACGATTAGCAGCGGCCAAAATCTTTTTACTAAACTTTTAGCAAAATAAATACTAACTAAAGCTGCAAGAGTGAAAAATAATCCGATCCACGCGCTTCTTGAATACGAGAACCACAAACACAGTACCGCTCCGGCTAGAATCATAAATTTTACTAATATCCTGTTTTTCAGTGATACCAAAAACCCGGGAACAGCCAAGACTAAATAGGCTCCGAAGGGATTCGAGCCTCTAAAAGTCGAAATAATTCTGGCTAGGTTTATGTTATTGTCTACCGTTTGGTAGGTTGGGATAGTATGATATCCGTAAAAATATCTTAAGAAATCAACCGGTAGAACAAGCCGCTGTAATACCCCGAAAACTATAGTAATAACGGCCGGGATCAGTAATATTTTTTGCCAGGCTCTATGCAAGATATCGGTTTTGCTGGCAACGATTAGACATAATAAGAAAAAGCCAATAAAACGCAGATTTATTAATAGACCGTAGGCTAGAGCTGTTTTATTTACTTGATTATTTCTGTATGCCAGATAGCCAAAAACTAGATGGAGCAGAATGTAGGTAAAATAGAGCCACAGTATTTTTGATTTTAAAAGATTTTTTCTGAGATTGGAGTCTCTAACTACTAGATATATCGCCGGGATAAATAAGCCAATGATCAAAATCTCGGCCCAGGTTCTGAAGAGATCTAGGTGACCAAAATTATTACCAGCCCATGAAGTTAGGAAAGCATGAAATGGCAGAAGAGAAAGAATCCCAGCAATGGACCAGGCGAGATAGTGAGCAATCTTTGTATCTGGCTCTGTGTTTTTCATAAGTGCTACAATCTAGTATAGATGAAAAATAACATTTCGCTCATATATAGCTTGATACTTATGGTGGGCGATTTTCTGGCTTTAGTAGCGGCCTTTATTAGTGCTTACGTGTTGAGAGGCGATCTTAGTAATACTCCAGTTGCCCACCCAATCCCGTCGGGGACCTACGTTGGGGCGTTCTTCCTACTTTTGCCTTTCTGGATATTAATTTTTGCTTTGCTCGGTCTATATAGCAGCTCGATTCAAGAGAAAAGATTTAACGAACTTGGTAGATTATTCATTGGCTCGTTTGTGGGGCTGTTGTTCGTAATTAGTTATGGCTACGCCGTCAATAGACAGATATTCCCTGCTCGCTTGGTGCCAGTTTACGGTTTTAGCTTAGCGTTCATATTCTTACTGTCATATAGAAATTTGGCTCGCGAAATCAGAGCTTATTTGTATCGTTACGACATAGGTATTACCAATCTGCTGATTGTTGGAAATACCAAGGTTAGCACTGAGCTTGTGGCTGGCCTTCAAAATAGCAAAATATCAGGCTACAGAATAATCGGAATGGTTGGGGCCAATAATACGACAATAAAAAAATACCCTCACATTAAGAACTTTGAATCATTTGACGTGGCTATAAAAAATTTAAAAACCAGTGACATCCATAGCATTGTGCAGACGGAGCTCTACTCTGACCAATTAAAAAATAGCGAGATACTCGAGTTCGCCCAAACTAACCATATCGCTTATCGGTTTGTACCTGGCAACGCTGAGTTGTTTGTTGGCAACATCGCGGTTGAACTGTTCCGCTCATCAATCCCGGTGATCGCCGTCCATCAAACCGCCTTAATTGGCTGGGGGAGAATTGTTAAGCGCTTAACTGACGTAGTCTTTGGTGGCATAGCCTTAGTAATAGCTATTCCGTTTATGGGTATCGTGGCTGTACTTATAAAAATATTTGATTCTAACGGTCCGATACTGCGTAAGGACCCTAGGCTCACACGTTTTGGTAATACGGTTAGAGTTTATAAGTTTAGAACTCATCTGAAGGCCTATGATGGTCTTACGCCAGAACAAGCTTTTACTAAAATGGGCAAGCCCGAATTAATAAAAGAGTACCGGGCTAATGGCGACCAGCTAGCAAAGGATCCTAGAGTTAGTAAGATTGGGGCTATCCTGCGCAGTACTAGCCTGGATGAATTACCTCAACTATTTAATGTCGTTAAGGGTGATATTAGTTTGGTGGGTCCTCGTGCGTTGCAAGCGCACGAGCTAGATAAGTATGCAAAGAAGGATCTGATTTTGGCTGTTAAGTCAGGTTTGACTGGCCTTGCCCAGGTTTCCGGGAGAAGAGAAATCAGTTTTGAGGAACGCCGAAAGCTTGACTTATACTATGTGCAGAATTGGAGTTTCTGGTTAGACATAATCATTATGATTAAAACTGTTCGAGTTGTGATTAAAGGTATTGGAGCCAAATAAAAGGTGAACGATTTTTTTGTTTATACCGAGATAGTTAGGTGCGGCGAAATTGGCGTGATTGCACTGAGATCTTTCTATGCATACCACCCTGATGTGGTAGTACACGTTTACGGGCTGGAAAGTGATAGATGGGCTGTAAAGGAATTTAAAAAGGTTGTTTATCATAGCCTAGATAAGCCAGATCCCAAAATCGAACCATGGGGAGATAAGGGCATTATCGAGAAGTTCAAAATGAGAAAACGTAGTAAAACCATTGCTGCTAATTTCGACCATGGTCATCTCGGTACAGCTAGCCTATGGGCCAATATTATCCAAACTCGTCCAGAGAGATATTTAATTCACTTCGATAGCGACGTAGTGTTTAGAGCACCTGCCCTAGACGACATAGTGTCTAGATTAAAAAACGGTTACGACCTTGTTGGCACAATGCGTAATTATAAAAATAATCCGCATAAAGTGGCCGGTATCCGCGGGTACAAAGATTTAACCCAAACCTGCTTTTTTGGCTTCGACAAAACTAAAATATCACCTCAACCATATGACATCTTGACTAAAATGTGTCAGGGCACCTACAACCCCAAAGGTTTTCAGGTTCTAGATTTCTTTGATCCGGTATCGTTCGATATGCTTGATAATGGCGCAAAGATATATCATTTGTCGGTCGATGATTACGGTGGCTGGACTGAAGCCGGGGATCGTAAGAACAAGTATAACGAGGTTAATGCTATCGTTGACTTTGGTAAAAAATTCTCTCATTTTTCGGCCGTTGGTTCGGGTCTAAATTTTTACAAAAACCGAGGCAAAATTACGGATGTCCCGGGTATCTACATTCAATACTCATTGGAAAAATATGCCATTTATGCGAAGCTTTTTTATGATAAAGATATTGGCGAGCCTTATGACGAGAATAAATATAAGCCTTTGTTTAAAGTAAAAAAATGGTACTAAAAAAATGAAAGTAGCTATTGTCTGCGACTGGCTAACGGGAACCGGTGGTGCTGAACGAGTTGTCTTAGAGCTCCACAAGTTATATCCTGAAGCCCCTATTTATACGTCACAATATGACAGCAACCCGAAGATTTGGCATGGTGAGGAATGGTTCAAAGATGCCGATATTAGGACTACCTGGCTACAAAAATTTCCAAAAAGTCTAAAAAAATTTTTACCAATTTTTAGAGCCTTAGCTTTTAGCCGTCTCGACCTAAGCCAGTACGACCTGATAATTTCATCAAGTGGAGCCGAAGCTAAGGGAGTCAATAAAGCTAAAAACGCGATTCATATAAATTACTGTCATTCACCGACCCATTACTACTGGATGCGGTACGACGATTACCTAGCTAACCCAGGGTTTGGACGATTAGACTTTCTGGCAAGAATTGCTTTAAAAATTTTGGTTGGGCCGCTTCGCAAATGGGACTACAAAGCTGCTCAAAAGCCAGATTTTATAATTGCCAACTCCAACCACACAAAATCTATGATCAAGAAGTATTATGATCGTGAGGCACAGGTAATACACCCGCCTGTCGATATTAATAGATTTAAGTTGGACGTTGACGAGCCAAGACGCGGCTACGTGACTGCGGGCCGACAAACACCCTATAAGAAAATTGGTCTGGTAGTTCAGGCCTTTTCCGAACTAGATTCTCCACTCCTCGTACTAGGCAATGGGCCTGATCACTCCAAGCTCAAAAGAATTGCAACTCGAAATGTTACTTTTATAAAGCGACCAAGCGACGAGCAGGTTGCCCACTATTTTAAGACCTCTGTTGGATTTATCTTCCCCGGTTTGGACGATTTCGGGATAGTAGCTGTCGAAGCTCTGGCAGCCGGTACCCCCGTGATAGCGTATAAAGCTGGCGGCGCACTGGATTATGTAAATTCCGATAATGGCATATTCTTTGATACTCAGGATGTACCGAGTTTAGTTAGTGCAATTAAAAAATTTGAGTCTAGATCTTTTAGTCACACCAAAGTGACTCAGTCGGCTCAGCAATTTTCGCCGGAAATTTTTCAACAAAAAATTAAGCAAGTAGTCAAGAAACTGGTATCTTAATCTAGGTATGTGTGGAATTGTTGGATACATTGGCAATAAGAATGCGCTCGAACCGGTAATTTCTGGCCTTAAGTCTCTAGAGTACCGGGGCTATGATTCAGCGGGAGTTGCTTTTATAAATAAGCTTGAGGCCGAATCCATAAAACAGGTCGGAAGAGTCGAAGAATTAGAAAAAATACTCAAAAAAAAGACTAAAAATCTAAAGCCTGATGTGGCTATTGGGCATACCCGCTGGGCAACTCACGGCGCCCCAACTCTCATAAATGCCCACCCTCACAGCAATACCGACAGAACTATCTTTGTTGTTCACAATGGTATTGTTGAGAATTACTCGGAAATAAAAACAAAGCTCGAAAGTCTTGGCTACAATTTTATTTCACAAACCGACACAGAGGTCGTCCCCCATCTCATAGATTACAACCTTAAGCAGGGCTTAAATTTTGAACAAGCCTTTGAAAAAACTCTCCAGGAGCTCCGTGGTGCTTATGCATTCGCGGCAATCACTACACTTGAGCCGGACGTAATATATGCGGCTAGGCTTTCCAGTCCGTTAATACTGGGTGTTGGTAAGAAAGAATATATTCTGGCCTCCGATCCAACGGCTGTCATGGAGCACACCAAAAATGTTGTCTATCTAGATGACTTCGAGATGGTCAAGATCGATCGCAAAGGCTACAAAATAAGGAATATTAAGCGCGCCAAAGCAGTCACGCGACAAGCCGAGGAATTGGATTTTGATTTTGAACAAGCTCAGCTCGGTGACTTCCCTGATTATATGTTAAAGGAAATATATGAAGCTCCTCAAACAATTCGCTCGGCTACTCTTGGACGAATCCAACCAAAATACTCTACGGTTAAACTCGGTGGTCTAGACAGCGTCGAGCAGCAGCTAAAATATATAGATCGAATGATTATCGTAGCTTGCGGGACCTCCTACTATGCCGGGCTCGTCGGCGAGTATCTGATTGAGGAACTAGCCGGGATACCTGTGGAGGTACAGCTTGCTTCTGAATTTAAGTACCGTAACGAGCCGCTTTCAAGAAGCACCGCAGTTATGGCAATATCCCAATCTGGGGAAACAGCCGATACCATTGCCGCCCTGAAAAAAATTGAAGACTACGGAATATTACGACTTGGCGTTGTTAACGCGGCTGGCTCAACAATCGCTCGTCTAACTGACGCCGGTGTATATTTACACGCCGGTCCAGAACAAGCTGTGGCCTCCACGAAAGCCTTTATCGCCCAAGTTACGGTACTTTCTTTGATCGCCCTGCATTTGAGTAAAGGGACTTCTAATCTGACCAAACCCCTAATAAAAGAGCTTGATGATCTGCCCCGTAAAGCTGAGCAGGTTCTAGCAAAAGCCAAAGAGATTGAGAAACTAGCTGAGAAATATAGCCATTTTAAAGACTTTTTATACATTGGCCGCCGTTATGGCTACCCATGCGCACTCGAGGGAGCTCTAAAACTTAAAGAAATTTCCTATATACACGCTGAGGGCTATGCCGCCGGTGAGATGAAACACGGACCACTAGCCATGATTGATAAAAGCTTTGCAACGTTAGCTATTGCACCAGACGGCAGCCTAAAAGATAAAACTTATTCAAATATTCAGGAAATTAAAGCTCGTAGCGGACCAGTACTGGCTATCGCGACTGAAGGCAATAAGTCCATAGCCAAATTAGTAGACGATGTTATTTACATTCCTAAAACTTTGGAACAAACTCAACCAATCCTTGTCGCCATCGTAATGCAGCTGTTTTCTTACTACGCTGCCAAAAAACTTGGTAAGAATGTTGATAGACCGCGCAATTTAGCAAAGTCGGTTACGGTAGAATAGAAGTATGGCACTGAAAAATATATTAGTTACTGGTGGCGCGGGATATATAGGATCACATACAGCCGTCGAGTTAGTCGAAGCTGGTTACAACCCAATTGTTCTAGATAACTTCAGCAATTCTTCTAAAGAAGTTTTGAAAAAAATTGAGGAGATTGTTGGTAAAGATATTACTTTTTACGAAGGCGACTATCAGGACAAACAGCTCCTCAGAAAAATATTTGATGATACCCAAATCGACGGTGTTATTCATTTTGCTGCCTACAAAGCAGTCGGGGAGTCGGTAAATGAACCCCTAAAATACTATGATAACAATGTTGCCGGCCTAATAAGCTTGCTGGAATTCATGGAACAATCTAAAGTATCAAACTTTGTTTTTTCGTCATCCTGCGTTGTTTATGGTAACCCCGATAAATTACCCGTAACTGAAGATAGTCCGGTAAAGCCGGCGGTTTCGCCCTATGGCTCAACCAAGCAGATGTGCGAAACAATTATTAAAGACACGGCTTATGTAAGTAAGGGTCTTAGAGCGCTAGCTCTGCGCTACTTTAACCCAGTGGGGGCACATCCTTCGGCAAAAATAGGCGAGCTTCCGATCGGTGTACCAGCTAATCTCGTTCCGCTTGTGACTCAAACCGCAGCGGGTATTCGCCCCGAGTTAACAGTTTTTGGCAATGACTACCCAACTAGTGACGGTACCAATATTCGCGATTACATCCATGTAGTTGATCTTGCTAAAGCCCACGTTAAAGCCTTGGAAGTGCTTGATAGGAAAGGCCCAGGTTTCTACGATTTTATTAATGTAGGTACCGGCAAAGGCAGTAGTGTTTTGGAGGTAATCAATACCTTTGAGTCAGCAACGGGTGTTAAATTAAAATATAAAATTGGTCAACGCCGACCCGGTGATGTAGTTGCAACCTACGCTAGCTGCGATAAGGCCAACAAGGAGCTTGGCTGGGAGGCTCAGAAGTCTTTGGCTGATGCTTTGATAGATGCTTGGCGCTGGCAGCAGACTTTAGCTAACAAATAGCACAGCTTGAATCACAAGTGCGGTTTCTTCCCAACTTCGAATCTCCATTGAATCTATTCCCATAGCCATAACTGGATAATCGTTCCCACCTTCTGCTAAACGATCGCCTATGAACAAAATATCTTCTTTAGAAATACTTAACATGTCAATTAATTTTTGCATTCCGTAGGCTTTATCTATGCCTGGCTTAGTTACATCTATGGAGGTAACCCCGCCGACACGAACTTCAAACTCCGGCAATAGTTCAGCTGCCTGGTCTCGAATCGCCTGCTTCTTTTTATTATCGGTGTCCCATTCTTCTTTTTGTTTCACTCCCTCAAGACCAAGCACGTCTACGATATCCTGTCCTAATGCTGAAAAGGTTACTTGGCTGCCTCTGTCTTCAATTGCGTCTCCGTATATCTTTTCTTCACGGTAGCCTAGCTCGTCAACCACTTTATTGAGGACATCGATAATCTTCTTTTTTTCAGCTTCAGTAAAATTCTCCGCATAAACTTGCTTCCAGGTCTTCGCGGTCTCATCGTAAGTCATATAGCGAGTGCCGCAAGTAGGCATAATATGAAGATTTTTTAAGGCCTTGTCACTGGCCTTGAGATTAGCCAGAAGCTGCTTCTCGAATTGCTCAAACTTACCACCGGAAATGACACAAACTTTATACTTTTCTAGAAGTTGGCTTATTAGGGGTGACATACGGTCCGGTAGGGGTGACTTACTGGGAGCGAGCGTGCCATCGAGGTCAAAAGCTATGAGTTTTTTCTTCATGTTATTTCTCCTTGTTTTGCAATTTTTTCGCAATATCCCCTACTTTTTGAGCATAGTTTTTGTTGGTTATTAATACACCATCTTCGGTAGAAACAACCGCTATGTTATCAAGTCCGATAACTACAACAGGCAGATCTTGTTCGTTACGTATGTAGCTATTGGTAACATTATCTAACTCAACATTGTTGCCGTTTATGTGGTTGCCCTTACTATCTTGGTGGCTAACTTCGTGTAGATCTTTGAATGAGCCGATATCCACCCAGTCGAAGGCTCCTGGCACCACAACCGCATCGGACACTTTTTCTGACAGAGCGTATTCTACTGCCTCAGGCTCCAAGTTTTCGTAAATTTTCGTAACATCATCTGACTCTAGCAATTTGTTATAGTCTTGCCATAACCTTGGCGCATATTCATGAATATCACGTTCAAAAGTATCTAGTGTCCCCATCAGATACCCCATATTCCATAAATAATCCCCGCTCTCAAAATATTCCTCGGCTATATCATGGGGTGGTTTTTCAACGAATTTCTCAAGCTCGTAAACGTTCTTGAATCCATTTTCTAGACGATCACCTTTTTTAATATAACCAAAGCCAGTTGACGGATACGTCGGCTCAACTCCTAGAAAAACAAGTCTGCCTAGCTTTTCGGCTAATTCGTCAGCTTGTTTAACGGCAACAGTGAAGCCCTTTTTGTCTCTAATTAAATGGTCTGCCCAAAGAAAAAATATAGACTGGTCCTTATACTTTCGTTTCTTGATCTCAGACAATGCCCAAATAACGCAGGACGCTGTACCGCGGCGAGCTGGCTCTACCAATATGTTTTCCTTTGAGATTTCGGGCAGCTGCTTATAAACATGTTCGACATGAGAGGCTTCCGGTATAACAAAAATATCGTCGGCCAATTCTTTGACGCGATCATATGTATTTTGCAATAGGCTACGCTCATTGGTTAAGCGCAGTAGATGCTTGGGGTAATTAACGGTTGATAACGGCCAAAGTCTTGTCCCTGAGCCGCCGGCAATGATGACTACAATCATAATCTAGATTCCATAATAGCAGAATTGCCTCAACTAGTTTTTCTCTCCAGAACATCCAGAAAGTTTTTAAACAATTTATCCGGGTTCCAGTATTTGTATCCGCCGTGTTTTATGAATTTTTGGCCAGCAGCTTGGATTCTACTAAATTCCTTTGGGCTAACGCTCCGTAAATAAGTGTTTAGTTCTGAGAAGTTTTTAAAATCTCGCATATCAATAAAACAATTTCTTGGAACATACTTTTCAATATTTGGGGTGCCAAGATACACGGGGACAGTCCCAGACAAAAGCGAGTCAAATATCTTTTCGGTGATGTAGCCTGGGGCGTTTTTTTCATTTTCAAAACATAGGCTAAATTTATAGCTCCGAAGTAATTTGTTTTTATCTTCTACGCTGCCCCGATAATTTTTGTACGGTCTAATGTCTACAAGGTCTTTAAGTACTTGGAGCAAGCGCCCTCTTTTTATAGCTCCGATTAACTGATGCCTTTTTATAACCCTATTACCCTGTTCCCACCCATAGCCGTATAGATCAAAGTCGTTAAACTTTTCAAAAAATCGGATGGCTTTTCGTCTATATGAATAAAGCTCATTAGTCACGTAACTATATTTGTTGGCATTAATTAGTATCAAAAATTTACGCTCGTTAAAACCAGGGACTTTATCAAGCGGCTCTTCGGCCAGGGGTTGGCGGATTTTAAAGATTCGTTTGTTATCCACTAGGTCGTCCAGATGGGTAAAGATTGTGCCATACTGATCCCAAACTTGTTTAGTGTACTGTCTGGGCAAAACCACCCTTGGCTCAAAAGCAAACAAGGCTAACCGTTGTTTGGGAATGTTCGCAGCCTGACATTTTTGAAAAAACTCCTCTTTATAGTTAAAACACAGGACCATATCGGCTGCTTTTAAATCACCTAGATCATAGGTGTTAATATTGATGCCTCTGTTCTTGGCCTGTCTCTTTAGTTCACGGTAGGGGCTATCAAAGATTTTATTCTTGAGCTCAGCCGGACCAGTGGGGTCTAGAAGGTATTGCTTCATCGCTTTTTAGTCTAGCTTAAAGCTCATAATTTTATACAATTTTTATCAATTTATAACACCTTGAAAAATATGCCGCTAAACTGTTAAACTGTGTGTGGATAAGTTAAAATAAAGATATGGTCAGACTAAAGAAAATTGATAAACGGCTAATAGCTGGCGCCCTCGTTTTGGTGGCCGGCGCTGCATTGTATTTATTGATTTGGCATAACCCCCCTAAGACGGCAGTTATCCCATCGACCAATGCCGCATCCGTTACTACACAAACCAGCACAGCTGACTCTGTGGCTAGCCAATCGGCTATCCCTAACTCTGTTAGTACTAATGCTGGCGACAAATCGTCTAGCGTTGACGTGCCGGCCGGATCGGCTCCGGCTGCTCCAACCGGTAATTTCATAAGTAACCACCGACCTAGTGTTAGTACGTCTCTTCAGGAATCTTCGGTTTGCGTATCAACACCTGGCGCCACTTGCTACATCCAGTTTTCACAAGGTGACATGACCAGAACACTTGCCGAGCAGAAGACTGATAGTGCCGGCTCGACCTATTGGAACTGGAATGTATCTGAAGCCCAGTTAACCAACGGGTCGTGGAAAGTTCAGGCTATAGCCAAGCTAAATGGTCAGACAGCGACCTCTTCAGACCCAATGAATCTAGAGGTTCAATTATGAAATACTTAACTAGTAAACTAAAACTATTTGTGGTCTTTCTAATTGTGACCCTATTCGCCAGCAGCCTACATACTAGCGCTGGTTTTATTGCTAATAATCTAATGGACGATGGTGTCTTTGATAACTATAACTCTATGAGTGCCGACCAGATTGATTCATGGCTTAATAGCACCTTCCCTAGCAGCTGTATTAGCTCCAATAATGGCTTTACGTCTCCTGACCCAACTGGCTACACCCCATCAACCGGCTTCACTTTTGGTAGCGAAGTTTCCGCTGGTACAGTTATAGCTCACGCGGCACAAGTATATGGTTTAAACCCTCGAGTCATAATTTCAACCTTGCAAAAAGAGTCATCGCTAGTGTCAGGCTCTCAGGGGTGCCCTAGTTGGCGCTATGCCTCCGCTATGGGGTATGGCTGCACAGACGCTGGTGGTAGTTTTGACTATCCGGGGGTTGAACTCTATAGCATGAACGGCACACCTGTCGTTGGGATTACCGGCAGCTGCGTTAATAAACAAAGCCGGGTTGGTTTCTCGAGGCAGGTTATTGTCGCCACTTGGCAATTAAAATTTGACCAGCAAAGATCAAAGGGTAATGTTGGTTGGAATGTCCAGAAACCCGGATGGGATAACACCGATGACCTAACAACCAACTATAACGGTTGGATGACTCAAGGTGTATTTCACCGTAATAACGGAGACACAGCGGCAGCCTATGACGGTTGGGCAACTATTGATGGCTCTCCAGTACATATCGATACTGGGCCAACAGCAGCTCTTTATAATTACACCCCTCATTTTGCCGGCAATCTAAGCTTCGACAATATCTACCAGGGGTGGTTTGGCTCAATCTACAATCCAGCCTACTCCTGGGTAATGTATGACATTACTATTTCGCCGCTCGTAGCCGGACAACCTGGAGCTTCCGTTTATGGCAACCGGCCAATTAGCATAACTTTTGCTGCCCGCAACACCGGTAATGTTACCTGGACAAATAACGGTGCAAACCCTGTAGATATTGGCACGGCTGGGCCTACTGACCACGCCAGCCCACTTTATGTAGCCTCTAGCTGGATCAGCAATACTCGCCCGGCTAGATTGACCGAAAGTTCGGTGGCACCAGGCAACATTGGTCACTTTAGCTTTACAATCAATCCACCCAACCGAGACGGAGCCTACAATGAATACTTTAGTCTAGTGTCAGAAGGAGCTTCCTGGTTTGATAACCCCTACCAGCTGAGCCTTAATGTAATTGCCACTCACTATTCTTGGCAGGTAGTTTCTCAAACTGCATCAAACGGCCTAACCCTTACTCCCGGGCAAACTTCGCAAATAACGATTGTGGCTAAAAATACTGGTAATATCGACTGGTCAAACTCGACTAACCCTGTAAAACTGGCTACCTGGAGTCCACCAAATCATAGCAGCGCTTTTTGTGACTCTAGCTGGGCGACCAATTCACCGAACCCGAGTCTAGGCTGTATTAGACCGGCCCTCATGACCGAAAGCTCCGTGTCCCCCGGTAGTAATGGAACATTCACCTTCACCCTAAAAGCCCCGGCTACTAATGGCAGCTACTCTGAGAAGTTCAATTTGGTATCGGAAGGTTCTTCCTGGTTTGAGGAGCCAGCCACAACTATCAACGTAACGGTTGGCACTTTCTACACCTGGCAGCTGGTTGGCCAGACTTACGGGGCAGGTTCGACAACCTATACCGATGGTATCCCCGCTGATCCCGGCGATGTTATACCTGTAACCGTAACTGTTAAAAACACTGGCAATGTTACATGGTCGAACACAACTAACCCTGTAAAACTGGCTACCTGGAACCCACCAAACAAGAATAGCCCTTATTGTGATTCGAACTGGGCAGCTAACTCGCCGAACCCAAGTCTAGCCTGTATCAGAGCCGCCACTCTCAACGAGGCGACTGTGGCGCCTGGAGCCAATGGGACATTTAGTTTCAACCTTAAGGCTGGTCTACCTGGTAACTACGGCCAATACTTTAACCTGGTTTCAGAGGGCGCCGCCTGGTTTAGCGAAAACGGCATAATTAGATTTAACCTTAATGTCCGCGGCAATTACGGCTGGCAGCTGGTTGGCCAGACTTACGGGGCAGGTTCGACAACCTATAACGACGGTGTACCCATACATCCAGGCGATAGCGAGACTGTAACTATTGCCCTAAAAAATACTGGCAACACTACTTGGAAAAACAGTGGTTCATACCCAATAAAGCTGGCTACCTGGGATGCACCAAACCGCACCAGCGCCTTTTGTGACTCTAGTTGGGCGACCAATTCGCCGAACCCAAGCCTTCCCTGCATTCGCCCTGCTCTTCTTACTGAAAGCTCTGTAGCTCCTGGGGCTACTGGCCACTTTACCTTTATAGTTAAGGCTCCGTCTACGGCTGGTAACTACGGCGAATACTTCAACCTGGTTTCAGAAGGCGCTGCCTGGTTCCCGGTCAATGGTTTTATAAGATTCAACTTTAACAACTGGCCATAATACAACATTATTACTGAAGTCTATATCTTAAATCTGGTATAATAACACCTATATGTTCTGGAAAAATAAACGAGTACTTGTTACCGGCGGCCATGGATTTGTGGGTAGTCATCTGGTTGAAAAACTCGAAAAATTAGGCGCGATTGTTATCGCTCCGACACACAAACAGTACGATCTCATTGATGGTGATCAGGTCCGCAAAATGTACGATGAAAATCCAGCCGATATTGTTCTGCACCTAGCGGCACGAGTTGGTGGAATTGGTGCTAACCGCGAGCACCCTGGGTCATTTTTTTATGACAACTTGATGATGGGAACCCAGCTTCTTCATGAGGCCTATACTCATAAAATTCCTAAATTTGTAGCTTTGGGCACAATCTGCGCCTATCCAAAGTACACCCCTATTCCATTTAAGGAAGAGGACTTATGGAGCGGATACCCAGAAGAGACCAATGCCCCATACGGCCTAGCTAAAAAAATGATGCTAGTGCAAAGCCAGGGCTACCGCGAAGAATATGGTTATAACTCGATTTTTCTGCTACCAGTAAATCAATATGGCCCTAGAGATAACTTTGACCTGGAGTCATCGCATGTCATCCCGGCCATAATTAGAAAATGTATTGAAGCCGAGGCTTCCGGCGCCAAAGAAGTCGTGTTATGGGGAGATGGTAGCCCAACCAGAGAATTCTTATACGTTGATGATACCGTTGAGGGGATCCTATTGGCCGCTGAGAAGTATGATAAAAGCGAACCAGTTAATCTAGGTTCTGCTTATGAAATATCTATTAAAGATCTTGCCGAATTAATCGCTAAAGAGACTGGATTTAGCGGCCAGATTAAATGGGATACTTCCAAACCAAATGGCCAGCCACGCAGAAAGCTTGATACCTCGAAAGCTGAAAAAGAATTCGGCTTTGTGTCTAAAACAAGTTTTGAGGATGGCTTAAGGAAAACGATTAATTGGTATAAAAAGGAGACAAACAAATAAGTACTTCAACTGAAATAGTAATTAAGCCTCAAAAGTTTATTGGGGTTCACTTTAGCGAAATATGGCGAGCCAGAGAGCTCTTCTATTTCCTAACCTGGAGAGATGTTAAAGTCCGCTATAAGCAGACTATGATTGGTGCCTCCTGGGCAATCATCCAGCCGTTTGTCAGCATGGTTATATTTACCATATTCTTTAATAAAGTAGCTGGGATCCAAGTTTCCGGAATCCCATACGCTATCTTCTCGTTCTCTGGGCTGCTTTTTTGGGGGTATTTTTCTGGCGCCTTATCTAACGTTAGTAACAGTCTACTGTCAAATCAGGCGATCGTAACCAAGGTTTACTTTCCGAGGATAATGCTGCCAATTGCTGGGACATTAATCGGTTTGGTTGACTTCTTTTTCGCATCGATTGTATTTGCTGGACTAATGGTTTACTACGGAATCACGCCAGGCATTGTCGGGATACTAATGATAGTCCCTATGCTTTTGCTCTGTTTAATCTCCGCCCTCGGGCTTGGCTGTGTGTTTGCAGCCCTTAACGTCCGTTATCGTGATGTGAGAGCCGCAGTTCCGTTCGTAATTCAGATTGGCCTGTTTTTAACGCCAATTATCTACCCGGTAAGTTTGATCCCAAAAAATTATCAGTGGCTGCTTAACTTAAATCCCATGGCCAGCGTAATTAATACTATGCGCGCTGGTCTTCTGCACAATGGCAGTATTAACTGGGCAGGCATCGGTATATCGACAGCAGTATCATTAATCATGTTAATCATCGGTGTTATAGTATTCGGCCGAGCTGAAAGGAAATTTGCGGACATAATATGAGCCAACCAGTTATTGAAGTTGAGGGCATTTCGAAGAAATATCAAATTGCTCATAGCCGAGCAAAGGGCCGTAGTATGGGGCAAGAGATTGCTTATAACTTTAAACGGCCGCTTGAGACTATCCTGGGTCGAGGTGAAAAGAAAGAAGATTTTTGGGCGCTTAGAGACATCAGCTTTAGCCTGAACGAAGGTGATGTCTTGGGCATTATTGGTAGAAATGGTTCGGGCAAGTCTACTTTGTTAAAAATTCTAACTAGAATCGTGGACCCAACTGAAGGGCGAGCAGTTATGCGAAAACGTGTAGCCAGCTTACTGGAAGTCGGCACCGGTTTTCACCCTGAGCTAACTGGCCGTGAAAATGTATTTTTAAACGGGTCAATCCTTGGTATGAGCCAGCGAGAAATAAAAAGCAAATTTGATGAGATTGTTGCTTTTTCCGAAGTTGAACAATTCTTAGACACCCCGGTGAAGTTTTATTCATCCGGTATGTATGTGCGTTTGGCCTTTGCCGTAGCCGCTCACCTTGACCCTGAAATATTGATTATCGATGAAGTCTTGGCAGTTGGAGACGCTCCGTTCCAGAAAAAATGTCTCGGGCGCATGGAAGACATCGCCAAACAAGGGCGAACCGTATTGTTTGTTAGCCACAGCATGGGCTCGGTACGTGATCTCTGCAAGCAAGGTCTGTTCCTACAAAAAGGTATTGGTAAATTCTACCCTGACGTCAATGAAGCCCTGATCGACTACCAGGCCAGCACGGCCGTTAAACACGGCAAGCACGTCAAGATTTTGCCTAAAGATAAGGATATCGAATTTAATAACATTATAGTTAACGGCCAACCGATTGAACAAAATGTTCATGTTTTTTCTGGTGATAGTCTCAAAATTAGCCTCGATTACAAGAGTGATAAAAAACGAGACTACGATTTATGCGTTGGGTTCTCTCTTCGCAATAAACGCGATAACGCTTTAGTTGTCTACACCCACAGCCATCTAGAAAGTGTTAAGCATAAAACTGGTAAAAATGGCCATTTGGATGCCGAGTTGATGATACCAAAGCTAGCCCCAGATCTTTACGGACTAGAGGTTAATGTTTGGCTAGATGATGATTACGTCGTTGGCGACGAAGAAGTTGGAACTATTAAGTTCGAACCAACTCCATCTTTTGAATCAAAGCAAATGCCAAGCTCATTCCCTTCATACATCATGGCTAGCTCAACCTGGAGTTTTAGAGCATGAAAATTTTGCTGGCCTATAGCAAAGCTCACTTTGACCCAAGCAAAAAAAAGTCCGAACACAAATACTGGGACTCATCGGCCAACATAATATCCCGTAATCTCTATGAGAGCTTATCTAAACTGGGCGATGTAACCTACATTGACTGCTGGCACCGTGAAGAAATCGAGTCTGTTACAAATCAAGAGTTTGATGTTTTCATAGGGATTATAGATAAGTTTGCCGACATAGTTTCTAAAATTACCGCAAAGAAAAAAATACTATGGGCAGTTAATAGCCACCCAACCTATAGGAACAATCAGCTCAAGACCTTTATGGAGCGCGAGCATCTTGGCCAAGCCTCACTGAATGATTGGGATATTGTTGACGATAGTTTTTTAGAAAGCGTCAATCTAGCCGATTATATAATTGGTGTTGGCGACAACGTTACCTATAACACCTATATTTCCGAGGGCGTAGATAAGAAGAAAATTAAAATGGTCAACTATGGTGTTGGTGAAACCGCTAAAATATCTAATGCTAAAAGTAACCGATTTTTATACCTTTCTTCCGACATTGGTTTACGAAAAGGCTTCGATATCATTACGGCCATCTTTAGCCACCCAGCAGTGCTCGAGAAAAACTTTCACCTTGATATAGTCGGCCCAATCAGCACTAAGCATTACGAGAAAAAAATGAGGGTTTTTGAGGAGCTTACTAAAGGTAAGGTCACCTACCATGGCTGGGTCCCAGCCGATTCTAAGAAATATGATGATATTGTCTCCAATGCTTCTTTCTTGGTTTTTCCTAGCCTAGAAGAAGGGCAAGCCGGAACCGTGCTTGATGGTCTAGCCCGTGGCATCATCCCGATATCATCCCAGCATTCCGGAGTGCCTTTTTCACCACTTGGTAACTTTGACTTGTCTACCGTCTCAGATACTAATGTGGCTCTGATACTAGAAGCTTTAAATCTAACAAAGCCCGAGCTTTCTAGCCTACGTCAACATGCTAAGCGTTACTACGAGGAATTTCATGGCCAGTGGACCAAAAATCTTGAGGAAACCTTAGACAATGTCATACACAAGGATCGGCTTTACCCTAAAATTAGTGTCGTCTTGCCTATATTCAATAAACAGGAAATCATCGAGGACCTTATCGCTAATTTGGATGAGTCTTGTAAAGTTTATGGCAATAACGAATTGCACGTAATCTTTGATGGATGTAAGGATGATACCGAAAAATTAGTCCGTAAATTCTACAAAGACAAAAATGATTACCCAGTTACTTTTGAGGTCACACCAAACATTTTTGAAGTTAAAACTAATAATATTGGCCTTAAAAAATCCACCGGTAAATATGCCGCAATCATCCAGGACGACAACTTTATTTATGACCGTAATTTATTCTTTGAAACAGCCATGCTGCTTGATAACAACCCAAAGATTGCGATTCTGGGTGGGCTAGCCGGAGTTAACTTTTATCCTCTCGGGTATAAAAACATCAAAGGCCCCGGCCAGATCGCCATCAACGATAATGAATCTTATTGGCGGCAAGACGCGGCAACAAATCCAGAATATAAAAACCGCTACTACGAAGTTGATGCTTGCATGAGAGGACCGTTAATATTCCGTAAATCCTTCCTAGAAGAACATGGGTACCTTGATGAAGCCTTTGCACCGTTTTACATGGATGACATGGATATATCCATGCGAGCCAAAAAATTTGGCTATCACGTTTATACCGCTTTATTCAATGTTGAAAATAGGTCCTCAACTATCGCTCATTACAACACAAAGGAACGTCAGAAGTTCTGGGAAGATACGATGAGTAAAAATGGTAAACTTTTTTACCAACGTTGGACCCCTTCAATAAAGAAAGACTACGACTGGATTAATCGCGTAAAAATTGTTGATTCTACAGCTGACATTGAGCGCGAGAAAATGTTTAAATACTTGAATACCAAAAGAGCTGAGGACAAGGCCAGATATTACCGACGTAAAGCTATGCTTTTAGCCCCAGCCGTTAAAACGAAAAGGAGAGCCCGTGCCATCGCCGGACGTATCAAAAATAAAATTTCTTCCTAAGAAATTAAGCCTGGTATACCTAGTAGGAGCAAATTTACCAAAAGGAATCCTTGCTAAACAGGTTATTAAGTTTAAATCATCAAGTGAAGACTGGGTTTCCGCTGATCCGCTATTAAAAGCCGACCTGGTTGTTATTAATGATCAAAAAGCTGATGTTAAAAGTCTGGCAAAAAAAATCGCGGAGGCTACGCATGAAGCTGGCGCCGTATTTATAGCCAGCGACAACAAGCCTTTGTCGGCCGAGCTTAAAAAAAATAATTTTAAGTCTGTAGAGGCCAATCTTTTTCAGAAGTCATCCGGAACAACTCCAGAAGAATACGGCCAAGAATACATCGATCGCTGGGGTAATAATGACTGGATGGCAAATGCCAAAATGGAGGCTGATCAAATCTTAGAACATCTGCCCAAGGGTTTAAAAAAATCTGAGATTAAGGTCCTTGATGTTGGGTGCTTGAACGGCTACATTTTAGAAGCCGTTAGACGGGGTGGTGTTAAGCATGTTTACGGCACCGATATTTCGTATTTTTTGGCCGTAGAAAAGCAGATTAACCCTGAACTTTTGCCAGCAATTACTATTGGTGACTTTAGTGTCAATAATTATCCTAGTAATTATTTTGAGATGGTCATTTGCATGGAAGTCCTGGAGCATATACCTCCACAGATGACCTCAAAGTTTATTAAGGAATTGAAGCGTGTCACAGCCAAAAATGGCGTGATCTTAATATCCACCAGCGAAGACTGGAAGGCTGATGAGACCCATGTTAATTGTCGAGGGCGCTTTGAATGGTATTTTGAGTTTGCAAAAAAAGGTTTGGCGGCAACTGGCAGTCAGGTAATTTTTCCTGGTTTCAATTCTTTCGTAGTGAAGCGGGAGAATAACCCTTTCAAGGCACTTACTAATTTATTGCTCACTGGTCTGAAGTTTGCCAGACAAGGCCGGATTGCGGGGCCAGAAACCAAATGATAATTGTTAGATTAATGGGCGGGCTAGGTAACCAGATGTTCCAATATGCAGCAGGGCGCCGGCTGGCAGAATACCGAGGGACTAATCTAAAACTGGACCTAAGCTGGCTCAACACTTATCAAAAGTTAGAAAATGTCGCAAAAAGACAGTACGACTTGGACTGTTTTGTGCTTAAAGCCGATTTTGCTACAAAACAGGATATTGCCCGGGTTAACACCCCACCCAACACGCTAAGAAGGGTTGTGTATAGAAAACTAGCTGGCCCGATAACCTTACTTAGAGAGCCCGAAAAAGCAGATTTTCAACCACATGTATTGACGGCAAAAAATAACACCTACCTAGAGGGCTACTGGCAGAGTGACAAATACTTTTCAGACCAGGCCGATATTATTAGAAAGGATCTATCATTTAAGAATCCTCCTTCTTCAAAGTATTCCGAGATAATGGCTTTAATAGAAAATGGCACAACAGTTTCCCTGCACGTCCGTAGGGGCGACTATGTCAAAGAGAAGCTTGCTAGCGAAATTTTAGGAGCTTTACCACTCTCCTACTATGAGTCAGCCATGAAATATATCGCTTCAAAAGTTGCAAACCCAGTATTTATTGTTTTTTCTGATGACATAAACTGGTGTAAAAAGAATCTTAAAGCTAAGTATAAAATTGTATTCGCTGACGTTGGTGGCAAAAGTTGGGAAGATCTACAGGTAATGTCGCTCTGCAACCATCATATTATCGCTAATAGTTCCTTTAGTTGGTGGGGTGGATGGTTAAACCCCAGCCAAGAAAAAATTGTTGTGGCTCCAAAAAATTGGTTTAAAGAAAAATCTATGAATTCAGTTAGATTATTCCCTGAAGAATGGGTAAAATTATAGAGATGAAGAAATTAATAAAATCAGTTATGCGTCGAGGTTCAGCAAGCCCAACTAAACAAACTAACGAATCGAGTAAATTTGATGAGGAGGTGGCTTTCTGGGAAGACGAAATCAAGCTTTACCAGAAATGGTACAACGGCGAAATTAAGGAACACTATGGCCATAAGCCGCCAAAGGCTAGCGACAAAGTAAAAGCTAATAACCTAAAAGATAGCGCTATTTTAACCTGGTTTAACGTTCACCAAAAACCAAAGTATGCTGCCGATCTAAAAATAGCCAAGTCGGCGTTCAAAGGAAAAAAAGTTTTAGATATTGGAGCCGGGCCAATGCCTAGCGCCCTAGTGTTTGAAGGTTGCGATGTATATTCGCTAGATCCACTTTATGGTAAGTATCTAGCAGCGGGATACCCAATCCACTACTATAACCGCACCAAATTTGTTAATGCTTATTCTGAGGATATCCCTCTAGCGGATAGTTCGATCGACGCAGTCATCTCAGTTAACGCTATTGATCATGTAGATGATATAGCAAAAACAGCGGCCGAGATTAAACGAGTTTTGAAGCCGGGCGGAAAGTTTGCTATGCACGTTCACTACCACGCCAAAACACCAACTGAGCCACTTGAACTGAATGATAAGGTTTTTAAACAACATTTTGGCTGGGTTAAAAATCTTAAAAAAGTTGATACAGCCGTTAAGAAGTATGGATCGGTGGCCATGCCCGGAGAAGAATTTGCCCTTTGGAAAAACTTCTAGTTAGAAAGGATTTCCTGTGAGTCACAAGAACACCGACCAAAGCATTCCAAAAATAAGTGTAGTTATGAGTGTTTATAATGGTGAGGACTATTTACGTCCTGCTATTGATAGCATCCTAAACCAGACATATCGCGATTTTGAATTTATCATAATCGATGACGGCTCAACCGATTCAAGTAAGAAAATTATCGAGAGTTATAAGGACTCAAGAATTAGATTGATTAGCCGAAAGAACCACGGACTAACCTATTCTCTTAACGAAGGCCTGAAGCTAGCCCGTGCCGAATACATTGCCCGCCAGGATGCCGATGATATTTCCCTGCCACACAGATTCGAAAAGGAAGTAGCCTTCCTTGATTCACATCCTGACGTTGGTTTGGTTGGCAGCAACTATATAGCGGTTGATAAGACAGCTAAGAAGGTTGTGGTTGTATCTAATGTTTTTATGCACCACGATGATCTTAAAGCTTGTCTGGTTCTATGCAATCAATACGGCCATGGGTCTATCATGATGAGGAAGAGCGCGATTGAAAAAGTGGCTGGTATCAAGGGATACGATAAAAAAGTTGGCCATGTAGAAGACTATGATTTATGGGTTAGATTAAGCCGTGTTTCTAAAGTGGCCAACATCGAAGATCCTCTTTATAAGTATCGCAAAGTCGACACTAGCGTGTCCCACTCAAAGTTGGAGGAACAAGTGCAACTAACTTTCAAAGTAAGAGATAAGGCTTTTCAGCATTACCTAAAACATAAACATGAATACAAACCATTTCGTTTTCACCCAAGTGGCAAAAATTATATGGAGCGTAAGTCAACTATGTATCGAGATTACGCCTATCTCGCCAGAATAAACGACAAACCATTGCTCGCTATTAAATTTTTAATAGCAGCGATCATTTGTCAGCCAAAACTTAAAAGAAATTATAAGTATTTGGTTATCGCTGTATATAAACCCTTACTATATAGATGGAGATTTGACTGGTTATGAGCAAAACAACCGTAGACGTAATTATCCCAACTTATAATGGCTTGCCGTATTTGAAGGCAACAGTAGAAAGTGTCTTGGCCCAAACCCACAAAGACCTAATTCTTTATGTAATTGATGATGGTTCCACGGATAATGGAGCAACTGAGAGATATATAAAAAGTATTAAGGACCCCCGAGTTAAATACTTCCGCAAAGAAAACGGCGGTCAATCAACAGCCAGGAACTACGGTATAAAAATATCCAAGTCACCTTTTGTGGCCTTAGTAGATGCCGACGACCTTTGGTACCCGCAAAAACTCGAAAAGCAACTAGAACGCTTCAGGAAAAACCCAAAGGCAGGAATGGTTTATGGTTTTCATAAATTAATTGACGATGACGAAAACAAATTTGCTGAAGTTATGTATGGACGAACTGGTCATTTGTTTAATTATCTCCTCCGCGGCAACAAGATATCAGGCAGCGGTAGTATGGTTCTAGTCCGGCGTGAGGTTTTTGATAAGGTCGGCTTATTTCACGAGGACTTTTTAGTAGCCGAAGACTGGGAAATGTGGCTCAGAATAGCTAAAGATTATGAGATTGACTGTGTGCCTGAGTTCTTAGCTAGTCTCAGAGTTTTAAGTAATGGCATGCAGCAAAACTACATGAAGATGGCTAAGGGCTTAGAGTATATGCTGCCAATTATGGTTAAGGAATTTAAGCTGAACCCTTACCAACGGGCGCTAGTCGGCAAAATGTGCCTAAAAGAAGCTAGTCTATTGTATTTCAACAGCGGTGAGAGAAAACTCGCTCGGCGGGCTTTTTTGCGAGCACTGACTTACAACCCTTTTACCTACTTCACTCTCGACCGCAAGTGGTTCTTTGTGTATCTCAGAATTTTAATTGGTGCTGAGTGGATAAGATCAATCCGTAGACTTTTGTCCAGGAGTTACCGCACCAGAGAACAGGAGCATATACAGAAAAAAGCTGCTAAGGAAAGACCCCCTAAAGTATCGGTGGTATTACCCGTATATAACGGCGAAAAATACATAAAGGCTGCTGTTGATAGCATACTCGAACAAACCTTTTCTGATTTTGAGTTGATTATCATTAATGATGGTTCCGAGGATAAGACCCAGGAAATACTTGATTCAATTAAAGACCCTCGTGTAATAAAGGTTAAGCAACCAAATAAAGGTATTGTATTTAGCCTTAATAAAGCCATAGAGGTTTCAAAAGGTGAATACATTGCCCGCCAGGATGCCGACGATTTGTCGTTGCCGTCTCGGATAGAGGAGGAAGTAAATATTTTGGACAATAATCGGGATATTATTCTAGTCGGTACGAACGCCATTGAGATTAATGAAAAAGACAGAAAAATTGGTGATAGACAAATGCCAGCTGACGACCCGTCTATTAGAATAAGTCTCTTTAATTTTAGCCCTTTCGTTCACGGTTCGGTAATGTTTAGAAAGTCAGCTTTTAAGCAAGCTGGTGGCTACCGCCAAGATTACTGGCCAGTAGAGGATTTTGACCTTTGGCGGAGAATGATAGGACTTGGCAAGGCTAAGAATATTCAAATGGGGCTCTACAAATTCAGAATTAATTCTGAAGGAACAAGCCAGACAAACCTTGATAAAACAAAAAGGCTATCCGCTCAAGTCCAGCAAGAAATTGCTAAAAAACCTGTAAAGGTTATCGGCAGTGCCTTAAATATCAGGCGATCAATTAAAAACAATCCAGATAATTACAAATACTATAGCCATACGGCTCTTAGGGTTGCCAGAACATCTATCAAACATTTAAGGATCGTTAATAGTCTCTACTTGTTACTAAGTATTTCTCTGTCGCTCGCCGCGCTAAATAAGGCTAGGGCAACCAATGACAAACGCTAAACCGAAACTACTGATCGTTTCACCCGCAAGGGTTATTGGTGGTGGTGAAGTGTACCTTAGAAATATTGTCCCAGAACTTAGCCGTCAATTTGAAGTCACAATTTTATGCCCGAGACAAACTGTAAAATTCTTTTCAAATATAGCCAGAACTCGAAAGTTCAGTATTTTCCCAAAACTCCTAGAAAATAAGTTGCCAAGACATCACCGAATCAAGAGACTGTATTACGCCGTATATTTTAAAATTATTTCTAGTTATCTAAGGTCCTTTGACCTGGTTAATGTTCAGTGGTTCGATGGCGCACTGCTTGAATCTATAGGGTTCAGGCCATTAGTAGTAACCATGCACACTGAGTTTGTGATTCCTGAAGTTTACAATAATTACGTTAAACATGTGCTTAACAAGGTAGACAGAGTAATCTGCGTTAGCCAGAAAACAACGTCTCAAATTGCAAAACGCGGGGTTGACGCAAATAAGGTAGTAACCATTGCTAATGGAATCCAGCTTGGTAAGTACAGTTTCAATAAAAAACCCGGCAATAAAATTGTCTGGATTGGCCGTGTCGAGCAGCAAGATAAAAACGTCATGTTATTCGCAGAAATAGCTAAAGAGTCTATGCAGGCCGGGCTAGGCCATAAGTTTAGTATTGTTGGCGAAGGTAGTTATGTTGCTAAGCTAAAAGAATTC
The DNA here is from genome assembly GCA_965231085.1 of uncultured Candidatus Saccharibacteria bacterium. GTDB lineage: Bacteria > Patescibacteriota > Saccharimonadia > Saccharimonadales > UBA10212. The sequence continues at coordinate 639,084 of OZ246413.1, forward strand.
ATAATCAACAACAAATTAGATAATTTAAGTCTGGAAGGTTATTGCCCGCCAGATAGGCTGTCTAGTGTTTATAAAGATTCAAAAATATTGTGCTTAACATCCACTAACGAGGGTGGTACACCCTATGTTGTTATGGAAGCTATGGCCAGTGGAGTCCCGGTGATAGCAAGTGACGTTGGGGCATTACCCGAAATTATTAAAAATAATAAAAACGGACTCTTAGTACAAGACGGATCCGCAAAATCCTATCTGGAAAATATAGACCAGCTGGCATCTGATCCTAAGCTATACACCAAAATTGCGGCTGGTGGCAGGCGAACAATCCAAGATTCGTTTAATCTTGAGCGTAGTGCGCTACTTACAGCCAGGCTCTTTAATAGTCTCATGGGGCCGCGGCAATGATTAAGGTTGGCATAGAGGGGAGTTTGTTTTTCAAAAGGGGCAGCGGTGTGAGTACCTACGCCAAAAAACTAACTGAGGCGGCTTCAAAAATTGATTCTAACACTCAGTTCGAAATCGTACGGCATTGGCTACCATTTAAAAAATTTACTGCTCCTATACCAATAACCTCTCATCTTAAGTATCGCCTGGTTAAATGGTTCCCACCTGTTGTGTATTTTCAGGTATTTAAAAGGTTTGGTACCTTTATACCATACGATTTATTAGCTCTTAAAAGATACAAGTACTTCTTATTCTTTAACTTTGTCTCCTTTCCACTCAGCAAAAAAACTAAGGGGATTATTGTTGTGCACGATCTGGCATTTTTATACTTTCCTGAGTATATTCAGGCTAAAAATCTAGCATATTTAAAGCGATTCTTACCAAAGTCGGTTAAGAGGGCTGCCTATATCATAACTGTGTCAGAAAATTCTAAAAAAGACATCATTAAACATTACAAGGTTCCTAGTGAAAAAATAGTTGTTATTCCTAATGCTATAGATCCTGGTATTTTTAAGCCGGCTAACAAAACTGAGATTAACCACGTTAAAGAAAAATACCGTTTGCCGAAAAAGTATATTCATTTTCACGGTAATATTGAACCGCGTAAAAACATCCAAGGCCTACTATCCGCCTATGAGTTGCTACCGAGTAAGCTAAAGACTGAATATAGTCTTGTGCTAAGCGGGGGAAAGGGCTGGAATGACGATCAGATCCACTCCCAAATTGCTAAACTCAAAAAAACGGGCCACGAAATTGTTCTTACTGGCTATGTGGATAACGAGGATGGCTTGGCGGCCATCTACAGTGGGGCTAGTTTGTTTGTCTACCCATCTTTCTACGAAGGTTTTGGGATCCCGCCCCTAGAGGCTATGGCTTGCGGCATACCAGTTATTACCAGTAACGCTTCGTCATTGCCTGAAGTCGTTGGCGATGCCGCTATTCTTGTTAGCCCTCAAGATGCGCCACAGCTTTCTAAAGAGATTGCCAAAGTTTTAAGTAATGCTAAGCTTCGAAAAAATATGATTGATAGGGGCTTAGCGAGAGCCAGGATGTTTAGCTGGGATAGCTCTGCGAAAAAACTTATTGAGCTTTTAGAAAAATAATCCTATTTCCCTGGTGCGACTTCCTGAGCAACCGTGACCTTACCGCTCAATTTCTTGTTTAGTTCTTCAACGTCAGCATCTACCATAATTTTAACCAGCTCTTTAAAGGTGGTTTTCGGCTCCCAGCCAAGTTTTTTCTTGGCTTTAGTGCCGTCACCAATTAATAGATCGACTTCAGCGGGGCGCAAATAGCGCTTGTCGAATTCTACGTAGTCTTTGTAGTTAAGGCCTACGCAGCCAAACGCTTCCTCCAGGAATTCTCGGACGGTATGAGTCTCGTTGGTAGCAATTACGTAATCGTCTGGCTCGTCCTGCTGCAACATCAACCACATAGCTTCGACATATTCCTTGGCAAAGCCCCAGTCCCGCTTTGAATCCAAGTTTCCGAGATAAAGTTTATCTTGCAACCCAGCCTGAATATGAGCTACGGCCCTTGTTATTTTTCTAGTTACAAAAGTTTCACCACGCCTTGGACTCTCGTGGTTAAATAAAATTCCACTGCAGGCAAACATGCCATAGCTTTCACGGTAGTTTTTAGTAATCCAGTGCCCGTATAACTTTGCTACAGCGTAGGGAGAACGGGGGTAGAATGGTGTGTTTTCAGTCTGGGGGACTTCTTGGACCTTCCCAAACATCTCACTAGAAGAAGCCTGGTAAAATCTTGTGTTCTTTAAGCCCAGACGGTGCATAGCTTCGAGAATTCTAACTGCTCCGAGGGCATCGATATCGCCTGAATACTCTGGTATGTCAAACGATACCCTTACATGGCTCTGGGCGGCCAAGTTGTATATTTCGTCAGGTTTAATGTCCGCAAGGGCAGAATATATAAAGCCCGCATCGCTTAGGTCGCCATAGACTAAGTGCAGTCTTGAGCCTTTTTCGTGCGGATCCTGGTAGATGTGATCTATCCTGTGAGTATTAAAGGTGCTTGCCCGCCTGATAACACCGTAGACCTCATACCCCTTATCTAATAATAGTTCTGCTAGGTAGCTGCCGTCTTGCCCGGTAATCCCAGTAACTAGTGCACGTTTTGCCATAAATAATAAACTCTTTCCTCTATATAATTTAAGTTATTACTCTATTATATCTTACGGCGCCAGTAACTACGTGGTAAGATTGTATAAATGTTGTTGTCGTCTGTTTACTGGCAAAAAGTAGTTTACTTTCTAGAGTTTTTTGGCGTCGGCATAACGGTTATCTTGTTACCAATTGACCGATTCCCTTACCTCCACCATATACCTTTTAGCCTTGGTTTTATTTCGCTAGTCTTGCTATTGGCAGCAACAGGCGCCCGACTTTTAGAGATTTATTTTAGAAAAGACCGTCGTGCCTTAAAGAGATACGCCTTGGTAGGTTTACTCTTGGCCCTGCCGGTTATTGGTTACGCACAGAGTATCCACTACGCAATAGACAGACAATACGCCCTAGGCGCTACTAAATTACTCTTGGCAGCCGTCCTGAGAGCTTTTTGTATATATATTCTAGTTTCTGAAAACCGTAACCTGCTAAATCGTATAAAGAAACTTCTTTACGCCATGACTGCTATTATCGTAGCTTTTGGTTTCTTTCAGTTCTTCTTTGATATATTTGGCGCTTCACAAAATGTTACAGATCTATCATCGTGCTGCACATCCAACTCTACATATATTTTCCCAAGGGTGCACCCATTTTCGATCGAGCCCCTATATTTCTCAAACTTTTTACTCATACCAATTTGGCTACTAGCCTATGATTTTCTAAAAAATAAACGTCTCCGATCCAATAAGAAATACATTGGTTTATTTATAGCAACTTCGTTATTGTTTTTACTCTCATTATCAAGAGGTGCAATTCTCGGTCTATTAATTGGCACCTTGGTTTTATACCTTGGTCTAAAGCCTCGCAATTTTGATATCCGGAAATGGTGGAAATTCCTGGCTAAGCTTTGGGGCGGGGCACTTATTGTGACCTTGATACTAGTTATTATCAGCGGGGTAGCAGCCTCAACAACCACGCCAAAGCATGCAATCAATGGCTCAACATCAGGTGTCGCTGGCAATGTCCAAATATTTAGTGCGCATGCGGTTAATGTTGTCGATGATTCGGCCAAGACGCGCTATACGCTATGGCCAAAATCCATCGATTTTATAAAACATCATTTACTTAAAGGCGTCGGTGCTTATAACAGTCGGGTTATATTAAACCAGGCTCAGTACGAAAATGGCAGAAACCCAACCGCCTTGCAACCCTTTAATAACGACCTTATTGGCTTGCTTGTTGACCTTGGATTGATAGGCGTTATTGCTTTTGGGCCACTTATTGCCGTTTTGTTTATTATCATAAAAAGTCTGCACAAAATTAAATGGGACAGTCCCATAACCCCTTACTCTATGGCTTTAATCGGTATGCTAGTACAAAGCAATTTTTTCCACGCCATCCTACTAACCAGGTTATGGTTTGTGGTTGGTCTAGTGCTGACATTTTATGGCACTTCTAAACAAGCAAAACAGAAGGCTTAGGATGAATATCGTAGTTGAGGCAAGAGAATCAGGCACCAGCACCGGGCGGCACATTGACAAGCTAATCGAGAATATTTATAAACTTGAACCCAATAAAGATATTACAATTTTGACCAAAAAGGGTCGGGTCGATTTTTTTAAAAGCATAGCCCCTGGCTACAAGGTTATCGAGTGTAACTTTAAAGAATTTACTTTTTCGGAACAGATTGGGCTGGCATGGCAGCTATACAAATTAAGGCCCAAATTAGTCCATTTTACTATGACCCAACAGCCACTTTTATATTTCCCGAGATCAATTACTACGATCCACGACTTGACCACAGCCAGATTCACGAATCCCGCTAAAAATTTATTTATATTCAAATTCAAACAGCTCATTTACAAAGCCGTGGTAGTTTGGGCTGCTCATAAGTCAAAGGCTATCCTGACAATTTCAGAATATGTAAAAAAGGATATTGCGGAATTCGCACACGTTAACCCGAATAAAATTAACGTGACATATCTAGCAGCCGATAGGATAGAAGAAAAAGCTAAACCAATCGGAAACTTAACTAGTAAAGCATTTATAATGTACGTTGGTAGGCCACAGCCGCATAAAAATTTAGGTCGGTTGATCGACGCTTTTGTGATACTCCAAAAAACCTACCCTGAGTTAAGACTTGTATTAGCTGGCAAAAAGGACGTGCTCTATGAAGCTTACGAAAAAGATGTGGCTAACCGAAAAATTAAAAATGTCCTCTTTACTGATTTTATAACCGAGGGACAACTTAGGTGGTTGTACGAAAATACTCTGGCCTACGTCTTCCCCTCCCTGAGTGAAGGATTTGGGCTACCGGGTCTCGAGGCCATGGCGCATGGCGCCCCTGTTGTCTCGAGTAATTACACTTGCTTACCGGAGATCTACTCTGATGCAGCTCATTACTTTGACCCCACTGACGTGGCGGATATTGCTGCCAAGGTGTCGGAGGTCATTGAGGATAAGAAATTAGCGGCCCAATTGGTAAATAAAGGCTATGAACAGGTCAAAAAATTTTCTTGGGCTAAGATGGCCAGCCAGACTAACGATATCTACGATAAATCTATTTAATCTTGCTCGACTGTTTCAAGGGGTTTTAAAACAATATGACGGTCACGACCAAAACCTACTGATTCTGTGGTTAAACCATATTCTTCGGCGACCTTATGAATAATCCTTCTGTCAGCGGCATTCATTGGCTCAAGCTCCATGGGCTCTTTTGAGTTTTTGACTTGGCGAAACCAGTCTTCGGCCTTCTTACTTAATCTTTCGGCTCGTTGTTTTTTGTAGCCTGCAATATCGACATTGACTCGGGTATGCGTGAAGTTCTGATTCTTTAATGCTGAGCTAATTGTGTGCTGGAGAGACCGCATAGTATCCCCTTTGCCGCCGATTAAAAAACCGTTTAGGTGTGTTGACGGAACATCAAGCTCAATTACCTCATGATCCTCTGTCGTAGCGTGTACTTCGGTGTTTAAACCAAAGAAAGATAGAAGATCTTCAAGATATTTTTTGGCATAAAGTATTGCTTCTTCTATATCGTCTTTCATTTTCTTCTCCTTTTTGCAGAAGATGGTTTTTTCTTTTTATTTTTTTGATGGGTTGTCTTATTAATTGCAGCTGGTTTAAAATCTTCAGCCTCTTTGACATCCTCGTTAAGTATTCTTGATTGCTGGAAAAAGGCCATACCGCTGCTGGCCAACCAGTACAGTGGCAAAGCGGCTGGTAAGCTGATTGAGAAAGCAAAAACCATGAACGGAACTATAAAAACCGTACCTCGACCAACTGCTGCATTAACTTCTGACTGGTCGGCTTGCTTACCGGAACCGGCTTCGCTCAAAATTTTTCGCAGCGACCGTGCCTGTGGATCCTGGGGCATTAGTTGTTTGCTCTGTAGGTATTGTGTAATGGCGCTGGCTATAACAATCGCCATGGCTGGCCAGTAGATACCGCTTTTCCCAACCGCTGTTCGTGTTAGGTCAACTGCTCCGAGCAGAGTATTGTCAAAGTTATGGATATTGGTCGATAGATGTTTTATCCAACCGAGGTTTTGCACGAACGAATAGGAAAAATGGGTTATCTGGCCGGGATCGTTGATTATTTTTCTAAGGCCGCTATAAAGTCCAAGCAATATTGGTAGCTGCACGAATATAATCCCCAGGGAAGCTAGTGGCCTAATCTCTTTCTCTTTGTATAGCTCCATAATAAGCAGTGACTCTTTTTTTCTGTCGCCTTTAGCGGCAGCTTTGATTTTTTTTATCTCTGGCTGCAGCTCTCGCATAGCCTTGCTGTGGTTTATCTGTTTTTTTACTAACGGCCACATTAAAAGCCGGACTAGAATCGTAAATAAAATTATGGCCAACCCGAAGTTGTGGCCCGGGACCATCGCATAAATAAAAACTAGCAAGTTAAAAATTGGCTGGACAATTAAAGTCGTAAACATCAAAAAAATAAACCTCTCTTTAGACACTACTATACCATAAGAGAGACCCTGCTCACCCCTTATCTATTAAGAATTCCAGCTTGTTTAAGTTGTTTTTCCAGTTGGCTAGTAACCTTTTGGCTTTCTTCGCTCAGAAGCTGGTCGTTAAAAACATTAATAACTATGTCAAATGGTCCACTAAAGTCGTTTTCGAGCAAACGTATAGCTTCGTATAGCCTGCGGCGAATTCGGTTTCGCGAGACCGCCGATTTATGAACTTTTCGACTTACCACTACAGCAACCCTGTAGCTTTTTCGTTTCGGATTTCTATAAACCTTTACCGCATACTGTGGACCACGAATAGTCGAACCAAATTTATAAACCTGCTTTAGGCTACTGTAGCCATGGAACCGGTGTTTAGAAGAAATCATACTAACAGTTTATAGGTTCCGACTGATTGTTTACAGCCGGAACCTACTTTATGGTTCAAATTTTAGAGTTTCTAGTGAGTTAGGCGAACGCGACCCTTGGCTCGACGACTCTTCAAAACCCGACGACCAGCTTTAGTGGCCATCCGCTTCATGAAGCCATGTTCACGAGATCGATGTCGTTTTTTTGGTTGGTATGTTCTCTTTGGCATATGAATACCTTACCACACCACCCCGCTGATAGCCAAAGGTTGAGGCAGCTTTAATTAACGTGTGGAATATACAATGGTAAACCACAGTAATTGCCTTTTTATCCACTAAAACTAAATCTTTGTCCACAGAATAACAGATGTAGTTTTTAGATGTGCATAACTTCTCTCCTGTGGGCTGGAGTTTTTAGATACTGATGTTTTTTTATACAAACCTGTGGAAAAGCCAGCCCTAGTTGTCTATATTGATATATACAAGTTTATTGAGGGAAGTTAATAGCAAGGACAGCTGATGCAAGATAGTTCGCTATGGCAGGCCGTTTTGGGAGAGATCGAACTGAGTGTTTCACACGGTAATTTCGTGACTTGGTTTAAGAATACTCAACTTATAAAACAGAAGGACGGCGTTGTTGTTGTTGGTGTGCCTAATGTTTTTGTAAAAAACCAGCTGGAGAGAAAATTTAACGAGCTACTTTTAGCTGTTCTTAAGAAAAACGAGGTTGATGCAAATAACATTGAGTATAAGATCCACACCGGGATAGCCCCTAACTCTCGTAAAGATGAGTCTGGTGTGCTAGACAACCCCACATATTCCCCAGCAAAAAAACCTGTTTTGCCTAGGCGCTCAATCGCCAATATCACCCACTCATATAGACAGGGCTTAAACGAAAAATACACTTTTGAGACTTTTGTAGTTGGAGCTGGCAACGAGCTAGCCTACGCAGCTTGTCAGGCAATTGTTGGCAAGCCGGGCACTAAATACAACCCACTATTCCTGTATGGTGGAGTGGGTATTGGTAAAACCCACCTTATACAGGCTGTTGGTAATGCTATTTTGGCTGCGAAGCCTAATTCGCGGATTGTATACGCCTCAACTGAGCAATTTGTTCAAGAATTTGTCGATGCCATAAGATTCAAAAAAAACACCGGAGACTTTGCCGATTTTTATCGTAGCGCTGATGTGCTGATAGTTGATGATGTCCAATTTTTAGCCGGTAAGGAGCGAGTCCAGGAGGAGTTCTTCCACACCTTTAATGCCCTGCACCAGGCTAACAAGCAAATTATTATTAGTTCGGATAAGCCGCCCAGGGATATCCCGACGCTCGAGGAGAGACTCCGCAGCCGTTTTGCTTGGGGGATGACAATAGATATGCAAACTCCAGACTTCGAAACCCGCTGTGCTATCCTTCAGACAAAAGCAAGTACTCAAGAAATCGAGCTGCCATCAAGTGTCATGGAGTTTTTGGCTGGCAGGGTCCAGAATAACATTCGAGAGCTAGAAGGGGCCCTTAACCAAGTTTTGGCCTTTTGTGAAATGAGGGGTGTTGAACCGAGCATAGAGGTAGTACAAAGTATTTTTGAAGCTGAACGTAATCGGCCAAAGCACGTTAGCGCTAGGCAGATAATTGAAAAAACCGCTAAGTACTTTCATGTGTCTATGGACGACATATTGGGACCCAAACGCGACAAAGATATTGTTGTCCCACGACAAATTGCAATGTATATGCTTAGAAGCGAACTACACTTAAGTTTCCCAAAAATAGCCCATGAACTGGGCCGGAAGGACCACACTACCGCCATCCACTCTATCGAAAAAATTCAAAAGGAGTCTAGTTTTGATGGTCCCATAAAACAGTACGTCTCGGAATTAAAGGAGAAACTATATGTATAAGATTGTGGAAAAATTGTTCAATTCTTGTGCTCAAAAACTGGACTTTTCCAGACTTTACACATCAATTGAAAACACCAGACAACAAACCATATTTTTTATACAAGTTATAAGCTCAGGTTTTTCACAGAAACTAACCGCTTTTAAACAGCCTATTAGCCACAAATTTGATCTTGTGAGTGGTTTTTTATGCACTGTTTCCACAAACCCTACTAAGACTACTAAATTATATAAAGGAATAAATTAATGAAACTCCAAGTAACTCAAGCCAATCTAGCCAAAGCCCTAAACTCAGTTGCCCGAGTAGCAAGTAATAGAGGGACTTTGCCTATTCTAGCCAACGTTTTAATTAAAACCGAAAACAACAGACTTAGCATTTCCGCTACCAATCTAGATATTGCGATAACCCATTTTGTTGGCTCTAAAATAGAAGCCGATGGGGCTATAACAGTGCCAGCTAGATTAATGCAAGATTTCGTTAGTAACCTACCCGATAGCGTTATAAATCTAGAGCTTGAGGACAACAAACTTCACATCAGTACAGACAAACATAAATCTACAATCAACGGGGTTAGCGCAGAAGACTTCCCTGTTATGCCAGCAATAAGCGAGGATATTTCTTGGGTTGAGACAGCCGCCGATTTTAAAAAAGCTATCTCGCAGGTTGTTTTTGCCGCTAGTAACGATGACGCCAGGCCTGTTTTAACAGGAGTATATTTCCATACGAAAGACAACAAAGTGTTAGTTGCTGCCACCGACAGTTACCGTTTAGCAGAATCGGTCCTGGGGGCCACCAAAACCAACCAAAACTTTCTAGTTCCCTCCTCGGCTATCTCGGATTTATTAAGAATTATTTCAGATACCGACAAGGAGGTTATGGTTAATCATGACGATCAGCAGGTTATGTTTAAGGTGGGGGAGGTTACATTAGTAGCAAGGCTCATCGAGGGCAATTATCCTGACTATGCCAAACTAATACCCACCAAATTTGCCACCATAGCCAAGCTTTCCAGAGCAGATTTTACTAATATTGCTAAGGTTTCTAGTTTGTTTGCAAGGGAGAGTGCTGGCAGTATCACTATTAAGGTAGATAAAACCACCAAAAGCGTTAGTATTAATGCTGTGGCCTCACAGCTTGGCGAAAACACAGCAACCGCTGATGCCGAGGTGGTTGGGGTTGGGGAGGTAACACTAAACTCAAGATACCTAATAGAGGCTCTGGGGGCTTTCTCTGGGGATGATATAGAGTTTTGTTTTAACGGCAAACTAGAGCCATGTATATTAAGAAGCCAGAGCGAACCAAAATACACACATTTGATAATGCCGCTTAGAAGCTAGCCTGGTTAAACTGCTAGTATATAAAAATGATAATCAGTAGTTTGAGACTACAAAACTTTAGGTCATACAAGGACAGCACCTACATTTTGGGCCCGGGGGTAAATGTTGTTTTTGGTAAGAACGCTAGCGGAAAAACCAACCTACTAGAAGCGGCGCTGGTTTTATTACAGGGCAAATCATATAGAGCGAAAGACAAAGATCTTATTAGAGGTGGTTCCGAATGGGCAAGGTTGGATGCTGGTATTGACGGTGACAAAAGAACTGTAAAGATTAAGGCTGATGGTGGACGGACTGAAAAAGAATTTGAGTTTAAGGGTAAAAACCATAAAAAATTAGGTTTTTCTAGCCGTCTACCAGTAGTTGTGTTTGAGCCAAATCACCTTCAGCTAATTACTAGGGGCCCCGATCAAAGGCGAGAGTATGTAGATGATATCCTAGAGAGAATTAACCCGGAATATAAAAGCCTAATCAATAAATATAGGCGGTCTTTAGCCCAAAGGAATCACTTGCTAAAGCTTTCTAGGGGCCAAGCCTCGTCTGGGCAAATGTTTGTGTGGGACCTTAAGCTGGCTGAGATTGGCGAGCAGATAGCCCTAGCTAGGTTTAATTTAGCCAAACAACTAAATAGCAGGCTGAGTGAGAAGTATAGTTCAATCGCAAAAAATAAGGCCAACATTGAACTGGAGTATCTTAGCCACTTCCCTATCGACCAATATGCGACCCAGATGGTTAAACGGCTAGAAAAAAACATCAAAGAAGATATGCTCAGGGGTTTTACTGTTTACGGCCCACATCGGGAAGCTCTAGATTTTAAGATTAATGGCCAGCCCATGTCGGTGGTTGGTTCGAGGGGCGAAGTAAGAAGTTTAATGCTTGCTCTAAAGATTTTAGAGCTTGATCTTGTTGAGCATGCTCATGCAGATAAACCAATTTTGCTGCTAGACGATGTTTTTTCTGAGCTCGACTCAGGACGCCGGCGGGCGCTAGTTGGGTCAATTAAAGGTTTTCAAACAATTATTACTACGACTGAAGCCGACTCGCTACCAAAGACGCTCAAAACCGGTCCGTATAGAACTATAAGAATTAAATAAGCTTCATTTAACGGCCAGGATTTGCTTTATAGCTTGTTCGGATTGGTCGCTTGGTACTTGCACCAGCGACTCTCTTTCCATCCTGTCCGGCAAATCACCCGAATCGGATATCCAAACCATACCGCTGCGCGTCCAGGGGTTTTTGCCTGGGACAGAAAGATAGCCGTCTTTGGTTGAGGTGGACTTAACTAAACCCGGGTTGTCGCCTGGGTGGCCAAGGATAAGCAGTTGCTCCGGGTGGTTGTTGACTAGATCTGTTATGTCAACGACGCTTCGTAAAAATATATCCATCACAGTCTTCCCTGTCGGGTGTGGATCCTTGTCGTAGGCCCAGTCGCTGGTGTCTGTATAGCCTATTCCATGGTAGAACCGTTGCTCGTACTGCCTTCTGCCGATAACAAAGACGTGGCCATTATCCCTGCCGATTAAGCAATCCACAAAAACCTGATAATCACTGTCGGGCAGCCAGCCCCAAGGCCTTTGTTTTGGATCGCTTTCAGTGGATAGCCAAGTTGGAACCGGCCTTTGATCGGTAGCCAATATCGCGATCCCACCGTAAAACAAATTAGGGGTCTTTTTTTTGGTTATCATGTCCATGAATTTGAGTTGATATAGCATATGTTTACGGAAGGAGGGGGGGTAGTTATTTATATCACCCGGGTCATCCGGAAGGGTGAGTGTGTTTGGACCAAGCCTCAACTTATTAGCCTCTACGCTATTAATGGGGCCTTCTTTGCTAGCCAGGTTGGCGGCAGCAGCAGCTGGGGCCTGGCTGACTTCGTGACTGGCGTGGGCTGTAGCCCCACCAAAACCTAGCCCGGCAACGCTCATTAGAGCCAGGGCCCCTGCCCGCCTTACGCGGTTTTTGGGGTGCGGGTGGTTAGAGGGGTCCGTCTCTCGGGGTCTATGGATAGGCATAAGCGAACAATATCATCGAGCTTAGTTTTATGTCAAACTTGCCGTTAGTCACTGGTAACTACGGTCGTTCCCGGTCCAGTTAATTTAATACTGATAACAAACTGTGTAGCCGGCGAATCTTGCTTGATAGTCGCTTTTATAACGTCGTCACCAAGATCCCACTTAGCTGTGCCCGGCATAACTTTCGCGTAGGCAGCTGGCACGGTGCCAGTTTTGGTTGTGATAATTGCTTGGATTTGGGCTAAGGCCGAATCATACTGACCGGGGCCCAGAAGGCCGCTAAGCTCACCACTATTTAATAAAAAGAAAGCTTGGCTAGGACTTTCAGAATTTTGGTTGGGGTAATACTCTAAGCTTTGCCCAGTGTCTTTATCAACAATTGTTATCTTTTTTTCCGGGCTCTGGCTGACGATTTTGTTATGATTATTTATCAAAATTATAATCAAGCTAACCACTCCAACCACAAACACTACAACTCCCAAAGACAAAATGCTTAATCTGCGATTCATGGTGTTATTGCCCATAAGTTTTGCAACCCAGCGTTTGTTAAATCATCACTACTGTAACCATTAGAGTTTTTAGGATCGTTTTGAGGCGGCAGGCTGGTATTAGGATCTCCTAGAAGAAAGTCACCGTTGGGGGTTAAAGCCCTCAGAACCAATATGTGACCATTTGCGGTGAATGGCCCGGGGTCCTTCGGGCCCTTACCGGCAGCGACCACTAGTCCGCCCTGGGCTAGGGTTTGGGCTGCCAGGGTTAGGTCCTTGCCGATACTTCGGGCATTAAGGCCGTAGGCTTTTGCCACGTCTGGGAACAAGCCCCAGTCGCTTCCCTGGCCCGTGCCATCAGGACCACCGGGCACATGGTGAGAGCCAAAATTTGCGGCTATAGTATCAGGAGTTACAGTTTGGCCCGTAAGGTTGGTAACCACCATAGCCATCGAGGTAGGGCCGCAACCAGACTGGCTTATATCGCCAAGGCTGGTTGGACCATATGGGGCGTCTTTCCACCTATCGTCGAATTGGCTAAATAGTACAAAATTATCAATTAACGAGTAGCCAGTGAAGCCACAAGAAAGTGCCGGACCAGCATCGGATATAATATCGCCAAACCAAGCCTTTAGTTGAGTGATATAAGTGGCGGTATCGTTTTCTCCCTTAGGGGCATATTTGTTTATGGCTGCATCAATTGTGGTCAATCCCTGAGAGATATATACGTCAAGTAAATATTGGGGTTCGCTGTAGGCGTCGTTAATATCAACACTGGCTGCAAAGGAATCCCATTTATACCAATGAGTAATCTTGCCATTACTGGTCGAATCGAGATGGGGCTGGGATTCTGATGCTTGGCGCCCAAAAGCGTTGTTGGCTTTTATGGTTACTGTTCCGGTTGTGCCAAAGCCAGATTCTTTTCTAGCAATACTCGCAACAAGCATCGGGTTAACACCGTATCTTATAGAGCTCTCAACTATCTGTGGGCCTAGGCCGGCAAACGGCGAGCTTCCGCCCCCGCCATCGACAATGAACTTGTTAATTGCATCAGCTAGGCCGCCAGCATCGTTGATAGGAGGAGTTTTTAGGCTGTAGCAGCTGTTACCGAGGGCCGCTGCCAGCCCGGCGCTAACATTATTGGTGTCTACTCGGTAAAAATATACTCCCTGGGCGAAAGAATCACGTTGCTCGGGTGATAAAGCATAGGTCTGCGAAGGTATGCAAAACAGCATAACCGATAAACTGATAAGCAAAAAAACTTTATTAAAAGTAGTTGATTTAAACATATTTAGTTATTAACCTTCACGCTAAATATCTTTGTTGTTTTATTGCCGCCGGTATCGGTGGCCGTTACAGAAACAGAATATACTCCGTTTGGCATCTTGGTAGTATCCCAGTTTTTAATCAGATAATAATTGTAGTTGCCCGCCGCGGTTGTTGAGTTCTGAATTGTGCCGGTTGCATAAATTTGGTCTAATATGTCGGCACTACACATTACTTTGCCAAAGTCTTCCGCCATTTTTGTATCCATTACGGTATTACCTTGTGCATCGCTAACGCTCCAACTGATTGTGGCTGGTGACAAAATTGCGTTATCCCAAGGTTTGGGCGGTTTAATAGGTGGAGTGTCATATGCATTGACTACAAGATCGACGGTATTGGTAATGTTGGTTGTGCCATCAAGAGTGCCGTCAGCTTTAATGATACTTAGAGAGCTTACGGCAGGAGCGGTGTTGTCTTTGTAGGGCGTCAAGGCCCCGGCTCGTAGTGGATTAACGTAGTAAACCTTACCATCTGGCCCCCGATGACTTTCTGCTAAATGCACATGGCCCCAGCTAGTCGCGACATGGCCTATTAACTGGTGCTGCTTCACTTTGTCACCGTTTGAAACTATACCAGTATAATCAATGTGCCAGTAGTCCAACATTTTATCGGCGGACACGATGGAAATAGATTGGCCACCGCTGACATGTACCTCGCCAGGCTCAATGGCGTACACAGGGGTCCCATCATCCGCCGAAATATCGATTCCGAAATGGAAGGCCTGTGAATCGGCGGTGTCTATGTCCTTACTTCCCGAAAAACGTGGGTCATTAAGGTTGGCTCTTACGGCGTGCTGCTGATCAAAAGGCGTGATGGGCCAGCCATAACTGGTTACAGTCGGGACGGTCATATAGTTGCTGCAAACCGGAGTAAAGCTGCCAACCACACTAGCGTTAGCTTGAGAATTGGCAGCGGGGGTGGTTGAGGTTGAGCTGGCAGGAGCCGAGACTTGGGCCGTGGTAGCCGTCGTGTCGGAAGGCTGGTCAAAACCAAGGTCGGCACAAGCAGAAGCGCTACCATCAACGTTTTCGTAGCAGCCAGCCCCATCGATGGTGATAGTATCCATTATAAAGAACCGGACCTTTAGCCAATTAGAGTCTGGATCAGAAGCACAATCATCTTTTAGGGTTGCTTGGTTGGGGGATGAGTTGGCGTCGCTTGTGACTCCCCAGACTCCAGACGCGTCCTTATAAATCTTAGCTCCAAAACATCTTTGGGCCTTAGCTATATATTTATTACCATCTTTGGATTCTAGTAGGTTGACAACCGCCTCAGCATTAGCATACGGATTTGCAAAGTCCGGGTTGTTCATGTCTGTTTCTGAAAAGCCTACCTTTTGGATACCATAGTTATAGCCGCTACTAGCTGCTGCTGCCGGCTTGGAGAAAATTTTAGTGAGCGAACCAAAAGCCTTGGGTATATCGATAATGGCTGAGCCAAGCCGAGCCAGGTTACTAGAAAAACTATTTGATGATTGATCAATTAGTTTAGACACAGCACTGTGGCTATCGTGGGTATTTAAAAGTTTATAGGCGATACTCTGAGAATTAAATTGGTCAGCTTGATTTGTTTGATCTATAGCCCTTAGGGCTACAGCTTGCTGGTCGGTTAACTTGACGCCACCAAGCGAAAGAGCTTGGTCGTTGCTGGCAAGCAAAGCCCCGTAGTTAATGTAGTTACCGCGCTGGGGCCCGTTGAGGGCTTCATCGTTGGGGCTAATTGGGTTACCAGCCAACCATCTGCCAGTCACGTCTTCACCCTGACCGATTAGATAGCCTTGTATCGGAGCAGTTGCTAATTGGGCTACTACTGAAGTACCAGCGGTAAAGATTGTTACGGCGAAACCTATTACCTGGCCTGGTAGACCACACGCAGCACCGGTAATCGATCCAGTGGTGCCAGTATTCAGGAAATGAAATGGTGTGTACACATCGTTTAGACTTTTGAGGGTGTCATCGGGCTGTACATACTTGTTAGCGTTGGTTGCATCGGCATTACCAAGCTCACCTTGGATGCTGGCAGCGGAATACCAGGTTTTACCTGAAGAGTCTTTAAGTTGAGAGGCATAGTAATTCATCTGGTCTAAGTTCACATTAAAACCATTTTGGAAGTTGCCCCCCTGGGATAAAGATAATCCCCCCATTCTCATTAGTGGCAGGTACACCCCTGTTTGCTTTAAAGCAGGCGCATGGTTATCAATTGTCTTTAGTGAGCAGACAAGGGCAATTAAAAATGTACCTTTTGTTACCCCCGACTTAATGCCTGTTTTGAGGTCGGATATTGCTGTAGTAGAACCCTTTTTTAACGCTAGGCCAGTTTTCTCAGCGGTCGTGCTTAGTTCATTGGTCTGGGTAACGGCATCATTAATAGCGGCTTGCTCTTGCGGGGTTGTGGTTTTTGGGTCCTTACTTGCCCCAGTTGCGGTGATTTTTTCGGTGGTGAAACCTCTGGTTACATAGGCATCTTCTTTTGCAGCGGTTTCCGTATCAGTGATCTTTTTTCTAGCAGAGTTAGTAGCGGCCTTCTCTATTTTGGACTGAACATTAGCAGTCCATTTATCAGTCGGGTGCCAGCTTATTCCAGCCCGCTTTGTCATTAGTCCGGTACCAACAGCCGAGGCTTTGGCATCAAGGCCAATAGCTTTGAATAGAGCGTAATTTGATTTATATGCGTTTGCGTACCCCTCGGGGATTGTGACCATTGGTCGGCCACTGGTGTCCTCACCAAATACTAGATTTGATTCACCAAGATTTTTCTTAGCCGCGGCAATGGCTTCGTCCTTACTCATCTTGTAATACGGCGATTTTGGTGAAGCCCTATCAAGCACATAACCTTCAGCCAAACCAAAATTTCGTGAATAGCTTGCGACAAGTCCTTTTTCGGCCAATTTATTCTCAAAAACATCAGCCAATTTATTACCAACTAAGCCCATCCTGGTTCGTTCCACAGTGCCTTTTGTGTAGTTTCTGGCGTAGCGCAGGCTATGCATTAATCGGTTATCTTGCTCATTCTCAAGACTTGAATAATGAAACTGCCGCAAAAGCTGAGAGATATGGATAAACTGCAATGGCCCAGAGGAAAGTGTTAATAGCATGACCAGTCCAACAATACCCCCAGCTATGCCGCCACCAATGGTTGCCCGTCGCCCCGGGCGCCTAAAGCGAAACCAAGGCCTAGGCGTCTCAACCTGTTTATATAAGGAGTTGGAATCTGCCCCACCTCCCAATTTTTCCTGTTCAGCTTGACTGGCTAAGTCTGCTTGTGTCTGCCCGGCTCCGTTCTTTTCAGCCTTTGCTAATTCGTCATCGGTAGCGGGCTTTTTACCAGCATTTTTTTTGTCGGCTACACGTTTGCCGGTAATAGTCGAGGGCTCATTACCAGAGCTCTCGTAAACCCCCTGGCTATCCTGATTGGCTTTTTCTGATAAAGGAGTTGAAGCGCGCTGGTCTATGGCCCGCTCTTCGTCTTTGCCTATGCCTGTATTGAAACCCATACCTTCGTCGCTAGGCGGCAAGGGCTCCCCTTTGTACCAGTCTGTATCTTCCTGTTGCGGCTCTAAAGTAGCTTTAGCCATTGGTTATATTTTACGCTTTGCTTTGCAAGTCTGCAGGGTTTAGGGGCGCCCCCTGTGAACTGGGTTGAACTTGGTCTGGAGCTGCAGCTTGAGTTTCTTCAACCACGCTCGGTGTAGTTGATATAAGGTCAGTTTCAGTCTGGCTGGCGATTACCTGAATATGAACATGGTTTTGCCCGGCAAAAAACAAGCCCTGGCCAATCGGGAACTGGCTAAGACGCTTCTTTTCCTCACTAGTTAGCTTAAATACATCAGCCAAAACATCGACTGCGGTCGGCGACTGTTTCATCAAAAACTGCATGCTAGCGTTGGCTACAATAGCTCGACCCATCCGCGATGCCATAAAATCCTCAACGTCTTGGGTGACAGTTGTAATACCAAGATTGTACTTTCGGGCTCGTTTAGCCAAGCTAAATAAAAAGTTAGCACTATCTTCGTAGCGCATTAACTGCCAGGCCTCATCCACGATGAGTATTCTTCTTTTTCTGTCGGCCTTAGTTTTGTTCCATATGTAATTAAGCACAATGTACATGGCGACCGGCCTTAACTCATCTTCGAGGTCACGAATATTAAAGACAACCATAGGATTATCAACGTTAACATTACTTTGCTGGCTGAATATGCCAGCAAAAGTACCACTAGTGTATTTTCTAAGTCTTTGTGCTAATTGTGGGCCTGAGCCGCCCATGTGCAGCAAAGTATCGTAAAGATCATTAATAGTTGGTGGCGTAGAACCATGCGTGAGGGGGTCGTTTGTAATTCCGACTTTGGCATAAGTTTCTATTAGGGCCGCGTCTAAGTCGGCTTCCTCGGCTGGTGTTAGAGCTGGTATGGTAGACGACGATCCTTGCAGAATTTGGACCTGGGCTCCGCCGAGCATCAGACGTAGCAGCCCATGCAAAGTTATTAGGTTTGATCTAAGCGCGTTGTCGCTTTCTTCAGAATCAACAACTTTGGGTAGATCAAAAGGGTTAATCCGGGTAGCACTGTTAAGACTTAACCGTACATAAGCTCCACCTACAGCGTCACTAAGTTTTTGGTATTCATTTTCCGGATCGACAATAAATATCTCGGTACCGAACATCATACTGCGCAGGGCTTCGAGTTTCACAGCAAAGCTTTTACCGGCACCGGATTTTGCGAATACTACGCTGTTACCGTTTTCCAGGCTAAATCGGTCAAAAATAACCAGTCCGGAGTTATTCATATTAACGCCGTATAGGATGCCATTATCTTGGGTTAAATCAGAGCTGGTAAATGGAAAGGTTGTTGATATAGCACCGGTATTCATGTTGCGGTAAATCTGTAATTGATCGCTAAATTGAGGGATGGTACTGTTTAGGCCCTGTTCTTGTTGAGCGCTGGCCGGCTTAGAGTATATAAGCTGTTGGCCCAGCAGACTCTCAACTTTATGCGATACAAACTCAAGCTCCTCCATGGAGCCGGCGTAAATAGTAAAATACAGCCCAAACCGGAAGAAGCGTTCTTCCCCGACTTGAAGTTTATCGCGCATCTCTTCAGCGTCCTGGACGGCTGCTTGCTTACCTGGGTCTCGGACTTTACCCTGCTCTGAATCAATTTGAATACCGGCCTCAAGTTGTGAAACTTTTCGGCGTAGGTTGTTTAGTACTATTTGACTATCAACTGGTTGTACGATCATCGACAGGTCAATCACCTCGTCCAAGTTCACCATGCTGGAAATCCACCCTGTATATAACTCGCGAGGATACCCGTAGACATAGTAGGTTCGAGCGTAGCGAGTGCCGAGTTGGAAGTTGGTGGTGCTAAAAATTAGTGAACTTGGGGCAATAAAATCCCGCAGCGCAGTTACGCCTTTGTTAAAGGCACTGGCAACGGCAGCCTGCTCTTGTACGGCAGCAGCCAAAGCTGGGTCTTGTGGTAATTTATCCTTTTTACCAAATAATTTCATTGGGCAGCTCCTTGCATATTCGGTTTGGGTGGTTCGCCTTGCCCCTTGGTAATGACTGGAGCAGTTAGGTCGTTAAAATTCTTTAATTGCTGTCGAGTAGCCGTATCGGGGTTATAGGCATCATAGTAAAGTTCGATAAGCTCCTGGGTATCCAGCGGGACGCTTTGTACCCCACACTCCAGCAACCCTTGCATCGCAGCTTGGACCCTGTTGCGCAGTTCGGTTTTAGCCTTTTCAAGCTGGGCTTCGTCAATTACGACCTTATTTTCTCTTTGAGGTTTAATAAGTTCTCCCACTCCGCTAAAAAACCCAGTCCCTTGTTTTAAGGCGCTTTTTAGCTTTTGGTCTGGCTCAGGGTATTGGATTACTACATAAAATTTCTTGTCCATAATGTTTGTTTCTTGGGATATCTCGGATAAAAAGCCAACATAGTCCTCAACCAAAAGCCCCAGCAACATATTTTCTTGCTGGCTTCTAATTTTGGCTAACTTTTCGAGATACGGCCGTAAATCTATTTTTTGACTGCGTACAAAGATCTGGATTGGGAAATATAAAGAGTTCAGAAAACCCTGGTAGCTATACTCAACGGCTTCCCTTTCTTCAGGGCTCATTAAGTCAAAGTTTATCGACCGGCACATAATGACGGCTCTAAAAGTCCCGTCGTTCATGATTACTATGCCATCTCTGATTTCGCTGATGAGTAAGGCGTTTTGGGTGCTATTGGGGTTGGTCTGAGCCGGCTGGACGTTAGGCTGGATAACTTGGCCGTTGACTATTGGAGCACTCACAGGGCCCCCGGGGGATAATACCTGGCCAGGCACATTCATGCCCTGAGCTGTAGTATCTGTGTTTGGCGTTTGCCCGTCGTTCATTAATCCACCCTTTTAAGCATTTAAATATTAAAGCGGCCCAACCGTTGCTCCATTACCCAGCCCACTGTTAGCCAGGCGCGCGATAGTCGCCACGCTAAGATCATTACCATAATTCGCTAACTCCATTTTAACAGCCCCGCTTGTAGGTGTCATTACGACCTCACGAGTAGCGCCCTTGATTATCTTCGGAGGATGTAGCGTGAGTTCTCGTTGCTGTTCATGGATTTGGCGCAAAAGCTTTTCCTCAGCTAGCTTTGTGTTGTCAGCTGCCACCTGTGTTTGAGCTTTAGGAGTAGCGGTTTTAGCACGTTGTGCCTCTTGCCGGGCCGCTTCAAGCTGGTCAGCAATTTGTTGTTTGCGTCTTTCCTCGGCCTCAACCATCATAAATTGCACCTTTTGAGCCTTTTCATTATTCTGCTCATCTAAGATATCGTCCTCTGGCTTGATATCAACTTCCGGTATATCTTTAGCCAGGGTTGTGCCTGTAGCCAACCTATCTTCGCTCGCTTCGGTCGTCTGAAACGCAACCTGGGGGGCAACATTTAGAGCCGCATTTCTTATGGCCCAGCCTCGGCTGTCTAGTGTACTGGCAAGAGCCTGCAGCCGGCTAGATACTTCAGTTTGGCTGATATTTTTGGTGAATATTTGACTAGTTTTTTTTGGCACAGTTATCGCAACCAGTTCCTTAGTACCGCTCTGGTCCCATTTGCGCTCTCGGTTCTTTAATAAAAACTTCACTCTTGATAATAACCAGACCTCTGTGGGTTGCTCCCTGCCGAGAGGTGAGGCCAAAACCCCAAACAAAACCATTGGCGGCGTGGCCAAACATATGATCACAATTTTTATTATTGACGGAATCGAACTTATGGCCAGCCGGATACAAATAAATAGTAATATCGCCGAAACCCCAGCGTATACAAAACCCTTTAAGGTTAGGGGGCCAAGGAGCTTGTCCTCAGCCTCGATGTCCTGAATTACCTTATAAACTGCCATACTTTAAAGTATCTGATACATAAGCGCTATTAGCAAGTTGTTTTAAGGAGTTTGAGGTGGTGGTTGTGGTGGTTCCTGTGGAGATTCTGGGGGTTGGTTTCCTGGACCCTGGGACAGAAGATCATCGCGGGCTGGACCACCTTCGACTGTATCCCTATCAATTCCGGCGCCAGGCCGTACGCCAGCTCGGTTAAGAGCTCTTCTCGTACCCTGTTCGGAGCCACGAGCAGCTCCCATTCGGGTAGCTTCTTCGATGTCTTCTAGACTTCGTCTATCGATGTGCATCTCCGGGGATGTTATATTCTGAGCTGTTCCACCTTGAGGTGAGTGCAAATATGGCGTTTCATTTGGCGGTATGTCATTGCGCGGCCTAGGTGTTCCACCGCCACCGCCAGCGTTAGTATTGTTGTTCTGATTAGTATTTCCCCCACCACCATTTTGCCCACCGCCGTAACCAAAGTCTCCTGGTTGTGCTGCTGGCCTATGGACAGGTGGAGGGGCGGTGCCTTGTTTTGCAGCTTCAATCAGGGATGGAATTGAAACTCCGGTACCGTCGAGCGCGCTTTCAAGATCGACGGCTATACTGCTGCCGGCTGGACCTGACATTTTCTGTAGCGTAGGAATTCCTTGAGGACCGCTAGCCGCGATTGACTGTAGTAGTTTCGCAAACTTCTCGCGTACTACCGGGTCCTTAGCCCGAGCAATTGCCTGGTAGTAGCCCTGGGCAACATCACCAATATTGTTAGCATCGATGTAAGAGTCATCGATTGACAACATAAGACGGTGTCTATCGCTCAAGCGTTTGCCTTTATATCTTTCGCGAACTCGTCTATCTTCTTCTACGTTGCCAGATACCCCTATGCCTAGTTCGGTTAGGTTTTTATCATTATAGCGGGACTGGAGTAGAGGTGGGTTTAGATCCGGTCGAGCTTTTGTTACCTTGCCCCAGTATTCGGCATTAGTGTCCTGAATACCTTCAAATTCGGCTATCATGTGGGGTCTGACCAGTATTTTACCGTCAACAGTTCTTGGGATTTCATCTTCAGCATATTCTTTTAAGATGTAATCACGTAATCTGCGGTGATAATCGCGATTAGGGTTGTTAGGGTTGTCTGGGTCCAGTGCTTCTCCGGTGTTTTCAGTCTCAATCCAGGAGCTGGTGTCCATCCATTTTTCCATAGCAACTTTACGCTCGCGGTCAGTGCCATAAAGAATGGCTTTCCAGATAGCTCGTTTTCCGGCGCCGACTCCTTTTTGACCCTTAGAATAATGCTTCATAACCCATCCGCCTTGACCGTTGTTTGCATTATCGTCGTAACCCCAAACGTCGGTATCAAAGCCCTCTTTTTCGGCAACTTCAAACTGCCTATCAACATAGGCCCGCTGTTCGGCATCGCGTTCTTCTTTCCACTCCTTATATTTTTTAACCGTTAGGGCTCGGCCACGGGCTGTCGGCATCAGACTGCCTGATGCCAGACGAGGCAAAACTCGGCCACCAACCATAGGCACGCTGAATTTTTTGCCCTTAATACTAAACTGTCGGTTACCATAACTAGCCGTTGGGTCAAATGGGTCGTAGGCTGAATTCTTGCCCTTCCATCGGTCGCGGTTTTCTTCGAGAACCTTGCGACCACCCTCTTTAAATTTATTGAGCCCTTTGCTATTGGCGATAGCGTTATTAGCAGAAGCCATAATCGAACCGCCCCATTTGAAAGTTTTTGGTAGGAAGAAGTAAGGCCCAAAGAACCCAGCCATAACGGCAATTAAGTCTAGTGGCCCGGCGTGGCCCAGCCCACCAGCTACCCAGGCAAAGATTCTACCACCATAGATCATAGCCATAACCATCGGAAATAGCAGCAGAGTTTTGGTAAAGTTTTCTTTCCATTTTTTCCAATAGCTGTCAGTTCCAGGTAGTACCCAAGCTAGAAAGGCTAGCGGCGAAAGTATTACCAAAATGATTATTAGAGCGTTTCTAAATAGCAATGTGCCCATAGCGAGCAAGATGCTAACAATGATAGAAAAGGCCATTATTAGCAGCGTTGGCCAGTACAGAAAGACAAGTGTGGGCCCGAGCAGCAGAGCAGTTATGGATGCTGTACCACCTACCGCCCCTGCCCAATAAGCACTTAAGCGGTTAAGTAAGGCCGGGAGCTCTAGTTGACTCATCCCGCCAAAAGGAGCGGCTATTAACTGCCCTATTCCCTGTCCGAAGTCGTTGGCGATCTGTATTAAATACACACACATTTGCCAAGATATTTGGATTAGTATCACCGAAACCACAAGTCGTGGTAGCAGCTTTTTGATAGTGTAGGCGTCAAGGGGGCCGCCACCAATGGCTTGCCCCAGAACCATTAGAAGCATAACTATTACTAAAATTACAGAAACCAAATTTTTTATAATTGCCCAGGCTTTCTCGACGGAGCCGTTATCTGGCAGGTTTTCATGGATACTGAAGTTCAAAGACGAAGAAACCCAGTCATTAATTACACCTGCCGCATCACCTATCCCTTTGACTACTGGGCATATTATCCAATCAAGCCCGGAATTTGTTACGCAGCCAGTAATTGACGTGTCACCGCCTCCCCCTGTTTTACTGTATGTGCCACTGAGTATCACGGAGCGTGTGTAGTTTGTGGGGTAAATAACCTGACACCGCGGATAGGCTTTACCAATAGCGGTTGTCGGATCGCCATTGCCAATGGCCGCTAGCGTGTACAGTGTGCCGGCGTTGCCATTAGCTTCATTTAAAATAACCACATAATTACCGCCGCAAGCGCCGCTAGCATCTTGAGCGTAAATGGTGCCAGTAGCGTCCCCTGTTTGTTGGTTTAAACCACTCAATCCAGACTTGGTGGATATCGATTTTATAGTTGAGCCTGACCACGCTAGGACCTCGGTAGCAACCGCTCCAGTATTATCTATATCAAACTTAAAAACCTTAGAATCATTACCACTCCTACAGGCACCATTGCCAGAAGCCGTTGTGTCGTAATAAGGTATGGTAGCTGTTATGGGTAGTGGGTTGGCAGCCTGCTTGTTGTCATCAAATTTTATTGAAGCTCCACCACCACAAAAGTCGGAGCTATTAACAGGTGTAAATTCTCGTTTGCCATCTTCTGGACTAGTATCTTGAAAATTGATGACCTTACCGTTTAAGGTGAACTGAATAACGGAACCATCGTTTTTAGCAAATGCAAAACTATCTTTAGTTACATTGGCCAATGTTTGGTCGCTCGAGGAGCTGCCGTTGCCTGTCGGTGTGGTCCCTGGTGTATACGATAGGGTCAGAGCCGTGCCGGATATTGTTCGGGAGCAATTACTAACTGTTGTGCCGCCGGCGTAGGCAGCAACATAGCCAACTACTGTGTATACCCCAGTCTTGCTGTCGGTGCTCGAGGCTACAACTTGAATGAGGTTGGTATTTTCGGAGTTAGCGCTACCGATGCCCCTATTAATTTTTGTACCATCGCTAAGAGTTAGCTGGAGTGTCCCTGGGTATCCATCAGGCACACAGAAAGTTCCTGAAGGCGGTTTATATATGCCACTTCCTTGGTTCTTGAATGAGATAGTGCCAACACCTGGATAGGTGGCGTCAACTTGATCTTTGCTAACCAGTTTGTAGCTAGACACATTGGTGATTTGGGAAGCAGCTATGCCCTTGCCGATCGAGTCAGCCAAAACTTTACCTACAGAAAAGCTAAAAAATAAACTGATGAAAACTAAAAAAAGCCCAATCCCAATTGTAGTTTTTTTGTATGTTTTCATGCTCAAATCTTCTAGCTCGACTATACCATAGCCGTTATGGTTATTAACAGATTAATCACGCTTAAGTTTTATTGATAAAAATTTAATAGATGTTAAGCTTATAGCTAGGTAGGCATTTAATGCTAAAAAAAATAAAAAAACTAACCCCGGTATTATTGGTAGCCCTGAGTGTTTTTGCAATATATCAAACACCCTCTATAACCTATGCAGCAACATCGCCAGACCCAAACTTAGTTTGCCACCCGGAGCTCCAAAAGGCAGCCTCGGATCCTAATGGCGCATCCCTTGGGGCAGCCTTATCAAACGATCAGAAGAATGCCTGTGAGGCCTGTGTAAAAACCGAGCTACAAGCGGTTAACCCAAACGACAAAAAATATGAGAACAACGCTGCGCTATTAGCCGCAGACCAAGCTAAACAGAATTCAGCCATAGCTGATTGCGTTAACGGCAATCCAATAGTCAAGGATCTAAACATATTCATCAATATTTTAGCCGGCTTAGTTGGAGTAGTTATTGTTGGAGTTATAATTTTTGGCGGTATCCAGTATAGCTTGGCTGGTGGAAAGCCCGAGGCTGTGAGTGCCGCTCGAAAACGACTTGCCAATGCTGTCGTCGCCTTTCTCGTCTTCTTATTTATTACTGGTTTTCTAGAGTGGCTAATCCCGGGAGGGATATTCTAAATGGAGTTTATTGCTTCAAGCCTGACTAATTTTTTGCCTCATGTCTATACGGCAATAACTTGCACACCAGCCAAAGACCTATTCGGCATCGTACCTGTTTGGTACAAGTATCTAAAGATTCAGCCGGATGTTTTGGGGCAATGCGCCCCGGTATTCTCCTTCCCTAACGATATTTTTGCTATAGGCTTAGCCATAGTGGATATGCTGCTTAGAGTAGCTGGCTTTGTGGCAGTTATATCGATCATCGTTGCTGGCATTCAGTACATCATCTCTCTGGGCAATCAAGAAAAAGGCACTCTGGCTCGTAAACGTATCCAGAATGCCTTAATTGGCCTGGCGATTGTCTTTGTGGCCACGGCTTTTGTATCGTTTATAGGTAGGAGATTCGGATGAAATTATTAGACATGGCTGCTCAAACCTCACTAAAGATTCTTAATACTCAAGAAACTCCCAACTTGCCAACAGCAACACCTAATCATGCTGCTTTCAGCAAAGCTTTTACTACGCTTTTCGTGATAATTGGTGCGGTGGCCGTTCTGTTAATAGTTATTGCTGGGCTGCGCTATATATTGTCTGGCGGCGATGCCACAAAGGCAGCAGAAGCTAGACGGTCGATAATTCACATTGCCGTTGGTTTGATAGTTGCCAGCCTTGCTTACTCAATTGTTACTCTTATAGTGAGTAGGTTGGCATGATAAAAAGAGCATTGTTAATCATGATTGTAAGCCTTGGGATGCTGGTAGGTGTTGCTGGCTCTAGGGGCTACGCTGCCTTCGACCCCTTACAAGGGGCTTGCACAGGCGGAACTAGCAATACTAGCAACCCCCAGACCTCGGCCATATGTAAGCAAAATCAAGAACAGGCAACCAATGGCAACTCTAACCCAATAGCTGGGTCTAATGGGGTGATTCAAAAAGCCACAAATCTTATAGCGGTAATCTCCGGAGTAATAGGCGTAGTTATGATAATTGTTAGTGGGTTTACCCTAATTACTGCCGGTGGCGCTCAAGGCGGCGGCGATAACCCCAACAAGGTTAAAAAAGCTCGGGGCCGCATAATGGCATCCCTCATTGGTTTGGTTATTATTGCCCTGGCCTGGACGATTGTTACTTTCATAATTCAAAAATTTGTTAAGTAGGAGTTTAAAAATGCTTAAAAAAATCCATAATACTATCATCGCCCTAACAATTGCTCTAACCCCTAGCTTATTAGTGCCAGCAGCTGCTCATGCAGTTGATTGTAACGCCAGCACTAAAAATGCTCTGCAGTGTGGAGCCGACAGTGGCAGTGGCCAAACAAATCCAGACTCATCCACCGCATCAAAGAGTATCGACTCCACTATTTCAACCGGGCTAAACCTATTGTCTGTAGCTGTTGGAGTGGTGGCCGTAGTCATGGTTTCGCTGGCTGGTTTTAAATATATTACTAGCGGTGGCAATGAAGAGAAGGTTAAGTCTGCTAAAAAAAGCCTCATCTATGCCTTAGTTGGGCTAATTGTAGTTGTGCTTGCTCAGGTTATTGTTCAGTTCGTGCTAAAGAAAGTCACCGCCGATCCAACAAAATCTACCAATGTCACTAATATTCCATCCAATCTTAATGGCCAGGGCGCTGGTAGCCAATGAGCCCACACGCTGTTAGTCGCTTGACGAAAACATAAACGGTATATAATCTAGAAGTATTAATAAGGATAAAAAGTAAAATGCTACATAAAATCAAAACTCTTGTTCTATCACTAACCTTAGCCCTGACCGCTCTTGCCCCAGTTGCTTTACCCTCGGCCGTTTCTGCCGAAGTTACGGGCCAAGTTACTGGCGGTGTTTGCCAGGGGGCGAGCACACTTAAAGTATCAGATAGTGTTAGCAGCAACAGCTGTACGGCTGCCGATCAGCAAAGCACAGTCGATAACCTAATTTCAAAGATACTTAACATTTTCTCTGTGGTTGTCGGCCTTGCAGCCGTAATCATGATTGTTATCGCTGGCTTTAAGTACATCACCAGTGGTGGCAAAGAAGAAGGCGTCAAATCTGCCAAAAACACAATTCTCTACGCCGTGATTGGTCTGGTAGTGGTTGCTCTCGCCCAGGTCATCGTCCAGTTCGTACTCAAAAAGAGCACAACTATCTAGAGCACTATTGGTCACAGGCAGTATATAATTAGATCATGCTTAAAGTGTCCAGATTAATATTGTCTGCCGTACTACCGATTGTTTTTGCAGTGGTTCTATTTGCTGCACCGGTTAATGCTCAGAAGGCTGATATTCAAAATGGACTATGCACGGGCGCCAACCTCGAACTGACTGGCAATATCAGCAGTAACGCCTGCAGTACTACCGACCCAAATAAGAAAATTAACGACTTCGTACACAAAGTGATTAATCTCTTTTCGGCTGTGGTAGGTATCATAGCTGTAATTATGATTATTGTTGGCGGGCTACGCTATATAACCAGTGGCGGTAATGATGCAAGTGTTACTAGTGCTAAAAATACTCTACTCTATGCAATCATAGGTCTCGTGATCGTAGCCTTGGCTCAAATCATAGTGGGCTTTACTCTGCGCAAAATTGCCAACGGCTAAGGCATACTAGAAATTATAAAAATAACCCGGCGGTCAGCCGGGTTATTTTATGCAAACGAGCCAATGTTACAGAACCTGGATTTTCTTGACCGTATCTTGCTTTAGCTTGGCAAAGCTAATTGTTAGTACGCCGTCTTTTAGTAAGGCTTCAATCTCGTCTTCCTTAACCGGTACGGGCAGTACGATACTGCGGCTAAATTCGCCCCAGTAACACTCTTGCAGGAAGTAATTCTCTACCCCATCCTCATTGCCGGCACTTAGTGTGCCCTTAATGGTTAAGGTATTGTCAGAAATGCTGACATCCAATTCGCTTTTGTTAACTCCGGCTACGCGGCCTTTAACGTAAAGTCGCTCTTTAGTTTCGTAAACATCTACGGCTAGCTGACCAGCAACGGGTTCATCTTCATCCCATTGATCTTCGCTAGCGGCTTGCGGTGCGACGTTTTCTGCTGCAACTTCGTCTTCGCTCAAAAAAGCGGCAGTAATGTCATCACCCATAAGTAAGTCGTCCTGTTGGCTGCCTCGAGCCATAATTTTTTACCCTCCAAACGTTAAAAATCAGATTTTTGGATTTGCATCTTTGTGTTGAAGCTAGTATAGCTGAGTAATAAGATGATGCGCAACCCGTTGGGCAGAAGATTTACAACAGAACAATTACAACATGACCATTTTTGAAGCTCTAATTAGCACAATTTCACCAGCCAGCTGTGTTGGCTGTGCCCTGGAGGGTCCCGCCCTGTGTCAGGCCTGCGCTACCTCTGAAATACTGGCCTTTGGTGAACGATGTTGGCGATGCAATGCCTTGAGCCCAAACGCCAGAACTTGCGTTTCATGTAGAAGCTTTGGTGGCCCACGGCACGTGTGGATAAGCAGTGAATATTTTGGACTCACTAAGCAAATTATTAAGCAATACAAGTTCCATCACGTTCGTCCGCTGGCTAATGAAATGGCAAAAGTTATGGCTCATTCCCTACATGGCTACAATAGCCCAGCGGAACTAGTAAAACTGAACTATTTGATTGTTCCCGTGCCGACAGCCACAACCCGAAGTCGCGAGCGTAGTTTTGACCACGCAAGTCTACTTGCCCAAAAAGTAGCTAAAGAGTTAAATTTTGTATCCAAAAGCCCTCTGCTGCGTATTGGGCAGGCTAGCCAAGTCGGCTCTAGCCGAGATGTTCGTCTAAAACAAACCAAGGGTGCCTATGTCCTGCCCCGCAAGCACCTAGTGACAGGCCGAAACATATTAATAGTTGATGATGTGCTTACAACTGGGGCTACACTACGGGAAGTCGCCAAAGTTTTACGAAAAGGTGGCGCTCGGCGTGTTGATGCTCTGGTTTTTGCAAAGCGCTTGTAACGCTAGCGAGCTAAGGAGTTTTTTGCTATACTTACCCCGTTGTTTTATCACCATGGAAGGGTGGCCGAGCGGTTGAAGGCACCGGTCTTGAAAACCGGCAAACGAAAGTTTCGTGGGTTCGAATCCCACCCCTTCCGCCACCAGAGGGTTGTCCGTAAAATTTACTTTTCAAGTTGATCTTAAAAAGATTTGGAAAGTAAATTCATAGGACAAGGTCCGAAGATGGAGAGGTACCCAAGTGGCTGAAGGGGTCGGTTTGCTAAATCGATAGGCGGGCGAAAGCTCGCGCGAGGGTTCAAATCCCTCCCTCTCCGCCAATAAAATTGCTCACCTGAAAGGTGGGCTATTTTATTGGTTGGGAATGGTGAAGCAAGCCAACTGCTTGGCTTGCGGGATTTGAACGGGCGGAGCGTTGTGTGAGTTTGAGCCAGAGGCGAAAGGCGAACACCGCGAGCCGGGCCCGAAAGAATTTGCCGTCAGGCAAATTACTTGTGGGGCAAATCCCTCCCTCTCCGCCAATAAAATTGCTCACCTGAAAGGTGGGCTATTTTA